>OMVU01000021.1 GCA_900314565.1 uncultured Eubacteriales bacterium
AAAACAATTTTCCGAACGTTATCATGATAATTGGTATGAGCAGAACCATTATCAGCATAAATACCCAAAATCCCACGCGAGGAACCTCCACAAACTTCGTCTGAACAATCTCTGAATATGCTCCGAAGAATCTACAGAAAAGCTTTTTCACCAGGTGCTTGGCTCACACCATATTTCCCATGAAGATCCATTTAGATTTCATTTCTCTCCGCAAAATATCTGCCGGTCGCAGAAGAACCGGCTCACACCAATATCGTAGGTCAAAATCGGGTGTCCATGCATCTCGCCCGGCACACCCTCCACAGTGCCCGCGAGAATCGCTCTGGCGCCTTCGATCAGTTTTGGAATGATGTTCTTGCTGACAGGCATTTTGGCGTGCGAGGGATATATGAAATCATACTCCGCCTCGAACTCCCATACATGCTCCAGCCACAGCACATAGGCTTCCATGTCCCGGTATGGGCCGAACATATAAATGCCGCCATCCTCCTGTATCGGATCCCCGCCGATCAGGCTCCGATGTCCGACGTCCAGAAGAGAAATGCTGCCCGGCGTATGCCCCGGGATGTGAAGGACCTTAACCACCCGATTTCCCAGAACAAAAGCGGTGCCCTCGTAGACGGGTGTTATTTTTCCGGTGCCAATCGGACCGTGATGGTATGCCGCGGCCTCGGCCGGGTGCATATAAAAGGAATCGAATGCGCCGTTCCCGGCGACATGATCCATATCCGCATGGGTGTTGACCAGAAAGAGCGGCAGAGGTGTCAGCCCGCCGGCCAGAGTGCGGATATCCAGGCCTGTCATGCCCGTGTCGACCACCATGGCCCGCTCAGTCCCTTCGAGCACGAAGATTCGAACGCCTCTGTCCTCGATGGCCCATGTGTTTTCGTAAAGTTGCGTGACCGGTGCTTGCATATCATTGCTCCTCCTTATGTGAATACTGCAGTTCATGCCGTCTCTCTTTCAGCCTGTCTTTCATTTATGTTGTTGATAATATTTTATCATATAAAAAGGTCCCCTGTGAATTTATGTATATCACAGGAGACCCGAAATGAATTCCCAATTTTGTTTTGCTGTGATTCTTCAGCTGCTATGTGTCACTGCTGAAAAATATTTTTAAAGAGTCTTACCTAACATGTTGTCAATCCCAGTTCGGTCATAACAGATTTCCTGTACTCATCCCTCTTCGTTTCAGGGATATGAAACGTATCCAGGCATTCCTCGATGTCCATATTTTTATTTTTCATCAATAATACGATATACTGTACAGTTGTTGTATCAACAGCCTTCTTAAAGCCGTTATCATAGCCACTATTATACACACCCTTACTCAGATTACACACTTTCTCTAAGCCCCCCTCCAAATTTCTAGTCATCGGAATCCCAAATTCATCCTGCAGGATCGACTTTTTCTCTGCAGCCTCCATCTGTTGTGAAAAAAGCACATCCAACATCTTCAGCAGCCCGGTATATCGTTCTTTTCCTCCCAGACATACCATCACCACTGTGATCAAATCATAATTTTTCTTATTATCCTTGATCTCTCCAACAAGGTCGGTTTTTTCCAGAGAATATCTGGCTATTGTATTATACAGGTATTCAGGCGGGTTCGTACATATCCAAATACTGGCGACCTTCTTTATTTTCTGATATTCCGATTCCTCAAATACAGTCCCATACTGTTCAGAAATCATCCTGCAGGTATAGTATACACCACGTTTCTCGATCCTGTATCCCGGATAAAAATCATTCTGAGCCTCTACATTTATGACCATGTCGGCACCTTCGCGTGTTTCAGGTAAAATCGTTCGAAATTTTATATCAAACGTAGTTTTTCCCTCGCGTATGGATGTGCTCTCATTCCTCATTCCCTTAACGAATCCCGCAGTCTCATCCAAATGAACCGGCTCAGTCGAAACAAACGCATCCCCCTCAATATATTTCTCTGCAATCGCATGGATATCCTCACCCATGTACTCCCGAATACCAGATTTCAGAATCCAGGCAAGAATATATTTATTTGCCAGTACCTGCTTACAGGCATCGTCATATGATATCATGACTCCGGCTGCATCTATTCTGTTTGCTAAAACATTCGGAACCTGCACAAAAGAACCTCCTTCACTATACAACGAACTGAAATTGGGAATTAATGAATTCAACTCGCCATATACAGATGCAAAGAATATCTCGTCATCAATTACATCAACTGTAACAATCAATCCATTCCGTATTCAAGTCCGAATAGTTACCAAAGGTCTTCTGGATTTTTCATGCACCTTTACTGAGTAAGGGCCGGCCGATCCCGGTGACGCAGCATATTAACATGATGATCCAGATGCCCAGCTGTAAAATGCAGTGAACATCATATCACCTGCACCCAGTTTGGGAAGGAACGTATACGTATCCATCATGGACGATACACCGCCCAGGAACAGCAGGACGCACCCGCCGTAAGGCAGGAAGAACGGGAAGGAACATATGGTGGTCGCCAGTATGTTTGCCCTGCGATAAGGATGCAGTCCGTTTTTCTTTCCGATCGCATTGACGAACGGGGCGACACAGATATTTGCGATCGTGTTAATCGCGGCGATCAGGATTCCGAAGATCGTAGCCAGGCAGAACCGCATCCGCAACGATTCCTTCCGACTTGTCCGGATCGATATTTTCGTCCGCAAGGACCGGCACAGTAAAAAGGTTTGCAGCCATAAAAAGCATACCGGCAAATGTAATTTTGTTCCATTTCTTACTCATTTCGCTCTCTCTCAGTTGAAAATCAATTACAACAACAGGAAGAAGGAATGTCCCTCTTTTTTAATGTTTTGCCAGGCGATGACATTCCTCCGCCGCCTTACGGACCTGCTCTCTGTCTGTACGTATGACCATGTACTCAGAAAAGCCGGGTATCCCCATCGAGACCTGCTCATTTCGATAAACCATACCGCTCTTGACGTTCTTTTTACCCGAGAGATGAAAATTTCGCACGCCGGTCAGCTCATGAATCTCTGCGATATTTTTTTCATTTACGCCGCTGCCTGCCATGATCTCAATTTTATCACCAAAGGAATTCACAAGATTTCTGATCACCGGAATGCCGGCATACGCGGTATCTGCATGACCGGAAGTCAGAACAATATCCACGCCGCATTTTACAGCCTTTTCCGCTGTATCTGACGGATCGCTGCTCATATCGATCGCCCGATGCAGCGTAAGATTCAACCCATCCGACCGGTCTCTGATTTGCCGCATTCTCTCAAAGTCAAGGATGCCGTCCGGTCTCAGCAGGCCTGTTACAATTCCGTCCGCACCAAGTTTTTTAAACGAGTCGATACAGTCGAGCATTATCTGATATTCATGCTCTGAATATAGAAAGTCACCGAATCTGGGACGGATCATGACATGGATCGGAAGATCCACTGCTCTGCGGACTCTGCGGAAAAGAGCTTCGGAGGGGGTCGTCCCACCGATGACCAGATCAGCGCAGAGTTCCAGGCGGTCAGCACCGCCCGCCTGAGCCTCAATGGCACTTTCTGCTGAATCTACGCATACTTCCAGAAAAAACCTGTTTTTATCCCGCATATCCATCTGCCTCCGTACAAAGTTGACTGATTACCTGAAGTCTGTTTTTTCTAAAATCTGACTTCCCGGATCACGTGAATTCCGCGTCAGAGAATAGTTTCTCCCTGCGCATTCATCTCATGATTGAAATCACGAGAATTCTGCGTCAGAGATTAATATTTGCAAAAGCTTACAGAAGATCACTGATAATACGTAAATACTTAACATCACACTCTTCAAACAGTTCTCTTCCCTCCATAGAATAAGCAGCCAGCAAATGTTCTTTTGCAAGCTGCTCATTTCCTGTTTCATACAGACATTCTCCATAACGCAGCCTGGTGAACGGATTCCCATATTCTTCATACTCTGCCATCAGTTTTCGAAAATACTCTAATGATGCGGCAAAATCCTTTAACCAAAAGTAACAGTCTCCTATGGCCGCAATTAACCACACAGATGCTTCCCACCGATGTTTCGGTTCGGGAATCAGATCAAATGCCTTGTTATACTCTGTCAGTGCTTCGGAGAACCTGCCATCAAAAAACAGCGTCTCACCCTCCGCACTGTACTCTTTGATTTTTTCATATATATTCGTCTCCAGCTCCATTTTCCCCCCTCAAAATCATACAATCAGCAGCTGACCCTGCATGGCTTTCCTGATCGCACCGGGCAGTCTCTGTGCCATATCTTCCAATCCGCAGGTGTCAGTGATTGGGAACCAGGGAAATCAACCCATTCCTAAAGCGATCAATCCCGGCAAACTTCCATCTGACACAGATGTTCTCTCGGGAATCCGATACCTGTGCACTGCATTAATTATATCATATCTCCCAGGACCGATATGGAGCTTTCAGTATTCGCTTTAAAGAAAAGACTGTCCCATACTGTCAGAAGATATCCCGTAAATAATTCTTCAGACAGAAGCTCAATAAGCTTGTCGGAGAAGACCATGCGATTCGGAAACATGTTTATCAATAAGCCGGATGTACTCTTTTGTGCTGTTCATCGTCCACAATTATCCATTGTCTGCGGAAAGACCGTGCTGTAAAATACTTCCCCGAAAGGAAAACATCCGAAAAAACGGTCTCTGTTTTCCAAAGCGTTCCCTAACAGAAAGGAGCTCCTATGAACAGTGAAATGAAACGCAGGCTGGCCATGACCGTGGCCGGAGTTCTGATCGCAGGCTTCAGTGTTGGAATGTTCCAGTATTCTGCCATGGGACTGGATCCCTTTCAGGTCTTTGCCCACGGTGTCTGGAAAAGAATCAACGGTCCCAGCTTCGGCTTTGTATATATGGTCCTGAATATGCTCCTGCTGGCTGTCGACTTCTTTTTTCTGGACAGAAAAAAGATCGGCATCGCCACCTTTATCAACCTTTTCCTTTTGGGCTATGTGGTGGACTTCTCAGCCTGGCTCTGGAAGAGCCTTCTTCCGGACCCCTCTTTCCTGATCCGCCTTTTCTTTCTGATCATGGCGGTAGTCATCATGTGCCTGGCCTCCGCGCTCTATTTTACAGGAGATCTCGGTGTCTCCACCTACGATGCCATTGCCCTGACGTTGTCGGAGAAAAAGGGTTGGGATTTCCGCATCGTCCGTGTGGTCTCGGATCTTATCTGTACCCTGACCGGAACCCTTCTGGGCGTCATGCCCGGAATCGGGACCATCATCACTGCATTTTTCATGGGTCCTCTCATTGCATTTTTCAGGAAAACGGTGGCGGATCCTCTTCGCTTTGGAAAGAGCAGGACGTCTCAATAAAGCAGGAATGACCTTTGCACATCACCAATTATTATTAAAAAATCCTCGCTGCCGGAATTCACTGACAGCGAGGATTTTTGTTTTGGAGCCTTCCCGGAGCATCCGTATTGTAATCAATCTGAAAGAATCGGATCACTTCTTCATTACTCCCTGCCTGATCAAAGCAGTAAGCCCGTAAATAACGGCTATCCCTATAGTGTACGCGAGCAGATCACTCCAGAGAAATCCCTGCCCCAGCAGCATGTGTCCCAGAAAGGTCGATCGGATCTTCACCAGCCAATCCGGTGTCAGCATCTGCGAAAATTCAATTGCGAAAGACGTGATCAAAGCAGCCATCGCAGAAATGATCATTGGCTTCCTTATAAGTACAATACGAAAGCAGCAGTACACCATCATTGCCCACAGTGCGTCTCCGCAGGCAGCCGGGACGAACTTTACCCTGCGCGATAAAAGTCCGAGGGCAATCAGCACTACTGTCCCTGACAAATAACATATTCTGAGTTTTCTTGCCTTTTCTCTGCTCATATCATTCATAATTGTTTTTTACGAATAACCGTATTTACCCTGAACGGTCTGAACCCTGCACTGACGGCCGTTCTCCCTGAGCCGGTATTGTTTTTCGCATGTGCCCATACCGGCTTTTTGCCCTGCTTTATTATTTCCCCGCACATCTTATAAGCCAGATAGGATGCAAGCCCGTTATGCCTGTAAGGCTCCGCGGTCTCAACACCGATATCCACCTCTTCCGGGCTGATCGCGCTCGAAAATGCCACCGCTGCAAAACAGCCGTCTTCCCTGCTTCTGGCAAGAAATCCAAAACCGTTCTCAAGAAATGAATGTCTGCTTTTCCACGAGAAGGACGGAATGATCCTTCCATGAATGTCTGCATAATTTCCCGCAGTAATCCGTTCCAGGTCAAAGCCGGCAGCCAGTTTCGGAGCATTCTCAGGTATTCCACTGTGAACATATTCGATCCTTTGACCAAGCCGGACCAGCTCCCGGTCTGAATAATGACCTGAAACAAAGTCCGAATCCGTGATCAGCAAAAATCTTCTGTCCGTTTCCGGCACAAAAAACTGCTGATATATTTCTTCAAGGACATCCGAGCTCACAGTTCCCGAAATATACGCGAAGCCGCAGTAATGCCGGAACAGCAGGCATCCCCTGTCATCTGTATATATTTCTCCATCCTGAATACCGGCAGCGACTGACATCGGATACACCCGGTCAGCCGCACATTTTTTTGCAAAATCCATGCATTCTCTGTATTTACTTCGATCGATCTTTCTCAATATCAGGTACCTCTTTATCAGTGAACACCTGTCGGTATTTCACATTTTCATGGACGAATATCTTGTGACTGTTTACACTTTCATGAGGGAATCCTCGAAAAAAGCAAAGGGCCCTGTAAATTAACAATTCACAGAAGCCCTTGTACTCTCCCACATCAGGATTGCTCGGAACTCTTTTTGATCTTTTCTCAAAGATTCTTTTTACTGAGAATGACCTCCTGATACGGTCTTATCTCATTTCCTGTCCATACGGCAGGCAGCATCAGGCAGCGTACCCGGAAGGTTCACCTTCAGAGACTGTCTCCCAGGCGCTGCTTTCCGACACATCTGTCTGCTCCTCAGAACAGTCTGAGCCTGCATCTTCAGCGGGCTCGTCCCGGACCGCTGTCTCTGCAGCCGGCGAGACAGTTTCCGCTGCAGGCACACTGTTGATCTCCGCTGCGGCATCATGTTCCGATGCAGCTTCCTGTCCCGTCGCAGCTGCCGGTTCCGCTGCAGCTGCCGTTTCCGGCACAGCTTTTGCTTCCGCTGCAGCTCCCTGTTCCGGTGCAGCTTCCTGCTTCAGTAAAGTATCCTGTTCCGGCAAACGTTCTCAAAATTGTTGGCGTAAAACTCTACTTTGTATCTGTTATCGGCACCGCTTTCCATGTTAAATGTTGTTCCAAGTGTGCCTGGCGAAGAATAACATATACGAAGTCCGACTTCCTTTCCGAGTTCCCTGTCTCCGGCTGCCTGAAAAGCAGGAATCCTGTCCTTGATCAGGTTTACCGCATGAGGCTGAATAACATTTACTATGAGGTCCAGAAACTCTTCCAGGTCATCCTGGCTGATATAAAGACCTGCTCTGTCATCACAGGCTTTTTTCAATTCTTCCGGCAATGATGCCAATCTATCCACACGCACTGCAGAATATGCATTTTGTCTCGGAGTCCGGATCGTATTCCTGTTCCAGTCAGAACTTTTCAGCTCCTCAATGCCCAGATAATTGTTCATCATAGTATTAATGTTTCTGCTGGGGCTGGTCAGATAACTCATCTCTTTAAAACCGAATGCGTCTATATAAGCGTACCAGTCTATTTCATCAAGATCACTGGCCCCGTTCGGAAAGAGGATTCCGAAATCAGGATTTTTCGTATCCCTGTAATAGGAATCCGCGAACAGTTCGTACTTGGTTGCGTCTTAGATCTTTCATCCGTCGGAACGATCACAGGTGCATCCAGGGCCTGGACGGGCATTGCGGATACCAGAATCAGGATCATGCTGAGTAAGAACGCGATCCCTTTTCTAAGTGTCATGTCGACTGCCTCCTTTATAATGTTCCATCACCCTGCGCAGGATACGCGGGATTTCAGAGTCATGAGTGAGCTGACTGATTATTATGTTCTTTGTTCGTAAAACACATTTCATGAGTGAACTGACAAATCTGTTATGACCTTTCCTTGTCAGTGATATGCAGGCAGCCAGTCACCATGGGCTTCGATCAGTTCATCGCACATAGCGACAATATCATCGATGGAAAGCTCGGCGCCGGTATGCGGATCCAGCATGACCGCCTGATAGATGGCCTCTTTTCTGCGGGTCATCGCTGCCTCTATCGCCATCAGCTGCACATTGATGTTCGTTCGATTGAGGGCTGCACACTGCTCGGGAAGGTCACCGACATAGCACGGCTGCACGCCGTTACGGTCGACCAGACAGGGGACTTCCACACAGGCGTTGGAAGGCAGGTTGGTGATCAGACCATTGTTCAGTACGTTGCCGCCGATTTTGACAGGCTTATCAGTTTCCATCGCTTCCATAATATAGCTTGCGTATTCTTTCGAGCGGGTATGGGAGAGATACGGATTGGCGGTCAGCTCATGGCCGCGCTTCTTCCAGTCTTCAATCTGCCTGATGCATCTGCGGGGATATTCATCCAGCGGGATGCAGTAGCGATCGATCAGTTCCGGATACTCTCTCTTGATAAAATACGGGGTATACTCCGACGAATGCTCGCTGGACTCTGTGATATAATATCCGAATCTGCGCATCAGCTCCAGTCTGACCATATCATGATGTTTCCCTTCCGACTGGTAGAGATCATACTCTTCTCTTGCTTGCGCGATCCGCTCCTCATCCCACTCCTCATCCATCATTAGCATGCGGAGCCTGTCTTCCCAGCTGCCGATGTCCAGCTTGCCTTCATTATAGAGGAGCGCTCTTCTCCTGATCTCCGGATAAATATCCTGACCGTTCTTGGTGCATGAAAGAAGCCATGCCTGATGATTGATCCCGGCGATCCTGCACTGTACCGTATCGTCATAGCCGATCCCCAGCTCGTTCAGAATGGTCGGAGCACAGACCTGCACGCTGTGGCAGAGGCCGACGGTCTTCACGCCTGTATAACGCAGCATAGCGCCGGTCAGCATAGCCATCGGATTGGTATAATTGAGGAGCCATGCATCCGGACATACCTCTTCAATATCTCTTGCAAAATCCATCATGACAGGAATCGTGCGGAGAGCTCTGAATACTCCGCCGACACCAAGTGTATCCGCAATGGTCTGCTTAAGACCATATTTCTTCGGAATCTCAAAATCCGTGATCGTGCAGGGATCATACCCGCCGACCTGGATGGCATTGACCACATAATTGGCACCTGCCAGTGCCTTTTTACGATTCTCTGTTCCCAGATACTTCTCGATTCTTGCCCTGGATCCCGCATTCCTGTTGATCGCCTCCAGCATAGCTGCAGATTCTTCAAGGCGAACCTGATCGATATCATAAAGCGCGATCGTACTCTCCGCGAGCGCCGGTGTCATCATGCTGTCTCCCAGCACATTTTTTGCAAATACCGTTGATCCGGCTCCCATAAATGTAATCTTAGGCATAATTCATTCTTCCTTTTCGACTGTACTATGTAGTGATTTGAATACTGTTTTCATCTCTGCTGCACTTCCCAGTGACGGGGAAATTGCCCCCCATCGCCTGTCGTCTGCAGCTTTCTTTAATTTTATTTAATCATGAAAAAAGACAGGGGGCAACTCATGTTTACTCGTCATCTGATTTTTCCGGGAGCATGAATCTCAGAACACTTATGGCTTCATGGATCAGGTCATCGGCTTCCTCTTTTCCTTTTTTATTTGCGCCAAGAATGAGGACATCTATCTCTCTTTCATACTCTTCTTCCGGATCCCGTACGGTCGCTATAATGTACGTTGCAGACCCCCGCGCGTAGGAACGTGTCTCTGTATGAAAAGAACGAATAAGTCCTGTTTCAACAATCTTTTGCTCCATGCGCAGAAATGTATACTCTTTTCCGATTTTAACATTTCCCCGAAACACAGTGGCTGCCTCTGCAAAGTTTTTATTTAACCTTTCTTTCTCTTCCTTTGTTGGCCATCGTTTTTCTATGGATTTCATGAGAAGGCGTGAACGAACGAAATAAATTAATGCGTAAAAAAGACAGCCTGCAGGGAAAATGCTTGCACAAAAGATTCTTTCTGTCATTGACAGCGGACGGAAACCCGTCGATGGCCCGCCGGTTGACGAAATAGCATACATCATCGCAAATAAGGCAATGATCAGGACAATACATCCAAGTATCCCTTTAATCGTCGGCCGAGGCCAGAAAAAATTCCTGAGATCCGGAAGAAGTTCATCTGCTTTTCTCTTCATTATGTGCTCCATTTCTCTTTCGTCAGTGCTGCCATCCAAGGCCGTAAGTCCTGCACTTCGCACGGAATGTCCGGAACTTCAAGGAGTTCCTGACGCTTTACTGAAAATCCCCTGCCGAGATTTCTCTGAACGCCGAGGCGTTTTTGAAATAATTCTCATGATTTCAATCTTCGTCAGGATCTTTCTTATAGAACAGGAAATACGCTCCGCAGAATGTAAGGAGACCAAGGCTCCAGCCCACCCCGCTCACTATCCATTCAAGCATGTCAGCATAAATATGTCTGTCTCATCAGTTTCCGAGCTTTTCCGAGAAATCTGCAAGGACTTCAGAGATTTTGATCTGCTGAGGACATACCTGCTCACAGCTCCGGCACTGCAGACATGCCTGCGGCTTCTTCTCCTCCGGAAGCGCTGAAAGTGCCATGGGCGCGATGAACCCGCCTCCGGTGAATGCGTGCTCGTTATAAAGGGAAATAAGATGCGGGATATCCAGGCCCTGCGGACAGTGGCTCACACAGTAATGGCAGGCTGTGCAGGGGACCGTCCCCACAGAAAGCATCTGATCTGCAATGCCAAGCAGTGCTTTCATCTCCGTATCGTCGAGCTTCCTGTCCGTCTCAAATGTCTTTAAATTCTTCTCCAGCTGCTCCTGATTTGACATACCGGAGAGGATCATCGTAACGGAAGGGATGCTCTGAAGAAAGCGGAACGCCCACGCCGGAATCTCCTCATCCGGACGAAGCGCCTTCAGCTCTGCTTCATGCTCCGGCTTCAGGCTCGCCAGCTTTCCGCCGCGAAGCGGTTCCATGACCCACACAGGAATATTCCATTTATCAAGAAGCTCGACCTTTCCCTTTCCATTCTGGAATGTCCAGTCAAGGTAATTGAGCTGCAGCTGGCAGAATTCCATATCTTTTCCGTAAGCATCAAGGAATCGTTTCAGTACATCCATGCTGCCATGGCAGGAAAATCCCAGATGTCTGATCCTGCCGTTCCTCTTCTGCTCCATCAGGTAGCTGTAGATGCCGTACTTCTCATCATCCAGGTAGGCGTCGATATTCATTTCACAGACATTGTGGAAGAGATAGAAATCAAAGTATCCGACCTGAAGCTTCTCGAGCTGTTTTTCGAAGATCTCTTCTACGTGTCCCCAGTTAGACGGATCGTACCCGGGGAACTTCGTGGCGATACAGAACTTCTCCCTCGGATAGTTCTTCAATGCTCTTCCCATGATGATCTCCGAGTTCTCACCGTGATAGCCCCAGGCTGTATCGTAATAATTAATGCCTGCAGCCATCGCAGTATCCACCATGCGGAGAGCGGCGGCTTCGTCGATCCTGCCGTCGTTCCCATCGATCACCGGCAGGCGCATTGCTCCAAATCCAAGTGCGGACAGCTTTATTCCCTGAAAATCTCTGTAAATCATATCCGGTCCAATCCTTTCTTTAACTGTATTCTGCTTATCCCCGATCAGGGATCGGGAAATCCATAGAGTCTCTTTTATTATAACCGTTCGCAGAAATATACGCTAATACCGTTATTTCATTTCATGATATTCATCTCCGGAATATCTCATTTGTCAGCTTACTCATGACTGAAGCCGCGATCATCCCGCACAGATCTGATGAAGGATCGAACGGTCGAATCCGGAAAATCGGCCAAATTCATAAATTATTTACAAAAGGGAACGCTTTTGGAACGCCTCGGTTCTTTTGACGGAACGGAGGACTGGTATATTAGTCAGCGGCAGGCAGGAAAACGCTGCCGCAGGAATTTCATTTTTTGGAGGTATTTCATTATGTATTTTGATTCAATTGCAAAGATCGTTGCGGAGCGCACAGGCTGCGATATTTCAGCAGTAAGACCGGAGAGCAGGTTCTCTGAGCTCGGCATCGACTCTCTCGACACGGTAGAGCTTCTTATGAGTCTGGAGGACGAGATCGGAATCGAGATCGATCTGGATCAGAAAGTGGAGACCATCGCCGATCTGGATCAGTTCATCCAAAGCAAAAAGGGTTGATGCATATGATCAAATCAGCAATCTGTGAAATGCTGGGAATCAGGTACCCCGTATTCCAGGGCGGTATGGCCTGGGTCGCTGACGGCCGGCTGGCCGCTGCGGTTTCGGAGGGCGGAGGTCTCGGCATCATCGGGGCCGGAAACGCTCCCGGTGATTACGTCAGACAGCAGATCCGGATCGCCCGGGGTATCACCGATAAACCGATCGGCGTAAATATTATGCTGCTGAGTCCGTTCGCGGAGGAAGTCGCGAAAATCGTGATCGAAGAAAATGTCGAAGTCGTGACCACCGGCGCAGGCAATCCTTCCAAATATATCAAAGAATGGCTTGCCGCGGGGATCAGGGTGATCCCGGTCGTCGCATCGGTCGCAATGGCGCGTTTGATGACCCGTCTCGGAGCTTCCGCTCTGATTGCGGAAGGCGGAGAAAGCGGCGGGCACGTGGGCGAGCTCACAACAATGGTCCTCGTTCCGCAGGTCTGCGACGCGACCACGCTGCCGGTCATAGCGGCAGGCGGCATCGCGGACGGAAGAGGTGTTGCGGCTGCATTTATGCTGGGCGCTCAGGGCGTCCAGATGGGGACCCGTTTCCTCAGCGCCCGGGAATGCAGTATCCATCCTGTTTATAAGGAAAAGATCCTGAAGGCCGGCGATCTCTGCACAATGGTCACCGGAAAACGTCTGGGTCATCCGGTCCGAAGTCTCAGGACGCAGTTCGCAAGGGACTACTCGAGAGCTGAATACGGAGGTATGCCGGATGACGAGCTGGAAAAGATGGGCGTGGGAGCACTGCGTCTTGCCGTACAGGAAGGCGACATCGAAAAGGGCTGTTTTCTTTCCGGGCAGATCGCTGCCATGGTCAGGAAGGAACAGCCTGCAGCGGAAATAGTGAAGGAAATTATGGAGGAGGCGGAGCCTGTCCTCCTCGGAGCATCACAATGGGTAAAATAGCTTTTGTTTTTTCAGGTCAGGGCGACCAGTTCCCGGGTATGGGAAAAAATCTGTATGAAAAATATCCGGCCGCCCGAAAGATTTATGATTTATGTGACGGGATCCGTCCCGGTACGTCTGCCCGGTGCTTTGACGGCACGGAGGAGGAACTGAAGGAGACCGGTAATACGCAGCCCTGCCTTTTTGCAACGGAACTGGCGGCAGCGTGTGTTCTGATGGAGAAAGGGATCATCCCCGACATGACTGCAGGATTTTCTCTCGGCGAGGTCGCTGCGGCTGCGGTCAGCGGATTGTTTGACTATGAGACCGGGTTCCGTCTCGTCTGTAAGCGAGGAGAGCTGATGCAGGCCGAGGCTCGGAAATTCGACA
Source organism: uncultured Eubacteriales bacterium (assembly GCA_900314565.1). Classification (GTDB taxonomy): domain Bacteria; phylum Bacillota; class Clostridia; order Lachnospirales; family Lachnospiraceae; genus Chordicoccus. The sequence goes on from OMVU01000021.1 coordinate 13,605, forward strand.
CGTCGATGGCTGCTGTCCTGCGGCTTGCGCCCGAAAAGGTCGAGGAAGTGTGCGGGAAGTATTCCGATATTTACCCTGTAAATTACAGCTGCCCCGGCCAGATCACGGTATCCGGTCTCTCCTCTCAGATGGCGGATTTTTTCGCCGACGTGAAGACGGCGGGTGGCAGGGCCATTCCGCTGAAAGTGAAGGGAGCTTTTCATTCTCCGTTCATGAATGAAGCTGCGAAGGAATTTGCCGGGGAACTGGCAAATGTGAAGATGGGCAGACAAAGCATCCCACTCTACTCCAATAAGACGGCAGAGCCTTATGAGGAGAATGCAGTAAGCTTGCTATCCTCCCAGATCTGCAGTCCCGTGCAGTGGGAAAAGACCATCCGAAATATGATTGAGGACGGCGCGGACACGTTTATCGAGATCGGTCCCGGCAGAACACTCACCAATATGATCAGGAAGATCAGCACGGAAGTGCGGGCGCTCACCTGTTTCGAATATCTTGAGGAGGCGGAAGGATGCTGAAAGGAAAGACAGCGGTCGTGACCGGAGGTTCCCGCGGGATCGGTGCAGCGATCGTCTGTAAGCTGGCATCGATGGGTGCGAATGCAGCGGTCATTTATGCGGGAAATGCAGCCGCTGCGGAGAATGTCTGTGAGAAATGCAGACAGGAATACGGCGTGCAGGCAAAGGCTTATCAATGCAACGTTGCTGATTTTTCTGCGACGAAAGAAACCGTTGCAAAGATCAAGGCAGATTTCGGCACGGCTCAGATCCTCGTCAACAATGCAGGCATCACCCGGGACGGGCTGCTTGCGATGATGAAGGAGGAAGATTTTGATGCGGTCCTGAGTACCAACCTCAAAGGCGCCTTCAATATGATCCGCCACATGACGGGGCTCTTCCTTCGGGCACGGGAGGGCTGCATCATCAATATCGCCTCGGTGTCCGGCATGATGGGCAACGCAGGACAATGCAACTATTCTGCCTCGAAAGCCGGCCTGATCGGACTGACGAAGTCTGCGGCGAAGGAGCTTGCATCCAAAGGCATCCGCTGCAACGCGATCGCACCCGGGTTTATCGCAACGGATATGACGGGAAATCAGACGGACAATCCCCTGCTCCGCATGATTCCCCTCGGCAGGATGGGCGAACCGGAGGATGTGGCGGACGCGGCAGCCTATCTGGCATCTGCAGAATATGTGACCGGCGAAGTCCTCCGCGTTGACGGCGGAATCGCCATGTAAGGAAAGAAATTGATGGCGGAATCGCTGTGTAATGAAAAGGTCGACGGTGGAATCACCATGTAAAGAATAAAGTCGGCGGTGATATCGCCACGTAAGGAGAAAATATGATGAGTCAGAACAGACGAGTTGTCGTCACCGGAATCGGTGCGGTCACTCCGTTGGGAAACAATACTGCCGATACCTGGCAGAATATGAAGAGCGGCAGGAACGGCATTGCTCCCATCACACATTTCAATACGGATAATTTCAAAGCAAAGCTGGGTGCTGAGGTCAAAGGCTTCGACCCGAAAGAGTACCTGGAGGTAAATGAAGTACTGCGCACCGACCGCTTTGCCCAGTTCGCCGTTGCAGCATCACAGCAGGCGGTGGAGGAAAGCGGCGTGAAGGGAACTGTCGAACCGGAACGCTTTGCCGTACTCTTCGGCACGGGGATCGGCGGGATCGGTACATTTGAGACAGAACACACCAAGCTGATGGAGAAAGGCCCGCGCCGGGTCTCCCCGCTGTTCGTCCCTATGATGATCGGGAATATGGCATCCGGCCTGATCGCGATCCGCCACGACTGCCGCGGACCGGCTATGCCTGCCGTCACCGCCTGCGCTTCCGGTTCCAATGCCATCGGAGAAGCGATGCGCCTTATCCGCCACGGGTATGCCGACGCCGTGACCACCGGCGGTGCGGAAGCTTCCATCGTTCCGATCGCTGTCGCAGGTTTTTCCAATATGAAGGCGCTTTCCGTTTCCGAAGATCCGGACGCAGCCTCACTGCCGTTCGATAAGCGCAGAGGAGGATTCGTGATCGGTGAGGGCTCTGTCGCGCTTGTCCTTGAGGAATACGAACACGCAAAGGCCCGCGGGGCAAAGATCTACGGCGAGGTGTGCGGCTACGGTTCCACCTGCGACGCTTACCACATCACCGCTCCGCATCCCGACGGGCGCGGAGGCGCGCAGGCGATGGCGAATGCCATGAAGGAAGCCGGCTATACGGAGAACGATACCGTGTATATCAACGCGCATGGAACAGGTACGCCGATGAACGACGCAGTCGAGACGATTGCGATCAGGAAAGCGCTTGGAGAGGAAAATGCAGGGAAAGCGTTCGTCAGCTCCACGAAGTCCATGACCGGACATATGCTTGGCGCTGCAGGCGCGGTCGAAGCGATGGCCTGCCTCTTCGCTCTGAATGAGGGAATCATTCCTCCAACAATCAACCTGCTGGAGCAGGATGAACAGTGTGACCTGAACTGTGTTCCGAATACAGCCGTGAAGGCGGAGATCACACTGGCGCTCTCCAACTCTCTCGGATTTGGCGGTCACAATGCCTGCCTCGCATTCAGAAAGGTATGATTCGATGAAAGAAACAGAGATTCGTAAATATGCCGGGCTGATGAAGGAACTCGGGCTGACCGGACTGGAAATTACGGTGGAGAACCGCAAAATCCGTCTGGAACGTTCCGTCCCGGCATCGATCACAGAAACCGTATATTCTGTTCCCGAATCTGACGGCAGCGCGCCGGCTGCATCGGCTCCAATGGCTCCAATGGATTATATCAGTGTGAAGTCCCCCATCGTCGGCGTGTTTTATGCGGCTCCGGCAGAAAATGCCGACCCCTATGTCTCCATCGGGGACAATGTGGCAAAGGGGCAGACTCTCTGCGTCGTGGAGGCCATGAAGCTGATGAACGAGATCGCTGCCGAGGAAGACGGTGTTATTTCGGAGATCTGTGTTGCCAACGGGCAGGTCGTTGAGTACGGGACAGAGCTGTTCCGGATCCGCAGATAAGAATTGAGCGAAGAACTGAGCTTTTCCGGATCCGAACGTAAGGAATTGTGTACGGAACAGAGCCGTTTTTGATCCGGAGGAAATATAGTGTGTATCAGGAGGCAAAAAGTTGAACAGAGAAGAAATCATGACGATACTGCCTCACAGAGACCACATGCTGCTCCTTGACGAAGTGGAAAACAGGGAAGGCACTGCCATCGGACAATATGCTGTTCGCGGTGACGAGTTCTTCCTGAAGGGACATTTTCCCGAGAATCCCATCGTTCCGGGCGTGATCCTCTGTGAGATCCTGGCGCAGACCGCCTGCGTACTTCTGCAGGATGTTTTGAGCGAGGGAAAACTGCCTGTCTACACCGGGCTGAACAATGTAAAATTCCGCTCCCCGGTAAGGCCGGGCGATACGATCGAGACGCAGTGCCGCATCAAACGCGTGAAGCATCCGTTTTATTTTGCCGAGGGCACTGTCTCGGCGAACGGACGGCTGTGCGCGTCGGCTGAGTTTTCTTTCGCAGTTACAGGAGCGTGAACACACTCATGGCTGAAGCATCCTGTACTGGTTGATGAGAAAGGTAGTGACTATGTTTTCAAAAATACTGATCGCCAACCGCGGCGAGATCGCTGTCCGAATCATTCGGGCCTGCAAGGAAATGGGCGTGGCCACGGTCGCTGTGTATTCCGAGGCGGATCAGAACGCCCTGCACGTCGCGCTCGCCGATCAAAGCTACTGCATCGGGGGGCCCGAAGCATCGGAAAGCTATCTGAATGAAGATCAGATCATCAGCACCGCTCTTCTGGCAGGTGCGCAGGCGATCCATCCCGGCTACGGATTTCTTTCCGAGAATGCGCATTTTGCCCGTGCCTGCAGAAAGAACGGGCTGGTGTTCATCGGCCCCGATCCCGACAGCATGGAGCGCCTCAGCGACAAGGCAAAATTGAAAGAGCTGATCCGTGGAACAGGTCTTTCGGTCATCCCGGGAACAAAAGCCGTGGCTTCTGCTGCGGAGGCAGAACGGGCAGCCGAAAGGATCGGGTATCCGGTCATGCTCAAGGCCTGTGCAGGCGGGGGCGGTCGCGGGATCCGCCTGATCCGTTCCGAAGAGGAGCTTGCGGATGCATATCATCAGGCGTCAGGCGAAGCCCTGAACGCTTTCGGTGACGGGAGCCTGTATCTGGAAAAATATATCTTCCCTGCAAGGCACGTAGAATTACAGGTCCTCGCCGACGAGTACGGGAATGCCGTATGTCTCGGAGACCGCGACTGTTCTCTGCAGAGGCGAAATCAAAAACTGCTGGAGGAATCGCCCTCTCCCGCTGTCGGCGGCGGACAGCGCGAAAAGATCATGGCGCTTGCGGCGGAGGCCGTAAAAAAGATCGGATATGTCGGTGCAGGTACCCTTGAATTTCTGCTCGATCGTGAGGGCCGCTTCTGGTTCATGGAAATGAACGTACGTCTCCAGGTCGAACACTGCGTAACGGAAATGCTGACAGGTGTTGATCTCGTGAAATGGCAGATCCGCATCGCTGCCGGCATTCCGCTGAATTTCACGCAGAAAGACGTCCGGATGAATGGGTCGGCCATCGAATGCCGGATCAATGCGGCAAGCTGCGGTACTTTGAAAATGCTCCACGTTCCGGGCGGTCCGTCCGTGCGCTTCGATACCTGCCTGGTCGCCGGGACGGTCGTTTCTCCGTACTACGATTCGCTGCTCGGAAAGTTGATCGTTTACGCGAAGACGAGGGAGGAGACTCTCCGCAAAATGCGTGCCGCGCTTTGCGAACTGGTGATTGACGGCATCTCGACGAACATTGAGGAACAGCTGCGGATCGTCGGGGATGAGCGCTTTACGTCCGGCGATTATGATCTGACCTTTATGGGAAACAGGTGATGAAATGGCTTTGTTGAATTTTATGAAACCCAAAAATCAGCTGGAGGAAGGCGGGCGTACTTCGGCTCCCGTTCAGCGTGACTCCGGTGAGCCTGAGAAAAAATGCCCGAACTGTCACAGGGATATTCCGCTGAGCCGTCTCTGGGCGAATGATCTTGTCTGCCCCTGCGGATACCATTTTCGAATGAAAGCGCGCCAGCGCATACAGATGATAACCGACAGGGGAAGCTTTCACGAACTCTTTTCCGATATGCGGGCGGAAAATCCGCTGAATTTTCCCGGCTATAACGACAAGATCGAGACCGTCCGCGCGGCGAGCTGCGAAAAAGAAGCCGTGATCTGCGGGTCCGCTCTGATCGGCAGGCAGAAGTGCTGTCTGTTTGTTATGGAGCCTTACTTCATGATGGGCAGCATGGGCAGCGCTGTCGGCGAAAAAATCACTTCCCTGTTTGAATATGCCGTGCAGCACCGTCTGCCGGTCATCGGCTTTACGGTCTCCGGCGGTGCCCGCATGCAGGAAGGGCTGCTGTCGCTCTTGCAGATGGCAAAAACAAGCGCTGCGGTCAGGCGGCACAGTGATGCGGGACTCCTGTATATCGCCGTTCTTACCGATCCGACGACCGGCGGCGTGACGGCAAGCTTCGCGATGGAGGCGGATATTATTCTTGCCGAACCCGGCGCGACCGTCGGTTTTGCGGGGGCGAGGGTGATCGAACAGACGACGAAGAAAGCCCTTCCCGACGGATTCCAGAAATCTGAATTTGTCCTTGAGCATGGGTTCATCGACAGCATTCTTCCCCGCTTCGACCAGAAGAAATGTTTGGCGGAGCTCCTGAAAATGCACTGTGGGAGGGCGATGATATGAATAATGCTGCGGCTGCAGGAAGGTGTTGGTATGAGTAATTCTGCTTATGAACGAGTAAAACTAGCCCGGGACAGTAAACGGCCGACAGGACTTGATTATATAAATTGTATTTTTAACAGATTTATTGAGCTGCACGGTGACCGCCGCTATGCGGATGATCCGGCTGTAATTGGCGGTATTGCAAGGCTGAACGATACACCTGTCACGGTGATCGCAATCGAGAAAGGGCATACCGCAAAAGAGCGCACGTACCGAAATTTCGGTATGCCGCAGCCGGAAGGCTACCGCAAAGCCCTGCGTCTGATGAAGCAGGCAGAGAAATTCGGCAGACCGGTCATCTGCTTTGTGGATACAGCCGGCGCGTACTGCGGAGTTGGTGCTGAGGAAAGAGGCCAGGGACAGGCGATCGCTGAAAATCTGCTCGAGATGTCGACCCTCTGCGTTCCGATCATCTCCATTTTGATCGGGGAAGGCGGGAGCGGCGGCGCGCTTGCCCTTGCTGTCGCAGACAGGGTCTGGATGCTGCAGAATGCCGTGTATTCCGTCATTTCACCGGAAGGCTGTGCGAGCATTCTCTGGAAGGATTCCGGCAAAGCGGAAACCGCTGCCGCAAGTCTGAAGCTGACCGCAGAGGATGCCAAAAGTCTCGGCGTGGTCGAACGCATTCTTTCTGAAGATGACATCGGAAAAAAAGAATTTTATGACCGCATCCGCACTCTTCTTGCGGAAGAACTGAAAGAACTGGCAAGGGACACGGAGCTTACGCAGAAGCGTTATGACAGATTCCGCAGGGCAGGAACCGCTGCGGTCATTAAGGAATAAGCAGGTCCGGATCAGTACAGGCCCTTATCGAATAAACGGTTTAAGATCAGTGCAGACGTAAAGGAGTCAGCAGGTCAGAGTGACCGATGCATTCTTGTAAGGACTGATAAAGCCTTTATGAAACAAGCTTGTAAGGACCGGTACAGCCTTTATGAAACAAGCTTGTAAGGACCGGTACAGCCTTTATGAAACAAGCTTGTAAGGACCGGTACAGCCTTTATGGAGTAAATATGAGTATCTACGAACAGTATTGTAAAGAAATTGTCGATGAGAACGGCAGACTGAATAAAATCACACTGGACTATCCCGACAACTTTAACTTCGGTTACGATGTTGTCGATCAGATCGCAGATGAAACCCCGGAGAAACGTGCGCTTGTATGGTGCAACGTTGAAGGCGAAGAACATGTTTTTTCATTTGCGGATATAAAAAGATACAGCAATCAGATGGCAAATGTATTCCGCAGCGCCGGGATCGGCCGCGGCGACCGCGTTCTGCTGATCCTGAAAAGGCACTATGAATACTGGTTCGCGGCCGTTGCCCTGCACAAGCTGGGTGCCGTGATGATCCCGGCAACGCATATGCTGACGGTCAGGGATTTTGTGTACCGCATAAAATCTTCCGGCGTAAAAGCCATTGTGTGCACGACGCAGAAAAAGGTCCCCGAGAAGATCACCGCAGCACTGAAAGCGGCCGGCATGACAGCCCGACTGTGGTGTGTTCAGAAAGATATCGCCGGATTCGAAAATCTGACCAAAGCCATGCAGGGAGCCTCCGAAGAATTCGAGCGTGTCCAGACCCTGGCGACGGATCCGATGATGCTGTATTTCACATCCGGTACTACGGGCGAGCCCAAAGGTGTCATTCACGATCACAGCTATCCGCTCGCGCATATCGTCACGGCGAAGTACTGGCAGCAGGCGGAGGAGGGCGGTCTTCATTTTACGGTTGCGGAGACAGGCTGGGCGAAAGCATCCTGGGGAAAGATCTACGGACAGTGGCTCGTCGGCAGTGCGGTCATGGTCTATGATTTCGATAACTTTGAGCCGAAGCAGCTGACCGCTGTGATCAATCGTTACGGAGTGACTTCCTTCTGCGCTCCCCCTACGGTCTACCGCTATCTCGTCCGCAAGGGGATTCCGGATATGCCTTCGCTGAGACATGCATCGACAGCGGGGGAAATGCTGGCACCCGAAGTATTCCGCAGGTTCACGGAGCGTACCGGTCTCCCGCTCTGCGAGGGGTACGGACAGACAGAGACGACGCTTTTGATGGCTAATTTCAGGGGATATGACGCTGTCGAGGGTTCCATGGGAACACCCTCTCCCTTTTATAACATCGAGCTGCGCGGAAAGAACGGAAAGCCTGTCGGCGTCGGCGAGGTGGGCGAAGTCGTCATCATTCCCGAAAAAGAAGGCAGACAGTCAGGCGTATTTACCGCGTATCTGGACAACGAGGAACAGTACCGCTATGTATGGCGTGACGGCGTCTATCACACGGGAGATGCCGCATATATGGATGAGAACGGCCGATACTGGTTCCACGGCCGTTTCGACGATATTATCAAAACAGGCGGTTTCCGTGTCGGCCCGTATGAGGTGGAAAATGTGCTGATGGAGCACCCTGCCGTCGTGGAATGCAGTGTAATCGGCGTGCCGGATCCGCTCCGGGGCCAGGCGATCAAGGCAGTCGTTGTTCCCGGCGCGGGATATGATTCCTCCAGGGAACTTGAGGCGGAGATCAAAAACTTCTGCAACCGGAAGCTTGCGGAGTATAAGTGGATCCGCCACGTAGAATTCGTAAAGGAAATGCCGAAGACGATCAGCGGTAAAATTCAAAAGACTGTACTTCGCAGTCAGAAGCAGGTGGGCTATGCGAATAATTGCAGACGCTATGGGCGGCGATAACGCTCCCCTTGAAATCGTAAAAGGAGTTCTTGGCGCAGCGTCAAAGACAGATCACAGGTATATCCTGGTCGGACGAAAAAGTGAAATTCTGCGCTGTATCGGAAATAGTGCTGAACTCAGCGGTCATATTGAAGCAATCGATCATCAAAGCGAAATAGTGAATGATCCGTCCGATCCTGTCAACGGTCAGATCAGTGCAGGCAGGAAGCAATCCAATCCTGTCAACGATCAGATCAGTGCAGGCAGGAAGCAATCCAATCCTGTCAACGATCAGATCAGTGCAGGCAGGAAGCAGATCGATCCTGTCAAGAGTCAGATTGAAACAGTCACAGACAAGCCCGGAAAGATCAGAAATCGGTCCGATATAGTCAGGAATCAAATCGAAATAGTCAACGCCGAACAGGTCATCACAATGGAGGATGAGCCGCTCGCTGCTGTTCAAAAGAAAAAAGATTCCTCCATGGTGGTCGCTCTCAAACTGCTTGCGGCGGGTTACGGAGACGCTCTTGTGAGCGCAGGCAATACGGGTGCGCTGTTTGCGGGCGCGACCCTTCTCGTGAAGCGGGCACCCGGGATCAGGCGGGCGGCAATCGGAACACTCCTGCCCTCCTCCAGGCCGTGCCTGCTCCTCGACGCCGGCGCCAACGTGTCGGTCACGGAAGAATATCTGGAGCAGTTCGCGCTCATCGGCGCAGAGTATATGCGGACGGTCTGCGGGATCAGGGAACCCGAAGTCGGCCTCTTAAATAACGGGACCGAGGAATGCAAAGGCACAGTGCTGCAGATCGAAGCCGGAAAAAGGCTGCGGGCAAACAAAAGCATCAACTTCATCGGAAATGTTGAAGCATCTTCCGTGATGGCAGGTGTCTGTGACGTAGTCGTCTGTGACGGTTTTACGGGAAATGTATTCCTGAAGGCAACAGAAGGTATGGGCAGGGCGATCCTGTCTTCACTGAAAGATCTTTATTCTGAAAAGCCTGAAACGAAACTGTCGTATCTTCCTGTACAGAAGAAGATACAGGAGATAAAAAAGAGATTTGATCCTTCCGAGCACGGAGGATCTCCATTTCTCGGAATCTCCCGGCCCGTGATAAAGGCGCACGGCTCGTCCGATGCAGCCGCTTTTGAAAATGCGATTTTTCAGGCAATAAAGTATGCGGAATCGCGGAAATGCTATTATAATGGGGAAACGGAGTTATCGTAATTGCTCACGGCCGGATCCCCTGATAGAATACGCCTGCGGGAGTGTCAGGGCAGACCGATAACGATGTGACGGACTCTGTACAGGAAGTACTCCCTTGCGGGAGTGGCAGGGGCAGACCCGCCAGCAGAAAAAGAAACTCTGTAAAAGGAGAGAGAATGAAGAACACGTTACCCAACATGGAGGAAATACTCAGTCATGAGATCTGCGGCTTTCACCAGTATGTGCTGACACCCCCGGTCCATCTGAACTACGTCAGCTGTAATTTGTGTGAACTGCTAGGCGTCAATGAAAGCGAGCTGCTTAATGACAGCACCGATCTCTATCTGAAGCTGGTGCACCCGGCAGACCGTGAAAAGTATTCCGACTTTCTTCAGCAGATTATAAAAAAGGAGCAGGCTCTCATCGGTGAGTACCGCCTTGTCAGAAAGGACGGTTCGATGATCCACGTAAGAGATACCCTGACGCCGAAAAGACTGGAGGACGGGACGCTCGTCGGTCATTCCGTTCTGACGGATATAACCGATCTGAAATCTGAAAATGAAGATCTGCATTTTTTGAATGATACCGTTCCCTGCGGATTTTTAAGATACACCTGCGAAAAGCAGCCGAAAATCACCTATATCAATCCGAAGATGATCGAGCTTCTGCGCTTTCCCGAAGTAAAGGAGGGTGAGCTGGATTATCTGGAAATGTACAGGAGCAATATTTTCCTGATGATTCCCATGGAGGAGCGACGCAGATTTGCAAAATATCTGAACCGCGTTTTCTCCGCAGACGCTCCCATCGCCGGAGATATGACCCTGCTCCGCTGTGACGGGACCCGCGCGCATGTCTTCGGGTGGGTCACAAAATCCGTCAACGAACAGGGCGAAGCAGAGTTCCAGAGTGTCTGTATGGACGTGACAGAGCGCTATCAGGCAAGAAAATCGAGCGAAAGCAAGCGCTATCTGAAGGCCCTCAGCGACGTCTATGATAAGATTTTCGAGTTCAATCTGGACGCCAATACGATAAAATGTCTGCGCTGTGAGGAGACATCTTATTTTAAGCGTTTTGAAAATATCGCGATGCGGATCGAGGATGCGCTGACCAGGTGGCTGATCAACTCCGTATCTTCGGAAGATCAGGATGCAGTCCGTCGGTTCTTCGCAGACTTCTGCCAGAAAAGGCTGTCCGGTACTGACGGAAGACCTCCGCAGATCACCTATAAGGCCCGTTCGACCGACCGTTCTTTCAAACAGTATACCGGCGTGTTCATTAAAGCGGATGAATCCGTAAGCTTTTATTGCTGCCGCGAGGTAAAGGAAACAGCGAAATCCGAGGCCTTAAAGGAGGAGAATGATCAGCTGAAAGAGGGAATGCGCAATATCGTGACACATTTTTCAGACGGGATCGCGGCCTTTGAAGTGTCTCCGGAAGGAATGGTAAAGCCGCTGTATGCGACTGAAAATGCCTGCGAGTTCTTTGGCTATACCGAAGAGGAATGGCTGCCGCTGACCGAACGGTTCACTCCTCTGGAAGACTTTGTTGCCTACAGTGAAGAAGCCTATGAGAATTTCGCGAAGCTGCTGAAAACAGGGGAAGCCGAGTTTACATACTTTGACTACCAATCCGAGTCCGAACGTAAAATCAAGGCGATCTGCTCCGAAAAGGAACCGAATGCCAGATTCTCGCGGTACGTTATGCTCTATCCGGTAGAAGGCAGTTCGGAAAATGACAGTCCTGCCCTTCCGGAGAACCGTACCGTTTCGATCCGTACATTCGGGTATTTCGACGTATTTGTCGGAGACACCCCCATCGCTTTCCGCAATAAAAAGTCCAAAGAGCTTTTTGCTCTGCTCGTCGACCGAAAAGGCGGATATGTCACTTCTGAAGAAGCGATCGGTTTCCTCTGGGAGGATGAGCCGGCAAATACTCTGACCCTCTCAAGATACCGCAAGGTCGCTCTCCGCTTAAAGAGCACTCTGGAGGAGTATGGGATATCCGATGTCGTTGAGACTGTAGACGGAAAGCGCCGGATCGTGCTGGAGAAGGTCGACTGTGATCTATATAACTATCTTTCCGGCAGGGAAGAATATTCACAGCTGTTCAAGGGAAGCTATCTGACGAATTACAGCTGGGGCGAGAACACGCTGGGAGAGCTGATCGGAAGTCAGGAATTATAAACGCGTGTGTGAAAAGGCAAGTTTCACTTTGCGCGCATATCTCATGTCTGAAGACACGAGGAAAAGCGCAATGAAGATAAAAATGAAAACAAAAGGCCTCCTGTGATATCAAACTCACAGGAGGCCTTGAATTTTTCGACATCCGGATGTGCCGGACCCGAGATTCGCCTCAGGCGGATCTCAGCCGCGCAAAGAGGAAGGTGCTTCGCACCCTGCGCGGCACGTCAGGAACGCTGAGGCGTTCTTGAATCAGCGAGGACGACCGCCTGATACGGTCTCAATCTCACTTTCTGTCCATTCCGGCCCAGCGAATCATAGTTATTGAGTATGATCCTGTAATTCTCAAAACCGTCCGGAAGCTGATAGATCGTTGTATGTTTGCTGAAGTTGGCGCAGACGAAAAGCCTTCTGCCTTCATACGTCCTGCTGTACGCGATAATTCTCCGGTTCCGGTGATCATATTCCCGCGTCTCTCCAATCAGAGCCTCTTCATGTCTCTTTCTGATGCGCAGAAGTTTCTGATAGAAGCGGTAGACAGATCTTTCATTTTCCAGATCTTTCTTCACATTGATCTCCGGGTACAGAGGATTCACGCACTGCCACGGCGCATGGCCCTCATTAAATCCGCCATTGGCCGAATCATCCCAGGCGATCGGGACCCGGGAATGATCCCTTGCCCCGTACCTGATAAAGCGGAAGGCAAGTCCTTTCGGCATGCCGAAGCCTGTCATCAGATCATAAACAAAATGGCTGACCGGATCCATCATTTCTCTGATATTTTTAAAATCGCAGTTCGTTAGTCCCGCTTCCTGTCCCATGTAAATGAACGGCGTCCCGTACCCCATATACATCACCGCCGCCAGCATCGTGGCTGCCTCATAGCGGTATTTTGACGCGTTGATCGAGAAGCGGTTCACTGAGCGCGGATTATCGTGATTCTCCAGGACCAGCGTGTTCCAGCCATCCCTGTACGCCGCTCTCTGAGGATCAAAGAATCCCTTCTTGAACTGGCAAAGATCGAACGGCTTGGGGAAGAATTTCTTTCCCCCTATATTGTCCGAGTCGAGATGCCCGAAGCTGAAAATCGCGTCCAGCTCGCCGTTGCTCTCCCGCACATATTCGCGTGCAGCTTCCTCTGAAGGATGAAATGACTCACCGACCGTAAAAATATCATAATGAGAAAAGGACTTCTCATTCAGTTCCTTCAGGAACTCATGCATGCGCGGTCCGTCCACATAAAACGGTGCGCCCTTCTGGAACGAATCCTTCGAATGATCGTCCCGGATCGGGTAGACCTTGGAGAACATGTTAAATACATCGAAGCGGAAGCCATCCACCCCTTTGTCAAGCCAGAAGTTGAGAATGTCTGTGATTTCTTCCCGCACTTTCGGGTTCTCCCAGTTCAGATCTGCCTGCTCCTTACAGAAAAGATGCAGGTAGAACTCATCGCTGTCTGCGATCCTCTCCCAGGCGGATCCGGTAAACGTCGACTGCCAGTTGCTCGGGGGCAGAAGCTTCCCCTTCTCCATTTTTCCTTTTCGTATGATGTAGTAATCCCTGTACGGGGAATCGGGAGACGAAACCGCCTCTTTGAACCACGGATGCTCCGTAGACGTATGGTTGATGACCATGTCCATGATCACTTTCAGATCCCGCTCATAACATTCTGTGAGAAGCCTGTCGAAATCTTCCATCGTGCCGAACTTCTCATCGATAGCCCTGTAGTCACTGACATCATATCCGTAGTCGTAATCCGGTGACTTGTACAGCGGGGAGAACCAGATTGCTGTCACGCCCAGATCCCGGATATAATCCAGCTTTGAAAGGATGCCTTCTATGTCTCCCCATCCGTCATTGTTCGAATCCATAAAGCTGAAAGGATAAATCTGGTAGACGACTGCATTTTTGTACCACCTTGTTTTCATCATTTCCTCTCCTTCTTCTGCCGGCATAGCCAAATATTAAGATTACCGTTTTCATGATGCACCCGCAGACGGCTCCGTCGGCCGGGATGTCACGCACACTTTCGGTATTCATTTGCTGTATCTGTAAAAATCCCTCACGTCATCAAACTTTATTCTCCGGCCGATCTTTATCGGGTTCCCGTCTCTGAAGAACAGGCTCTGTTCCCCGAGAATCGTCCCATGACCTTCCTGATCGGTCCTTGTCATGTGGATAAGCTGATAACCGTCAAATTCATGAAGGACCAATTCTATATATCCCTTAAGTATAATTTCTGACTTTTTCAGGAGCGTGATCAATGCATTTATATCGTATCTGACCTTTTCGTATTCGTTCTGCCCGATCTTCCATTCCGATGGATCACTGTTTCTGGCCTTAATGTTGAATACATAATAGCCGGGAGAGAAATACGTAAAGTCATCCGCCCTTTTCCCGAAGGTCACACTGTGTTCATACCTCATGCAGCTGACTCTTTTGATCTTATTGCCCTTTATGAAAAAATAAGCTCTGTATGCGGGAATGAATCCATTGTCCCGCCTGGCACAGATGTAATATTTCGGTTCGTTGCCATGACGGGCTTTTCTGCAAATACTGAACATAATCCTCTCCATCATATGGGTCTGGCCCTTTTATAAAATTGTTGCATTTCCCATCAGGGGTGTCAAGAGGCGGAGCAGAAAAGAAAAATCGCTGCACTACAGCCTGTCAGACTATCGCGCAGCGTTTCATTTCAATATAAATTTGGAAGAGGATGTCACGAGTTCTCATTTGCCAGATTTCTCCAGCCGAAACGATAAATTGAAACCAGAATAGATATAATAGTGATGCTTTTACTCATCGCACCTCCCCATGACTGTATGATCAGATCATAAGTGAGCGTACAGGGTGAACCGATCAGCTGAGACAGCCGTATTTTCTGTGCGTTATGCGTCCGGTATCCGATCGTTGTCACGGCAACGGACGTGAAAGGCAGCAGGCTGCTGCTTCCTTCCCCTTAATCACGAACAATAGTTGCCCCAAACGGACTCAGGGACAGTTTCGCAATCTTGAAAAACTGTATTCCGAACGGAATTCCAATGATGGTGATGCACCACACACATCCGATTGCCAAATTTCCGAGGGCCATCCACCAGCCATTGAGCAGGAACCAGATTACATTTACAATAAATGAAACAGCTCCTCCGCCATATTCTATCCTTCTTCCGAACGGCCAGAAAGATAAGCCGGCAAATTTGAAACACTGCAGGCCATACGGTATTCCGATGATGGTGATGCACCAGACAGCTCCGGACAGGACCCAGGCCATACCGCTGACGAATCCGCCTAAAAGAAACCAAAGGATATTGCCTATTAATCGCATATATTTCCTCCATAAATTTTATTTTCTTGATTTTAATTATTTATCATACCTGTTTAATCTGAACTGTCAACCGTAATGTATCAGTAATTTCCTGCACTGCAGCAGACAGGAGACCTCCCAAAAATCCATATCACTTCTGATGCCATTTTTCCATCATATCACCGATTTTTTCAAAATCATACATTTCCGAATAGTCAACGGTTCCATCCTCCGCAATCGGAGATAAGACAAAATCCGGCTCCACGCCCTCAACGGTGCTGCCGTCCGAATCGACCAGCCGCTCCAGAGCAGAGGACATGTTGAACAGGAAGCCATCCGCAGATGCGAACTTCTGGATACTGCAGGAGCCGCCGGCCGTCCTGTGTCCGAAGACCGGAATATTGTTTTCCTTCATGAGTTCTGCGCAGAAATTTGCGCAGGAAAAAGACTTCAGGCTGGTAAGGACCGCATAATCCATATTATAGCTGACGTCTGCGTCTTTCGCATCAAATGTTCCGTTCAGGTCCCGATCCACCGCATACCTTATGGTTCGCTTCTGACCTTCCAAAGCGTTCTCTACGGTATATTCGCTTTTATTCAGCCATAAGCCCATGATTCCCATCAGGACGTCGTTGGAACCGCCTCTGTTTTCAGTCAGGTCCAGCACAAAGTGTCGAACGGCCGAATCCGCTTTTGCTTTATTCATGGCATCGACGACGATTGCAAAAGAGTCATGTTTTGGCAGTTCACCCCCTCCGGCAAAGTATGTTTTCCATCCCTCATAGTCGATCCAATCGAAAGAATCCAGGACACAGACCGCCGTGTCTCCTGCCGTATAATATGTATTGTCCCTGCCATAAAGTTTCTCCCGGAAAGCTTTCATGGCCGCCGCATCTTCTTCAGGACCTGATTCTGGTTCAAGATCTTTCAGTTCCGTAATATCCCCAAAAAAAGTCTTCCCCTTCTGATTTTCATCGCTGCGGGCTTTCATCTCCTCAGCCAACGAGGGATTCAGTTCCTCATACTCCGTTTTCGGAATAAGATCGGTATGTCCGCCATCATCGCCTACGAGCATTCCTAACCGGACCAGTCCGGTGATATAGTCTGCCATGTCAGTGGAACACAGCAATTCCCTGGTATAGGTCCCGGGCTTTCCGAGACTTTCCAATGCCTTATCCAGTCCGGCTTTCTGCAGGTCTCCCTTCCGCTCGAGATACCCGATTCCGGGACAGCCGTAAAAATGATCAATGGCAAAGCACAGCTCATGATACGCAAATGCCGCCATATCCGCCGGCCGTTCATTTACAGCAATGCTGTCATAGTAGTGCTCGTCCCTCTTATCAGCTTCAGGCATGCTGTTATCAGAATTAATGTAAAGATTCACTCCGTTGTAACTGGAATAATGGTAGGCCTGATCCGCAAACATGTCCGACAGCGTAGCCAGCGGAAAGAACACGTCCGTTTCTCCCCCGTGAAGGTCAATATTGTAATCGGCAAATTCATATGTCACGTCAGACCTCTCCGGATCACAGGACATTGAAGAAAAGCGCAGATACGGCGCACCGTCCAGAGAGACGTTGGGCATGCCCTCCTGCATCAGCGGCATCAGGTTGGTAAAGTCAGAAATATTGTCGGATGACATCGTTTCCTCATTGATGTCAATAACGGCATTTCCGTTTTCATGGTAGAGAAAATAGGATCCATCCTCATATCTTTCGACAGTCATCTCCGCGTTCGGGATCATCATCGTGTAATAGGCAGCGATACCCATATATGGAACATTCGGCTGGTCCTCGTAGAAGCGAAGCGGTACTTTCTCATCAGTCAGCTTTTCCCGAAAGACCGGTATTTCTTTTTCTGTATAAGGAATATCTGCTTTTTCGACATCGGAGGTACCGGTTGATTCCGTATCAGTCGCGCCGGCTGTTCCTCCGCAGGAGCATATTGTTGTACTGATGAGACATGCGGTCAGTAAGGCGGCTGCTGTTTTCTTCAGGTTTCTGTATTTCAGCATCTTTTCTACTATCCTTTTCATCTTATTATTGATGTGTCTGTAAAGCGGCTCAGAGGTGCAGAAACTCCCTGCACAGCTTCATACTCCAAAGATCTTCAGAGACGAACACTTTCCTGATTTTCTCAGAGTTATATGCCCGCGCATGAAGTTTCAGAACAGTTCTTTCAATACAAGTATTGTGATTCCCTGATTATCCCCCGGAATGATCCTCTTTACCTTCTTTTCATAGCGATATTCGTCATAAATCATATTGCGCAGGCTTGTGCCGCGGTTATAGCCGTGGATCAGCTGTATCTGATACGTTGAGGGATCTGCCGAAGCAATCGCCCGGTCGATCACTCTGATTGCTTCCTCCTGCCGCAGTCCGTGAAGATCCACTTTTATAAACGGCGCGCTCATGGCAGGATCCTCTCAAAGCGCGGAAAGATCTTCCCATCCCGCTCTATAGTTTCATTCCACATTTCCGCCGGCCGCACCCAGACTCCTCCGTCCCCATACAGAGCACGGTAAACGACC
Source organism: uncultured Eubacteriales bacterium (assembly GCA_900314565.1). Classification (GTDB taxonomy): domain Bacteria; phylum Bacillota; class Clostridia; order Lachnospirales; family Lachnospiraceae; genus Chordicoccus. The sequence goes on from OMVU01000021.1 coordinate 31,304, forward strand.
ATCGGCTCTGTCGTCTCAGAATGCTTTGCAATGTATAGTACCTCGTACTCATTCCCTTTAAAATGCCGGTACCTGCCCGGCAGGACCGTCTTTACCGCCGATTCGTAATCCATCACTTATCCCTCCATGCAGACTTTTGCGTCCGTTTTCCGCCGTCGCAGATCTTTGCGTCCATTTTCCTTCGTACAGATCTTTGCGTCCGTTTTCCTCCGTCGCAGATTTTTGCGTCCATTTTCCTCCGTCGCAGATCTTTGCGTCTATTTCCCTCCATGCAGACCTTTGTGGCCGTTTCTGTGCTCATTCCCGAACCATCTCCTCACTCAGCTCAAACAGCCTCCCGGCAGTCCGCCTGCTCTTCGAACGCTTTGAGGATTTTGCGATCCGACATTTATAAAAATATCCTCCGGAAATATGACTGACCGCCTCGTCCGTCGCAAGGTAAATGGCCGTTGCGGCTCCTTCCGCCGGCGTCAGGAAAAATGGTCTGAGCAGGCCTGTGATCGTTTTCCCGAACCCGGTCTCCCGGTCAACGCCCATATTGGTGGCGACCGCTCCCGGATGACAGCAGTTGACAGTGATTCCGCTGCCCTTCAGGCGTTCTGCCAGTTCTCTGGTGAACAGAACATTTGCGAGCTTGCTCTGGGAATAGGCCCTGACCACATTGTATCCATGGTGAAGATTAATATCATTGAAATGAATCTCCCCGACTTTATGCGCGCCGGAAGCAACATTTACGATTCTGGAACCTGCAGGCATCCGATCAAGAAGCAGTGTGGTTAGAAGAAAATGACCAAGGTGATTGATTCCGAACTGCCTCTCTATTCCATCTTTGGTCTCCTGCCGGTCGAGGGAAATAAAGCCGGCGTTATTGACAAGAATATCGATATGGCGATACTTCGCTTTCACGCTGCGGACAAAGCTGCGGATCGAAGCAAAATCTCCCAGATCACAGATTATAAGATCCAGTTTCCGATTTTTCTCTCTCATCAGTTCGGCTAAAGCTTTCCTGCCTCGCTCTTCACTCCTGCAGAGCATAATGACAGTGGCTCCCTTATCACTGAGCGCCTCCACCGTGGCCATTCCCATGCCGGAATTTGCACCGGTCACGATGGCAATCTTGTCCTGTAAATCTGACATGCCCTCTCCTTTTCTTTACACAGTTTACACATTTATGCAAAATACTTCTTCGGACATTTTAAGTATATTATGATATGGTCGCCAAAAGTATTGGCGATGACACCAATTACAAGCAACTATTAATTCTGCCCTTTGACAACTGAATACAGTTCATGAATTCCATATAG
>OMVU01000101.1 GCA_900314565.1 uncultured Eubacteriales bacterium
TCCTTATTCTTCGGAGAGATGACCTCCGCCACACTGAAACCACGTTCACGGCTGATGTCGTTGGCCACTTTTGCAGCCTTCTTCCCTATAAAAGAATCAGAGATGACCGTCCCATCCTGCAGGACTCGGTTTGCCAGCACATGCCAGTGCCGAAGGTTCCTGTTATGGTCAGTCCGCTCATGCTGATAGGCAATCCACTGCATCTGACGGAACTGCTCCTCCGACAATCCAATCTCCCCGGTCATCAGCCTCTTCATGTACTCCTCTACGAGTTCGCTGCATTGCTCAGGAGAATTCACCTTACCAGCATCCTGCTCCGACAAGGTTATCACGATGTCGAAATAGCACTTTGAGAGATTTCGGTGATGGTTCTCCTGAACGTCGTGCATCTCACGGGTGATTTCCCCCGGTGTGTCGCCGTATAGGTTGTGACGGCATGCCTCACTGGCCACATGGACATGGGCGACGGTCTTGTTCGCATCATACTCCAGTTTTGCAGTCCCATAGCTAATCGTTCTTGCCTTTGCTATCATATAGGATCTCCTTCAGTCTTTTAATGATACTTTTCAGTTCTTCCATCATAGAAGCATACTTCCTTTGGTGGAAGAAGTTTGTGATGTGTGTCAGGTCGCTGGTAAGTTTCCTCACCTCAGTGATGACCTGATACTCATGCTCCGAAAGGCGCTTTCTCGGACAGTAGGCGAGTAGCACCTGACGACAGTAGTCGGACACCGAAAGGCCGCACTCCTCCGCATGTCTTCTGATAAGGGCAAACTCCAGTTCGCCACATCTGATATTGATTCTTTCTGTTTTCTTCATATCCTTTATTACTATATTATTATAAAACATGAAAACTATAAAATACGAAAATTGTAAAAGTATAAAATATGAAATTGATAATATCAAAATATACAAATATCATATTATGTAAATATACAAATATCATAATATACAAATATACAATTATCATATTATCACAAAATGTAAAACATGCTTCCCAAACCCACATTTGCGACCACCGGGAGCGAACGGCAAGGACGTTTTTGTATGACAAAAACACTTCTTGCAATATACTCCCGACCTTACTTCCTGATGTCGTCAGGTCATCCGTATATTGGGAATCACGATTGAAACATACCCCATGTCTTATGACCATTTTCGTGTATCTCATATCATAAAAACAACCACAATTAAGAAACTAGTTCCAGGTCAAGTCTGTCCATCAGTGTCTTGATACTGGGATTCCTGGCAATCATCATCCTGAGGATGGCCGCCTGTGAGTGCTCATTAAGCAGATAGTCGGCAATGTCCAGTCCCCTCTCCTTTTCACTTTGGGAGGCGTGATCCTCCAGATAGGTGAACACATGCGCTTCGATGCCGTGCCGTCTCAGTTTTTCTGCTTTTCCCTCCCAGTTCTCTTTCATGCCAAGATCGGGAAATAACACCACCTTCCTGTCCTTGAAGATGTCCAGGTCAGCCTTGCCGAACATCCCGTCCTTTCCTCCACAGGCCAGCCAGACGTAGCCCGGAAGATAGAAGGATGCGATGATGGCCGACTTCTCGCTCTCGACGATTCCGACAGGAAGGTCAGGAAACTCAGCCAGCAGATGCTCCCCGAAGAAACACTGGCCGACCCTCTCCTTGTCGATTCTCATCAGCGTATGTGCCCATGTGGGATGCACCTCATGCGAGCGGTTGCCCGTTGACGCATCATAGAACATCACCTTTCCCTGGCAGACACGTCCCCTGATATCCACTTGCCAGAACACGCAGGAGCCTTTCCGCACCTTGGCCGTACCGATATTGTACCTCCCTGCCAGTTCGAGGGCAGCCTGCTCACCGAACCTGCTGCATAGGAACAGGAAGAAGTTGTTCTCCCGGTAATGGCTCATGGAACTCTCCATGACAGAGCGCGGAAAGAAGAACCGCTCTGCCTTGGGCTGGGGAGGAGTTGGAAGGGTTGGGGAAAGAATGGCAGCATCGTCCATCAGTTCCTCCTTCATATCCGGGTGATCATGAAAGAACTGTTTCGGCGTATAGTGATAGCCGCACTTGTGTTCACGGTTGCACCGACCCACATCAGGGGGAAAGGCAATCCTCCCCACCGTGTCGATATACTGTGAGAAGCACCCCTTGACGTGGCAGCAGGGACACTCTTTCCGGTCTTCCCTGCTCTTGTAGGGTTTCAATATGAATCTATGTTTGTTCATCATTATTCATTTCTATCGGTTCAAAAAGTTCCCACGACCCTTTGAACTTTTGAACTTTTGACCCTTTGGACACGAAAGCTGATGCTCTCGGCTTCCGATTGGGTCAAAAGGTCAAAGGTTCATTGGGTCACCTGCTCCTTTTCCTCTTTACGCATGGCTTTCTGGTAGAGTCCGTGCTTCGGATTGGTGAGAATGCCGTTTACGCAGCACCTTTTCAGGAAACGCTTCACGGTACTTTCGGACATTCCGAGGGAACTACCATACACATGGGCGTCCGATGTCCGGAACTCATCAGGAAGTATGTTGAACAGCTGCATGCCCTTCCCTTCGTCCTGTCTGTTGGAGATAAATGAGAAGGCCTTTTTCTCCATTCCGCGGAAATACTCCGCCAGGCTGATGGCAGACCTGACACTTTCCTCGTCAATGACGGACGGACTGCATCGAGTGTCAAAGAAGGACCGGATTACTTGGATTACAAGACAAAAGCGTACGACATACGTCTCTAGCTTCCCATAGAATCCCTTGAGATAATCCTCATTGGTATCCTTCCATTCCCTTCTGTTGTCTTCGTTCCGCCAATGACAGAGCATCTTTCTGGCCTTCTCACTGAAGACCACCGCATGGGGGATGACATCTCCGTTCTCGTCATATTCAGACGGGGTCTCAAGGACTCTCCTGACGATGCTGTTCCATTCGTCGAGGATGTCGGGCGATACCTGTCGCATGGTCCATTCCGGCATTTCCGTGATGTCAGGGAAAACCTTCAGCAGGCGTGATGCAAAGCCGTTCGTCATCCGTTTGCCACCCAGTAGTTCCGGGAGGAGTCCTGGCTGCGTGCCGCCTATGAGTGACACGTAAGGATGCAGTACGGTCATCGGCCTGTCGGAAGACTTCCTGTTAAGTTTAACCCCGTCGCCATTGAAGAGTTGGAGCCAGTAGGCGTCATCGTTGCCACGGTTATACCTGGACATGTTGCTCAGGAAGGAGTCCAGTTCATCAACGCACATCAGTACGCCACGTCTGTTCTGGTCAAGCACAGAATAAAGGGCCTCAATCGTTGAGTTGATGGTCAGCACAGAGCGGCAGACTGGGGGGACAGGATCAGCATCGAAGCCATTCCGTTCACGCTCCTCCCTTGGCAGCGCCATCGTCTGTTCATACCTTTCCCTTTCGTTTCTGTATTTCCGCTCCAGTTCCGCATCAAAGAGGCGGAAGGGCTTTACAGCCTGTTTCAGCGGAGGAGTCTTTCCACAGCTGGGTGGACCGATCAGGACAAGGAAGATAATAGGCGGATCCTGCCATGTGGACTTGAAGTGACATAACCACCGATTTCCCATGGCAGCTGCCAGCACGGTAAACATGGAGGCACACAGATAGTCCAGGTTGAGTCCTTCGTCTTGATGAAGTGCCTGGGCAATCCTCTGGATCTTCTCAGGGAACACGTCGATGGGAAAGGATGGGCAACCCCTTTCAAGAGGCTGCTCATCGCTTTTCTCCGCAGAACTGACTTCCTGCATGAAAGAGTTCGTAATAGAAGATACCATCATTTCAGAAGAAATGCTTAATGTTTGCTCACTCATAATTACATTCTCCTTCTATTACGTGCGACATAAGCTTCAGCTTCTTTCTGAATCTCATAATCAGCCTTTCGTTTCTTGTTCATCAACCAGTCGTCAATCTCGGACTTGAGAAAAAAAAGATTCTTTTTGATTTTATGAAAAGGAATCTGGTTCTCACTCGTCCAACCATAGACGGTCTGTTCAGCTGGATGAAAGGGAATGTACTCACGTACTTCCTCTATGTTCATCCATCGGTCTTCCTCCCTTTGAGAAGGCTTTTGGAAATCAAGAATCATTCTTTTCAAGTCAGCCATCTCTTGACGAATCTCTGTCAAGGCTCTCGGCAAATCATTAAATGAATAAGTATTTTCTGCCATACTGTTAAATTTGAATGGTTGGCTGAAATCAATAGGAAAACAGCCACCTCTCGAAAGAAAGGCAACTGCAAAAATATAGGTGTGAAATGAGGCAATAGAGAACGAAAAACCCTATTTCCGGCTTAGTCGGAATAGGGTTGTATTTTCTTTTACTATTCGGAATAGATACTCGGATTCGCTATTCGGAATAGTTGTATATGTCATTCTATAACAGAACTTTATAGGTTCCAATCAATGTACCTGCCATCCATCAGATACTTATTACGCTGTTCTTTATTAAAAACTCCGTTTAGTATGTCTCTGATGAGGATAAAGTCCTCATGACCTGAGATGATTTTCCACTCAGATGGACTGCCTGGTGCTATAGCTTTTGCTTTGGAGAAATCGTCTTGCGTTGAATAGCCTATCTCTCCGAACATATAGATGGCCCATATTCTGAAATCCTTACCTGATCGTTTTGAAGTTATGAATCCTAATTCCATAAACCACTGATAAATGATGTACCAGTATCTTTGTTGGTGAATGTAATTGCGATTATTAAATAAAGAGTTCAAACCGTTGCCTATTTTATCCATATCAAGTCCATAACGGAAGATACTGTCAAATATCCTTCTTGCCTGTTCCCAATCTTGGGCAAGCAGCATCTCTTTCTCATCAGGTAGTTCTCTCTTGGGAACATTCCTTTTTCTTTTTACCAAAGCTTTATGTTCAGAGTCTTGATTATTCTTTATCCTAGCGGCATCGACAAAAATATCAAAATAGGGCATAGCACTTATTATGGGAATATGAATGCTTGGAATCAATGGAGCTGGTACATTAACAGCTGCCTGATGAAGCTCGTCAAGAATCCTTTCGTCAATGTCAGGCTCACATGCCAAAAAATAATAGGTGATGCCTAAAACCGTATTCCTCTGGTAGAGCCAATCGACTTCATGTTTTTGTTTCTTGGTACCCCAGTGATACAATTCTTTGCTTTCTCTGGCGACAGCCTCAGAATAATTGTCCCCTGCAGCTAATATCTCATTCTTGATACCCTCAGCAAGATTGAAAGCGTAGACAATGGGCAGTTCTTCTTGTGTAAGACATTTCTTATTGTTCTCTCTTCCCCAGTGAGGCTCATACATTGCCTTGACAATATCATAAGCCTCCTTTGTTACTTTCGGAGACCGGACGAGATCATTCTCTGTCTTATAGTATTCGGTATATTTCATTATCAAATGTCTATTGTTTGTTATTCAGGTCGGAGAGATCAATATCCAATTTAATGGCATTTGCCGCTTTCTCTTTTTTTTCGTCGACAATCTTCGCATAAATTTGTGTTGTAGTCACCTTCTTATGGCCGAGCATTTTACTAACTGTGTAGATGTCTGTTCCGTTGGTGAGTTGCAAAGTTGCATAGGTATGGCGGAAGCAGTGAAAAGTAATATGTTTCGTAATACCTGAAGCTTCAACCCATTTCTTAACAGGACGATTGATCCATGATGGGTCTTGTAGCCCTTCAAAGACAAGTCGGTCTGCATCGTCACGTTCACCACATAAGGAAAATGCTTGGTCAGAAATTGGCATATACTCTACACCCTTGGTCTTCTGTTGAGTAAAATGGAGTTGGTAATGTTCCTTGTCTTTCACAATATCGCGCCACTTCAGTTGTTTGATGTCACTATGGCGCAATCCTGTCAAGGCAGAAAACAAGGCTGCTCTTTTGAGGATTTCGCTATCGCATGGTGTGGCTGCCAGTTGGTTGAGTTCTTCCTGTGTCAGATACTCGCGTTGGCTTTCCTCGTAGTATATGTTCTTAACCTTGGCTGCAAGGTCGATGGTCAAGTAGCCATCAATGAAGGCTTGATGAAGACCAGCCTTGAATATCGAGAAATAGGTCGAGGCGGTATTGGCTGATATGGTTCCTGTCTTACTACCGCCTTGTGGCGCGTTGACAAGGTAATCCTTGTAGTCTTCGATGAGGTTCACGTCAATGCTGCCGAATAGAAGGGGTTTCCCTCCAGTGTATAGCTTCATCAATGCCAGTTCTCTTTTCCAGTTCACTTGAATTGACTTGGAACTGTTCTTGTGACGTTTGTCCTTTAGCTCTTCAAAGTACTTGATGAAGTCGCACTTTGACCTTTCGTTTTGTGCTGCTTGTTCTGCCTCCGAGTCTGTGTACAAAGACTGATTATCGTATTCGTGCTGACGGAGGTCACGTACCTTGTCTGCAAAGATGCAGGCCTCTTGATCTTTTTGCGAGCGGCACATGATGATTCCATTGGCATCACGCTTGGGACGATAGTACGCTTTCCCATCTGGTAGAGTTCTTCCAGAACTATTCTTGTCAAAGATGGGTGTCGTTATATAGCGACCAAGTGGTTCATGCTTGCGAAGTGGTTTGTCTTTGCCTGGCTCAAAGACAGGAAAGCTTTCGATGAGCAATGACCACTGCTCTTTGTATTCAGATTTACGGAGTATTACCTTGAATACCGTGCGCTTCATTGGAGTCTTCATAACTTGATAGATTTATAAAGTTTGTCGATTTCTGATTTTGGAGCGTAAACATAGTTACCTATCTGTCGGGTAGGGATAGAGAACTTGCGGATGTGGGCCCATACGGATGAATCATGAATTCTGAACTTCTTTGAGATTTCACCGATGGTATAGCAATTCTCGGGTTCGAGATTGTATGTCTTGGGAATAGGCTTCTTAGCAGCCTTCCGCACTTTCTTCCTCAGTTCGTAACGCTCATCCAAATCAGAACGTTTCAGTCTTAGCTGACGTTGGCCGAGATTAACGGACGGAAGTTTCTTTAACCGAATGTCACGATACAATGTACTACGTTCAACGCAGTACATTGCTATTGCCTCTGCTGCTGTTAGATACTCCTTGATGTCTGGAATTTCCTTCGCCATCTGCTCATACTTCTTTTCCTTCTCTTCCTGAGCCTTTTTCCTCTTAGAGGCTACAGCGGAACAGTTGTGAGAACAATACACAGCATCAATGGTGCGAATCTCAAAGATGGTTCCGCATATAGGGCACTTCCTTCGGATATGATAATTTGCCTTTGCCATTTCTTATATATAATAAGGTATATGTCTTTAAGTTTAACTTCGTCAACCTTTAAGTCGCGTGAACGATTTGGTGCAAATTTACGATAAATATCCGAAATCAGAGCCAAATATACAAAGTTTAACTAAAACAAAAATCGGTGCAACTCAATGAGTTACACCGATTCGTTTATTGTTGCTTATTGCTGTTTATCAGCCTTACTTCACCTCCTCGAAGTC
>OMVU01000030.1 GCA_900314565.1 uncultured Eubacteriales bacterium
CTGAATGAGTTCCTTGAACAGTATCCCGATGTTATGATCTCCCTGCGGGGAGACAGCGGCTTTGCCACTCCGGAGATCTATGATCTCGCGGAGACCCATGGCTGCAGTTATGCCATCCGTCTTAAGATGAACAGCAACTTAAGATCTTCTACGTCATATGTCGAATCTGATCTGGATGAACTGACCAAAGACAACAAGGTTGACTATGCTGTCTGTTATGGCGAATTCATGTATAAGGCCAGCTCATGGAAATATGCCCGGCGTGTCGTCTGTAAAGTGGAGAAGCCCACAGACCAGATGACCTACATGTACACATTTATCGTAACAAACATGGATCTTTCGCCGGAAGATGTCATCAGGTTTTACTGCAACCGCGGCCGCATGGAGAACTATATCAAGGAGTCCAGGAACGGTTTTGATTTCTCCTGTATGAGCAGCCATGCCATGCTGGTGAATGCAGGTCGCCTGATGATCTGCATGCTGGCGTATAACCTGTTCAATTGGTTCAAACGGCTGGTGCTTCCGAAGCATTTTCAGAAAATGCAGATCGAGACTTTCCGCTTGAAACTGATCAAAATCGCCGCAAGGGTAATACGGTCAGCCAGATACCGAAGTTTCAGATTCTGCAGCAGCTGTCCCTATAAGGATGAATTCCGGGAAATACAGCGGAACATACAGCAGTTGCAGATTCCTGAACTTGCTGTCTGACGGCAGAACAATGAACCTTGACAATACCATATGCCGCTTTCAGAACTCAACGGGAGTATTGTGCCCATTTATGTGGACAAATGCCGTCCTGCCGAGAGCCGAACATGGATAGTGGTATTGTTGTGTAACAAATCGACGTTTCAAGGGCATGTCCCATACGTCATGAATAATTCAGGATAATTATGGTAAAATGTAGAGGATTGCCAAACAGAGAAGCCGGATCGAAACACAGGCATCCTGGACCATACGATATTTTGGCAGATGAAAGTGTTCGCGGAGCCATTGGCCTGCAGAAAGAGCGGAAACTATGACGAGAAAAGTTTATGCATCTCTGGCCGATGCTGTCAGGGACCTTTTTGGAAATGGACGCAGCATTGCGGGGCGAAGACGCATAGCGGGCGGTGATATCAACGAAGCCTGCGCTCTGGTGCTCGATGATGGGACGACTGTGTTCATGAAATATAATTCTCCGGGTGCCTTTTCGAATTTTGAGGCGGAAGCGACAGGTCTGGAGGAGATTGCAGGATCCCGTACGATCGGTTCTGCCGTCCTTCTGGGACTCGGCAAAGATCAGACCTGTTCATTTCTGCTGCAGGAATTCATTGCGGGAGGGCCGCGTATAAAAGACTACTGGCAGACATTTGCCCGCGAACTTGCCGCCATGCACAAGGCGCCCGTTTTACATACGGAAGTCGGTTACGGATTCTTCATGGACAACTATATCGGTATGCGGAAGCAGATCAATACGCCCCATGACAGATGGATCCCGTTCTTCAGAGACTGCAGATTAAAGCCTCAGTTCGAAGCTGCCGCAGAGTATTTCGGGCCGTCGGAACGCAGGAAAATCGAATATCTTCTGTCTCATCTTGACAGATATCTTGTTGAGCCGGAAAGGCCTTCCCTCGTGCACGGGGATCTCTGGGCAGGGAATCACATAACGGGAAATGACGGAAAGGGATGGCTGATCGATCCCGCCGTGTATTATGGTCACCCGGAGGCGGATCTGGCTATGACGGAGCTGTTCGGAGGCTTTCCGGATTCGTTCTACAAAGCATATAAGGAGTTCGGAAATCTGAGTTCCGGATATAAAGACCGGCGCGATCTTTACAATCTGTATCAGCTCCTCAATCACCTGAATATGTTCGGGGGAGGATATTATTCGGCGGTCAGGAATATTCTGAACAGATATGTATAAAAGTGTGAACCGGAAGAATTCAATCTCTGACGCAGAATTATTGAGGGAGCAAAATAGATTTGCAGAATTATTAAAGGAGCAAAAATGATACGGATTTGGTTTAATCATTGGTTCAGTACAGCATACAGTATTATTCAGCTGATCAAAAAGGACGAATCAGATTTTCAGATTATCGGAAGCAATGAGCGGGAGCAGGCGGTATATAAAAAGGTCTGCGATGAATGGCACATTGAACCGGTACTGAAGGATGAAGAGTATGTGTCATACTGCCTGGATTTCTGTGAGAAGAACAGGATAGATATTTTTGCTCCGCGAAGGAAGCTGGTCGCGATCAGCAGGCATAAGGATCAGTTTGAAAGGATAGGAGTCAAAGTGCTTGTTGACGACTATGAAGCGGTCAATATGCTTAACCGTAAAGATCTGGCTTATAAGTTTTTTAATGAGAACGGTATTGGCATAGTTCCCGAGTACTGTGCTGTTACAACGGCGGATGAATTTTTACATGCATACGAGTCTCTTAAAGAAAAACACAACAGTGTATGTTTTAAATTTGTAAATGACGAAGGCGGCAACAGCTTTCGCAGAATTGTCGACCATGAGAATGCATTTTCCGAGCTTCGGTGGAGGCAGGGCAGCAGAATTACGATCCGGAAGGCGTATTCGGCTTTAAGTGAGGTGGAACGTTTCGGTCCTGTCATTGTTATGCCGTATCTGCCGGGAGAAGAAATCAGCGTGGACTGCTTGAAGACGAAAGATGGAATCATTGCGGTCCCGCGGTATAAAGGAACATCAAGAGCGGAAAAAATAAAATATGATCCTGATATTATCAGGTATTGTCAGGACTTTTACGGCAAAGTGAATCTGGAAATGCCCTGCAACATCCAGTTCAAGTTTTCAGGTGAGATCCCTTATATTTTGGAAGTGAACACAAGAATGTCAGGCGGCGTGCAAATGTCGTATGTGGGAAGCGGCATAAATATACCGAACATCGCGATCAACAAATTGCTCGGCAGGCCGAAAAAATGGCATTGTGAAAATCGGGAGTGTATTGTTTCCTATGCGGAAATTCCTATGTTAATGTAAGGTATAAGGTTGGGAAAAGCATATTGATATTGACTCAAGGAGGTATGACGATGAATGTAAAGGACAGCAAAAAGGGACAGGCGATACCGTCTTATGTGGAGCACATCGGGAAGGAAGCGTTTGACAGACCGGAGGCAACGGAGATTCGCTGGCTGTCCGGCAGTGCCGTAAAGCTGTGCGATGCCTATCCCAATGCCCCATTGATACCGATTCATTGGGGCAGCGTGGACGCGCCGGACTGGTCCACTTTCAACGGCGATCCGCGCGAGCTGAAAAAAGCAATCGTAAATCCGGACAGATTGCATGTGCTTGTGCCGGGAGAGGCGTACACATTGAGTAAAAATCAGGGAAAATAAGAGGTAAAAGCGTCCGGATCAAGTCCGGATCAATATTCTGAGAGAAAGGTGCTTCTCACATAAGCGCGGCGAGGTAAGAACGCCGAAGCGTTCTTACCTCGCTGACACGTAAAGAACGATAAGCAGGAGCACGAAGTCTTGCGAACGAGACTTGAGTCTTTATCGCAAGATTGTACGCACGATGAAGACGAGTATCACTTTATGCGCGTATCTCCCTGCTGCCTGAAGCCGTGAGTATCTAGCAATGAAAAAAATGAAAGCCTTGTGCCCAGCATATGTTGCGGTACAAGGCTTTTTTCTGTAAGTACTGATCTCAAAATACCGCGTGACGATCGAAGTGTTATACTGTATATGATGTATCATTCAAGCAGGAACGCCCCGGCGTTCCTGGCGCGGAAACGTTGTTCATAATAGCGAGAGCTATTCTCCTTTGACGATCAGAAAGCGAGGTCGCATGTCCGGATTTGAGAGCTTTGGCACATCGCATATAATGTGGCTGTTCATATTGGGCATTACAGGCGCTGCAACTGTGCGTTACTGTCCGGCCTGTGGAAGAAAAGCGGGAGCCGTGCTGGCTGTTCTGGGGAGGATCCTTCCGGTACTGTATGAAATAGGGAAGGGAACTTACGGACTTTCTTTCCTACCTTTGCATATTTGCTCTATGACCGGTTACGGCTGCTTTCTGCACTGGCTGATTAGCTGCCGCAGAGCAGGGAATGAAACGCGGGCAGCTGATTTAACAGGTATTGATACACTGATAACGGTTCTGTCGGAACTATTGTTCTTCCCCGGACTTCCGGGCGCACTTCTCGCGCTTCTTTTTCCTGCATGGGGAGATCTGCCCCCTTTTTCCTTCCTGAGTGCCTGTGAATTTCTGGGGCATTTCGGGATTGTCCTCTATATCACGACAAGCATGCTGGAGAAGACTGTCTGTCCTAGGCGGCGGCGCGCCTTTATACCGATCTGCTTCTGCGTGTTTTATTTTGCTTTAGTTATGCCGTTCGACCGTGCGACAGGCATGAATTACGGATATCTGCTGGAGGCAGCGCCCGACTCCCCGCTTTCGTGGATCGAGGCTGTCACCGGCGGAGGAGTCGGGTACTATGTACTGTATGCGCTGATGGTGATTGGAGTGATGGGGATTTGTTATACCCGGGTCTGAGATGCCACTGCTTTGCAGTCTGTGGGCAGCAGTTCCGTCTCAGCGGAGTAAACTGTCGGAATAGTCAGTTGTTAAACACTTCAGGTTTTTAGAATGAATATGCCGGCAGGACTTCCTTCCACCGGACATGACCCTGCAGATATGCCCGACCGGCACCCGGTATGTGGGCAGAATACTGGTTACGGCAAAAAAACGACAGTTTACACCAAATCCGGAATATTGACAGAGTCATGTGTACAATACAGACAGGTGAACAGAGTAATTATGGAGAAGTGTGCCGAAAGGCACACTGGAAAAAGGGGGCTCTTATGAAAACAATGCAAGCATTTAACCCGTATCTTCCGAGCTGGGAGTACGTTCCGGATGCGGAGCCGCATATTGTCGACGGCAGAGTGTATATCTACGGTTCCCACGATCTCTTTAACGGACTGAACTTCTGTCTGGGAGATTACGTGTGCTGGTCTGCACCGGTAGATGATCTGGGGAACTGGAAGTACCATGGCGTGATCTTCAAAAGAGAACAGGATCCTGCTGCTCCCCGTATCCGCATGACGAACGGTCTGGCGGCGCCGGACATGGTGGTCGGTGATGACGGCAGATATTACCTTTACTATACGGCAAAGAGCCTTGTCTGCCAGAATCAGGGAATTTCCATGAATGTGGTGGCGGACGGTACGCTGCTTGATTTTATGAGTATTATGGATCTGAGCGCGCTGTTTGGAAATGCGCTCGACAACGCCATCAGAGGCGCGGCGAGCGTAGCGGATGAGAATGAACGGCTGATCCGGGTCGTGATCTGTGAACAGATGGGCTTTGCCCTTGTCAAGATAGAGAACCGCTATGCGGGTGAAGTGCGCTTCGACGGCAAGGATCTGATCACCACCAAGAACAACAAGGATTATCACGGGTACGGCGTCAAGAGTATCCGCAGGACGGTTGAAAAATATGATGGCACAGTTACCATCAGAACAGAAGACGGGTGGTTCCTGCTGAGCATCCTGTTCCCGGTCTGAATGACAGACCTGATGGCTTCCGTATTTGTACGTTTACGGCAGTTTCCGTACCGTTTGCGTCCCCGGTACATTTTGCGGAACATTATGAAATATAATCATACTAACAGGATTGCCGGTCTGGCATGGAAGCAGGAATGCTGATCAGACGTGGAAGCAGGAATGCCGATCAGACGTGGAAGCAGGAATGCCGATCAGACGTGGAAGCAGGAATGCCGATCAGACGTGGAAGCAGGAATGCCGATCAGACATGGAAGCAGGAATGCTGATCAGACATGGAGACCGTGATGTCAATCAGACAGGGAGGGGGACACAATGGACTTTTTGAAAAAGACAGTAGAGACACCTGCACTGAAGACCCGGATCAGGAGCAGCGAGGTCAAAATACAGGAGATCGCTCTGGGGTATTTTCTGGCACCGTTCTGCGCGATGCTGGCAAACTCGATCTTCGGCGCTTACCTTACCAGATATTATGCGGATGTTCTGGGATGGACCAAATTCGGGGCCGGCGCATTTGCGGCGCTCCTTCCGATCGTTTCCGTTGTTTTCGTTGTACTCGGAAACCTGATGGTGGGAAAGTGGATCGATAACACAAGAACTACGGCAGGGAAAGCCCGTCCGTATCTGTTCGTGTCGATCCCGCTCATGGCAGTGGCCATTATTTTGATGTTCGCATCTCCCAATAACGGTTCGCCGCTGCAGATGATCTGGATCGCAGTCAGCTATAATCTGTATTATTCGATTGCTTATCCCTGCTACTATACGGCGCACAGCTCGATGGTCTCCCTGTCGACACGTGACACGGACAAGAGAGGACTTCTGGCGACCATGTCCAATGCGTCAATGGTGGCGGCTGCCGGTGTCGGTGCCAGTATCGTGGTTCCGATCCTGCTGCAGAGTTATATGTTCTCGTACAACGGTTCATCTCTGGACGTTGCGGCATCCTACTCCCACTGGAAAGTGCTCTCGATCGTCTTCACGCTGATCACGGCGTTCGGCATCATTCTTGAGTATTTCTTCACCAGAGAGAGAATTACCGAGGAGACCATGGATCTTCCGCAGGCGGCCGAAGCCATTCCCATGAAGACACATGTCGAGGCGTGTACGAAGGATAAATACTGGTGGATGGTCATCCTCTTTGTACTCTTCTTCCAGATGGGACAGCTGGTCAAAAATACGTCTATGAGCTTCTATGTGCGCTGGATGTTCGACAGTGTCCTCACTGCCACGGATCCCGAGAGCGCATCCGGCGCCCTGATGAGTACGCTTGGTCTGATCGGCGGTCTTCCGTCCGCGGTCGGCATGGTCATTGCATGGCCTCTTGCCAACAAGCTGGGCAAAAAGCGCGCGATCGTCATCGGACTGCTCTTCTCCGTGCTGGGCGGCGTCGTCGCATTTCTGGGGGTTCACAGTTTCAAAATGGTCTGCACCGGCGTTGTTTTGAAGGCAGTCGGAATCATCCCCGCACAGTATGTCATGCTGGCAGTCGTCTCGGATGTGCTCGATCACCTCGAGGCCAAAAACGGTTTCAGGAGCGACGGCTTTACAATGTCGATCTACGGTTCCATCATGGTCGGTCTTCTGGGCCTGGCGGTAGGAATCGTCAGCGGACTGCTTGGCGCGACCGGTTATGACGCGACCCTTGCAAAGCAGCCGGCTATGGCGGAAAATGTTCTGATCTTCGTTTACCTCGGAATGGATATGCTTTCCTTCATTATATCGGTCGTTCTTCTGTGGAGAATGGACGTCGAGAAGCATGCTACTGAGAATCAGGAAAAGATTAAGCAGAATCATGAGAAAGCAGCGTCCGCAGGCAGGAAGTGATCAAAAAAATGAAAAGATGATGTGCTATTTCCGGAGTCATCGGGACGGTCCCGATGGCTCCGTTCTTTTATGATCAGCATACGGATCAGGGCTCGCTCAGCGGGCCTTGATCCTGTCTGCATACTGAGAGAACCGGTAATCTGTGCGATAAGCGGATAACGACTCTGCGGGCACGAAGAGATCTGCGTCTGTACCGTCCAGAAGGTGCCGCCCTACAAGGATCTGTGAGGGTTCCTTTGCCTCAAGAAAGATTACTTTCAGTGAAGTACAGCCTCCGAACGCCCCGTCCTCGATCCGCCGTACCGTCTCCGGGACCGTGATTTCCGTGATCTGTGTGTTGCCGGCATAAACCGACCGCCTGAGGACGGTGTCTCCATCTTCGGACATCCGGGAAAAGGCCAGTGTCCTCGGCATCGCGGGTATGCTGATCTCAGTCGGAGAAGTGTCGCCGAGAGCAGCCTTGAGGTCGCGCACCAGCTGTCTCGTAAATACGGTCTTTCCCGCCCTGTTCAGATGGAAGTTGGTGTCATAGAACCATCCGGCGTCCATCACAGCCTCTCTGGGATCTCCGAGAAGAGGAAAATCGAGGACATTTTTTAAATGTGCATAGAACTCCATGGCAGCAGACTCAGCGAAGGAGGACTCGTTCGCCCCGCCAGCGCTGTCTGCCTGTTCGGAGGAAGCGGCAGTGTCTATGCCTGTGCCGTCTGCATGTTCGGAGGGACCGATCGTATCATCACCTGTATCGACTGCCTGTTCGGAGGAACCGGCAGTGTCACTTCCTGTGACGGAGAGAGCGTTCACCGGGCAGAAGTGGTAGTAGAAAGAGGCACCCTTCTTACGCAGTTTCCCGGCATAGCCATTCAGATAGGCGGTAAATTCTTCTGTGGGAAGCTCATCCGTCATGTACACGGGAAGATCAGGGTCATACTCTTCCGGCATGATGTTCTGCGTGACCGCTTCACTCACGATATCTCCATACTCGTTGAAGGAACTGCGGCGGTAGAGTCCGCCCGGCTCGGGCAGTGCATTGTCCAGCTGATAGTGCAGTTTCTCCATGGCAAAGGCAGGCATGGCACCAAAGACAGAAGGGTACAGATCAGGCCGTATCTGCCCCAGCAGCTTCCATGCGCCGTCGAGTCCCTGGAGTGCATAGGTGCCGTCCGTGAAGTCAGACAGAGTCTGTCCGTTGATCTCCGGCATGAAAATGACGATGTCGCCTTCGCCGATGCTGTTCTCCGCCAGATCCAGCATCATGCGGCTTCCGAGCGCCGCGTACATGCCGAAGTTCACCACCTCATATGCCGGGAGCTCCTGCTCTATGAGCGTACTGTCCACGCCGAAGGCAGCGGAACTGCCCCCGATCAGGACGATCTTCGGACCTCGGACCGAGGTCAGCCTTTCTCAGAACTGGAAGTAAATAAAATCATTTCCTGTGCCTCCTGCCAGATTACCGATCCAGGCGACCGTGACCGCGGCGGCCATGAGGAAAGCGGTGATCATAAGGAGAAGGATCCTGTCATTTTCCTCTGCGGCTCCATGCCTGTCGGGAACATCTCCTGCAGAAGACGGACGGGTATCTGAAGTCTGCGCGATGTCATGCTGAGCGGGAACGGCCCTGACCAGATACAGGAGGACCGGGATCAGCGCGATCCTTATAAGAACTGCCATGCCGAGTGGTGCTCCGGCCTTAATAAACGCAGCGCGAAGTACGTCCGGCTCTGTCCAGCCTTTGGCCAGGACCGCATACATGGAAAAGGCCTGCCGCACGGACGCAGCCCGGAAAAGGACCCAGCCGAGACTTGTCAGAAGAAAAGTCAGGGCGATGCGGATCAGACGTACCGGACTGTGCCCGGTACCGGAACCTGAAGCGCTGCGTCCGGCAGGTATCCCTGCTGGATCGGCGTGCGCTCTTTCCGATTTCGTCCCATGCGCTTTTGCCCACAGAATACCGAGGGAGAGCAGGATGCCGTGATAGAGCCCCCACGCCGCAAAATGCCAGTCCGCACCGTGCCAGAAACCGCTCAGAAGAAATACGATGAGTATATTCCGTACATGCACTGCCGTTCCCCGCCGGCTCCCGCCCAGAGGAATATACACATAATCCGTGAACCAGCTCGTGAGCGTGATGTGCCATCTCCGCCAGAACTCCCGGATGCTGTCGGCGAGATATGGACGATCAAAGTTCATGTGCAGACGGATCCCGAGAAGCCGGGCAGCGCCCAGCGCAATATCCGAATATCCGGAGAAATCCGCATAGATCTGAAAACCGAACAGTATGCCTGCCAGAATAGTGAGCGGACCGCTGCAGCGCTCTGCGTTGAACAGTGCTGACACATATACGGATATGAAGTCCGCAATTACGATTTTTTTAAAGAATCCGCGCAGGATAAAGAAAGCACCGGTCCGGGTGTCCGATCCCGTCGGAGAAGGGCACGCCTTAAGCTGTGGGAGAAGATCATCGGCTCTCTCGATGGGGCCTGCCACGAGCTGCGGGAAGAAGGATACGTAGAGCGCAAAGTCTCTGAAGCTTCGCTCAGCCGCCCGTCTTCCGCGGTAAACATCCAGGCAGTAGGATAGCGACTGGAACGAGTAAAAGGAAATCCCGGCAGGAAGCGGCAGCAGAAGCCCCCTGCCCTTCATGCCCGTAAGGCGAAACAGAGTATCCTGTACAAAGCCGAAATATTTGAAGAAGAACAGGATGGAAAGCACGAAAAACAGTACGAGGGCAAGGATCGCCTTCGCACGGTCCTTTGTCTCAGCACAGGCTTTTTCGATCGAGATCCCTCCAAGATAAGTGATCAGCGTGACAAGGAACAGCAGCGGAAAGCACAGAAGGCTTCCTCCCATATAAAAGAGCCAGCTCGCCAGAAGAAGGAAAGTCCGGCGGGATAAGAGTCCGGACGCTTTATGCTCCGGCAGTTTCCTGTAGATGAGACAGACCGCAGGAAAGCCGGTCAGGAAGAGAGGAGAAGTAAAATTCACGGTTCGTCCCCCTTTCTGCCTTTCTCTGACAGGTACAGAACGGCCAGCGCAGCCGTCAGGAGCACGAGGATCAGCGCTGTGATCACGTCATAGGAAAGGCCTGCAAAAAGGGCAGCGGGAAACAGAACTGCGAAACCTGCCATGAGGATCAACAGCAGAATCCTGAGAAAAGGAGTTTTATTCTGCATCATCAAGCACCTCCAAAAGATCGCGGCGAATCCGCTCTGAGCGGATCTCGGCTCCCTCAGTGGATAAATGATTGTCTGTGCCGAAGAGGTAGCGGCCCGGATAGAGTGAGTCCTCTATGGGAGAGATCACTTCGGCGTGCAGCGTTTCCCGGAGCCATGCGTCGAGCTCTGCCAGGGCATCGCTGTCGCTCTCCTCGGAAAGGGCGGCCTTGTTGCGCGGCGCATAGGTGAAGAGCACGCGGATCCCGTCTGCGGTGAATTTGTCGTAAACAGCGTTCAGGGGATCGATATAGGAAAAGAGCATTATTCGGATCGATCATGACAGTCATCACGATCGTGGCTGCACTTGTCGGACTGGTCAATTACATCATGAACTCCAATACAACTTACTTTTCCGGACTCGGCAAAGACCCCATCGTCATCGGCGGTGCGGTCCTCGGAATAGCGGCCCTTGCCCTGTGGCTCGTGCTCGGTGAGCCGAAAGCCTCCTGGAAGGACATCCTCCCTGTGCTGGCTCCCGTCTGCATGATCGTGGCAGCACTGAATCTGGTCAACAGCAGGATCAACGGCATTGCGGCCATCATGACCTTCGAGAATAACGCGCAGAACATGGCGGATCTGCAGAGCGCGATCATCGCCATAGCAGCGCTCATCGCTGCGGCGGTGCTGGCAGTGTTCACGGCGTTTTTCGATGTGAAGAAGGAAGCCTGATTCCGGTAAATTGTTCATCAAAAGCGCATGTTCCGTCAGGGGCATGCGCTTCTTTGGTCAAAGGTCAGGTGATTGCAAGGTGCGGCTCTTCATGAAAACTGTATGAACATTCAAACGGCTTCCGCGCCAAGAACTTCTAACACTCACTCAAGATGTGGAAAAGCATTCGCAAAAATCGGAAACTTGCTGCGCTCAGACAGTCCGGTTTTTGCTCATTCCACATCTTTCGTTCATGAAGAAGTTCTAAGGCTTGTGCAGATTGTTTGAATTGTTCATACAGTTTTCATTCCGAGCCTGGTTTAGCTATTGCCTGTCAGTTGATCGTCGTCCCCGAGGAGAAGGAAGATATGAAAAGAACAGATTTTAACAAGGACTGGGAAGTCCGCTGCATAACGACCGGAAGCGGATTCGAGGCAGTCTCCATTCCTCACGATGCGATGCTCTCGGAACCGAGGACCCGTGAGAGCATCGGAGAGGGAAATATCGGTTACTATGCGGGATATGATTACGAATACCGCAAAGTCGCGGACGTGCCTTCGGAAGATCAGGGCAAGGCACAGATCCTGGAGTTCGAGGGCGTTTATCATAACGCTGAAGTGTATATCAATGGCGTCAGGGCCTGTGAGAGACCTTACGGGTACTCCAATTTCTATGTGAACGCTTCTGAATATTTCAGGTACGGCGAAAAGAATGAGATCCTTGTAAAGGCCTTCAATTCCGACCAGCCCAACAGCCGCTGGTATTCCGGTACCGGGATCTACAGGCCGGTCTGGCTCTGGGAGGGCAGGGATGCCTTTATACCGGTCAACGGCGTTAAGATCCGCACACTGGATCATGAGACCCGTAAAATCAGTGTGAGAGTGAGTACGTCTGTCCCGGGGAAAGTCCGGATCCAGATCCTCAAAGGCGAAAAGGGCAATCCGGAGGCGCTTTCCGATCCGGTGCGTCTGATCAGCTCTTATTCAAAGGAGAGCGCAGAGAATGGAAACGGCGCAGAGACAGAGTTCCGCTTTCGCGTAAAAGACGGAGAACTCTGGAGTCCCGAACAGCCCAATCTCTACACGTGCCGCGTTCTTTTCGGGAATGATGTCGTGGAGGAGACTTTCGGCATCAGGACGCTTCAATGGAAAGCCGGTAAAGGCATGACCATCAACGGGGAGCGTGTAATTCTTCGCGGCGCCTGCATTCACCACGACAACGGCATCCTCGGTGCCTGCGCATATCCGGAGGCGGAGGAACGCCGTGTCCGCATACTCCTGGAGAACGGATACAACGCGATCCGCTCCTCGCACAATCCCGTATCCAAAACGATGCTGGAGTCCTGTGACCGGCTCGGAATGCTGATGATGGACGAGTTCGTGGACTGCTGGTACATCCACAAGACCAAATACGACTATGCCGGCATCCACAGCAAGTGGTGGCAGGCGGATCTGCGTGAGATGGTGGACAAGGATTACAATCATCCCTGCGTCATTATGTACTCCACAGGCAATGAAGTTGCGGAGACTTCCGAGAAGAAAGGCATTGCGCTCACGGGAGAGATGACGAACTACCTGCACAGTCTGGATGCCACAAGACCTGTGACCTGCGGCGTCAATATTTTCTTTAATTTCCTCTATTCGATGGGCTTTGGCGTTTACAGCGACGACAAAGCGGACAAGGCTGTTGATGATGCCAAAAAGGGGAAGAGTGAGGATCAGAAGAAAAAGCCTGTCGGCAGCGAGTTCTACAATACATTGGCATGCCTTATGGGCGACCGCTTCATGAAGTTCGGCGCAACGCTCCCGCCCAGCGACTGGAAGACGAAAGACGCCTTCGCCAATATGGACATAGCCGGATATAACTACGGGATCTGGCGCTACAGACATGACATTAAAAAATATCCGAAGCGTCTGATCCTCGGATCAGAGACTTTCTGCAAAGATGCATGGCTCTTCTGGGAGATCGCGCGCGACAATCCGAATATCATCGGTGACTTTGTCTGGGCAGGAATGGATTATATCGGCGAGACCGGCAGCGGCGCGGCGGAGTTCCCGGATTATCGGATGACAGAGGACGAGAGCAAAATGACCGGCGGCAACGGGAGGATCGATCTTCTGGGCAAGCCCCGCGCGGAAGCAGCCTATACGAGAGTCGCATTGGAGAGAGAGGCAGGCCCGCTCATCGGCGTCCTGCCGGTGTATGAGGATAAAAAGCTCCAGCTGACAGGCTGGCAGCTGTCCAAGGCCGTCGAGAGCTGGTCCTGGCGCGGATGTGCGGGACGCACCGCATATGTGGAAGTGTATGCGCGTGCCGCAGAGGTCGAGCTCCTCATAAACGGAAAGTCCTGCGGGCGAAAAAAGAGGGCGGTGAACGGCTGTATGTACCGCTTTAAGACCGTGTACGGGTGCGGAATCGGCCACGTGCAGGTGGACGGGAAAAAGTTTTCACTGAGGGAAGAAATCGAACTGATACCGGGCAGTCATCTTGTTGAGGTATTCATCGGAAACATGACAGGCCTTCCCTGTATTTATGTGGAGAGCAGCAAAGAGAACGGAATCGTTCGCAGTGACATCACGTGGGGAGTCGATGATTTCCTGGAAGCAGTGCCGGCGGGAACCTCTTCCCTGTATACTGAAAGGGAGCAGGATCCCAATGAAGTCGAATATGAGGAGATCTGTGTGCAGCCGCAGTCTGTAACAGAGAAGGATGGCGGCACACTGATCGACTTCGGCCGGATGGTGGACGGGCGGCCGGTGATCACATTTTGTGCTGATGAAGTTCACAGTGGAGCAGACGGAGAGAAAAACAGAGAAGTCCGCTGCGAGGCAGACGGTAAGAAACGCAAAGGTGCCTGCTGCAAAGAAGCGGAACGGCGCACATTTTCCATCCTCTACGGCGAGTCAGAGGACGAAGCTCTGGATCCCGTTTACTGTTATTACAAGGAAGAAAATGTGACTGCCGGCGCAGAACTGAGAAAACGGGCATTTCGGTACATTTACCTGCACGGGATCTGTCCGGAAGAAATTACGGTCTGTGCGCTGCACCAGAGAGTACCGCTTAAGGTGCGCGCTTCATTTTCCTGTGATGACAGGATGCTGAACAGGATCTGGGATGTATCCGAAGAGACTTACAGACTCTGCAGCGGACTGTTCTTCATCGACGGGATCAAGCGTGACCGGTGGATCTGGTCCGGCGACGCCTACCAGAGCATGATGGTCAATCCGTATCTGTATTTTGACAGGGAGATCGACAAGCGGACTTCCCGCGCGCTGAGAGGCAATACGGAGATCAGGCAGCATATCAATACTATTGTGGATTATACGATGCTGTGGCTGATCAGCATTCAGAACGAGTATATGATGGACGGCAGCGTCGCTTACGTCCGCGAGATGTACCCGAAAATGGAAGCTGTAATGGACCTTCTTTTCTCACAGACGGAAGAGCACGGATTTGTGTACGGACGCAGCCGTGACTGGGTCTATATCGACTGGGCTGACATCGATAAGGACGGCTGTATCTCGGCGGAGCAGATACTTTTATGGAAGTGCTGCAAAGTGATGGCGTACTGCGCAGAGCTCCTGGCAGAAGCGGACGGGGCAGAGTCCGGAATGAAACCGGGGCAAAATACTGCCGGACCGGATGGTCTGCCGCAGGCACCTGCCCTCGGACCGGATGGCAGGCCGCTTCCCGCGGATCGCGTCGCTTCCTATGAGGATCCGTTCTCTGCAGAAAAGTGCGCAGAGCTCGCGGAGCGCGCTGCCTTCTATGAGAAGAAAGCGGAAGATCTTCGGGAGGCGATCCTGGCCTGCTACTGGGACGAGGAGAAGGGAGCGCTGATCGACAGTTTTATGTCCGGAAAGAGAAACGTTACGCGGCACGCCAACATTTTCGCCGTGCTGTTCGACTTTGCGGATGAGGAACAGACAAAGCAGATCTGCAAGAATGTGCTGTATAATGAGAACATACCGCAGATCACGACGCCTTACTTCAAATTCTTTGAGCTGGACGCACTCGGGAAGCTCGGCGATCTGGACAGGATCTGGAAGACGCTGCACGACTACTGGGGCGGTATGCTGGAACGGGGCGCGGTGACCTTCTGGGAACTCTTTGATCCGGCGCAGGAGGGGAGAGCACAGTACGGGATGTACGGCGATCCCTTCGGAAAGAGCCTCTGCCACGCATGGGGCGCGAGCCCGATCTATCTGCTCGGCAAATATTTCCTGGGCGTGCGGCCGACGTCGCCGGGATACAGGACTTATGAGGTGGAGCCGGCGGTCCGGTATTTTGACAGACTGGACTGCACTATGCCGGTCGGGGACAGGTCCGTGCACATTGAGCTGCGCGACGGGAATCTGAAGATCAGAGAGATTTGAGCATGCTCCGTTTGTGCTGCAGCGGGGCAAAAAGCAGAGCAGAGAATACAAAGAAAAGACATTGAGCAGGAGGAATAATGGCACTGATCAGTATCATTAAGGATTTTCATCCGCACAATTACGCGAAACTTCTGGACAGGGCGGCAGAACTGGCACCGTCCCTTCATCACAGCATTGCCGAGCCGGTGGGCGGTTTTAAGCTCAAAGAGCGCTACAGTCCCGAGAAGGAGGAAATCGTCCTTCACAGAGTACCGCACCTTGCGCTGGGAAAGGGAGAGAACCTGTGCCTGGATTTCGGCACGCATATCGTGGGCTATCTGACGCTGGAGCTTTCGTACACGGGAAGTCATCCGGACGCTCCGGCTTACATTAAACTGAAGTTCGCCGAAAATATTGCAGAACTGAGCGAGAACACCGAGGAATATAACGGCTGGATCTCCCGAAGCTGGATCCAGGAGGAGTATCTGCACGTCGACGTGCTGCCCGCGCAGATCACGCTGCCGCGCCGCTATGCCTTCCGTTATCTCAAGATCACGATGATGGACACGTCGCCCAAGTATAAGCTGGTCGTGCGCCACGCGGAGTGCAGGACCGAGACGTCATCTGACGCCAAAAGACTGCCGCAGACAGATATCAAAGATCCGCTGGACCGCAGGCTTTATGAAACGGGCGTGAGAACACTGGCCAACTGCATGCAGGATGTATTCGAGGATGGCCCGAAGCGGGACTGACGCCTTTGGATGGGAGATCTTCGCCTTCAGGCGGCGGCCAACTATGCGACTTTCCGGCAGAATGACCTTGTCAAGCGCTGCCTCTACCTTTTCGCGGGAAGCCGTTTCCCCGGAGGACGCGTCGCGGCCTGTGTATTCACGCAGCCTACGGTGCAGGCGGATGACACCTGGTTATTCGATTATTCCCTGTTCTTTGCGGTCGCTTTGGAGGAATATCTGCAGGAGACGGACGACACGGAAGCACTGAGCGACCTCTATGACGTGGCTATGCAGCAGATCGAGATGTCGATCCGTATGTGCGAGGAGACGCCTGGCGGAGGACTGCTGCTCAAAAAGGAGACGGCAGCGGATGCCTTCATCGACTGGACGGAGGAACTGGAAAAGCGTGCGGCGGCCCAGGCAGTCATCATTTATGCCATTCGCTACGCGCGCCGTCTCGCAAGAAGAAAGAATGACTACTCCCAGGCCAGCTGGCTGATGGAACAGCAGGAAAAGCTCAGAAAGGGAGCGATGGAGGCTTTCTGGGATGAGGAGAAGAAATGTTTTATTTCCGACGGACAGATCTCTGCGCACAGTCAGATCTGGATGGTGCTCGCCGATGTGCCGTCACCGGAAGATTCAGCGGAGCTCATGGGACGGATCTGTGCGAACGACGACAAGGAGGATGTCCTTCTGAAGAGCCTCGACAGCTATCCCTTCGCGACACCTTATATGCACCATTACTATGTCATGGCGCTTCTTCGTGCAGGCCTGAAAGAGCAGGCAAGAGCGCATATGCGCAGCTACTGGGGCAGCATGCTTGCTGCGGGCGCGGATACTTTCTGGGAGGCCTGGAATCCCGATGATCCGGGTGCGTCTCCGTACGGAGGCGCGGTCATCAACAGTTACTGTCACGCGTGGAGCTGCACGCCGGCCTTCCTGATCACAAAATATTTCAACGAATGATTTTTTTCTGAATTATTTTACAGGGACGGATGCAGCCTGTATTCCGAGGGTGAGCAGCCGTACTTTTCCCGGAACACGCGGTAGAAGTAACTGCTGTTCTCATATCCGATATGTACTATGATCTTATCTATGGAGAGCGTCGTATTCTGCAGCAGATAGGCAGCCTGCTGGAGGCGTCTGAGCTGCAGGAGCTCTTTGAAATTCTTTCCTGTCCGCTTCTTCAGTATTCTGCTCACCTGATAGGTGGGCAGATGCGAGAGCTCCGAGATCTCAGCAAGAGTCCCGTTCTGATAGTGATGCTCAATGTAATCAAGCACAGAGAACATCAGATTCTGCTCTTCGTGCTGCGGATCTCCGCGGCCGATCAGATCCGCAAATCTGGACAGGTTCATGAGAAGCAGACCCATGGAGGTCTGATTGATCGTATCCATCATGGGGTGGCGGCCCAGGATCGTCCAGATCATATTTTCCAGAAGATTTTCAACGGGAACGATCCCTTTCGTCTGAATGTAGAGATAATCGTTCATGGCTGTATCGCCGGCCAGGGTGGAGATGAGAAAATCCCGCAGGATGTTCTCGCGCTCGACCATGGAGATCGGCCGGTCGAAGAACTCGGGTAAAATGATGAAGTTCACCGCAAGATCCTCCTCTCCGGCAGGCAGGATCTCGTGATACACATTCTGGTTCAGAAAGAGGAGATCTCCCTCCTTAAGGACCAGCTCATTGCTGCCGTTGATGATATGCGTGGTGGTCCCGGCGCACATATAGACCATCTCCACGTAGTTGTGGCGATGCTTTGGAAAATATGCAAATCTGGTATGAGGACGGATCTCGATGAGGCGGCCTTTTTCCAGCAGAAGACGGCTGTCAACGACGAAATCTCTCCGGTTTGTATATCGTTCCTTCCGAATCTCCCTGCTTCCGTCCAGCAGTTCCTGTTCCTCCGGTGTGATTTTTTTCAGCATATCAAGAAGTTCCCGGCGCATGACTTTCCTCCCTTTTTCCCGTAAATCGGACACCTGCAATCCGCGTCTCTGTCTGCAAATAAAGTCCCTGATATTATTTTATTACGACCTTAAAAAACTGCAATACTGCGGGTAAAATTATTTCAGTGCTTAAGAGACAGGGGGTAACGGATATGTCTAAATACTATCTTGCAATCGACATTGGCGCTTCCAGCGGCCGTCACATTCTGGGACATACAGAAGACGGCCGAATCGTGCTGGAAGAAGTCTACCGCTTTGACAACAAACAGGTCCAAAAAAACGGGCACGACTGCTGGGACATGGATAACCTTTGGAGCGGTATCCTGGGCGGTCTCAAAAAGTGCAGTGAGATCGGCAAAATACCGGAAACGATCGGCATTGACACCTGGGCAGTCGATTTCGTACTGCTCGATGAGAACGGCGCCATGATCGGCGACGCAGTCGCATACAGGGACGGACGAACACAGGGTGCGGACAAAATAGCAGACGCTCTCATCCCTGCCGCAGACCTCTACGCAAGGGCAGGCATCCAGAAGCAGATTTTCAACACCATTTACCAGCTGCTGGCATTACAGAAAGAGCATCCCGAACAGCTCGGGAAGGCGGACGCCATGCTCATGATCCCTGACTATTTCGGCTATCTGCTGACAGGGGTCAAAAAGCAGGAGTACACCAACGCGACCAGCACGAACCTGGTAAACGCAGCGGCAAAGACCTGGGATATGGATCTGATCCGGAGGCTGGGACTTCCGGAGAAACTCTTCACAGAGCTGTCCATGCCGGGTACGGTTGTCGGTAATCTCACGGAAGAAATTCAGAAGGAAGTCGGATTCGACGCGGTGGTGATCCTTCCGGCGACACACGACACGGGTTCAGCTTTCCTGGCAGTTCCTGCAAAGGACGACAATGCGGTCTACCTTTCCAGCGGCACATGGTCCCTTCTGGGTGTTGAAAATGAAGAGCCGATCTGCACGGAGGCATCCCGCAGACAGAACTTTACCAACGAGGGCGGCGCGTGGCACCGCTTCCGGTATCTCAAGAATATCATGGGACTGTGGATGATCCAGTCGATCCGACGCGAACTGAACGGAGTCGCCTATGTAGCGGGACGCACCAGCAAATATGCGGATGGCAGACAGTGGAGTTTTCCGGACCTCATCGAGGCAGCCCGCGGCGCAGCGGATTTCATTTCCGAAGTAGATGCAAATGACAACAGCTTCCTCGCCCCGGACAGCATGATCGACGCGATCAAAGCGTACTGCGAGCGGACAGGACAGGCAGTTCCCGGAACAGTGGGCGAAATTATGCAGTGCGTATACCGCAGCCTTTCCCGCTGCTACAAAGAGGCGATTGATTCCTTGAGCGAGCTCACCGGCAGGACCTACACCAGCATCAACATCGTGGGCGGTGGGTGCCAGGACATGTATCTCAACGAGATGACCGCAAAGGCGACCGGACTTCCGGTGTATGCCGGCCCGGTCGAGGGAACGGCTATAGGAAACCTGATCATCCAGCTGATCGCGGCGGGCGAGTACAGGGATCTGCAGGCGGCGAGAGATGCAGTGCGTGAGAGTTTTAATATAAAAGAGATCAAAGGATAAAATATCCGGGAAATATCCGGAAAACATTGCGAAAGCAGGCAGAAAATAGAAAAGAAACATACAGAAAGCATACAGGAGGGTAGTTTCATGTTGGTAAACACAAAAGCAAGGATCGGCGTTTTTTCCATCGCACTCGGCGCATATCTGCCGCAGTTCCCGTCTCTCGTGCCCGAGTTCGAGGCGCAGTATGACGCGTTCAAGAAGACGATTCCGGACACAGTAGAGATCATCGACGGCGGGATCGTCACGACAAAAGAGCTGTCCCAGGCGGCAGGCGACAAGTTCCGCGCAGCGGACGTCGACCTGGTGATCTGCCAGCTTCTCACCTACGCGACTTCTTATAACATGCTTCCGGCTGTCCGCGACGTGAATGTCCCGGTCGTCCTTGTGAATGTACAGAAGCTCAAAGCACCGGATTACGCCAACACGGATACTGCCAAGTGGCTCGGGGAGCTGTATGCCTGCGGCGCTGTCGGCGAGATGGTCGCAGACCTTGAGCGCGCAGGAAAGCGCCATGCAGTGATCACCGGTGTCGTTGAGGGCGGAGATCCCTACGTACAGAAGGAAATCGAAGAGTGGTGCCGCGCTGCGCAGGTCCGCAGAAGATTCCGCGACACGAACCTTGCACAGATCGGAAGGCCGTATCCCGGCATGATGGATCTGTACATCGATGAGACCAACCTCTATCACAGAATGTGGGTCTACACCAAGCAGTTTGACTGGGAGAAAATGTGGGCCATCGCGGATAACATTACCGATGAGGAAGCAATCCGTGCCAAGGCGCAGGATATCCTGGACACCTTCGAGATCGAAGGCGGCGGTACTATCGAAAAGGTCTGGGATATGGCCAGATACGTCGTTGCTTTCGAGCAGTGGGTCAGGGATGAACAGCTGGGTCTGATCGCCTCCCACTACGACGGATTTGCACAGGGCGTTGCAGGAAAACTTGACAGTATGCTGATCCCGGCATTTTCCATGCTGATCAAGCAGGGAACTGCCTGCGCAGTGGAAGGAGATATCAAGGTCGCGATGGCAATGTCCATCCTCAAGACTATCTCAGGGACCGGCCAGCTTTCCGAGATGTATTCCATTGATTTCAACGAGGATATCTGCATCATCGGACACAGCGGATCAGGCGACGCTGCAATCTCCGAGAAAAAGCCCACCATGAAGATCGTGGATGTATTCCACGGAAAGACAGGCGGCGGCTATCTCACACAGTTCTATCCGCCGGCAGGCGAAGTGACCTACCTCGGTATCACCCAGGACAGAGACGGACATTTCAAGTTCGTAGTGGCGGAAGGCGTCAACGAGGAAGGACCGATCTTCACCTTCGGAGACACCAACATGCGCACACGCTTCTCCTGCGGTGCAAGAGAGTTCTGCAACCGCTGGAGTGAAGCCGGTCCGACGCATCACATGGCGGCGGCGAACGGCAGGCATATCGATACGATCTTAAAAGTAGCTAAGATCTTCAATGTACCGGTAGACATCATCACAAGATAAAGGCAAACATCCTCACAGGATAAAGGAAAGTATCGTCACAGGATAAAGGAAAGCATCATTACAGGATAAAGGCAAACATCCTCACAGGATAAAGAAAAGCATCATTACAGGATAAAGAAAAGCATCCTCACAAGATAAAGGAAAGGAAGAAAAGACCATGAGAGTATTAGACGCGGAATTTGTAAAAGGATTTATGAGAATGGCTGACGACGGATGGCAGCAGGGCTGGCACGAGAGAAACGGAGGAAACCTTTCCTACCGCATCAAGGCAGAGGAAATCGAGTCCGTGAAGGAAGAGCTCACCCCCGGCGAGTGGCGCCCGATCGGCACGGTCGTACCGAAGCTGGCGAAAGAGTATTTCCTGGTGACCGGATCCGGCAAATATTTCCGGAATGTGATCATTAAGCCCGAGGATTCCTTCTGCATCATCGAGCTGGACGACAAGGGTGAGAACTATCGCATCTGCTGGGGTCTTGTGAACGGCGGACGTCCAACTTCCGAGCTTCCTTCCCACCTTATGAACCACGAGGTGAAGGTGATTGCCACCGGCGGTGCTCACCGTGTGATCTATCATGCGCATCCCGCGAACACGATCGCGCTGACCTTCGTTCTTCCTCTGACAGACGAAGCGTTCACACGCGAGCTGTGGGAGATGGCCACAGAGTGCCCCGTTGTATTCCCTTCCGGAATCGGCGTTGTTCCGTGGATGGTTCCCGGCGGACGCGATATCGCTGTCGCTACATCTGAGCTCATGAAGAAATATGACGTAGCAATCTGGGCGCATCACGGCATGTTCTGCTCCGGAGAGGACTTCGACCTCACTTTCGGCCTGATGCACACTGTGGAGAAGTCTGCGGAGATCCTCGTGAAGGTTCGCTCCATGACGTATGAGAAGAGACAGACGATTCAGCCTGATGAGTTCCGTCATCTGGCTGTGGATTTCGGCGTCGAGCTGCCTGAGAAGTTCCTGTACGAGAAGCACTGAAAGGGAATGCCGGCAAAGCTCCTGTCATATCAGTTCACGGGCAGGCAGCGGAACAGACTGCGATTGCCGGCTAACTGAACGTTTAGCTATGTAAAAAAAGGCATGTCGTATACGGCGAGGGACCAAAAGATCCGGGGCCGGTGCGATATGCCTTTTTTTATTCCTTTTGGTCAGAAAATGAAAAATGTTGTTGACTAACGAACGAACGTTAGGTAAAATAAGTAATGAAAACTACCTGTTACTCCCATTTTGGAGAGAGGACGAAGAGCATGTAGAAGAGCAACGAGAGCCGGTCAGAACCGAAACGGCTGACCGGTTTTCTTTCAAACACAAGACTAACGAACGATAGGATGCTGAGGAGGAATCAACGATGAAAGAAAAAGTCTATCCGATTTCAATGGCAGTTTTATGGGGGATCGTATTTGCAACAGCCATGCATAGCTGGATACTGGGAATATGCCTTGGTCTGAACATGGGAATTGCATTCGGCCTTTTTGACTCCGATCAAAAGAACGATCAGGAGCAGAACTGAAAAAAGATGCACAGCATATGAGTATGAAAGGAGAGTATGACAATGAAAGAACAGTTTGTTAAGTGGATGCCGATTTTGGCGATTGCCTGCTTTGCGGCAGCAGTGTTCATGGTTGCGGACGGATTTTTTTGGCCCGGGATTGGATTTATAGGAGCCGGAGCGAGTCTGTCCTCTGCCGCGGCAGTCTGGAAAAAGAAAAACGATGACGCTGACACAGAGCCGGAAACGAAATAAAGAAGATGAAAACGCTGACTGAATATCTCTGAAGATCCGGATGGAGGTATTATAAAAACCCGTAATGATGTATAGTTATGGTACGAGGCTGCCGTGAAAACAGCGATGCGGAATCAGAAAATGAAAGAAAATAAAGGGAGCCTGACGGTATTCTTTGAAGAGCCATTCTGGGTAGGAGTCTTTGAACTGATCGAGGACGGGAAGCTGTCCGTCTGCAAGGTGACTTTTGGAGCGGAGCCTAAAGACTATGCGGTCTTGGAGTATGTCCTTCAACACTATTATGAGCTGAAATTCAGTCCGGCTGTACAGGTCGAGTCCCGTCATGTGGCAGACAATCCGAAGCGCAGAGCCCGTGAAGCAAGAAAGCAGACAGAGAAGACCGGGATCGGGACAAAATCCCAGCAGGCCCTGCAGCTCTTATGGGAGCAGAACAAGATACAGCGCAAAGAGAAGAGAAAGGAAGAGCGGCTTGCAGAAGCAGAGCGTCGTTTTTCGCTGAAACAGCAGAAGAAAAAAGAAAAGCGCAGGGGGCATTAACTGTCTCCTGTACTTTGACGCTTATTCTTCATCGCGCAATACTCGTGATTTTAATCGTGAGATATGCGCGCAAAGTGAAACCTGCCTTCATCGTGAGTACAATCTCGCGATGAAGAATAGATCTTATCGGAAGTTTAAAATGCAGAGGATCAGGAGACGAGCATGAAATACAGGATTCTTGACGGATCAGAAAAAATGGACATTGATGAAGTCATAAGACTCCTCAAAATGACATACTGGGCGGATCAGCGTTCAGCAGAACAGATCAGGAAGTCCATGAACAATTCGTCGTGTTATGGCGTGTATCTTGATGACGAAAAAAAGCTGGTCGGTTTTGCAAGAGTGATCAGTGACTACGCCACGACGTACTACCTGAGTGATGTCATAATTGACGCATCCTATCGGCACAGAGGACTTGGAACGGCACTGGTGTCCTATATAGAATCCCTCCCGCAGTATGCCGGCCTCCGCGGGATCCTGATCACTAGGGATGCGCATGATCTGTATCGGAAATTCGGATACGAAGTGCTGAACGATCGCGTTATGGTCAAATAGCGAAATTGCCGTAAGACGGTCAGAAGTCTGCAGAGGATAGCGGATGAATGCAGAAAAGGCAGGAACATATGGCGAAAAAAGGGGCTGTCGCACTAAGGCAGAATCCGTACTGCATATAGCAGACATCATTTACAGATGAATGCTTTATGCAGTACGGACACTGCCTGATGCGACAGCCCCTTCAAATTGCTGCTCCGGTTATTTCCTCTTCTTCATATTAGTATAAAGCCGCCATGCAAAGAACAAACTGACAGTGTATCCGGCGATACCCAGCACCGGGAAAACAGCTGTGAGAGATGTCCCATTCCCTGCTGTGAAAGGTATCGTACACAGCAGGCAGGATCCTATGAAGAGCGCGGCGATCATCAGCGCCCGAACTGCATACCCGGTGATGCGTTCAATGACTGCAAGAGACTTGTTTTCGACACCGACGTCCGTGCGGACCTTGATCTGGCCTTTCTCCAGCATATCTAAAGATTCAGCAGTCTTTGTGGAGGAATCTATAGAGCTTTTCGCCCACTGGATCAGCACCTTGGCAATTTCCGGGTTCATTGATTCCGGATTCTCGAGGTCGAGATCAAAGTTGAAGCCTGTGGGGTTTACTTTGTCGGTGAAGGAATTCAGTATATTTACTGTAGGGCAGAGTGCCTTGATGGTTCCTTCCATTGCGATAATGCCGCGTGAGAGGTTAGTGAGAAAAGGTTCGACTTTGTAATTCTCCTCCTGGAGACAGGCCAGAATGGTGCCCAGAAGATCACCGAGATCAAAGTCGCCGAAATCCGCACCTGAATATTGGCCGCACATTTCCTCACACATTTCAAGCATAGCACCGTGATCGATTTCGACCAGAGGCTTCGCAACCTGCAGCACTGCACGCTTCAGACTGTATGCGTCCTGCATTAACACAGCGGTAACGATATCAATGAGGAGCTGGCGCTGCTTTGTGGAAAGCGAACCCATCATGCCAAAATCGATCCACTCAACGTTGTGTTCCGGAAGCTGTATTTTCTGCGCAGCAGCCTCGTCCGTCCCGACATCTGCAGCATCAGCTGAATCGGATTCGACGGTCTGTGTGCGGGGGACTGCCGGTGCTTTGATGAACACATTGCCCGCATGCGGATCGGCGTGGTAGAAGCCATCGGTGAGAACCTGGGAAGCGAAATTATCCGCAATAAGCAATGCGAGGAGCTCCCGTTCTTTCTCATCGAGTGTCTCGATAAAATCGGTATTCCCGACCTCGTTTCCTGTCGCGAAATCCTCAGTCAGGACGGCTTCGCAGGTAAGTTCGCGGTAGCACTTCGGGATTTCTATACCTTCGCGCCCGTCGTTACAGCTATGGAAACGTTCGAGGTTGTTCGCCTCGTTGGTGAAGTCGAGCTCCACCTTTGAAGTAATTTTGAGTTCTTTGATCAGGCCTTTGATATCGAAACCGCCGCTGGGGCACAGGAAGAGACTGCAGCTGGTGGGACCACGCAGGAATCTGCGCAGGGAGAGACGGCAGCTGGCGGGACCACGCAGGGATCTGCACAGCGAGAGATCACTCAGTCGGTGACATTTACCCTGACGCCGCAAATGAAGACTGCGGTTGACCTGAAGAGGATCACCGGTTCGCAGATCTCCGGTACGGTATCGCTGGTATCTACAGGGGAGAATGTATATTCTTACAAGATCACAGGCCTTGAGGATACAGCGTTCGGAAGTACGCAGGGCGGCAGCGGGCCGAAATGGGAGTATTCCATCTCTGTTCTGATCATGGAGGCTGCGTTGAGCTGCGGCTTCAGGGTGAGACGCAGAGTATAGGGCTGATTTGAGTTAATGCGGAGTTCATAGAAGTTTTTTTGGGAAACCGCAAAATTCGGTTGAAAACAGGTTTTGTAACAAAACTTATTTTCGGTGTTTTTCAACCACAAATTGAAGATTCCCGTTTTTTTATGCAAAATAATTGCAAAGGAATCCTTTATATCGTATAATGAGGGCGTTCAAATATTAGGGGACAAGTTTCAGACAGCGTGACGTGTGAGAGATCATGCCGG
>OMVU01000129.1 GCA_900314565.1 uncultured Eubacteriales bacterium
CAAGATCCATATCGGAGCAACTTGGAAACAAGTATATAGTACGGGATGAACCTCCAGCATATGGCAAAGATTGTAATGATTATCTTCAGCAGTTACAAAGACAGAAACGCAAAAGACAAATGGAACGATAACAACCTCAGAGAACGACTGCTTGTGTTAATATAAAAGCAGTCGAGATATATTTAAGAAGATATGCTAAAAGTTCTGCTTTGTGAGGGAAATCGTTATGGAAATAGAATGGATAGATGGATTTGAAATCAAGGCGGTTGCCAAAAGCGGTGAGATCGTAATATCTGCAAACAGAGAAGGTTTACTCTCGCTGGCAAAGCATCTGACGGCGCTTGCAGATGGAGCTTCGGGGGATCATATTCATTATGATGAGCATAATTCTCTCGAAGAAGGCTCGGCAGAATTGATTATTGAAAAAGGTCTTCCGGAAGATGATGATCCTGATGAGGATATTCATGATCCGTGTCTGCGCTTTCAGAGGTGACAAAGTTCAATGAGTTTCAGAGATTTCAATGACGAAGGACCGGGAACATTCGAGTGAAGAAAATAGTTAAGATACGTACAGGTGGGCAAACAGGCGTTGACCGGGCGGCGATGGATTTTGCCAGGGAACATGAGATTCCTCTATGCGGATGGTGCCCCAAGAATGGATGGGCAGAGGACTATACAGTTGCTCCCGGACTCCTTAAGGACTATCCGGAGCTAACGGAGACACCTTCAGAAGGAACAGAACAACGGACAAAATGGAATATGCGTGACTGTGATGCAATCCTCACTATCCTGCCTGAAGGCGCATATGTGTCTCCCGGGACTGACATAGGATTGCAGGAAGGCGAAGTACTAGGCAAGCCAATGTGTACTGTTATAGGTATGAATGATGTACCAGCTGCCATCAGTTGGATACGAACTCTGCCTGAAGAAACAGAATTGTGCATCGGAGGTCCCCGTGCCAGCGAGTGGCCGGAGGCATATGAAGTTGCAAGATGTGTGCTTGAATCATTAAGCAAGGAACTCTGCTAAATGGAAAGGAAGAACAGTACAAAACTATATAACATACTGCTGCCACTATGGTTTATCATATTCATCCCGTCATGGCTGTGGCTGCTGCTGATCCCTGCTAACTATCTGATCGACAGGATCGTTCTGAAGTGGAGCCTGGGAGATTTGGAGGACAAGGGGCTTGCAATCACCGAAGACATCGGAAAAGCGCTGGCGGATGTAAGAGCGCTGATAGAAAAACAGACTGTTGTTGCATGATTGTGGCAAATCTGTGACAGGATCACGCAGGAAGAAGCCTTTTGCTTTCTGTTTAATGGGACTATAAAGAAACCAGTTAACAGAAAGGCGGTAAATACAATGAAGAAATTAAGAATCGCTGCGATCCTGATGATCGCTGTCATGGCGATGTTCGCGTTTGCAGGATGCGGCACGGGCGAGGCGGATCCGGATGAGGACGCATCCGCAGCCAGGACGGACTTCAGTGCTCTCGCAAATTTCACAGCCAGTACACTTGATGGGAAAAAGTTCACACAGGATGATCTGGCGAAAGCGGATCTGACGATCATCAACGTGTGGTCGACAACATGTGAGCCGTGTACAGAGGAACTGCCGCAGCTGGCGGCATTCGGGAAATCGCTTCCGGATAATGTAAAACTGATCACCTACTGTTTGGATGGGCTTGAGGACTTGAGTGAAGATGATATGAAATTTGTCAGCAGTTTTCTGGAAACGGCAGACTTC
The DNA here is from genome assembly GCA_900314565.1 of uncultured Eubacteriales bacterium. Taxonomy (GTDB): domain Bacteria; phylum Bacillota; class Clostridia; order Lachnospirales; family Lachnospiraceae; genus Chordicoccus. Next base: position 1,750 of record OMVU01000129.1, read on the forward strand.
GATGGCGTTACACTGATGCGCGGAGACGGAGATCTGGAGACTTTCACCAAGGAGATCCAGTATACCCCGACTACGATCTTTGTAGACAGCAGCGGCAATCAGGCCTGCGAGGCCATCATCGGGGCGGAAGATGATATCAAGACGGTTTATACGGAGCATATCAACAAGGCTCTGGAAGCGATGGGAAAGGAGCCGATCTCATGACCGGACGAGACAGAAAACTGACCCGGCTTTTGAGAATTGCGGCATTCAGCATCGGTATGATATTTGTTCTTCTCGGGGTGCTCCGGGGAGAACATCTTGAGGTATTTGCAAAGGCGGTGAGAATATGTCTGGAATGCATCGGGATAGGGTAGAGACCAAAGACAGACCCGGGCTGCATGAAAGGTTCCGTCTGCTGATCCAGCTGGCATCTGCAGCACTTGTGAACGGCTATGCAGCGGGCTTTGCGGGATGTAAGATCTTCACGGGAACGAGCAAGATGGTCTGCCTTCCGGTGCTGAACTGTTACTCCTGCCCCGGAGCGCTTGGTGCCTGCCCGATCGGCTCCCTGCAGGCAGTCGAGGGCGGGGCAAAACATAATATATCCTTTTATGTCCTCGGCACTTTGATGCTGTTTGGTGTATTATTCGGAAGGCTCATCTGCGGATTTCTGTGCCCCTTCGGACTGGTGCAGGATCTGCTTGGCAGGATTCCGGCAAGAAAGCTGCATGTGCCCGAAAAGATCGATAAGCCTCTCAGATACCTGAAATATGTGATCCTTGCAGTATTGGTGATCCTGCTCCCGATGCTTGCAGTAAACCAGTTCGGCATAGCGCCTCCCTATTTCTGCAAGTACATCTGCCCGGCAGGAACGCTGGAGGGAGGAATTCCGCACCTTCTGATGAACGAAAGTCTGCGCAAAACGGCCGGAGCTTTGTGGAACTGGAAGCTGGGTATCCTGATTCTGGTGATCCTTGGATCTGTGTTTGTCCCAAGGTTCTTCTGCAGATACCTGTGCCCGCTCGGTGCCTTCTATTCGTTGTTCAACCGGTTCAGTCTGTTTCGGATGGATCTGGACAAATCAAAATGTGTAGACTGCAAAAGTTGTGAGAATGTATGTCCGATGGCGGTGAAGGTAACGGAGCATATCAACAGCCCGGAATGCATCCGCTGCGGGAAATGCAAAGCGGTCTGCCCTGTGGATGCGATCAGCAGCAGATTTGAAACGGATATGCTCACAAGAAATGTGGCAGTAAAGAAGGTGGATTGATGGCTTTCATATATTATGCAGATGACGAACAGGAAATAAGGGATGTAGTTTCATCTTTTCTTATAAGTGAGGGGCATGAGGTCACGACCTTTGAAAACGGCGACCTTCTCTTTAAGGCGTTTCAGGAAAAAGAATGCGATCTTGTTATCCTTGATATTATGATGCCGGGAACGGACGGAATCGGGATTCTGCAAAAGATCAGAGGTATTTCAAAGGTGCCTGTGATCCTGCTTACAGCGAAGGACACAGATGCCGACTACTACAACGGCCTGGCTCTGGGTAGTGATGATTACCTGACAAAGCCATTCAAGCCGATCATGCTGTCCGCTAAAATTAACGCTCTTATGCGCCGCATACGCTTTGAAAATGAGGACAGATCCACAGATAAGAAAACAGATCTCATTTGCGGCAATGTACGCTATTCCTATGTGAAACATGAACTGGCGGTAAATGACAGGCCGCTTTCCCTCACACCAACAGAACTGAAATTCCTCATCTATATGATGGAACACTTTGAAGAAGCGGTCAGCAAGGAGGTCGTGCTTGAGACGATCTGGGATATCAATCATGATATCGAGTCGCGTGTTGCGGATGAAACGAATCGCAGGCTGCGGCGGAAAATGACCGCAGCAGGAGCGGATATTTATGTGCAGACAGTATGGGGATATGGCTTTAAGCTGACAAAACGTGGTGAACGTTGATGAAAAGTGCCGGAAAAAACGAAACTCTTACTAACAGAAAAGCAGTCATGCTCATGATGACAGCAATGGTTGCTGTCATGATGATCCTTCTGGCTGTTTTCTGGCTGTCCGAAAGTCAGCAGATCAGGATCCGCGCCGAAAAATCTATCCGTCAGACAATGGTGAATGAAGCATATGAGGATCGTACGCTTCCCCCGGCATATGAATTTTATACAGAAGAGCTGGCAGAGGGGATCCTGAACGAAGCCGAAACAGATCTGCTGAATCACTACAATGAGAACCGCAGTCAGTATATGTCCGGAAGCATTTATAGCTTTACCGGAAACGGACATTATATGTACTTCACGCCGATCAATGCTGCCAGAAGGGGTGATGAATTCATTTCAGAAGATGAAAGACTCATTCTGTATACGGATGTCAGCTATTCTGTACATGCGCTGCATTCGTCGCTGGTCATCATGGCTCTCGGGGCGGCATTGTCGGTACTGTTACTCTTCTTTATCAGCAGGAGGCTGCTGATACTTCTAGATAAGAAGGATACCGGCATGCGGAACTTCTTTGCCAATGCGTCTCATGAACTTAAAACGCCGCTCATGGCGATCCGCGGTAATGTAGACGGGATACGTTCCGGCTATGTGGAACCGGAAAAGGCCTATGATGTGATAGAAAAAGAAACAGAACGCATGTCGGCTCTGATCGGAAGTATTCTCGATCTGTCAAAACTGGACAGCGGGGCTGTTCACATGGAAGTGACAATGAATGACGTACGCGAGATATTATATGATGCTGCGGGAATTATTCTCCCGGAGGCAGATAAAAGGGGCATTCAGGTAAATATAGAGGCAGCGGAACCGTTGTTTATGGAGTGCGATGAGAGGATGATATTCTCTACGTTTTCCAATATCCTGACGAACGCCCTGCGCTATGCAGAGCGGGAAATCTCTGTCCGGATCGAAAAGCAGGATAAGATCATTATCCGGTTTATCAATGACGGCGTGCCGATATCTGATGAAGAGATCGCGCACATCTTTGATCGTTTTTATAAAGGTGACAAGGGGCAGACGGGACTCGGCGTGGCACTGGCGCAGGAATATGTCAATCTGCATGGCGGTGAGATAAGTGCAGCCGCCCGGGATAACAGGACTGAGTTTGTTATTATCATATGAAGATGGGAAAATCTGTGGCAGGATTGTTGCAACTTCGTGGTTGAAAGTGAGGATCGGAGATATTATCGGGCATGAGATCACGCACGCCTTTGATGATCTTGGAAGTAAATATAATGAGAACGGCGACCTTGAGGACTGGTGGACAGTGGCTGACAAAAAGGCATTTGAGGAACGAGCCGCCAAAATCGTAAATTATTACAGCAACTACAAGACTTCCGGGAAAATGCAGACAGATATGAGGTGATCCGAAAGGATCTCGATTTGTTCACGACGCTGTTCGGCGACAGGACGCCCGGCGAAAATGAAGATCCTTCTGAAGTATTCGGCAACATGTGGAGCGATTACGGCTTCAGGATCAGCAATGAGAATACCTCACTTGTCAGTATTGTTATATATGATCCCGATTTCAATCAAACATTTACAGGTCACACGGGAGTACTCATAAAGCAAGC
>OMVU01000040.1 GCA_900314565.1 uncultured Eubacteriales bacterium
GCTTTTATTCTTCATCGCGAGATTGTACTCACGATGAAGCCAGATTTCACTTTGCGCGCGTATCTCATGTCTGAAGACACGGGTATTGCGCGATGAAGAATAAATATAAGATTAACAGCAGGCCGCCGGAGAAGAGAAAATCGCTCCGGCGGTTTTCAAAAAAACGCTGTCCGCGGGGCTTTTGCCTCACAGACAGCGTTCTTTGTTTCTATTTACTGTGTTGGACTGCTCTTTTGATTCTCAGCTGCTTTGCTGAACTGCTCTCTGATTGCGTGCGTTCTTTATGCGACATAAAGCATGATCAGTTTGCCTGCCGCAAGCTGCTCGACAGAGTTCACCATCCAGGTCTGCGGAATGCCGGCTGCAATTGCATCGTCGACCGTCGCAGCATTATTTGCCGCAAGGATCTCATTGATGGCATCCACGTAAACTGATTCGCTGGCTGTCAGAGGATCGGCGGTATAGACGCCTTCCTTGATGAGGATGGCTTCTGCGGCAAGCCTGCCCTGAAGGATCCTGCGTGTCTCCAGTTCGGTATTGATTCCGTTCATGGAGATGAATTCATCGTACTCCATTCCGTAGCCTTCTGCATAGGACTGGAACTGCGCCTCGACGAATTCCTTTGTCTCGTCGTAGAGTTTCTTCGGGAAAGATTTGATCGTGGAGGCCTTTGAGACACGGTTCAACAGATAGTACTCTTTATTGACGATGTCGTTGATCGTGACAGTCCACTTTGTCATCTTTCCGGAGAGATCCTCGTTGTTGGTGTAGGGATCCGGGAAAGCAAGGTCAAATTCTTTCGTCTCACCGATCTTCATGCCGACCAGCGCGTCTTCAAATCCTTCGATGAAGCTTCCTGATCCGATTGAAAGATCGGTAGCGTCACTTGTCATGCCGTCTCTCGGTGCATCCTCGCCTTCCACAGTTCCGGAAAATGCGATATTCGCAGTCACGCCTTCCTCCACGACGAGCGGGAGCCCCTTGTATTCGCCGAGCTCAATGATCCCGTCAACGGTGTCGGCGTTGAACTCTGTATCCACGACTTCGAGGGCCATAAGTGCTTTCTCTTCGTCCGTGAGTTCCGGCGTCGGCATCGGCGTGACGGATTCGGTTCCTGCAGAAGCTTTGGATTCTGTTTTGGCAGACTGAGTCGCTGCAGAGGATGTTGTGGAATCAGTGCCTTTGGACGAGGAACTTCCGCATGCGGATGCTGACAGTGCAAGTGCGCTCACGAGAAGGAGCGCAAGAAACTTCTTTTTCATAAAAATGAATCTCCTTTTTAAAAAACTGACATCACAGGCCGGGACAGCACAGGGAAATGTCCGTACATATCCGCCTGTGATACATCAACGCTGCTGCCGAAGCAGAAACAAAGTAAGGTGAACTCTGCCGGATCGAGTTCCGGCTGATATTCATCCATAATACAGCGGGAACCCGGAATTGGCAACATTATTATCTGTGATAAATGTGTGACGGAAAGATCAGGGATGTTAAGTATATGGCTTTGATCAGATCTCTGGCTGAGATGCTCATGCCTCAGAGCAAAGCATGGTCTGGAGCATCAAATCGGCCGTATTCGATACACTTCGAACCGCTTGCCTTTGAGGCGCAGGCGTAATACAATAAGAAAAGCATATTCGAATAAGTGCAATGTGCCATGAATTAGCTTGCAGACTCAATGAAGGAGGACGGAAAATGAAGCTGTTTCGCCAATTCGGGACAATGGGAAAAGCGGTTTTGAACCTTGTTCGCTGGGTCATTCTCGCGACGATCACGGGCGCTGCAGTCGGATTTCTGACAGGCCTTTTCGGAATGGCGATCTCGGCCGTGACGGAGTTCCGCCTTGCACACTCGATGATGCTTTTGGGGCTGCCTGCAGCAGGTCTCGTCATTGTATTTCTGTACAGACGGTTCGGCCTTGCAAATGATACCGGTACGAACCGGGTCATTAAGGCGATCCGTGAGCAGAGAGATATCCCGATCGCAGTTGCGCCGCTCATTGTCATGGCGACAGTTTTGACGCACGCCTTTGGCGGCTCCTCCGGGCGTGAGGGTGCGGCGCTTCAGTTTGGCGGGAGTCTTGGAAATTTCGCGGCGCGAAAGCTGAAATTCGATGCGAGCAGCACGGAAATCATGGTCATGGCAGGCATGAGCGCTGCATTTTCCGCTCTGTTCGGGACTCCGCTTGCCGCCACGATCCTTCCGATGGAGTTCGTGAGTGTCGGCGTCCTGTATTACGCGGCTCTGGTGCCCTGTGTTATTTCTGCATTCACCGCGCATGCGGTGGCAGTACAGATGAATGTTCAGCGCCTTCAGATACCGTACGAGGTGACGGATGTTCCGGCCCTGTACTCACCTGCATTTCTGAAGGTCATTTTGCTGGGAGTCATTTTTGCAGCCGTCGGGATCGGTTTTATCGTCTGTCTGCACACGAGCGGACATTACTTTAAGATCTGGTTCGAGAATCAGTATATCAGAGTCCTGTTCGGCGGTGTATCGGTCGCTGTGTTTGCCCTTCTTCTCGGGACACAGGATTATATCGGTCTGGGCTCGAATGTGATCCACGCGTGCTTCGACGGGAAGGCGGTCTGGTATGCCGCGCTCCTGAAAGCAGTGTTCGTATGTCTGACGCTGGAGACCGGATATAAGGGCGGCGAGATCGTCCCTTCATTTTTCATAGGCGCGGTGGTCGGATGCACGCTGTCACGAGTCCTCGGACTTCCTCCCGATATCTGTACGGCATGCGGAATGTGCAGCGTTTTCTGCGCGGTCACCAACAGCCCGATCTCAGCCCTGTGCGTGGCGTTCGAACTGTTCGGATTTGACGGGATGGGGTACTTTGCGATCTCAATCGCGGTCAGTTATATGATGTCCGGATATTACAGTCTGTACGGTGCACAGAAAATCATGTATTCTAAAACGGAGACAAAATATATCAACAGGACGACCGGAGAGTAATTCGGAAAAACGAACAATCGAACAATTAAATTTCGTTTATAAGTAAAGGAGGGATTAATTTGAACTGGATCAGAACAGAACTGAAGGCAGAGGCGAGAGCAGCCCTGTCGAAAGGATATTGGAGAACTGTGCTGGTAGCGCTTATTCTGATGATGGTCGCCGGATCAGGGGTATCTGTAGGAAATGCGCCGAGTTCGTTCTCGACCGTTTACAACAGCGGCAGCAGCTATGAGATTCACGGCAGTTCCGGCAGTGATTTCGATCTGGACCTGGATTTCCTGGATGATCTCTCAGCGGAGGAAGTGGCAGGAATCATCGCAATGATCAGCGGGATCATTGTCATCGCGCTCATTATTTCCATTGCGCTCAATCTGTTCCTCTTCGGACCGCTGACTGTGGGCTGCGCCAGATACACTGAACTTGCGATAAAACGCCCGGCTGATTTTAATCTGGGCAGAGGGTTTTCGCCTAATTACTGGAACGTTGTAAAATCGATGTTCATAAGAACACTGTTCACTGCTCTGTGGGCGCTGCTTTATGCTGTGGTTTATCTCATCCTGACGGGGATCATAGTCGGTGTGATGATTGCTTCGGATGCGTCGGGAGGAGTAATCGTCTTTTTGATGTTCCTTCTGTTCCTGATAGGTCTGGCAGGAGGATTTTTACTGGCGCTGAAGCTGTACGAATACAGAATGATCCCCTATATTCTGGCAAGCGACCCGAATATGGCACGCCGCGATGTATTCCGCATTTCGAAGGAAATGGTGAAAGGTGAGCGGCTTAATATTTTAGTCCTTGATTTATCCTTCATCGGCTGGATCTTGCTGGCAGTCCTGACATGCGGAATTTTGATGATTTTTTATGTCAATCCGTACAAGATGCTCACGGAAGGCGCGCTTTTCCATAAGCTGTGCGAGAAAGTGGGCTTCAGGGTGGATATGAACGGGCAGTTCCTCGCTCCGGCAGGCGGTAATATGGGGGGCGGTAACGGCGGTTATTATAATGGAAATATGTATAACGGCGGTTACAACAATGGCGGATACAATAACGGCAGTTATAATAACGGCGGTTATAATAACGGCGATTTCAGTAAAGACGGCTATGGCAGCGGCGGTTATAATAACAGCGGTAACAACAATAACGGCTATGAAAACGGCGGTTACCTGACCGGCGGCAATAATAACGGTTATGGCGCCGGTGGCAATGGCGGTTATAACGACGGCAGCTATAACAATAACGGTTATGGGGCCGGCGGCAGCGGCTATAACGACGGCGGCTATAACAATAACGGTTATGGAGCCGGCGGCAGCGGCTATAACGACGGCAGCTATAACAATAACGGTTATGGAGCCGGCGGCAGCGGCTATAACGACGGCAGCTATAACAATAACGGTTATGGGGCCGGCGGCAGCGGCTATAACGACGGCAGCTATAACAATAATGGCTATGGAGCCGGCGACAGCGGCTATAACGACGGCAGCTATAACAATAACAGCTATGGGGCCGGCGGCAGCGCAGGCAGTGGCAATAATAACGGTTATGGCAGCAGCTACAGCAATTCTGACAGTTATGGCAGCAACTACAACAACAGCGGCAGCGGCGAACTGGAATACAAAGGCTCGGGAAGCCGGGAGAATGGACCGCAGAACACCGGCAGTTCCTATGAAGAGTATGATTATACGGTCGGATATGGACATCCGTCGACCGGACACGATCATGATCCGAAGAAAGACCAGGACGTCGATAACATTGACTTTACCTGACGCATGACAGGAAACTGCGTAATACGTAATGCATGACAGGAAACTGCGTAATACGTAATGTATGACAGGAAACTGCGTAATACGTAATGCATGACAGGAAACTGCGTAATACGTAACACATGATATGAATCTGCGTAATACGTAACGCATGGCATGATTCTGAATAAGCGGGCCGCCTCACCTGCCTGCCTCCGTGATCTATGACGGATTGAGCGGGTGCGGCGGCCGCTTTTCGCTTTCTTTTTTGCTGATCCGGAATGCGCCGGCAATCTCACAGCTGCTGAGAATAAAGACAGTCTCGGCGTTCCGGCCGCAACGCGCAGGTGTAAGGCACATTTCTCTCTGCGCGGCAGCAATCCGCCGAAAACGACCGGATAAGCATGGAGGTTTTTTATGGCACTTAAAAAGAGCAAGATAATCGATGATTTCCGGGATATGATCCGTCTCCGCACGATCTCCTGCGAAGACATGTCGCAGGCCCCTCTCGACCAGTTCGAGGCTTTCCGCGAGCTTCTGCGGGAACGCTTTCCGGCGCTTTTTGGAGCGGCGGAGGTCAGATATCCCGGATTTAACGGGATCCTCCTGAAAATAAAAGGCAGGATGGAAGGTTCTCCCTCCGTTCTCATGGCACACTATGATGTCGTCCCTGTTGATCAGGACGGATGGACCTGTGATCCTTTCGGTGCGGAGATCCGGAACGGCCGGATCTGCGGGCGCGGTACGCTGGACACGAAGTCGACGCTCTGCGGCATTGTCGAGGCAGTCGAGGCAAATCTCGTGGAGGGGTGGCAGCCCGTGCATGATCTCTACCTGTCATTTGGAGGGGAGGAGGAGACACACGGCGATACCTGCCGGGAAATCGTGCGGACGCTTTCGGAGGACGGGGTAAGACCGGCATTTGTCCTTGACGAGGGCGGTGCAGTGATCCCTGAGGGCGTTCCGGGACTGCGAAAAAAAGCCGCAATGGTCGGGATTGCGGAAAAGGGAACCGCCAATTACAGGATCACGGCCTTCGGGAAGGGAGGACATGCTTCCACGCCTCCCCGCCATACTGCAGTGGGAAAGCTGGCGGAAGCCGCTGTCCGGATCGAGAATCATCCGTTCCCGGCAAGAATTTCGGAACCGGTCTATGTGATGTTTCGGGAGATCGCGAAGCTGGTGCCGGTGTACGAGAGATTTGCATTTGCCAATGTGAAGCTTTTTGCACCTGCAGTCAAGGCGGCTGCCACTGTGCTGGGGCCGACCTTCAATGCGATGGTGAGGACGACACAGGCCCTGGTCACGGTAGACGGCGGCACAGCGTATAACGTGCTCCCCGACCGTGCGTCCTTCGTCGTCAATCTGAGGATCCTTCCGGGCGAGACAATGGAGAGCGCGGAGGCTTATCTGAGGAAGATCATTAAAGATCCGGAGATTTCGGTCGAGCTCATCGACGGAACGGACCCGACGCCTGTCTCGGAGATCGACTGTCCGCAGTGGCAGATGCTTCGTGAAGTCTGTGAGGAGACATGGCCGGATGCAGTCTTCGCTCCGTACATGCTGAACGGCGGGACGGACAGCCGTTTTTATCATGAGATATCGGAGCACGTATATAAGTTCTCGCCGATGGAGATGACGGCAGAGGAGAGAGGGATGGTGCATGGACCGGACGAATCTATCGCCATTGAGAATCTTCTGAAAACAGTGATTTTTTATAAAAAGCTTCTTGCGAAGCTGTAAAAATGATAAAGCCGGGAGTGCTTAAGGAGAAAAAAGAGTATGGGAACGATCCGAAAAATCAATGCACAGACAAAAAACCGCTTTTTAAATATGTATGAACTTGAGGTCACAAAGAAGACCGGCAGCGAGGGACGGTATTATGTGTCCTCGCGCGCCGAGGACGAGAAGGATCTGAAGCTCGTGACGCATGAGAACAGGGCTGACGGGGTCATCATTTTCGGCATCACACCGGACCTGCAGAAGGTCCTGCTTGTCCGCCAGTACCGGTATCCGATCGACGCGTATGTCTATGAACTGCCGGCCGGGCTGATTGATGCGGGAGAGACCTACAGAACGGCAGCGGTCAGGGAAGTCCATGAGGAGACGGGCCTTATGCTCGAACCGCTTGATGTGGACCCGATGTACGAGGAGCCCCGGTTTACAACGGTAGGGATGACGGACGAGAGCTGCGCACGCGTCTTCGGCTATGTTTCCGGCAAGATCAGCAGGAAGTATCAGGAGGAGTCTGAGGAGATCGAGGCAGTCCTTGTGGACCGTGCGGAATCCATGAGGATTCTCAGGGAGGAGTATGTCGCGGCTTCCTGTGCTTATCATCTCGAACGATTTGCGGTCACGGAGGACCCGTTCGCGGATTTCAGGAGAAAATGAGGTTCCGGCGATCCGTTCGGAGCCTGTATCTCAGATGGGAATCGGATCTCGCGTGAGATTCAGCTGCCGGACCGCCTGCGCTTCGCCTGGAGAGGAGGCATTTCCCTGCGGGATATACGCCAGGCCTGCCTTGACTTATGCGGAAACTTTAGCTTATACTTACACGCAGACGTCGGCATAGCGCGACAGCGCGGCATGAGCATGGAGCGGAAGCGGAATGCGAATGGTACCGTCAGATAAACAGAGATTTCTCCTGTCTGACTGCAGGCAGGATCTTTAAGAGGAGGAGCAGATAATGCAGATTTATGAAGAATTGAAGGCGCGCGGCCTGATCGCGCAGGTGACAGATGAAGAGCAGGTCCGGGAACTCATTAATTCCGGAAAGGCTACTTTCTATATCGGTTTCGATCCCACTGCGGACAGCCTTCATGTAGGACACTTTATGGCGCTCTGCCTCATGAAGAGGCTTCAGATGGCCGGCAACAAGCCGATCGCCCTTCTCGGCGGCGGCACAGGCATGATCGGTGATCCGTCCGGCAGAACGGATCTTCGCAAGGTGCTCACAAAGGAGACGATCCAGCACAATATCGACTGTTTTAAGGAGCAGATGAGCCGCTTTATCGATTTCTCGGACGGCAAAGCCCTCATGGTCAACAACGCTGACTGGCTGCTCGACCTCAACTATGTTGAGTTCCTGCGCGAGGTGGGTTCTCATTTTTCGGTAAATAACATGCTGCGGGCGGAATGCTACAAGCAGAGGATGGAAAAGGGACTCACATTCCTTGAGTTCAATTACATGCTGATGCAGGCATATGATTTCTACAAACTGTTCCAGGATTACGGCTGCAACTTCGAGTTCGGCGGCGATGACCAGTGGTCCAACATGCTGGCAGGTACCGAGCTCATCAGAAGAAAGCTCGGCAAGGACGCCCATGCGATGACCATCACGCTGCTCCTCAACTCAGAGGGCAAGAAAATGGGCAAGACGGCGAGCGGAGCAGTCTGGCTCGATCCGAAAAAGACGACCCCGTACGAGTTCTACCAGTACTGGAGAAACATCGGGGACGCCGATGTCCTTAAGTGCATCCGTATGCTGACATTCCTTCCGCTTGAGCAGATCGATGAGATGGACAAGTGGGAAGGCGCTGAGCTCAATAAGGCGAAGGAAATCCTGGCATATGAGCTGACGAACCTTGTCCACGGTGAGGAAGAGGCGAAGAAGGCACAGGATGCCGCGAGAGCACTGTTCGGCGGCGGTCCGGATGCAGAGATTCCGACGACAGCCCTTCATGATGACGATTTCGAGAACGATGAGATCGGTATCATCCAGGTCCTTGTCGCAGCCGGTCTTGTAACGTCCAACGGCGAGGCGAGACGCGCGATCCAGCAGAACGGCGTTGCGGTCAACGACACCAAGGTCACGGATCCCTTTATGAAGCTTTCTAAGGTGGAACTGGCCGGAGGCAGCACGATCGTTCGCAGAGGAAAGAAGAATTTCAGAAAGATCATCGTCGAATAATTATCTCCTGAAGCGAGCGAGACTTGAAACAGATCGCGGTAAATGAAATTCTTCCAGAGAAGGAGAGTGAGAACATGACCGAACGCGAGATCACAAAGCTGGCGTCCGACCTCTATGATGAGGGCCTGCGCGCGGTGGACAGAGAGAAGATCGCTGAGAAGACGGATCTTTCGGAGAAGGAATTTGAAAAGGTGACAGATCTTCTGGCTTATTATCAGCAGCTGGAGGGTCTGGAGCACTGAGCGTGCTATAAGTCTGTGGGACAGTCATGGAAATATGGCTGTCCCATTTTTGACGTGCCGCAGGAGTTCTTCGTACACTATCCGGTTGCATCTTCTCCCCAAAAAGAGTAAAGTACTTTTCAGAATGCCCTGCTGATTTAGCGCTGTATCAAAGTAAAGAGAACGGATCATCCGGGGCATTGTGAAATAATGAAATAATTTAAGAGAGCGGTCTTTAAGGAGGTATATATGATTTCCGAGAAAATGAAAGGCTACGTCGCCAACAGTTCCGTCATCCGTGCGATGTTCGAGGAGGGCAAGAAGATGGCTGCCATTTACGGCGCCGACCACGTCTATGACTTCAGCCTCGGCAATCCGAACGTTCCGGCTCCGGAAGCTGTCAAAGAGGCGATCAAGGATATTCTTGACAATGAGGATCCGCTTCTGGTCCACGGCTATATGAGCAATTCCGGATATGAGGATGTCCGCGGCGCGGTCGCAGAGCATCTGAACGGCCTTTACGGAACAAAATATGCCGCGGAGAATCTGCTCATGATCGTCGGTGCAGCCGGCGGCATGAATGTCTTTTTCAAGACGCTGCTGAATCCGGGTGACGAGGTGGTCACATTTTCCCCGTTCTTCACGGAGTACAGATCTTATGTCGGAAATTATGACGGAAAGCTTGTCGAGGTCCCGACGGACCCGGTCACATTCGAGCCGGATCCGGAGAAGCTCGCAGCTGCTGTGACCGCGAAGACGAAGGCGGTCATCATCAACTCCCCGAATAACCCCACGGGCGTCGTCTACTCGAAGGAAGTCATCGCGAGGATCGCAGAGCTCCTTGAGGAGAAACAGAAGGAGTTCGGGACGACGATCTTCATTTTCAGCGATGAACCTTATCGCGAGATCGTTTACGGTGATTACGAAGTTCCGTGGCTCCCGTCTTTCTACAGGAACACGGTCGTCGGCTATTCCTACAGCAAGTCTCTCTCGCTCCCGGGCGAGCGGATCGGCTGGCTGCTCTTCCCGTCGGAGATCGATGATTTTTCCGATATGACGGCAGGCGCAAATGTCGCGAACCGTATCCTCGGCTTCGTCAACGCGCCGTCCCTGATGCAGCGCGCGGTCGCAAGATGCCTGGATGAGAAGACGGATGTCGGATATTATGCCGAGAACCGTAAGATGCTCATGGAAGGGCTCGCAGCGGCAGGATATACATTTGTCGAGCCGCAGGGAGCTTTCTATCTCTGGCTCAAGTCTCCGGAGGCGGACGAGAAGGCCTTTGTCGCGAAGGCGAAGGAGAAGCAGATCCTGATCGTTCCGGGATCAAGCTTCGGATGTGCGGGATGGACGCGCGTCGCTTACTGCGTATCCCATGATACTGTCCGGAACTCACTGCCCGGTTTTAAGGCGCTCGCAGAAGAATACGGGCTCAGGTAAATGAAATAAGCCGGCACAGGGCGCCGGATGCGGCAGGTCTCTGCCTGCAGCGTTATACAGACAGGCTGGAGAAAATGTGAAATGCAGTGCTCCGGGCGCCGATTGCGTCAGGCCTCTGCCTGCAGCATAACACAGACGAACTTAGGAAATACTTGAGGAATATTATGAGCTGGGAAGAAAATGTGCGGAAAGTCGTCCCTTATACGCCGGGCGAGCAGCCGAAGGTCACCGACATCGTCAAATTGAATACCAATGAGAACCCGTATCCTCCGTCACCGAATGTGATGGAGGCGCTCCGGGATCTTTCTGAGGGACGCATGCGTCTCTATCCGGATCCGAAAGCGGAGGAACTGGTCCATGCGATCGCTGAGGCGTATGGGCTGAAGGATGAAGAGGTCTTTGCCGGCGTCGGATCGGATGATGTGCTTGCGATGTGCTTTCTGACGTTCTTTAATTCGAAGAAGCCGATCCTTTTCCCGGACATCACGTACAGCTTCTATGATGTCTGGGCGGATCTCTTCCGCATACCGTACGAGACGCAGCCGCTCGATGAGAATTTCCACATCGTGCCCGCTGACTATCTGAAGGAGAACGGGGGGATCATTTTCCCGAATCCGAACGCGCCTACCGGCGTGGTTCTCCCGCTCGACACGGTTCGGCAGATCGCAGCCGCCAATCCGGACAGCGTGGTCATCGTCGACGAAGCTTATGTGGATTTCGGAGCAGAGAGCGCTCTGCCGCTCATACACGAGTATGACAATGTGATCATCGTCCAGACGTTCTCGAAATCGAGGAGTATGGCGGGACTTCGCATCGGTTATGCGATGTCGAACGCGAAGATGATCAAATATCTGAATGATGTGAAGTACAGCTTTAATTCCTATACGATGAATTATCCGTCCATTAAACTCGGCGCGGCAGAGGTGCGGGATACAGAACACTTCAGAGCTGTATGTGACAAGATCATTGCGACGAGGACGTCTTCGGCGAAGAGATTCCGCGAGCGGGGATTTCAGTTCGAGGAGTCCTGCTCGAATTTCCTCTTCGTGCGGCATGAGAAAGTCAGCGCGAAGGAGATCTTTGACTATCTGCGGACGCAGAACATATTTGTCCGCTGGTTCAACAAGCCGAGGATCTCGAATTATCTGCGCGTGACGATCGGGACGGACGAGGAGATGGATAAGCTGTTTGCGGCGCTTGACCGGTTTCTTGATCGCTGACGCAGAATGCTCCTGATTTCAATCGTGAGATCAATGCACAAAGAGAACTTCTGACGCAGAATGCTCGTGATGTAAAATAAAACAGTAAGGCCCGTGGCCCTATATACGTAAACGGAGGATTAGATTTGCAGGTAGTAGTTGATTGGTTTCAGACAAATCTGGGCTTTCTGCCCCCACAGCTTCTCGTGACGCTGGTCTCGATGCTGCCGCTCATTGAGCTGCGCGGCGGCATTCCGCTTGCGCGTCTTCTGATGCTGCCCCTGTGGCAGGCGCTGCTCTTTTCGGCGATCGGCAATATTCTGCCGATTCCGTTCATTCTCTTTTTTATCGAGAAGATCTTTGACTGGCTTCGTCCCACGAAGCATTTTGGGGGAATCGTTAAAAAGCTTGAGGCGAGAGCCCTTGGCAAGTCGGATGGGATCCAGAAAGCTGAATTCCTTGGTCTGACACTCTTTGTCGGGATCCCGCTGCCGGGAACAGGCGGATGGACGGGAGCTCTCATTGCGTCGCTTCTCAAGATCGACAGGAAGAAGGCCTCTCTGGCCATTCTGCTCGGCATTGCACTTGCGTCGACGATCATGTCTTTCATTTCCTACGGCGTGTTCGCGATGTGATAAAGATTGCCGCGGTGCACTCACCTGGATGGGATAATGATTGCCCAAGGCGCATATAATTAGTATAATGGTTTTACCGGGGCGGCCCAGGCCGCCCTCTTTTATTCAGTTCAGTGGATAACGGATGCTGACCGGAGGACATAATGAGGAAGAGTATGATAGCTGGAATTTTGGGGGGAGCAGCGGTTTGCGGAGGCGCCGTCGGAACATTTATCGCCTATCAGGTTTTTAACGGATTTTTGAAGCGCAACAGTGATATCCGTATGGATGATGAGCCTGCGGACGAGCGCTATACAGGCCCGGATCTTCACGAAGCCTACATGGAAGGCTACAGATATAATAAAGCCCTGCCGAAGCAGGATGTCACGATCAAGGCAGGGGATGGGATCACTCTTTTCGGATCCTTTATACCGGCCGAAGGAGAAGCCGTTCGTACGGTCCTGCTCGCCCATGGTTATCACAGCAGTCCGGACAAGGATTTCTCCGGTATCATGCAGTTCTATCATGAGAACGGCTGCAATCTGCTCGCGATCGAAGAGCGCAGTCATATGCGGAGCGGAGGGACTTATATCACGATGGGCGTCCGTGAGAGCGAGGACGTGAAGCGCTGGTGCGAGTATTTGAACAGAGAACGCGGGGCGGACAGTATGCCGCTCTATCTGCACGGCGTTTCCATGGGGGCTGCGACAGTCATGATGGCGCAGGGAGAGGATCTTCCTCCAAATGTTGCCGGAATCATCGCGGACTGCGGATTTACAAGCCCCTTTGACATTGCTGTTGCGGTCATGAAGACAAAAATGAAAGGCCCCGTCAAATTCAGCGTCGAATGGGTCAACCTGATCACGAAGAGAATAGCCGGGTTCGACCTGAAAGATAAGAGTACGGTCGATATTCTGAAGAACGCGAAGATTCCGATGCTCTTCGTCCACGGGACCCTGGATGACTTTGTTCCGGTCCATATGACGATCAAGAGCTATCACGCATGCGCGGCTCCGAAGAGGATCATGCTGGTGGACGGCGCGACGCATGCGATGTCCTGGCACATCGATACAGAACGATATAAAGAAGCGATCCTGGAGCTTTTTCAGGAGAACGATGCAAGGATCTGAAGACGGCCATAAGACCGGCAGGATGGAAATGCACATGTGACTGCAAAATAGTCATACAGTGTACGCTATTTCACTAAGCTGTACGTTTACGTGCAGCAAGTGAAATATGTGTCCGAGGCCATTAAGTCAGATTTCAAAACTATATGTTGGGAGGAGGAAAAAATGGCTGAAAACATAGTAAGGCATCTCGGTGTTATTATGGACGGAAACCGCAGATGGGCGAGAAAGCACATGTTCACGTCCGTCATGCGCGGTCATGAGAAGGGCGTGGATACCTTTATGGATATCTGCACGTGGTGCCAGGATGAGGGAATTCCCTACCTTTCGGTGTATGCATTTTCCACGGAGAACTGGGAGAGGAGCCGGCAGGAGGTCGCTGACCTTTTCAAACTGATGGAGCGCTTCTTCCGGGATGAGGTACAGACCTGTATCGACCGGGATATCCGCGTCGTGTGCGTGGGGAATCTTGACATGCTCGACGAAAGCTCCAGAGAAACGATCCGCAAGGCGGAGGAGATGACGAAAGGCTGCACAAATCTGATCGTCCAGATCGCTCTGAGCTACGGAGGCCGGGACGAGATCCTTCGCGCAGTCAGAAAATATGCGGAGGATGTCAGATCCGGCGCTGCGAATCCGGAAGCGCTCACCGAGTCAGTCTTTGAACAGTACCTCGATACGGCCGGCGTTCCGGACATTGATCTCGTGATCCGTACAGGCGGGAACCGACGGCTGTCCAACTTCTTCCCATGGCAGACAGTGTATTCGGAGATCTGGTTCACGGATGTACTCTGGCCGGATTTCTCGAAGGAGGATCTGAGAGAAGCGCTCGATTATTACGAGACGATCAAAATAAATAAGGGTAAATGACGGCCGGGAACGAAGAGCCGTTCTTGAATTTTTGAGGAATGTCGGAATCGGGAAAGAGTATTTATGCCCTTCAGGGCGGAGGTATCTTATGGCAGGAAAACGAACTTCAAAAAACCTTCAGAAATTCTATGATTTTTACCGGGCCTCCTATGGCAGACTTGGAAAGTGCGCCGCTTCTTATAACAGAGGGCTGAAGAAAGAAAAGAATCCCGTCATCAGGGTCTTCATGGAGGATCTGGCGGATCTCAATACCGGAGGGAAGATGCTTCGCGGGATGCTGGTCAATCTGGGATATCAGATCGCGCGGAGAACTGCGGGGGAAGAGGTGGATGTTTCGCCGAGCGACGCGCTCGCGCTGGCCTTTGAAATGTTTCAGACCGGTGTCCTCGTGCACGACGATGTGATCGATAAGTCCGGGACGAGGCGGGGAAAATACACGATTCATCAGCGTTTTCTACACAGAATGGATGTGCGCGGGATCCAGATGCCCGCTCAGTCCGAGAAGCCGGATCATATCGCGAATTCAGCGGCCATCTGTGTCGGCGACCTGGGTATTTATTTAGCCAACAGGCAGATCGTGGACGCCTACCGGTCAGAGCCGTGCCTTGCAGAGATGCTGGCTTACTTCGATGATGTCGTGATCCGGACGATCCGCGGAGAACTGCTGGATGTCGTCCTTCCCAGTGAACTGCAGGATTCCGCACGGTCCGAGGAGGAAAAGAAGGCTCTGCTCGAGAAGTCGGTGTGGGATATCTATTTTATGAAGACTGCGGCCTATTCGATCATCGGACCGGTCCACCTCGGGATGATCCTCGGCGGCGCGGATGAGAAAGAGATGAAGGCGATGGACCGTTTTGCGGAGGAGCTGGGAATCGCCTACCAGATCATGGATGATATTCTCGGGATCTATGCGGATCCGGAATATCTCGGGAAGGATGTCGGGTCGGATATCGAGGAGTTCAAGCAGACGATCCTCTATATGTATGTCCACAATATGAAGCCGGAGTACCTTCCGGAGCTGGAGATCTACTACGGGCAGAAAAATATCAATCTGAAGGAACTCGCTGAAGTCCAGAGGATCTTCCGGGAATCCGGAGCGCTCGCCTATGCGCAGGAGATGCTTGCCCTTCGCTTTGAACAGGCAGAAAAACGGCTTGGACGTATGAAATTCGTAGATGCGGAAGATAAGGCGATCCTGCGAGGCTTTATCGAGTACTGCAAGGGGCGGAGAAAGTAAGAAAATTCGAATAGGTGTGGAGGAGTACGTATATGCGGTTTACGAAGATGCACGGTATCGGCAACGATTATGTTTATGTCGACTGCACGAAGACAGAGCTTCAGGATCCGGCAGAGATCGCCAGATTCGTGAGCAACAGACATTTCGGAATCGGGTCTGACGGGCTTATCCTGATCAAATCGTCGGATGTCGCGGATTTTGAGATGGAGATGTACAATGCGGACGGCAGCCGCGGAAAAATGTGCGGGAACGGGATCCGCTGCGTCGGAAAGTATGTCTATGATCACGGAATGACCGATAAGACGGTCGTGAAAATTGCGACGGGAGCAGGCATTAAGACCCTGACACTTACGGTGAAGGACGGGAAGGCGGAGCAGATCCGTGTTGATATGGGCGGAGCGATCCTTGAAGCTTCGGCGATTCCGACGACGCTCACGGATGCATCCGGAAGGACGGCGATTCTTGCGCCGATCGAGATCCTCGGGAAGGAATACCGTCTGACCTGCGTCTCGATGGGAAATCCTCACGCTGTCTGCTTCATGGAGAACCTTTCTGACGTGGAGGAGCTTGAGATCGAGAAGATCGGACCGCATTTTGAACATGCGGACGTATTCCCCGACAGAGTAAATACAGAGTTTGTCTGTGTGGAGAACGCGCACAGCATCCGCATGCGCGTCTGGGAGCGCGGCAGCGGTGAAACGGAAGCCTGCGGGACCGGTGCCTGCGCGACGGCTGTCGCAGGGATCCTTACAGGGAAGGTGCAGAGTCCGGTGACTGTCCGTCTGAACGGCGGGGACCTTCTGATCGAATGGGACGGTGCCGACAGCTCCGTCTTTATGACCGGTCCGGCGGTGGAGGTATTCCGGGGGGAGATCGATCTTACGGAAAGATGATCCCGATCTGTCCGGGAGTATGGTACACGTCGGACGGAACGTCCTGAATATTCGACAGATTCAGGGAAGTGCCTGCGGGAAGGAAAATACGAAACTAAAACTTCCCACATTGCTGAGTTTTAGGCTCCCGGAATAAATATTTCCAAGTCGGGACGCTCCCGCTCGCCTCGAAAATGCATATGGGAAGTTTGAGTAAGAGAAATATAAAGACGGAAAAATTGTGAAGTTCGTCGCGAAAAGATTGACAATTCATTTGCAAATATGAAATAAGTCGCACAAAAAGATTAATCAGGCATGGTTTACAGGACAGACGGCGGTTGATTTTTCATTTTTTTGTGATACAATAGCCCGAAATGTAATCAACGGGGGACAATCATGAAAAAGAGGCTTTACGCCCTGGCAGTGACACTCCTCCTTCTCCTGCTGACAGCGGGCTGTGCGGAAAATGTACAGCTGATAGAAACTGACAGCGGTTTTTTCGGTGAATCAAAGAAACCGGAGCCGATCTCGATTCCGCCTGATGCGGAGCTCGTCGAGGTAACACCTACGCCGCAGGCGGAGGAAGCGGGCAGACTGGTCTATCTGATCCTGCCCACGGAGACCGGACTGTCACTCAGGGAGAAGGAAATTATAACGGAGACACTCGGGGCATCTGATATAACTGTAGAGGTGCGAACGCACGAGTATGAAGCGGAGACCCAGTCACAGCTCTTTCTTGAGGCTATTGAGGCAGGTGCCGATCTTATCCTCTGCGACAACGCGGATCCGGATACGACCGTTGCGGATGTCACAGCTGCCTATGAGGCGGAGGTTCCGGTCATTCTCATGAATCGGGGAACGATGTCGATCGGGAGTGCTTCCGGTCAGCTCGTGACGGACCGCTTTTCCTGCATGGGCAAGCTGATCGAAGTTTTCGCGAAGCGGGAGGAAGGGTACAGCAGATACGCTCTTCTGTGCGACAGATCCAATATGGAGGATTCGGATTCGGCGGATTCATTCCGGGATACGATGTTCGCTTACCCGGATATGGTCTGCCAGGTCGATGAAGACGTGAGCGGGCAGGACATGGAACAGATGAAAGAGACTGTGCGGAATATCCTTGCCGCAAACCCGTACATTCATGCTTTCGTCTGCGCAAATGTGGACGAGACGCAGGCTGTGTGTGAGGTACTTTCGGAGGAGAATATTTCCCGGACGGTCATCTGTCTTGACGGAAATAAAGACCGGGTCTACGAGCTCTGCCGAAGCGGCGACGTCTACGCGACGATCGTTAAGCCTGCAGAGGCGATTGCCACGAAGGCATGCGAGGAGGTCCTTCATTTCTTTGAACATGGATCTACCGGGGAAAATGAATTCCGTTACTTCGCCGGCGTCATCATTACAGTGGATGATATAGCTGCAGAGGACCAGGCCGGGACGGCGGGACCGGAGATTCCGGGTGAACCGCATCCTGAACCTTCAGCAGTTCCCGAACCGACCCCGGAGACAGAAAGTACAGAATCCGGCGGGGCGGAGAGTATTCCCTCTGAAACACCGGGGGAATCTAAAGGAGAGATGGCTGACTCCGACATCTCTCCTGAACCGACGGTTTCGCATGTGACCGAGACCGTGACGGAGAGTGCGGAGTCACATTGAAAAAATGAAGTTTCGGTTTCGCATGTGACCGAGACCGTGACGGAGAACGCGGAGCTACATTGAAAAATGAACTATGCTTTATGATCGGAGGATGAAATGAAAATATCAGTTATCGGATGCGGAAATATGGCCGGCGCGATCATGGGAGGCATGATAAAGAACGGACTTGTCTCTCCGGAGGAAGTGACAGCATCGGACGTGTTCGAGCCTGCAAGACAGAGGGTCCGGAATAACCTCAGGATCAATACTGTCTCTGATAACGCGGATTGTGTGAAAGGCGCGGATCTTGTGCTCTTTGCCGTAAAGCCCGGCTCCTTCGCCGGGGCGGCAGCGGGTCTGTCTGAAGTAATCACGAAGGATCAGCTTGTTCTTTCGATTATGGCGGGTAAGTCGATCGCCGATCTGGAAAGCGTTCTGGGATCGGATAAGAAAATCGTCCGGCTGATGCCGAATACACCGGCACTGGTCGGGGCGGGGATCACGGGTTACTGCCCGAACGGCAATGTCTCGGAGGAGGAGATGCCGGTGGTCCGCCGGGTGATCGAGTCCTTCAGCGAGGCGGAGCAGGTCCCGGAAAGCCTGATGGGCGTCGTGACGTCTTTGAGCGGCAGCTCTCCGGCTTACGTCTACATGTTCATAGAGGCGATGGCGGACGCGGCGGTCGCGGATGGGATGCCGAGAGATAAGGCATATCATTTCGCAGCGCAGACGGTGCTCGGCAGTGCCAAGATGGTCCTTGAGACCGGAAAGCATCCGGGAGAGCTCAAGGATATGGTGACTTCTCCGGCCGGGACGACCATCGAGGGCGTGGCCATGCTCGAGAAGAAGGGCTTCCGGAGTGCAGTGATCGAGGCTGTGCGGGCGTGCACGGATAAGGCGCTGCATATGTAAAACGGATGATTGCGAATTATGCGTTGAGTTTTGCGAGCGCCTGCATATGTAAAACAGGTAATTGCGAAACGCTGTTCTCACAATTCCATTTCGCACAGAGTTTCGCAGGCGCCTGTTATGTTAAAGAGCGTAAGGGAATTCAGATCTTCTGTGCGGAAGAAAAGGGACACGAGTGGCAGGAAAATGAAAAGACCTGCAAAAAGGAGCTGGGGCATCGAAATGATTGATTCTGATGCCCCAGCTCCTTTTGTGTTCATACATAGCAGGCAATTGCGAAAGTCTGTGCTTCATGGAATTGCATGAACATTCAAACGGCTTCCGCGCCAGGAACTTCTAACATTCACTCAAGATGTGGAAAAGCATTCGCAAAAATCGTTAACTCGCTGCGCTCAGACAAAACGGTTTTTGCTCATTCCACATCTTTCGTAAGGCTTGTGCAGATTGTTTGAATTGTTCATACAATTCCATTTCACACAGAGTTTCGCAAGCGCCTGTCATACAAAGCCGGAAATTGCGGAACAGTACTCCTTTTGTGTCCATACATATTCAAGTAATTACGAAACAGTGCTTCTTTTATGCTCATACGTAGTCAGGTGATAGCGAAACAGTGCTCCTTTTATGCTCATACGTAGTCAGGTGATAGCGAAACAGTGCTCCTTTTATGCTCATACGTAGTCAGGTGATAGCGAAACAGTGCTCCTTTTCGTGCTCATATGATAAGTTCACCTTTGCATTGAGTCTTTCAGGCGTCTGCCATACAAAGAAAGTGTCATGGCCTGAACTGGGACATCACCGAATTCGTAGAAAGACAATGTCGTGGCCTGAACCGGGACATCACCGGATTCGTAGAAAGACAATGTCGTGGCCTGAACCGGGACATCACCGAATTCGTAGAAAGACAATGTCGTGGCCTGAACCGGGACATCACCGGATTCATACAAAGCGAATGTCAGGGCTTCGTCTGCGACATTACTGAATTATGATAAATGATGTCGTAGGTCACGTCCTTCCCGAACCAGTCCGGAGCAGCGTATGCATTCGCTTCTTCCACGGACGGGAATTCGATCTCTGCCAGATAAAGTCCTTCGTGCGGGTTTTTGAAATGATCAAGCTCAATCTTAAGCCCGTTTTCAAGCGGAATGACATACCTGGTCTTGGAGATCAGCACTCCGTCGACCTTCTCCTTCAGATGCTCGTAGGAATCCCTGTCAAGAGGCAGATTGTATTCGACACGCTCCATCAGCCCGCCGCCCTTGTAGGTCAGGATGTAGGTGTCATCCTGCCGGCGGATCCTTACGACCGGGCTTGTGTTCAGATAACCCTGCTCGATGACATGGTGAGGGTAGGATTCCAGGTCTTCCGGAACGGAGCGGAGGAGCCACTTTCGTTCAATTTCTTTTCCCATTGTTTGTCTCCTTTCGGTTGAAACGGCGCAAATTATGTTATAATAACGTTCATCTGATGAAAAGTATACAATCCTTTTTATCGTAAGCTGCGCTGCAACTTTACTATAACACGCATGAGAAAACGCGTGTATATTCTTTTGATTTTAGATGGAGGAGAAAAAGATGAGCAGAGTTTGTGTATTCCTTGCGGACGGATTTGAGGAAGTCGAGGCACTCACGGTGGTTGACCTTCTGCGCCGGGCAGAAATAAATGTAACAATGGTGTCTGTAAGCGACAGCCTGCAGGTGCGGGGGCGCAGCAATATTGCCGTGATTGCCGATGAGCTCTGGGATGATGCAAAGCCGGCGAAGTCCGACATGCTCATACTTCCGGGAGGAATGCCGGGCGTTACATATCTTGAGGAACATGAAGGACTCA
The DNA here is from genome assembly GCA_900314565.1 of uncultured Eubacteriales bacterium. Taxonomy (GTDB): domain Bacteria; phylum Bacillota; class Clostridia; order Lachnospirales; family Lachnospiraceae; genus Chordicoccus. The sequence continues at coordinate 20,559 of OMVU01000040.1, forward strand.
GAGATCTGCTCGTTAAATTTGCGGAAGAGGGCAAAGAGGTCGCCGCAATCTGTGCTGCTCCGACCATCCTCGGCAAGCTCGGCATTTTAAAGGGAAAGAAAGCTACGGTCTATCCCGGTGCGGAAGTGATGCTTAAAGGCGCGGATGTTGTGCTTGACAAGGAAGTCGTCACGGACGGTAATATTACAACGAGCCGCGGTGCCGGCACTGCGATCCCGTTCGCGCTGCGCCTGATCGAGATCCTCAGCGGGGCGGAGTTGGCTGATAAGATAGGTAAGCAGATCGTCTATTCCTGCACGGAGTGAGCACACAGGCCCTGAACAGTGATGAAGATAAATTATCTGTTCCTGGATGGAGTGAGGACTCAGGCCCTGAACAGTGATGAAGATAAATTAATCTGTTCCTGGATGGAGTGAGGACTCAGACCTTGAACAGTGATGAAGATAAATTAATCTGTTCCTGGATGGAGTGAGGACTCAGACCTTGAACAGTGATGAAGATAAATTAATCTGTTCCTGCACGGAGTAAGCTGCTGCAGTCCACCGAAGGCTTTAAATTGCTTTTCGCATCCAACTCATATTTGTAATTACGAGATTTCGTTTCTTTTCAAAGCCAGACTATATGGTATTTGCAGGAATGAGACAGCTTTTGCTTGTCTCCATGCGATTAGGTACAGCGGTGGAAATTCCTGAAATTGTTCCCCGTAAGTATGCGCTGTTTTTCAGCTGATTAGGTACAGTAGTGGTTATTCCTGAAAATGTTCCCCGCAGGTATGCTTGGTTTTTCAGTTGATTAGGTACAGCGGTGACTTTTTACAGATTTGTTCCCCGTGTGCGCTCTGATATCTGGAGAACAATTACTTGAAATCTGCCTCCTGTGCCTAAACGGCTCGCAGAGACGGACTTTCCTTGGGAACATCCGATGAAAAATTGTCTTCTGTGCCTAAACGACTCACAGAAACGGACTTTCCTGGGGAACATCCGATGAAAATTTGCTCCCTGTGCCTAAACGGCTCGCAGAGACGGACTATCCTGGGGAACATCCGATGAGAAATTGCCTCCTGTGCCTAAACGGCTCGCAGGGACAGAATTCTGCGTCAGAGAGTAAAAAAAGATTGTGATTTATGAGACTCCTGTGCTATACTGTCTAAATGTCTGTATGATGAGATAATCGGAGCAAATATCCGAAGTTTTAGGAGGATGCATTTCCATGAATACACAGGTAGAAAGACTTGAACATAGTATGGTCAAGCTGACGGTCACTGTCCCGGCTGAAGATTTCAATAAGGCGATCACCAAGGCTTATCATAAAACCAAAGGCCGCATCAATATTCCGGGTTTCCGTAAAGGAAAAGCACCGCAGCAGATCATTGAGCGCATGTATGGTCCGGAGATCTTCTACGATGACGCAGTCAATTTTGTGATCAATGACACTTATTCTGACGCAGCGGACGAGGCAGGGATCGAGTTCACATCCAGACCTGAGTTCGATGTTGAAAATGTAAAGAAGGGCGAGGACCTCGTCTACACAGCGCTTGCAGCAGTCCGTCCGGAAGTTGTTCTCGGCGAGTACAAGGGCCTCGAGATTCCGAAGTTCGAAGCGGAAGTCACAGACGAGGATGTTGAGAAAGAACTCCAGAGTGAGCAGAAGAAGAACAGCCGCAAGATCGATGTCACAGACCGCCCGGTAGAGAACGGCGACTCTGTGATCCTTGACTATGCGGGCACGATCGACGGTGTCGCATTTGACGGCGGTACAGCGGTAGACGCGCCCCTGAAGATCGGCTCCGGCACATTCATCCCGGGCTTTGAGGAGCAGCTGATCGGCGTATCCATCGGGGAGGACAAGGATGTTGTCGTGACATTCCCGGAGGATTACAACGCAAAGGACCTTGCCGGCAAGGAAGCAGTCTTTGCATGCAAGATCAAGAAGATCCAGAAGGAAGAGCTTCCGGAGCTCGACGACGAGTTCGCACAGGATGTCTCCGAATTCGATACGCTTGACGAGTACAAAGAAGATCTCAGAAAGAACCTTCTGACAAGGAAGCAGGAGCAGGCGAAGACAGCACGTGAGAACGCTGTCGTTGAGAAGCTTGTTGCCGCGACCGAGATCGACGTACCGGAAGCGATGAAGAACTACGAAGCAGAGAAGATGTTCGAGGAGTATGCACAGCAGCTCCAGAGCCAGGGCATCCCGGTCGACATGTACCTTCAGTATCAGGGACTTGACGCGGACAAGTTCAAGGAGACCCTGATCCCGCAGGCAGATCAGAGGATCCGCACACGCCTTGTCCTTGAGGCAGTCGTGGACGCTGAGAAGATCGAGATCTCTGAGGAAGAGTTCGACGCGGAAATCTCCCGTCTTGCAGAGCAGTACAAGATGGAGAAGGATCAGCTGACGAAGATCATCGGCGATTTCGAGAAGAAGCAGATGGAGAAGGATCTTGCCGTTCAGAAGGCAATCACTCTTCTCGTGGAGAACGCCACAGAGGCATAATTTTACCGAATATCGCCTGCTGTGGAGAAACTCGTAGTATGGAGGTATTATTATGAACAATGTTCTGGTTCCATATGTTATTGAACAGACCCCTCAGGGGGAGAGAAGCTATGACATCTATTCCCGCCTTTTGAAGGAAAGAATCATTTTCCTGGGAGATGAGGTCAACGACGCGACTGCACAGATCATTGTCGCCCAGCTCCTTTTCCTTGAGGCGGAAGATCCGTCCAAAGACATCAGTCTGTATATCAACAGTCCGGGCGGTTCTGTCACAGCGGGATGGGCTATTTATGACACGATGCAGTACATCAAGTGCGATGTTTCAACAATCTGTGTCGGTATGGCTGCCAGCATGGGCGCATTCCTCCTCGCAGGGGGTGCGAAAGGAAAGCGGCAGGCTCTGCCGAATGCGGAGATCATGATCCATCAGCCGTCCGGCGGCACAAGAGGACAGGCGTCCGATATCAAGATCGAAGCGGAGCATATTCTGAAGATCAAAAAGAGACTGAATGAGACGCTCGCGGCGAATACTGGACAGCCGATCGAAACGATCGAGATCGATACGGATCGCGACAATTGGATGTCCGCTGAGGAGGCGGTCGCTTACGGCCTGATCGACAGCGTTGTAACAAATCGATAATGTAACCTGAAGACTCCTGTCCGCTAAAATAGGCAGGAGTCTTTTTACGAAAATGAGACATATTTTGCCCACGAATGCCTTCGGCATGAGTGGCTGCAAAATAGTCATCCGACGCCATTAAGTCAGATTTCAAAACTTCGTTTTGAGAGGAGGAGATAATATGGCAGGCAGAGTGAAAATGGTACGCTGCAGCTTCTGCGGAAAGTCGGAAGATCAGGTGAGAAAGCTGATCTCCGGACCTGCAGGAATATACATCTGTGATGAGTGTGTTGAGATCTGCTCTGAGATCATAGAGGAAGAAGAAGAGAACAATCCTTACGCCGGTAAGGAGAAGGGCGGGATCAACCTGAAAAAGCCGATGGAGATCAAGGCTTTTCTCGATGAGTATATTATCGGTCAGGAGGAGGCAAAGAAGGTCCTTTCCGTTGCGGTCTACAATCATTATAAGAGACTGCTCGCACCGGAAGAGGTCGATGTGGAGCTTCAGAAATCCAATGTCATGGTGCTTGGACCGACCGGGTCCGGCAAGACGCTTCTTGCACAGACGCTCGCAAGACTTCTGAATGTCCCGTTCGCGATCGCGGACGCGACGACACTCACGGAGGCCGGTTACGTCGGTGAGGATGTTGAGAACATTCTTCTCAAGCTCATCCAGGCTGCGGATTTTGACCTTGAGAGGGCGAAGAAGGGTATCATCTATATTGATGAGATCGACAAAATCGGAAGAAAGTCCGAAAATGCGTCCATTACCCGCGACGTATCCGGTGAGGGCGTTCAGCAGGCGCTGCTCAAGATCGTCGAGGGGACGGTCGCTTCTGTTCCCCCGCAGGGAGGCCGCAAGCATCCCCAGCAGGAGATGATCCAGATCGACACGTCGGAGATCCTTTTCATTTGCGGCGGCGCGTTCGTCGGAATGGATAAGATCATAGAGCGCAGGATGGAGACGAAATCCATCGGTTTCGGGGCGGAGCTCCGCAAGACCGAGAAGGAGAAAAATGTCGGAGAGATCCTCAAAAATGTCATGCCCGAGGATTTCGTGAAGTTCGGACTGATCCCGGAGCTGATCGGCCGTATACCGGTCGTCGTCTCGCTGGATGAGCTCGACGAGGAAGCACTCATCCGCATTCTCAGGGAGCCGAAGAACTCCCTCGAGAAGCAGTACAGTGCCCTGTTCGCGATGGACGGCGTGAAGCTGACGATCGAAGACGAAGCACTGCATGAGATCGCGCATGAGACCGTCATCCGGAAGACCGGTGCCCGAGGACTTCGCGCGATTGTTGAGAAGGCAGTCACGGAGGCAATGTATGTGGTGCCTTCCGATGAGACGATCACGGAAGTCATCATTACGAAGGATGCGATTGCAGGAAAGGCTCCTGCGACTTACGTACACGGGGCGCGTGTGCTTGCGAAAAAAGAAACGAAGGCGAAGGATACCGCCAGGAAGCAGACAAAGCCCGCGAAGAAAACGATCTGATTACGAGGTAAATGTCTTTTGAACGAAACACCGTATATGACTACGCTCCCCGCGGTCGCGCTTCGCGGCACGGCTGTGCTTCCGGGGATGATCGTACATTTTGATATCAGCCGGCCCCGCTCTGCGGCGTCGGTCAACAGGGCTATGCTGAAGGACCAGAAAATTTTTCTGATCCTTCAGAGAGATGTCCATGTGGAAGATCCGGCGATCGATGATGTATGGAATGTCGGAGTTTACGCGTCCATTAAGCAGGTTGTAAAGCTGCCGAAAAATATGATCCGGGTCCTTGTTGAGGGAATAGAGCGCGCGGAGATCATTCGTCTGGAAAAGAGTGAGGACTACCTTGAAGCCCTGGTGAGTATTCCGCAGAAATCAACTTCCGCTGATGTCCCGGCGGCCATCCGTGAAGCCATGCTCCGCGGGATCCGGGAGCTGTTTGCCGAATACTGCAGGGAGAATGGAAACATCAGCAGAGATGTTGAGGGACAGATCATGGAGATCGACGATCTGGCCGATACACTCAGCCAGATATCGATCAATCTGCCGCTTCCCTATGAGAAACGCCAGCTCATCCTTGAGGCGATAACCGTAGAGGATCAGTATGAGACGCTGGGAATGCTTCTCGCCAACGAGACGGAAGTGATCCGCGTGCAGAGGGAGATCCAGGAAAAGGTACGGCAGCGTGTCGACAAGAACCAGCGGGAATATGTCCTGCGGGAGCAGCTCAAGGTGATCCGCGAGGAGCTCGGCGAGGATACGACACAGAACGAGATCGACCGTTTCAAAGAGCAGGCAGGAAAGCTTAAGGCGAAGAAGGAAGTCAAGGAGAAGATCTTTGATGAGATCATCCGGCTGCAGAATCTCCCGGCCCAGTCTCCGGAGAGTGCAGTAGCCCGGGGCTATATAGAAACGCTGCTTGCGATGCCATGGGACAAAGCGGGAAGAGACCGCAACAGTCTGGCGAAAGCCCGTGAGGTGCTGGAGCGCGACCATTACGGCCTGCAGAAGGTCAAGGAGCGTATCCTGGAATTTCTGGCCGTCCGCCAGCTAACCGCAAAGGGGACGAGCCCGATCCTGTGCCTTGTCGGACCGCCCGGTACCGGCAAGACATCCATCGGCCGCTCGATCGCCGAAGCGCTGAACAAAAAGTATATCAGACTGTCTCTCGGCGGAGTCCGCGACGAGGCGGAGATCCGCGGCCATCGCCGGACATACGTCGGTGCGATGCCGGGCAGGATCGCGACAGGGCTTCGCAAATCGGGAGTCCGAAATCCGCTGATGATGCTCGACGAGGTCGATAAGCTGAGCAGCGATTACAAGGGAGATACAGCTTCCGCGCTGCTGGAGGTCCTTGATTCCGAGCAGAACAGTCATTTCGAAGACCATTATATTGAGATACCCATCGACCTGTCGGACGTGCTCTTTATCGCTACGGCAAATGACGCGAATACAATCCCGAGGCCGCTCCTGGACCGTATGGAGGTGATCGAGATCACTTCCTATACCGAAAATGAAAAGCATCACATCGCCAAAGACCATCTGATTCCCAAGCAGAAGAAGGCGAACGGAATCGAGGAGGATAAGCTGTTCATTTCCGATGAAGCAATCAGCGATATGATCGTGAAGTATACGCGTGAGGCCGGTGTGCGCCAGCTCGAGCGGGAGATCGCTCATGTCTGCAGGAAGACTGCCAGGATGATCCTGGAGGAGAAGAAAAAGAGTGTGGAGGTGACCGGGGAGAATCTCGCTGATTTTCTCGGTACCGAAAAGTACACTGTGAATCCGGCCAACGATGCGGACGAGATCGGTGTCGTGCGCGGGCTCGCCTGGACTTCGGTCGGCGGTGTGACGCTGCAGGTCGAGGTCAACCTGATGCCCGGCAAGGGGGATTTTCTGCTGACAGGCCAGCTTGGCGACGTTATGAAGGAGTCGGCGCAGGCAGGAATCAGTTATCTGAGATCCGTAGCCTCTGAGTATGGTATCGATGAAGATTTCTTTTCGAAGCATGATATCCATATTCATATCCCTGAGGGAGCGGTCCCAAAGGACGGTCCGTCCGCAGGCGTCACGATGGCGACGGCCATGTTCTCTGCGATCACGAAGAAGCATGTGCGGGCGGATGTTGCTATGACCGGAGAGATCACGCTCCGGGGACGGGTGCTGCCGATCGGAGGTCTGCGGGAGAAGCTCCTTGCAGCCGGAAAAGCCGGTATCAGGAAGGTCCTCGTGCCGGAGAAGAACCGTCAGGATATGGCGGACGTGTCGGCGGAGATTACGGAAGGCCTTGAAATTGTCTACGTGCAGACCATGGAAGACGTGCTCAGGGAGGCGCTGGCCTCCTGAGCAGATGACGTGCAGACCATGGAAGATGTGCTCAGGGAGGCGTCGCCTCCTGAGCGGATGAAGAGGTGAAAATGGCAAAAATTCGGGATGTAAAACTCGAGACAGTCTGCGGCATAACGAGCAGGCTCCCCGTCAACGACCGGATCGAGGTCGCTTTCGCCGGAAAGTCCAACGTCGGGAAGAGCTCGCTCATCAACTCGCTTGTCAACCGGAAGGGGATCGCCCGCACGTCCGGACAGCCCGGTAAGACGCAGACGATCAACTATTATCATGTAAATGCGGGGACGCCGGACAGCGATACCCGTCTGGAGGAACCCTTTGCGCCGGACGCCTATCTGGTGGACCTGCCCGGCTACGGCTTCGCGAACGTTTCGGTCTCCGAGAAGGCGAAGTGGGGGAAGATGATCGAGAACTATCTGAGGACATCAAAGATGCTTCAGACGGTCTTTCTGCTCGTCGATATCCGCCACAAGCCGTCGGCCAATGATAAAATGATGTATGACTGGATCGTGGAAAACGGCATGGATCCGGTCATCGTCGCGACGAAAAAGGACAAACTGAAGAAATCCCAGATTCAGAAAGCCCTGAAGGTGATCCGGGAGGGGCTTGACGTGAGGAAAGGGACGAAGGTGGTCGCATTTTCCGCGGAGACGAAGGAAGGGCGGGAGGAGATCTGGACGATCATAGGCAGCTTCCTTCCGGAACCGGAGCTCACGGAGGAGCAGAACGGAGACATAATATGGGAATTATCAAGGCCATAAAACTCGGATTCGATTATATTAAATACGGGGAAGACGAGAAGGACAATGAGAAGATCCGGGCGATCGACGGAATCGACATCGATGTGGAGAAGGGCTCTGTCATCGCGATCCTCGGCCACAACGGATCCGGAAAATCGACCCTCGCAAAGCACATGAATGCGCTGCTCCTCCCCTCGGAAGGGACGATGTGGGTCGACGGGATGGACACAAAGGGCGAGGAAGATGTCTGGAAGATCCGTCAGAAAGCCGGCATGGTCTTTCAGAACCCTGACAATCAGATCGTCGCCTCGGTCGTCGAGGAGGACGTGGGCTTCGGGCCGGAGAATATCGGCGTTCCGACAAAGGAAATCTGGGAGCGTGTCGACCGGGCGCTTGAGCGCGTGGGTATGACGAAGCACCGGAAAAAATCTCCGAACCGTCTCTCAGGCGGACAGAAGCAGCGCGTTGCAATTGCAGGCGTTGTTGCGATGCGGCCGGACTGCATCGTGCTGGACGAATCCACTGCCATGCTGGATCCGAACGGGCGGAAGGACGTGCTCGACACGGTCATGGATCTGAACCGCCAGGAGGGTGTGACAGTCATCATGATCACGCACTACATGGAAGAGGTCACACGTGCTGACTATGTCTATGTCATGGATTCCGGAAAAATCGTCATGCAGGGGACCCCGAGGGAGATCTTTTCCCAGGTCGAAAAGCTGAAATCCTACCATCTTGATGTCCCGCAGATCACGGAGCTGGCCTATGAGCTGAAAAAGGACGGCGTGGATCTGCCGGACGGAATTCTGACCCGCGAGGAGCTGGTTGGCGCTCTCTGCGGTGAGCCGACGGAGGAATGAGATGCTGCTTGAACTGAAAAATGTCTGCTATACTTATAATAAAGATACGTCCTTTTCCGTGAACGCGCTTGAGAATATCAATCTTCAGATCCCTGAAGGACAGTTCGTGGGGGTCATCGGACATACGGGTTCCGGGAAGTCGACTCTGATCCAGCATTTTAACGGGCTCATCAGGCCGACAGACGGCCAGGTCCTCTATATGGGCGAGGACATCTGGCAGGAAAAATACAATCTGCAGGCTCTCCGCTCCGGCGTTGGCCTGGTCTTCCAGTATCCGGAGAACCAGCTTTTCGAGACAGACGTGCTGACAGACGTCATGTTCGGTCCGAAGAATCAGAAGTTATCTCCGGAGGAGTGCCGTGAACGTGCGGTAAATGCTCTGCACAGGGTCGGGCTGAAGGACAAATATTTTTCGGCATCGCCGTTCGATCTGTCCGGAGGACAGAAGCGACGTGTCGCGATCGCGGGAGTCCTCGCGATGAATCCGAAGGTGCTCATTTTGGACGAGCCGACCGCCGGACTTGACCCGCACGGCAGAGATGAGATCCTCGGTCAGATCAGGAAGCTCAGGGACGAGATGGGCATCACGATCATCCTCGTCTCCCACAGTATGGAAGATGTTGCGGAGTACGCGGAACGCCTGATCGTGATCAATGACGGAAAGATCGCTTTTGACGACACTCCGAAAAAGGTGTTCGCGCATTATAAGGAGCTCGAGAAAATGGGCCTGGCCGCACCGCAGATCACCTATCTCATGCATGAGCTTAAGGAACGGGGACTGGATGTGGATACGAGCGCAGTCACGGTCTCTGAGGCGAAGAGAAGTATTGAGAAGGCGCTAAAAGAGCGGAAGAAAAATCGCCGCTCATAATGCGTACAGCTTTTCTCAGTACTGTGGCAGGAGACGATCCGTCAAAGGAGCTGTCCATCAAAGGACCTGTCCGTAAATGGATCTGTCTGTAAAAAGATCTGTCCGTAAATGGATCTGTCTGTAAAAAGATCTGTCCGTAAAAGGTCTGTCCGTAAAAGATCTGTCTGTAAAAGATCTGTCCGTATAAGATCTGCCTGTAAGCTGAGTGCGAAATTGATAAGCGCACACGTGAAATCAGAAGGGAGATTCGCATGCTCCGCGAAATTACTATCGGTCAGTATTATCCGGCTGACTCTATATTACATAAACTGGATCCGCGCGTGAAGTTTCTGGGAACGATCGTCTTCATTGTTTCGCTGTTCCTGGTCAAGGGAGCTGCAGGCTATGCGCTGGTCACTGTCTGTCTGGCTGCCCTGATCATATTGTCGAAGGTGCCGTTCAAATTCATGGTCAAAGGCATGAAGGCGATTTTCTTTGTCCTCATCATCACGATGCTCTTCAACCTTTTCCTGACACCGGGTGAAATCATCGGACGCTGGTGGATCTTCAAGGTCACGAGAGAAGGAATCGTGCAGGCGGTCAGGATGGGCATTCGTCTCACCTACCTTGTTATCGGATCTTCGCTTATGACGCTCACGACGACCCCGAATAAGCTCACGGACGCAATGGAGAGCCTGTTCTCTCCGCTGAAGGTCTTACACGCGCCCGTACACGAGATAGCGATGATGATGTCGATCGCTCTTCGATTCATTCCGATCCTCATGGAGGAGACGGATAAGATCATGAAAGCGCAGATCGCGAGAGGCGCGGACTTTGAGTCGGGAAATTTCATCAACAGGATCAGAAATATGGTCCCGCTGCTGGTCCCGCTTTTCATCTCCGCATTCCGTAGGGCCAATGACCTTGCGCTTGCGATGGAGGCGAGATGCTATCACGGCGGAGAAGGACGTACGCAGATGAAACCGCTGCACTATGAGGGCAGGGATTATATCGCTTATATCCTTCTGGCTGCTTTTCTGGCAGCCTGTATCGTACTGCATATATTTGGCGGGGGATGGATCTGACTCGAAAACCGCCGCGCGCGTCGCGGCAAGAACGCTGAGGCGTTCCTGAACCATCGATTGCAGAAGCGGGGGCTTCCCGCATTGAGATAGATATGCGAGTTAAACTGACAGTTGCCTATGACGGCACGAACTATCACGGATACCAAAGCCAGGTCAACGGCGCGTCTGTCCAGGATGTCCTGGAGGAGGCCATTGAAGGTCTCTTCGGTCAGAAGATCCGGACCATGGGGGCGAGCCGGACGGATGCGGGCGTACATGCCGAGGGAAATGTCGCCGTCTTTGACGTGGAGACGCGGATGGATCCGACAAAGATCTGTTACGCGCTGAATTCCAGACTGCCGCAGGATGTGCGGATCATGGATTCCTGCCAGGTGGCGGATACATTTCACCCGCGGTTTCAGACGACGGTCAAGACCTACAGATACCATATCCTGAACCGGAGGTTTCCGGACCCGCTCACCAGGAATACAGAGATGCACTATTACTATCCCCTGGATGAGGAGAAGATGAATGAAGCAGCTCATTATCTTGTGGGAGAGCACGATTTCGCTTCCTTCGCGGCATCCGGGTTCTCTGCAAAGACCACTGTACGCACAATTTACCGCGCGGAGGTCGTCCGCACGGGTGACAGGGTCGTCTTCACGGTGACCGGGAACGGTTTTCTCTATAATATGGTACGGATCATTGCCGGAACGCTGCTTGAGATCGGCGGAGGCAAGTATCCTCCTCAGAAAATGAAAGACATTCTGGAGGCGAAGGACCGTGCGGCGGCCGGCCCGACTGCAATTGCGAAGGGGCTGGTACTTGAGAGGATCGAGTATCCGGAGGCGGAGAGCTGACAGTGCTCTTTGGCAGAAGGAATCAACCTGCCCGGACGGGACAGAAAAGTATGCCGCAGATGATATTGCGTGATGAATCCGGTCATCCCGCTCGGACGGGATGGAAAGGCAGGATACTTTCATTCCTGAAAAGGAAGTTTACTTCGGAGGTGGCTATGTTTGGAAAAAAGAAGAGAGTGATCGAGAAGTTCCCGTATGACCCGAAGAAGCAGGAGCCTGTGATCCGGGCGAGCATCTGTACGGGAGAGAAAGTCGCGGGATTTCGGGACAGAGACGGCGGGACTCTTCATGAGGTCACGCTGATCCGGGATTATGAGGATATGAAGGCATTTCTTCAGGCCTATGGCCTTTCCGAGGATGAGGTCCGAACGATTTACTGATCAGGGATCTTTTTCAGAATCGCAAAATACAGGCTTGACATCAAAAATCATGTTCTTTATAATAATTCGTGCGGTCTTCCCAAACCGCACGATTTTTTGTGCCCGAAGGCACACGCAGTGATGGAAAGGCGTAGGAGAAGGTAATCTGAGCCCGACCTCCTGCAAGCGCACACAAGACCTGCGGAGGTATTGAGTGCGAGGCAGAGTTCATACCATTGCCCCGGAATGACAGGCTGCCATGCATATATTCATTTTGACAACATCAGGAGGAAATATTCATGAGCACATTCATGGCGAAAGCGAATGAAGTCGAGCGCAAATGGTATGTAGTTGACGCTGAAGGCGTTACGCTCGGACACCTGGCTGCTGAAGTCGCCAGCATTCTGAGAGGAAAGAAGAAGCCCATTTTTACACCGTATGTAGACTGCGGTGATTATGTTGTAATCGTAAATGCAGAGAAGATCAAGGTATCCGGCAAGAAGCTCGATCAGAAGATCTACTTCCGCCACTCCGAGTATGTCGGCGGTGTCAAGACTCTGACACTTCGTCAGATGCTCGAGAAGCATCCGGAGCGTGTTGTTGAGCATGCAGTCAAGGGTATGCTTCCGAAGGGTGCACTTGGTAAGCAGATGTATTCGAAGCTTCATGTCTATGTAGGTCCGAACCATGAGCAGGCAGCTCAGAAGCCGGAAGTACTTACAATCAGATAATAGGAGGATACGAAAGTGGCAAGCGAAAAGTTTTATGGTACTGGTAGAAGAAAAAGCTCTGTTGCCAGAGTATACCTCACACAGGGAACTGGCAAGATCACGATCAACAAGCGCGATATCGATGATTTCTTCGGCATGGAGACGCTGAAGGTCGTCGTCCGTCAGCCGCTTACAGCGATTGACGGTAACGGAAAGTATGACCTGATCGTCACGGTTCATGGCGGCGGGTACACAGGACAGGCAGGCGCGATCCGCCACGGCCTTGCACGCGCACTCGTAAAGATGGATCCGGAACTTCGCCCGACACTGAAGAAGGCCGGCTATCTCACACGTGATCCGCGTATGAAGGAAAGAAAGAAATACGGTCTCAAAGCCGCACGTCGTGCTCCGCAGTTCAGCAAGCGATAATTCACGAGCGAACAGTCGAACATTCAAAACCCTTGAAAGCCTTGTGTTTTCAAGGGTTTTTCTTATTTTAATCGAACACAAAATTATTGTGAATTTGTGAGAATTTTTATAGGTAACCAACACACAGCCAATCCCTGTATGACTACGAAAAGGATTTCAATGAGATGCGTGGTCCGGAGATCCGAAAGAACCGCCAGGATCGTGAAAATCTGGAACGGAAGATCGAAGGCCTGCGGGATCGGCTGCGGAAGAAGGGAAGTGAGGAAGCTGAAGCAGAACTATTCGAGCTGGAGGAAGAGCTCGATAATCTGGAGGAAATGAAGACCGTCCGTTTTTTCGCGGATGATTGTTCCAGCGAGGCATTGACAAGTCTTCTGGCCAACAACGGCGGAGTCTTCTCCGTGATATCGACCGAAGGCGGTATCTTCGACATCATGGCTGGCCGGTATTCCAATAAGGCCAATATTGACGTCTGGCTCAAAGGCCATTGCGGAGATGCCATCCGTGTGGACCGTTTGGGACGGGAACCGGAGTATATTCCCCATCCTGCCTTGTCGGCGATCCTCTCCATCCAACCAAGCGTCCTGGACGAGATTATGTCCAATACGACCATGACAGGTCGGGGACTGATTGCCAGATTTCTGTATGCCTCTCCTACGTCAAGGATTGGAAGCCGCGTCTTCTGTGCTCCTCCTGTCCCGGCAGACATTGCAAAAGCGTATAAGGACCTTGTCTACAGTCTGATGGCTATTCCGAGGTCGGAGGAGGCAGAGATGCTCATTTTGTCCGACCGGGCAACAGATATCATTTCGTCTTATTTTTCCAAGCATGAAGCGTTCCTGGCAAGTGAGGGGCAGATCATTTCCGACTGGGGCGCCAAGTATATCGGAGCCATACTTCGCATTGCAGGGCTCCTTTGTGTGGCGGAAGCAGGTGGATTCGCTTCTGAGATTCCTGGTGAGACAATGAGTAAAGCCATCGAGATCGGAAAATACTTTCTGGCACATTCCACTTATGCTTATTCCATGATGGGCAATGACCTGACCATCAAAAAGGCTCAGTTCTTTCTGGGACGGATCAAGCGTGAAAGGATTACGATGGTCAAACGGTGGGAACTGGCAAAACTCTGCCGGGGCATGTATTTCAAAAACAGCGAAAGCATTCAGCCGACATTGGAACTTTTGGAAAATTATGGCTATATCCGGATTGAAACTGCGGAGGATGTGCAGCGGCCGGGACGTAAGTCCGATACGATGATCGTGGTCAACCCCGCGGTGTATTCCGGGAAGAAAAACGATGGATAAAAGACAATTACGGCAATTATGCCATTTACGGCAATGCCTATTGTCACGAGGATATGACTCTGATGTTAGAATTGCTTCGAACCGGCACAGGCATTTGCTCTCGAAAAGTGTTACAGGAAGGGCTTCAGCAGGTACTTTATGACTTTATCATTAAGGGGATAAAGGGTTTTGCCTTTGAAGAACTGACGGATTTGCTTGAGGAAGCCAGCTGGATGTCTGAGTAATCGGACACCCCCTGTTGTGTGACAGGGGATACATATTCTATACGCAGTCCTTATTTTGAAAACACCTCGCTCTATTTCAATCTGGTTGGTGGTTAACAATTGAATCCGGTGGTTATAAGTGGTAACATATAGCTGTTGATTGTTTTTGACTTCAATACAGATAACTCGTGTATAAAAAACACCGTACCCGAAGTACCCGAACTGACTCATAGAGTAGTTGAGGGACAGTCATAACTCGTGTAGTGTTCCCAAAGTACCCGAAGTACCTGAACTGAAAGAAAAAGATATGGATATGAAGGGATGAGTTCCATTAGTATTGCTCATGACTATAAAGAAAGGAGCATGAGCAATGCAAGTAGTAACAGTAGAAACCAGCGCTGGGCAGACCCGGTACTACCTCGCAAATGATGACGGAATACCTGTAGACCCGGTACTACAATACCTGAGGTTCCGGGACAATGGAGGAGCGGCAAGGAACACTCTCCGGCTGACGTGTATCTTCATGAAACACTTTTTTACGTACCTTGAAAAGAGAGAGCTGCGTTGGCAGGCAGTTACGATTGATGATCTGGCCGACTTTCTGGCCTGGCTGAAGTACCCGCGGATAGATGAGAAGGTTATTCCGCTGAATCTGGAGCCGAAATATAGAGCTGAGACGATCAATGCTATTCTGGATACCGTATTAGCGTTTTACCACTATCAGTACCTTCGGGGCGGATTAGATAATAACGTATCCGAGAAGCTTGTCACATTCATCAAGAATCCACATGGGGCGTACAGGAGTTTCCTTGACGGGATAGCCGACCGGAGGCGGGAAAAGAGGTATCTGCTTAGGCTTCCGATACCAAAGCGTGTTCTTCGTACGGTAACAAAGGAAGAAGTAGAGGCAGTCATGAAGGCCTGTGTAAACGTCAGGGACTATTTCCTGATGTACCTGCTGTTTGAGACCGGGATGAGGATTGGTGAGGCGTTGTCACTGTGGCTGGAGGACTTTGATATATCCGAATGCAGGATCAGAATCGTTGACCGCGGGGAGATGGAGAACCTTGCAGAGATTAAGACGGTTTCAAGTCCCCGGATGATTGACTGCACATACGACCTGATGGAGGTGTTCACGGAATATATCTGCTACTTCCATACCGAAAGCACTCCTACAAACCATGTGTTTGTGAAGATCCAGGGCAAGAACGCCGGTAAAGCCATGAACTATACGGATGTGGACAACCTGTTCCGGCAGATCCGCAGGAAAACCGGGATCTATATCACGCCGCATATGTTCCGCCATACTTCCTTAAGCATGCTGAGTTCTGCAGGCTGGGAGCCGGAACTGCTCCGGAAGCGTGCGGGTCATAAAAACATCTATACGACTCTGAATACTTACGTTCATCCGTCAGAGGATGAAGTGACGGCAGCATTTAAGGAAGCTGCGGACAGATTCCGTCTCCCTGGGAAGGAGGCGGAAGAATGATCACGGAAGGAAGTTCCGCATTAAATCTGTCAATCAACCCAAAGCGGGTTGAGATGGAGGCATATCTGTCTGCTGAAGATGGTTACTGGATCAAAAATGATATTTGGGAAACGGACAGTAAAGCGTACAGGGCGAGCGGGTTAGATGAACCCTATAAAGTCGGTGTGCTTGCAGATTTCAGTTCCTATAGAAGCGGTCTGATGAAATTGGAAATGAAGTACTATCTGCTTTTCTCCATGAAGCATAAATGGAAAGCAATAGAGTATGTGCAAAAAAGCCTGAAATCATCGATTGTAATGGCGGGGACACTTCTTACGGAAGAAAAACCGGATAAAAGCTTTTGCGAGCTGGATACAAGTATCGGCAGGCTTGTACCGGAAGGGACAGCGCCGGATGTGAAGCGTCTGTACAACTGTCTGGTTGTCGATATGCACCGTTTCTTCCAAGAGTATTATGATGATCGTGAAGAGACAGAAAAAGATATCTGGAATGCACTAAAGATACCGGGAGTAAAGCTTTCGGCGGCGATGAAGCGTAAACATCCCCGTATGAATTTCCTGGAAATCCCGGAGGCCTATCGGAGATCTGTCAGGCGGTTCATGAAAAGACTGGTCGTACGGCGCAGCTGGTCTTATTGCGTAGAAATGCTGATGTATATCCGGTATTTCTTCAGGACGTTCTATAAAAACGGGTATACGGATGGCTTTCTGGAAATGTTGAACAGGCAGGATGTTGAAAACTATCTCGGATGGGTAGCGGAAGATTATGAAAAGAGGAATGCTACATTTCGAAGTAAGGCGGTCTCCTTTGTACGAAGCTGGCTTGATTATATCCAGATCGCCGAGTATCCACAGGCACCGCGGCAGAGTATTGAAAGGCTCATTTTCGATGATGATGTCCCTAAGAGGGAGCGTGCCGCTGATACAATCGAAAAAGTCCGCTATATCCCGGCACCGATCATTCAACAGATGGATGCCTGTATCGAGCAGATCGAACCGGCAGAGATGCGGCCGGTATACGTGCTGCTGCGGGAGACAGGATGGCGTGGAACGGATGTGCTGAATCTCCGGTATGACAGTTGTCTTCAATATATATGGAATGCAAAAGAAGTCCGTTCTGTCCCTTATCTGTGTGCGGAAATCACAAAGGTTGGAATTCCGCAACTGAAGGATCCTATCCGGGATGAAGTCGCTGCAATGGTGAAACTTCTTGCAGAGGAGGCCGAAAGAGACAGTACCGAAGAGAACAATCCTGACAAGTATCTTTTTAACTGTTATGAAGGCCGATGGATGGGCCTCCCGTATAGCAAGTCTGCGTTTTCAAGATCAGTCCAGAGGATGATCGACAAAAATGATATCCGGGATGCGGACGGGAAACTGTTTCATTTCAAAGCGCATGGACTGCGGCACACGCGTGCCATGGAGTATGCGGAACAGGGAATGCCGATCGGTATCATACAACGGCTTCTGGGGCACTGCTCTTTGCAGATGAGCCTGCATTACGCAAAAGTGACAGAGGATACGCTTTACCAGAAGTGGAAGAAAACGGAAAAGCTCGATCTTTTCAAGCCCGTGACACCTTCTCCGGGAAAAGAAACAGTCCGGGATGGACTTGTTCATTACGAAAAAGTTCGGCCGGGTCTGGACGCAGTAAGGGTACCATTTGGTGTATGCTTTAAACCTTCAAAAGCAGGATGCCGCCGGCAGACGGAACAATGCCTGGAATGCCCGAGCTTTTGCTCTTCAAGAGAAAACCTGAGCGAATACACTTCAGAGATTGAAAAAGTGCGTTCCATGATCTGCCTGGGCCAGACCCTTGGCCGGGAAGAATGGGTAGAGAAAAACAAGGAATACCTTGAAAGGCTTATTCAGATGCAGTCGAAACTGACTGAAAAAGGAATCGTCCACAAGAGCGGCTCCATGAGGGAGGCGTGAAATGGATGGATCATCGAAGTATCTTGAAAAAAGCTGGAAACGGAGAACGGATGAATCCCGGCGAAAGGCGTTGGAAGCAATAGAGTCATTAAAAAAGAAGCATGAACCTGTAAACTTCAGCACCGTTCAAAAAAGAGCGGCGTTTCAAAACACTACCTGTATGAGCATGATGAAATCAGAAAAATGATTGAAGCTGCCCGATCAGAAGATGAAGAACGTGCTTCAGCCTGGCATAAAAAATACGATCGTACATCGAAATCCAAAGATGTGTTGATCAGTGCAAAAGATAAACGAATAGCAAGGCTCGACGAGGAGAATCGAGAATTGAAAAAAGAATTGGAAACCCTCCGGCGGCTAATATATGAGAAAAAGTAGTCAGTTCGGGGACGGTGTCCCCGAAGTAAAAATGTAGTGTTTCCGGGGCTTTCTGCCCCGGGTACACGAGTTATAAATAAGGAGGAATCACAATGGCCAGACCGAAAAAGAACGGCACATATCTGAATGTTTGTATAGAGACTCCGCTTTATGAACGCTTGGAGGCTCTGTGTGAAGATGCCGGTCAGACCAAGACTGTTGCGGTCGAGAGAGCTCTAGCACTGTATCTCGAAGATTATGAAGAAAAACAGAAGCTGCTACGCGAGCTGAGTCACATCTCTGAGAAATAAGAATAGGAGCATCAATCATGATTGACACTAAGAAAGAGCAGGAACGTGACGAACTTCACCGAGCTATATGGGCCATTGCCGATGAGCTTCGTGGTGCTGTAGATGGTTGGGATTTCAAGAACTACGTTCTGGGCACTATGTTCTATCGATATATCTCTGAAAATCTGGCAAGTTATATCAATACCGGAGAGGCCGATGCGGGTAATCCGGATTTTGACTTTGCCAGGATGCCGGATGAAGATGCAGAGGAAGCCAGAGAAGGCCTTGTTGAAGAAAAGGGATTTTTCATCCTACCCAGTGAACTCTTCTGCAATGTAAAGTCCAGGGCTGCAACTGATGAGAATCTGAATGAAACCCTGGAGCGGATCTTCCGTCACATCGAGGAATCGGCAAAGGGCACTTCTTCCGAAGGCCAGTTCGCTGGTTTGTTTGATGACTTCGACGTCAACAGCAACAAGCTTGGCGCGACCGTGGCCAAACGTAACGAGAAGCTGGTCAAACTCCTGAACGGCGTAGCAGCTATGAACCTGGGCGATGTTCGGCACCATGATATTGATGCTTTCGGTGATGCCTATGAATATCTGATGACCATGTATGCCTCCAATGCCGGTAAGTCCGGAGGCGAGTTCTTCACGCCTGCGGATGTTTCCGAACTGTTGACTAGGCTGGGTACTGTCGGAAAGACTGAGATCAATAAGGTGTATGAAAGCAAGACGCAAAATTTGATACAAATTAACGATTGCCCTCTCAGGGGTGTCGCATAGGCTTTAGGGGTGTCGATTTTACAGACCGGCGCGTTTTTGTATATAGGGGATGTAGTTATGGCGACGATTACAAAGAAACAGATGGAAGAATATGAACGTCTGCGCCGGGATCGGGCTGTGCGGCGTACGAAAATGATCCTGAGAAGATCGGCATCCACATGTTAGAAATGCTGGCGAAGTTCAGGAATGAAGGTATAATTGACTAAAACTTCCCACACCCAAAAGGTGTGTTGAACCTTGAAAACTCAATAATGTAGGCAATATAAAAGGCATAGATTCCGTGCCTCTGGTATAATTGAA
>OMVU01000027.1 GCA_900314565.1 uncultured Eubacteriales bacterium
GATGGCGTCGATACTGGCGTCCATACGACGCAGCGCTCTGACCAGTATCATACCGACCGATTTGCAGTCCTGATTCCGGATGTCTTTCATGACGCGGAATAACAGATACTTGTTTGTATTCCAGTTGACCTTCCGGAAATTGAAGATACGGATGGAGGCAAAAATATCGACGAACTTCGACACCATCTGAATCTTCCGTTTTACATCCTCATCAGAATCGTCGCTGCGCACAGCAGAGATGATGAGCATATTTTGGTAATTCAGATCCCGGTTGGCGTTGTAGAATACTTCCTCATAACCAGCTGTCAGGGTGCTACTGTATTCTTTGAGTTTCAGATACAGGTCCGTCACCTTGGACATCTCTGTCATGACGAGCGTTTTATAATCACTGGACTTGTTCAAGCCCATCTTGGCCTTTGCGTTGCTACGCACCCAGGTATGGAACTTTTCACCCAGAAGTTCAAAGTCCTCATCACTGGCACCTCGCTTACCTTCACGGAGCGTGGCCGCGTAATTGGCGCGGAGCCATGTCGAGATAAATTCTACATCCTCCGTATTTACAACACCGCTGGTATCGTATGAGGAAGCGCTCTTGATCCGGTTGATGTTATCCTGCCATCTGTGGTTAACAGCATACCGGTCCATCTCAACGATCTGCTGCATGATGTATGCCTTCATCATCTCAGCGCTGTTAAGGCTCAGTCCCCGATCGTTCATCGTCAGGAAGATCGTATGGGCTTCATCCTCGGATGGCGTATCGATCTCAAGAAGCAGGACTTTTTCTTTCAGCCAGTAAATGAAATACTCCAGTGCCTCACCCTTAAGCTCATCAGGGAAGAGGTCCGCAATATCCTTATACCGATCCATCATGTTCTGTGCGCTCTCATTGTCCGGCTGATAGGACATATCATTGCCGATCAATGCATGCAGGCAAAGCTGTCGGTCATCCACATCAATGTTGAAGCTCTTGGTTCCGAAATGATCATCATAGATCATGTCGTCGAACTGGACGCTACGGAAGCCCTGTGCTGCCTGTTCCTTCTGCAGGTTATTCAGATAAATCAGCAAAAGCGTCAGTGATGTGAGTCGCTGCTGGCCATCGATGATTTTATTCGGAGAGCCTCCCGTACAGATGATACAGCCCATGTAATAGTAGCCATAGTTCATAACCTCCAGAGGCGTATCATGGTTATCAGGATCGTAAAATTCCTCGAAGGTATCCTGAAAGTCAGATATCATCTGTTCAATCTGCTTCCGGCCCCAACGGTACTCACGCTGAAATACATCGACGGTGAAGCGTCGGTGCGACAGGATTTTCGTAAGCGTATCAGTTTTATCAATCTTGTTCACGCTGCCACCTCATCATTCTCCGTCGTCTTTTTTTGCCCCATATTGTGCTGGTTCCTCAGCCACCATTCCCAACGGAGGCGTTGAAAAATCGTAATATGTAACTTTCTTTTCTTCAGGTTCCTTTTCCGGATCAGCCACAAATGTCTTATTACCGATTCCGAAATACTTCTCAAAGAAAGCCTTCAGTTTATCAATAACTGTCTGCTTCTTTGCCGCTCTGCCAGAGCCCCCAAACCGGGACACCGGTGGCATTATCCTATCGATATCTGTGCCGGTGGTTTTCACTTCGCCATCTCGGAATGCATTCTCCAAAAATTCTCTTGTTTCTACAGGCTTCAGTCTTTCTTCCGAAATGATGGTGTTCAGATCCTCTTCGCGTTGCCGGACGACGTAGTCATTCCATTCTGTCATCACATCGTCTACATCGTTTATGCCAGCTATGAATGTCTCAATCAGGGCTTTCTTGCTGCGCAGATCCGGGCTGGCATCTATAGCCTTTCGAATTGAAATCAGAACCTCCTTATCCTCACAGTGTGTATCATGGTACTTCTTCACGAGCAACAGTATGTAATCAATGTTGATCTCGATCTGCCGGATCAACTCAACTTCAAAGACAACGTCGTCAGTGATATCAGTGCTCTCACCACCAGGCTTATGCTTACGCCATTCATCACGCAAATCCTGATAACGACCGAGGTAATCCTGAAGATCCCGTTCGGTAATGAGTTCTTTTCCTTTGAAATCATCAAAAGACAGGAGCAAATTCCGCATCCGTAGCAGTGCTCCGAACAGAGCAATGAAGTCTTTCTGATTCTGTTCTCCAATAATCTGTGGCTCGGTGAGTGGGAATTTGGCACCGAGCTCTTCAATCATATCCACATAGCCGGGCTTGTACGTACCATCGATACTTTCGTAGCCGTAGTAGTAGTCTTTAAAACTCTGCATGAGAACGATGCCAGAAGCATTCTTGTCTCCAAACAGAGAAATAGCACTATCCACCCGCTTCTGCAGATTTCGGAAGCAAACAATATTGCCGAATGTCTTGATTGAATTCAGGATACGATTTGTTCTGGAGAATGCCTGGATCAAACCGTGCATCTTCAAGTTTTTGTCCACCCACAGCGTGTTCAGTGTAGTGGCGTCAAAACCTGTCAGAAACATATTCACCACGATTAATAGATCCAGTTCTTTATTCTTCATACGCAGGGAGACGTCCTTATAATAGTTCTGGAACTTATCGCTGGACGTATCATAGTTCGTATGAAACATCTCGTTATAATGCTTGATGGCCTTCTCGAGAAAATCTCTGGAGTTCTGATCCAGCGCACTGGTATCTTCAGAGTTTTCTTCGTCCAGAATACCGTCAGCCTCTTCCTCGTTGGCTCCATAGCTATATATCACGGCGATCTTAAGCTGTTTTGTCGGATCAGCCTCCATCTGTCTACGGAATTCATCATAATACAACTTAGCCATTGGCACGGAGGCGACGGCAAAGATTGAATTGAAACCGCTGATACGCTGCTTCTTTTTTATCTCCTCAACAGCGCCGCGATCTGCCGATGCTACATCGGAGATATTCATCAGCGTGTTATAAACATAGGTCTTATCACCGCGATAGGTTTTTTGATCAAAGTGCTCCAGAATATACTGCGTCACCAGAGAGATTCGTTTTGGGGCCATGAATGCCTTTTCACGATCAATATCCCAAACTTGTTCATCATCAATATCTGGGTCTGCCTCCATCGTTTTGATATAGTCCACCCGGAAAGGAAGTACATTCTTATCATTGATCGCATCGACGATAGTGTAAGTATGCAGCTGGTCGCCAAAAGTCTGCGCCGTCGTGAAGAAATGTGGATTTCGGACCGCACCGGCATTAGCAGCAAAAATCGGTGTACCAGTAAATCCGAACAAGTGATACTTCTTAAAGCTATTAACAATAGCCTCATGCATATCTCCAAACTGACTACGATGACATTCATCAAAAATAATGACAACATGCTTGTCATACACTTTATGCACTGGATTCTTCTTAATGAAAGTCGCCAGCTTCTGGATAGTCGTAATAATGATATGCGCTTTGGAATCTTCCAATTGCCGTTTCAAAACAGCGGTAGAGGTGTTGCTGTTCGCGGCACCTTTCTCAAAACGGTCATACTCCTTCATGGTCTGGTAGTCCAGATCTTTTCGGTCCACCACAAAGAGTACCTTATCAATATACGGAAGCTGAGATGCCAGACGCGCTGTTTTAAACGACGTCAGTGTTTTCCCGGAACCAGTCGTGTGCCAAATATACCCGCCGCCTTCAACAGTCCCATACTTCTTATAGTTATGCGCAACCTCAATCCGATTCAAAATACGTTCAGTTGCCGTAATCTGATACGGTCGCATGACCATGAGCATGTTTTCTGAGGTGAAAATGCAATATCGGGTTAGTATACTGAGAATAGTATGCTTGGCAAAGAATGTTTTGGTAAAGTCAATCAGATCCGGCAACACGCGATTGTTAGCATCAGCCCAAAACGATGTAAATTCAAAGCTGTTACTGGTCTTCTCCTTTTTAGTTTTGCCTGATCTGGCGTCCTTGATTGCATTGAATCTGGTGCTGTTTGAGTAATATTTCGTGTTTGTGCCATTGGATATTACGAAAATCTGCACATACTCAAATAGACCACATCCGGCCCAGAAAGAATCTCTCTGATAACGGTTGATCTGGTTAAATGCTTCTCGGATAGCAACACCACGACGCTTAAGTTCAATGTGAACCATTGGAAGCCCATTTACAAGAACCGTCACATCATATCGGTTATCATACTTCGCCCCTTCGTCTTGCGTAACGGTATATTGATTGATAACCTGTAATCGGTTGTTGTGAATTGCCTGCCGGTCAATCAATGTGATATTCTTGGTAGAGCCATCGTCACGCTTTAAAACCTGAACGTTATCTTCTTGTACCTTCCGTGTCTTTTCAATGATGTGATCGTTAGGATTGGCAACGGACTCAAAGAAGAAGCGCTTCCACTCCTCATCGGAAAACTTATAGTGGTTAAGTTCCTCCAACTGCATACGAAGATTATCGATCAGTTCCTGTTCCGTATGGATTGGCAAATAGGTATAGCCCTGCTCACAGAGCATACGAATAAACTCTTGCTCCAGTGCAGCTTCGCTTTGGTAACTGTCAGACCGTGCCTTAACCGGTTCATATTCTGTCACAACGGTATTCTCATTTGTCTGAGCGACAATATTGAAATACGGCACGTTACTTCACCTCCTCGTTCTCAGCTGCGAATGAAAACAATGCATCACGATAGTACTCATACTGTTTTTTACAAGCCTCGAGCTCCTCTGTCAGTTTTGTCATCAGTGTATCTGTTGATGAAGTGTATGCGTCGAGGATTTTAACAATTTCGTTTTGAACTTCTATCGGAGGAAGAGGAACCATTAAATCCAAGAGCTTATCAGGAGTAACCTCGATTACTTTTGTGCCGTGTGCAAGCATCCTTTTTTGAGCAAAAAACGCCTCTGAATGAAAATAGTAAACTAAATATTTAGGGTTTTGATTGTGATGAATAATAGCTGAATGTCCGCTTACAGCAATATCCACTTCCCCCAACCAACCTACACATTTACAAACATCATCTATATTCTCACTGGTTACAGCCATGACAATATCGTTCTTTTTGGCAAATTTTTGTCTTTGAGCACATTCCCGGCTAATAAATGTGAAGGTGCTATCTGCAAAAAGCCCATATTTTGTATATATCTGGCCGTAATGAATGCATGGAATTCCTGCGGGCAGAAAGTCCTTTTTCTGAAAGCTCCCGCCACGAGATACTGTTGCCACCTCACGCAATGCTTTATATTGCACTCCATCAGGGCAATACTTCTCTATTAAACTAACCAAACTATTCTTTTTATCAGTTCTTACTTCTTCAATTATCTGAGATATCTCAGCTCTTAGCTTATTCTGATCCTGAATTGTCAGAAGAATTCTTTCTGTTAATGTGCTGATATCTATTTTTTCTCGCGTATCCTCTGGTTCAACATACCTCGAAACAGTCAGATTGTAGTCATTCTGCATGACTTCATCATACGATGCTACATGTGAAAAATAGACTTCCTCCGTTCTTTCTGTAAAGCAAGAGACTATCTTTTCAATATTCTCATACGTTAGCCTATTGTTGTTCGTTACTTTAACGAATTCATTACTCGCGTCAATAAATAGTACTTGATTATCAGGCTTATTCTTTTTTAGAACCATTATACACGTCGCAATACTCGTCCCGAAAAACAAATTATCGGGCAGCTGTATTACGCAATCAATATAATTATTATCTATCAGAAATTTACGAATCTTCTTTTCCGCGCCCCCGCGATACATAATCCCCGGAAAACAAACAATAGCAGCAGTTCCATTTGGCGCAAGCCACGATAAAGCATGCATTATAAAAGCCATATCTGCTTTACTCTTTGGCGCAAGAACACCTGCCGGTGAAAATCTCGGATCATTTATCAATAGCGGGTTGTCATTTCCCGGCCACTTAATAGAATACGGTGGATTAGAAACTATCAATTCAAACGGCTCATCGTCCCAATGTTGAGGGTTTGTCAGTGTGTCCTCGCATGCCACATCAAATTTATCAAAGCCAACATCATGAAGGAACATATTGATTCGGCAGAGGTTATAGGTGGTGATGTTTATTTCTTGACCAAAGAAGCCTGTCACCACCGCATCTTTACCGAGAACCTTCAGGGCTTTCAAAAGCAGGGAGCCAGAGCCACAGGCCGGATCATAAACTTTATTGATCTTCTTTTTGCCTACTGTACCAAGTCGAGTCAGCAGTTCAGAAACATCTGCAGGCGTGAAGAACTCACCTCCTGATTTTCCGGCATTAGAGGCATACATAGTCATGAGATATTCATAAGCATCACCAAAAGCATCTATGTCATGCTCGTCAACAGATCCAAGGCGCATAAGAGCAATTCCATCAAGCAGCTTTGCCAGACGCTCGTTTCGACGTGCGACTGTACTACCGAGTTTATTGCTGTTCACATCAAAATCGTCAAACAAACCAGCGAAGCTGCTCTCGGACTGGCTTCCCTTAGCTGATTCCTCGATGTGACGAAAAACTCGTTCCAGTGTTTCATTCAAGTTTACATCCATACTGGCGCGTGCCCGTACATTGCAAAAAAGCTCGCTGGGCAATATGAAAAAGCCTTTTTCTTCAACCAAACCCTCTCTGGCTTCTTCAGCATCCACATCCGACATCCGAGCATAGTCAAAATCAAGGTTTCCAGCAGCCTGTTCGCCACGGTTAATATAATTTGTCAGGTTTTCCGAAATATATCGATAGAACATGGTTCCGAGAACGTAATTCTTAAAGTCCCATCCGTCGACAGCGCCTCGGAGTTCATCGGCGATAGCCCATATTGCGCGGTGGAGTTCCTCCCGCTCTTGTTCTTTTTTGTTATCAGCCATGTCTTTCCCTCCGTTTGTTACTTGTCTGCATCAGCGCTTTTGCCGCTTGCGACCCACTCGTCAATTTCAGATAGCTTGAATTTGTACTGCCTGCCAACCTTGTAATATGGTATTGTTTCCTTCTTAACCCATGCGCGGATGGTATCCTTGCTCACGCCAATATGGTTAGCAATTTCTTCTACGCTATATAATCTTTCAGTTTCAGCCATGTTCTTCCTCCTCCAGGTTTCATCATGTATCAGAAATCATCATCGTCCAAATTGTCGCTGTCTTTATACTTTTCTTTTAGCTCCAGATAATACTGCTCCAAACGATGGTACATTTGCTTTAATTCAGTTTTTTCATCCTCCAGCAGGACCTTAATACGAGCATATTTCTCCGGTTCTTCAATAATTCGAGAAACATCTACAGAGAAATCGTGTCCTATTTCCAGCGGGTTTCCGTTTTCATCTTTATCAGAGAAATCAAACGGTGCACTCTTTTCGAACCTTGCCCTATCCCTAAGAAACTCTATCGGCATCGCCAATACAGAAAGCCTACGCTTCTCATCTTTCTTTCTCTTCGGTATTTCCTGTGCAAGATAAGCGCTTATTTGAAACTCCGGATAATTGACGGGCTCACCATTATAGTCTTTTATGAACTCTGACTGAATCCCAAGGATGCGCAGCATCTTGGTCAGTATAACAGTGGATGGTGTATTTATCAGGTCGCCTCGACCATCAATACTGAAGCCTTTGTAATACTTTTCGATTATGCTTCTATCAAAAATCGTATACCCGATTTCAGCATACCCATACTTCAGAAAAGTCCAATATGACTTTTCTTTATCCGGCTCGGAATAGATTTCTTCAAGAAGTGGGAGGAAGATAAAGCGTTCAACTTTATCTGAAGCCAGCTCATACAACATATTGAAGGCTTCACTCTCGTCATATCTGGTCTGCATAGGTTTCCGAAGCGAAAGTCCCAACTTGATCATCGTTGTATCATCTTGTCGGGAATAATACTCGGCAAAGAAGTATTCTTGGAATGACCGATGAAGAAAATGAATACGTTGTGCTTCCTCATACATAAGGCATGAGCTGTGAAGGGCGTCAAACTTAAAGTTGTCCACCTTCATCAATGAGGCATCCAGCTTCTCTTTACTATGAAGTATCCCGAAATAATACCTGAACTTATCATCGTCAAATTCATAATCGCCCTTACGGTAAGACCTGGCACAGAATTCAGCAAACACATCTGTAAAATCAGACGTGTCTTTCACACTTCGGAATGCTCTCGTAAGTGTTAGTTTATCGCCATCATGCTTCTGGAGCAGCGTTTCATATGCCTGTTTATAGAACTTATGTTGTTTCTCCGGAACATCAGTAAAGATCCTGAAGTTCATGTACATCAGAGTAAGGAGCAACGGATTTGTAGCAAACTCAGCATGAGATTTGAACAAATCATCCTTCAGCCGCTGCTTAAACCGTTCCTTCAGTCTGGTTTCTTCTTCATGATATTTCAGCTTATCAACCAGTTCGAGGGCCTGTTCATGGGAGAAGCGCTCCATCCAGAGAATCCTATATCTGGACAAGCCTACAAAAGAAGCAAACCGGCGCGTTGAAATGACAATCTGATTATTGGGGTATTGGTCTGTAAAATAATCAAGCTGAGACAGGAACGTCTTCATGTCTGTGGCCTTAATCTCGTCAAGCCCATCGAGGAGCAGCTGGCATTTCCCCTGAAGGAGCAGCTTGTTCACAAGGTTCTTATCAACGGACGAATCAAATCGTTTGATGGACCGCACGATTAGATCAAAAGGGTCATCAGTCTCAACGCCATACTCACGGAGAATTACCATCACTGGGAGCAGCCCCGTTGTTTTATACTGCTTAATCGACTCTAAGAAAAGGTGTCGCATCATCATGGATTTTCCGATGCCACCCATTCCAACAAGCAGACAATACCGGGCCTTCTCCAGAATCTTCTCTAAAGTGACATTCTCAATCACCTTATCGGAGGAGGTCATTCTCTTCCGGAAATAGTATTCCTCGGTACGGATCGTATTACATACGAAGAATTCATCAAAGGGACGTTCCTCATTCGAGTAGAGGAGCGTCTTTAGTTTTGAGAATTTATCATAGGATTTCTCTACATACTCCGGGAACTCTTCTGGTACAGCGGCACCATGATACGCCGAGGCAAGGATCTCATCACCCTCTCCGCTGCCAGAATAGATCAATTTAAACTGCTCAGTCAGCGCAGTGACAAACACATATTTATCAGGCTCAGTGCTTTTCGGCAGGGTAATCCCATACGCAGAAAATATGCGGGGGAGTGCCTTGTCGTTTATTTTTGCCGCAAGAGCCTTGGTGAAGCCTATTTCATCAAATGAATCTGATATTTCTGACCAGAGCTCTGGTGCAATGTTTCTGTCACCCGTAAACCATTTCCGATAAGTGTCTTCTGAGTGCACCAAGAATTCATCAGCCTTTGCCCCGAGCGCAGCCCTAATAAAGAATTCACCTATTTTCTTCTGGGATGTCAGTCCCTTTAAACCGCAGAGCCCATGCTCTCGTGCATAAAACGGGGCACAAAAATCGCAGTATCTCAATTTCTATCTCCTCTCAAAACGGGAGTTTTTTCTTTGTCCGTATTGTCCGTGAATGTCCTATGTTTGTCCGCGATTGTCCTATTTGCGGTCACCGAAAACTTGGACCAGTTTTCCTATACTGAAAGAGTGATTTGAAGCAGACATGGCCCAGAGAGGTGGTGAGCAAGAGGATTCCGAATTTGGCCTTAATCAGCTCAAACACGGCTTATTCCCACTCATTATACATCGTTCCGACTCAGGATTCAATAAACAGATTATGAACGCTGTATTACAGAGCTGTTGCTAATAATCACCGTCCTGGATATGACGAAAAACCATCTGCCGGATCTGAGGCTTTCCTCAAAGGCCACGAGGAATGTTTCGCAGTCACAGTGAAGGCGTTGAACATAGGACTGGAGCCAGCAAGCGAACTGCTGGTCACCTTCGAGAAACGGGGACATTCCCCACGAGGTGACCGAATGAAAAGACTGGCGTGCCATACAGGTTGTCTCCGTTTCGCAAAGCCGAACGGAGGACAATCTAAATGGCAAGATTTGAGAAAGCTCAGCTTGAGGCCGAATTCAAGCACAACACCAGCATCGGGCCGAACGGAGAAATCCTGTTCGATGCACCGATCGAAATCAAGGATCAGGCAGACCTCGACAATTACGGCATCACCTGGAGCGATTGCCGGACGCTCAACTTCCACGGCAGCGACAAGGTGACGGTCTTCTTCTTCAAAACAGAAAACCGTGCTTTTGCTGAGTACCAGTGGCGCTATCTGGACACGCAGCACTCTCGTGGCTATGCCAGCGTCAGATGCATGATCCCCGGCATAAGAAAGGCATTCATCAAGTGCCCAGACACCGTTTCCTGCGCAACATGCCCCTACAAAGACAAGAAGCAAGCTCCGATCATCAGCTGGGATGGCCTTGCCGAAACCGGGTATGAACCGGTAGGTAGCGCTCCTGTGGATGAGCAGGTCGGAGCAAAAATGGAGTACGAAGGCATCAAAGCTATGATGGATGCAGAGGACACTCGAATTGCGAGAGCGTTTGAGATGAAGGAACTGCAGGGTTATTCCGTCAGGGAAATCGCCGCAGAGCTGCAAATCTCCCAGCCTCGCGTTTACCAGCTGATCGCCAAAGCCAAGGCTATCGGCCAGGAATATCGCAAGATTAACGGTTAAGACAAAAAAGGCGGCATCGGAACTGATCACTCCGGTGCCGCCGCTTTCTTTCTGTCTATCAGTAAACTCATAGCCTCGACCTACCCAAAATAGTAAAATCGTTGACTCGTTTTGCCTGAAATAGTAAAATCGTTGACTCGTTTTCAAAAATAGTAAAATCGTAGCCACGCCCCTGCTTCTGGACAAGTTCCCGCAGAGGATAATCAAGGGTTTCCATCACGCCGGACACGATCTGCCCCCGGAGACGGAAACCCCAGTATTTCAGGCTTTTTCAGGCCTCTAAGCTCAAGTATGTGTTAGTAGACAGACGGTCTCGACGTGTGTGGAATGCGGGAACATATCGCACGGTCTCACCCGCCGTATCTCATAGGAAGCCTCCTGTGACCCATCCTCACTCTTCATGCACAGGATCTTCAGGTCCCTTGCCAGCGTCGCGCTGTCACAGCTTACATAGACCACGCGGTCCGGTCCCAGCTTCCTGATCGTTTTGAGCAGGCTCTCCTCACACCCCTTTCTGGGCGGATCCAGCACGATCACGTCCGGTCTCACCAGCGGATTCTCCCTGTCGAAATACCCGCGCTCTGCCACGTCTTCCGCAGCTGCCGCAAAGAACTTCACGTTGCCGATGCCGTTTCGCTCCGCGTTGGCTTTCGCGTCTTCAATCGCCTGCGGAACGATCTCCACTCCGCAGACTTCTTTCGCCTTCGCTGCCAGAAAATGCGAGATCGTCCCAATCCCGCAGAAGAGGTCAAAGACAGTTTCCCTGCCCGTCAGCTCCGCGAAGGACACTGCCGTCTCATACAGTTTTACCGTCTGGACCGGATTTACCTGATAGAAGGACTGCGGTGAAATGCGGAAAGAGTACTCCCCCAGATAATCCGTGATCCAGGGATCTCCGAAAAGTCGTACTGTGCGTTCCCCGAGGATCACGTTGGTCCGCTTCATGTTAATGTTCAGACAGACGCTTTTTATGCATTTTCCTTCCATCGGCAGCGCCAGCAGCCGATCCACAAGGTTCTCAGCCTGCGGCAGAGTATCTGCATTGATCACAAGACACACAAGGATCTCCCCGGAAATGAACCCCTCCCGCACGAGCACGTGACGGATGATCCCCTGTCCGTTCTCCTCATCATAGGGCGGTATGCCAAACTCGCCGGCGAATCGTACAACAGTATCCAAAATGTCCGCATTTTCCGAAGGGGAGAGGGCACAGTCCCGAATATCGATGATACTGTGCGTCCTGCCTGCGTAATAGCCGGCAAGGATCCGCCCGTCCTTCTTCGAATATCCTACCGGGTACTGCGCCTTGTTGCGGTAGCGCCAGGGTTCCTCCATCCCGATGATCGGCTCCATCGGGATATCCGAAAAGCCCCCGATTCTTTCAAGATTTCTTCTGACCAGAGATTCTTTAAATTTCAGCTGCTCCGCATAGTCGAGCTCCTGAAGGCGGCAGCCGCCGCAGCTCCTGGCCTTCGGGCATCTCGCCGGAACGCGCGCATCCGAAGAGACCAGGACCTCTTCGATCCTGGCATACCCGTAATTCTTTTTTGCTTTTGTGATCCTGGCTCGGATCTCGTCTCCGATGACAGCATCTTTCACAAAGAGGGTATAGCCATCAACATGGCCTATACCCTCTCCGTCACCTGTCATGTCTTCGATCGTGACCCGCACGATTTCATTTTTCCTGTACAGATGGTCTCTCATGAACTTATTTTTCCTCATTAGACAGCAGGGCTTTCTCCAGACCCCATATCACATCAGACAGCAGGGCTTCTCCAGACCCCATATCACATCAGACAGCAGGGCTTCTCCAGACCCCATATCACATCAGACAGCAGGGCTTCTCCAGACCCTATATTGCATCCCGGAAAGCCGGCGGTATCATGGTCTGACTTTACGGGCTCACTCCCCTGTCCTTCTGATATTGGAATCAAAGAAGCGGTTAAATCCGAGCCACTCCTCCCCGGCAGGTCCTGACTCCAGTATCTCTGTCATGGTCTGCAGCTTCGCATCCATGTTATCCGCGAGGTTGAGCGCCAGCGCCTCGATGATCGCCGGCTTTTTCGGTGAACCGTACTCATACTCCCCGTGATGGGCGAGAATGCAGTGCTTGATCTCTGTCTCCAGCTTTTCCGGGAAATCCGGGATCTTTGCGATGTGGTCGTGGACCATCTCCGCACCGATCAGGATATGGCCGAGGAGCTGGCCTTCGTCCGTGTACTCATTTACCGGAAAATCAGAGAGCTCCCGCGTCTTGCCGATGTCGTGCAGTATTGCGACCGTGATCAGCAGATCCCTGTTGATTGCAGGATAGGTCTTTGCCTGATAATCGCAGAGCTTCGTGACGGAAAGCGTGTGCTCGAGAAGACCTCCCACGAAACTGTGATGCACTGTCTTGGCCGCCGAATGTCCGGCGAAGATGTTGAGAAAAGCGCGGTCATCCGCAAAGAAGCTCCGGAGCAGCTGGCTGAGATAAGGGTTCTTCACCGACTGAACGTACCCCATGAGCTCGCTGTACATGACCTTGCGGTTCTTCTTCGTGACCGGGAGATAGTCCGCCGGGATATACTCACCGGGATCGGCTTTGCGGACCTGCTTCAGGGATGCCTGAAGCGAACCGTTGAAGTTGCTGACACTGCCGGCGACGTATATATAGTCAAGGGCTTCAAATTCGTGGATCGCGTCGGAATTGGGATCCCAGATCTTCGCGTCAATGACGCCTGTCCGGTCCTGCAAAATAACGTTCTCATAATTCTTGCCGTTCTTGGTCACTGCAGACTGTTTGTGCTTGCAGAGGTAGACGTCCTGAATGCGCCCGCCCTCTCTGAGCTCACTGATGTATCTCATAAAATCTCCGTTTCTATCTGGAACCGGGCTTCTTTTACGCCCGCTCATAATTGCCGCATCTTTAAGTATCTCAAAAATATTCTTCCTGTCAAGTGAAACGTGCCGGGCCGCGCAAGGCGCGAAGCACTTTCCTCTTTGTTCGGCTGCAGAGTTTTACTTGTCTCCTCCGTAATGACACATTCAGAAAGTATTCATAATATGTTCATAAAGCGCTGTTAAAATGAATTTCATGGATGAAAAAGACCTCAAACCCGAAAAGAAAACTGAAGAAAACGAAGACGGATACTCCTTTATGAACGAGACAGTCAAGCCTCCGCCCCCCGATGTCGGAAAGCTTCGGAAGACGATCCTGAAGCTGATCGCCGCGGGCGCGATTTTCGGCCTGACCGCAGGTCTCATTTTCAGGCTGACCTCCGGAATCGGTGAGCAGAGCCCTGTCAAGATTCCTGAAGATACTGTATCAGAAGCCTCCTTAGAGAGCGCAGAGTCGCAGACAGAGTCCGGCGAGAGCTCTTCCGAGTCATCGCCTGAGAACGATTCTGACGAGAACGAATCTGTTCCCCCTGTCGATCCCGCGGAAGAAGCCATGGATCAATATAAGCTGGTCCATGAAACAATGCGGAAGACCGCGGAGGCGGTCCAGTCCTCTCTCGTGACGGTATCCGGGATCACCTCCTCGGAGGACTGGTTCCATATCACGGATACGGACAGCCGCAGCGCCTCCGGACTCATTATCGCAGAGAACGGGCAGAGTCTGCTCATTTTGACGGATCACAAAGTCGTCGACGGCGCTGAACGCATCGCTGTGACCCTCCCCGGAGGGACGATTGCCGAGGCTTCCTATCTGAAGCATGATCCCCCGACGGGACTCACGATCGTAAGCGTGCCTCTGAGCGGGATCCCGGCAAAGGAGCGCAGTAAAATCACAGCGGCCACTCTCGGGAACTCTTACAGCGTCTCCTACGGTTCCCCTGTAATCGCGGTCGGCGCACCGATCGGAGTGCCTGACTCATTTGCTTACGGAACCATCCTTTCCTCATCAGGAATCAAGACCGTGACCGATGGGGAATATAGTCTTTTTACGACAGATATCAATGGCAGCTCGAACGGCAGCGGTGTCCTCGTAAATCTTGACGGTCAGGTCGTCGGCTTTATCATGCAGGATTTTGCCCAGAACGATTCGGGATCGATCACAGCAGTCCCGATTTCTCCGCTGAAGTCTCTGATCGAGCTTCTCTCGAACAATAAGCCGCTTCCCTACATAGGGGTAGAAGGCCAGGACGTCTCACAGGCTGTCTCAAAAGAGACCGACATGCCGGAAGGCATCTACGTGACTTCCGTAGCAGCCGATTCTCCGGCTCTCTCCTCCGGACTCATGCCGGGAGATTTTATTGTGTCGGTCGATGAGTCGAAGACGATCACGCTCAGGCTGCTCCACGACCGGCTGATGAATAAAGCGCCCGGTGATACCATGAAGGTCGGCGTCAAGCGTCTCGGAGCGGACGGTTACGTGGACTTCACGTTCACAATGACCGTAGGGGAGGCCCTGAAGCCGCATGAAAATACGGAACAGCCTGCCGCCGAATCCGCACCTGCCGACAAACCGACTGAGAGCTGACCCCGCTTACAGGAACTTCCCACTTCCCCGGTATCGAGCGATCCGGATTGCAGACGTGCGCAGTGGATGGCGCTTACGCGCCGCGCACGTCGCAGCAAGAACGCTGAGGCGTTCTTGAATCATTCCGGGATCGTAAGGAATCCGGATGCGGGAAGTTTTTTCATTTTCCGGCAAAGACCTTTTCGTAAATGCATCTTTAGGTTAAAATAGACGTATGAATGAAAAGGCACTCCATACACTTGAATATGATAAGATTGTAAGCCTTCTTGAAGCGCGTGCGACGTCCGCGCCCGGGAAGGCTTTATGTCGTGAACTTGCGCCCCTGACAGATCTTTTTGAAATCAACACGATGCAGGAGGAGACAGCGTGTGCCGTCGGGCGCATTTTCGCAAAGGGCAGCGTATCCTTCGGCAATACGTACGACGTCAGCGCTTCCATGCTCAGGCTCGAACTCGGATCCGCACTCGGGATCCACGAGCTTCTTATGGTCGCAAAACTTCTTGAAAATGCAGGGCTTGTGCGCGCCTACGGCCGCAAGGAGCGCGAAGATGCGCCGGACGATATCCTGACGCCGTCCTTCAACGCGCTCGAGCCGCTTCCGCAGGCGACGGCGGAGATCCGGCGCTGTATCCTCTCGGAAGAGGAAATCAGCGACAACGCCTCCTCAAAGCTGCGGCAGATCCGGAAAAACATCAAATCCGCCGGCGAACGCATCCATACCGAACTGAATAAGATCATCTCAACGCACGCGAAGGATTATCTCCAGGATTCCCTGGTGACGACCCGGGACGGGCGCTACTGTATTCCCGTGAAGAGTGAGTACAAGAATTCCGTGGCCGGCATCGTGCACGATATGAGTTCCTCGGGATCCACGCTCTTCATCGAGCCGGCCTCCGTCGTCAGGCTGAACAACGAGATCCGTGAGCTCGAGATCGAGGAACAGAAGGAGATCGAAGTCATTCTGGCCAATTTGTCGGAGATGCTGTCCGCTTATGTCGGTCTGATCCGAAATGATTACGCATTGATGCGGCGTCTGGATTTCATTTTCGCAAGGGCATCGCTCGCAATCTCGATGAACGCAAGCCGGCCGCTCATCAACAGCGAAGGGATCATTGACCTCCGTAAAGCCCGGCATCCGCTGATCGATAAGAAGAAAGTCGTTGCGACCGATATCCGGCTGGGCGAGACGTTTGACCTTCTGATCATTACCGGCCCGAATACCGGCGGCAAGACGGTCACACTGAAGACCACGGGACTTCTCGTGCTCATGGGGCTCTCCGGACTGCATATTCCGGCAGCTGACCGGAGCCGCATCGCCCTTTTCCGGGAAGTGTACGCGGATATCGGTGACGAACAGAGCATTGAGCAGAGTCTTTCAACGTTCTCGTCCCATATGACAAATATCGTTGACTTCCTCGATAAAGCGGACACGGATTCCCTGGTCCTCTTTGACGAGCTCGGAGCCGGAACGGATCCGACCGAGGGAGCTGCGCTGGCTGTCGCGATCCTGGACAGCCTGCACGCAAAGGGCGTCCGGACGCTGGCTACAACGCACTACAGCGAGATCAAGGTCTACGCACTGAAGACGCCGGGCGTGGAAAATGCCTCCTGCGAATTTGACGTCGCTACCCTCTCCCCGACCTACCGTCTTCTGATCGGCGTTCCGGGAAAGAGCAACGCATTCGCCATTTCCAGAAAGCTCGGTCTCTCCGAGAACATCATCGACGATGCGAAGTCCCTGCTGACGGATCAGCAGGAGACCTTTGAGGATGTCATTTCCGACCTTGAGATGAAGCGCAGAAGTCTCGAGAAGGAGAAGGAGGATGCGGAACGGGCGACCCGTGAGATCGAAAAGCTGAAAAAGGATCTCGAATATCAGAAGAGCCATCTGGAAGAGCAGAAGAAAAAGCTGATCGCCCAGTCCCAGGTGGAGGCGAGGAAGATCCTGCAGGACGCGAAGGATTACGCGGACAAGAGTATCAGCTATTTTGCAAAGCACGGCGGATTTGCCTCCGGAAAGGAGCTTGAGAAGGAGCGGCAGAATCTCCGAAGCCAGATAAAAGATCTGGACGGCAAGATCGGGGATATCGGGAAGGATCCTTCCCGGACCGGTTCACTCACCGCAAAGGATCTCAAGGTCGGGGACGCGGTCAGGGTCATCAGTCTGAACCTGAAAGGTACTGTCAGCACGCTCCCCGACGCGAAGGGCTATCTCTTCGTCACTCTCGGCATTATGCGCACAAAGGTAAAGCTTTCCGACCTTGAGAAGATCGACGAGGCGGAGATCATTGCACCGGGCGTCAAGAAGTCTTCTACGGGAAAGCTTCGAATAGAAAAATCAAAGGCAGCGACCACCGAGATCAACCTGCTCGGCATGACGGTGGACGAGGCCTGCATGGAACTGGATAAATTTATTGACAACGCTGCACTCGCACATCTCCCCAGTGTCCGGATCGTCCACGGGAAGGGGACCGGTGCGCTGAGAAAAGGCGTGCAGCAGTATCTGAAGCGCAATAAGCATGTTAAATCCTTCCGTCTCGGCGAGTACGGCGAGGGGGATGCAGGCGTGACGATCGCGGAAATCCGTTAGGGGGAAAGGACATCATGGCTTCCAAACAGAAAATCCTCATAGTCGATGACGACAATCATATCGCTGAATTAATTTCTCTCTATCTGGAGAAGGAAATGTTCGAAACGAAGATCGCGGAGGACGGTGATGAGGCTCTCGAGTACTTCGAGAGCTTTCAGCCTGATCTGATCCTCCTCGATCTCATGCTTCCCGGAAAGGACGGATATGAAGTCTGCCGGGAGATCCGCGCGAAGAGGGATACTCCGATCATTATGCTCTCGGCCAAGGGAGAGACTTTTGATAAGGTCCTGGGGCTCGAGCTCGGCGCGGATGACTATGTCATCAAACCCTTTGATTCCAAGGAGCTGGTCGCCCGCGTAAAGGCGGTGCTCCGGCGCTACCACGCCTCTCCGGCTCCTCAGGTCCCGGTCGCTGCGGGCGCAAAGATCGTCGAGTATCCGAATCTGATCGTAAATCAGACCAATTACTCGGTCATTTACAACGGAAAAGATCTGGTCATGCCGCCGAAGGAGCTGGAACTCCTCTATTTCATCGCCTCCCAGCCCAATCAGGTATTCACGCGCGAGCAGCTGCTCGACCACATCTGGGGTTACGAGTACATCGGTGACACCAGGACTGTGGACGTCCACATAAAGCGCCTGCGCGAGAAAATCAAGGATCACGAGACATGGGCGATCCGAACGGTCTGGGGAATCGGATACAAGTTCGAGGTCAAGCGAGGCTGACGCGCGATGAAAAAACGACTATTTCTGAAATTTACTGCCGCCTACGCGATCCTGGCCCTCCTTATGTTCCTGGTCACGACCACACTCGGGCGGCAGCTTTTCTATGACCGGCTGGTCTCCGACTGTGCCGAAAAACTGTACGCGGAGGCCTCCGTCATCGCGGGCAGCAGGGCATCCCGCTATTTTCAGCGGACGACGACCATTGAGGATCTCTATGAGAACATGCTCACGATCGCCGCGTCGAACAGCGCGGTGATCCGCGTCATCGACACGGCAGGTACCGTTCTCGTCAACACATCGACACCGCTCAGAAAGGATGAGCCGGACGTCATCGAGAATTTCGATTATGCTGCCTTCGGACCGAGATATTATGAGATCAGTTCCTTTTTCGGGCAGTACAGCCGGGACCGGCTCACAGTCATGTACCCGGTCACCGCCAATATGCGGACAAGGGGCTATGTCGCGATCAGCGTACCTCTGGACACGCTGGATGAGGGAGGCAGGTCGCTGACCCGTCTGGCCGAGATTCTCACTCTTGTGAATTTTCTCCTGTCTCTCGGCATTCTCCTTTTCTTCGGATATGCAGTCTATCGTCCGCTTATGCGTATAACCGAGGGGGCCCGTGCCTTTTCCAACGGCAATATGACACACAAGATCATCGTCAAGAACCGGGATGAAATGGGTTATCTGGCCGACACGATGAATTATATGGCCGGAGAGCTCAAGAAGAATACCGACTATCAGAAGAATTTCATTTCCAACGTAAGCCACGACTTCCGCTCGCCGCTCACTTCCATCAAGGGGTACACGGAAGCCATGATGGACGGAACGATTCCCGTGGAAATGCACGACCGCTATCTCGGGATCATATCCAAGGAAACAGAGCGGCTGGAAAAGCTCACGAAGTCCATTCTGGAGCTCAATACAATGGACGCGGGAAAGCTCGCGCTCAATTACTCGGATTTCGACATCAACGGCATGCTGAAGAATACGGCCGCTTTCTTTGAGGGCACCTGCCGTAAAAAGAAGATCACGCTCAACCTGGTGCTGACCGGCACGGCTCTTACCGTCCATGGTGACAAAGAAAAAATCGAGCAGGTCATCTACAACCTGCTCGACAATGCGATCAAATTCAGCGAAAAGAATTCCTTTATTCACATTGAGACGACGCTGCGCCAGAAAAAGTGCTATGTCTCCATCAAAGACGAGGGGTGCGGGATCTCCCGTGAAAATCTCCCCAAGATCTGGGACCGCTTCTACAAGAGCGATTCCTCCCGCGGCCGTGACCGGACCGGTACGGGGCTGGGCCTTTCAATCGTGAAAGAGATCATCACAGCCCACGGTCAGACGATCTCAGTGGTCAGCACGGAAAATGTGGGGACCGAGTTCGTCTTCTCCCTTGAGGCGGTCTTGTAAGCAGACTCGGCTCATGCGAAACTCTGTGCGATATATAACTGTATGAAGGACAGCGCTTCTCAACTGCTTGTTCTGCTGACGCAGGCTCCTGCGAAACACTGTGCGACTGATGCAGGTGCAGACTCGGCTCCACCAAAACGCTGTGCGACAATTGTATGAAGGACAGCGCTTCTCGATTGGCTGTTCTGCTGGACACAGGCTCTTGCGAAACTCTGGGCGAAATGGAAATGTATGAGCAATTCAAACAATCTGCACAAGCCTTAGAACTTCTTCATGAACGAAAGATGTGGAATGAGCAAAAACCGCACTGTCTGAGCGAAGCGAGTTTGCGTTTTGCGCGGAAGCCGTTTGAATGCTCATACATTCCATGAAGCACAGTGTTTTGCAATAGCCGGAGCCCTTCACAGCACAGCGTTTCGCAATAGCCGGGGCCTTGTACATCACACTGCGTTTCGCAATAGCCGGACCCCTTCACATACGCAGCACATTGAGCGCGTCCTCCTGCGGTCTGTCCAGATAGCGGACACTGTCCCCGTTTTTTATGATCCTGGCAGGCCCGGACGTAAGATACCCGATCAGCGCACACGGCAGCCCCGCCTTCCTGCAGATCTCCGTCACCGAGACCGGATCCTGCGTCACAAGGAGCCATGCTCCTTCCGATTCCGCGTAATACGGGTTCACATTGAAAAGCTCAAGGATCTCAACAGTCTCCTGCCGGATCGGGATCTTCCGCAGATCGATCTCCATACCGGATCCGAGCTCCTCATTCATATACCAGAGCGCGTTCAGGATTCCTCCTTCTCCCATCTCTCTGAGATAGGAGATCAAAAGCTCTCCGCCTTCCCCCGCCAAAGCAGACAGACAGGTCGAAGCAGCTTTCCCGTACGGGGAAATGTCCTCCCCGTCCCCGCATAATTTCTCTGCATGGCGCATGAAAGAAAGAGAGAACTTTCCGCAAAGTTCTCTCTTTTTTTCATTGTATATATACTTCGTCGCCGAAAGGGCGATCGGATTTATGACAATGATACCGGACTTCATTTTCAGACCAGTGCCGGCAGAACTGCGCCGAGCACCATCACTGCCACAAGGATCAGTGCGATGACCGCTATCACAATTCTCTGTGTATTTCTGTTCATCATAGTTTTTTACTCCAGCGGATACTTCTCTGTAAGTTCACGGACGGTCTCCCTTGCAGCCGGAATGTTGTCCTCGCTCTCGATGACCATGGCGATCGCCTCCGCGATCCGGTCCATATCCTCCGTATTGAGGCCGCGGGTCGTTGCCGCAGGTGTTCCGAGACGGATGCCGCTCGTTATGAACGGTGATCTCGGATCTCTGGGAACCGTATTCTTGTTGGCTGTAATGTGAGCGTTGTCCAGCCTCTTCTCAAGTTCCTTGCCTGTGAGCTCGGTATCCTTGAGGTCGACCAGCATCAGATGATTGTCTGTTCCGCCGCTGACGATCTTGACACCGCGCTTCATGAGCCCGCCTGCGAGAGCCTGTGCGTTCTCCACGACCCTGCGCGCGTAATCGACATATTCAGGCTGAAGATCTTCCCAGAGCATGACAGCTTTCGCTGCGATGGAGTGCATCTGCGGACCGCCCTGTGTCCCCGGGAAAATGCCTTTGTTCAGGAAATGCGCTTTCGCGAACTCCTCGCTTGAGAGGATCATACCGCCTCTCGGTCCGCGGAGCGTCTTGTGCGTGGTCGTCGTCGTCACATCCGCGTACGGAATCGGGCTCGGATGATACCCGGTCGCGACAAGGCCCGCGATATGAGCCATATCGACCATGAGATAGGCGCCGACAGAATCTGCGATCTTGCGGAGTCTCTTGAAATCGATCGTTCTGCAGTAAGCGGAAGCACCTGCGACGATCAGCTTCGGTCTGCACTCTTTCGCGATCCGCTCGCAGGCATCGTAATCGATAAAGCCGTTCTCGTCCACACCGTAGGGAACAGCATTGAAGTAATTTCCGGATACATTGGCCGGTGAACCGTGTGTAAGGTGTCCGCCCTCATCGAGGCTCATTCCCATGAATGTATCGCCCGGCTGAAGCAGCGCATAGAATACTGCGAAATTCGCCTGCGCGCCGGAGTGGGGCTGTACATTTGCATAAGTGCAGCCGAAAAGCTTTTTCGCACGCTCGATCGCGATAGATTCGATCTGGTCGACCACTTCACAGCCGCCATAATAACGGCGTCCCGGATATCCCTCTGCATATTTATTGGTAAGGCACGTGCCAAGCGCTGATGTGACAGCAGGGCTCGTCCAGTTCTCGGATGCAATCAGCTCAATATGAGAATTCTGACGTTCGAATTCCTTCTGAATGAGCTCGGCAATTACCGGATCGACCTTATTGATATCTTCCCATGTGTACATTATTTTCCTCCTGTACGTAAATCAGCGGAATCAGGAGCGCAAGAACGTTCCTGCTGCGCCGCACAAGGTGCGAAGCGCCTTTTTTATATATACACATTCTAAAGATTTTTGCAAGAAGTTTTTTTACTCCTTGCGGCCTCCTCTTTCCGCATTTGCGAACTTTGTGTACTCCGGGATCCATGCCAGCTTCACTGTACCGATGGGACCATTTCTCTGTTTTGCGACGATGATCTCCGCAATTCCCTTATTTTCAGACGAATCTTTGTTGTAGTATTCATCCCTGTAAATGAACATCACGACGTCCGCATCCTGCTCGATCGCCCCCGATTCACGGAGGTCAGACAGCATCGGACGATGGTCTTCCCGCTGCTCGACGCCGCGGTTCAGCTGGGAGAGCGCGACGATCGGTATATTCAGTTCACGAGCGAGCGATTTCAGCGCGCGGGAAATGTCAGAGATCTCCTGCTGGCGGTTCTCCGAGCGCCCGCCGTTTCCGGCCATGAGCTGCAGGTAATCGATAAAAATGATCTGAATATCCGCATCCAGCTTATACTTCCTGGCCTTGGACCGGAACTCCTGAAGGTTGATGCCGGGCGTATCGTCTATGATCAGCCTCGAGTTGCTGATGGTCCCCGCGCCCTCGACGAGCTTCGCCCACTCTTCGTCCTTCAGCTTTCCTGTGCGGAGGGACTGGGCATTGACGAAGGACTCCAGCGCAAAGAGACGGTTCATGAGCTGATCCTTTGACATCTCAAGCGAGAACAGAGCACAGGGAATATTCTCCCGAAATGCCATGTACTGGCAGATATTCAGGACGAAGGCAGTCTTCCCCATGGACGGTCTTGCGGCAATCAGGATAAAGTCGGAGTTCTGAAAGCCCGAGGTCTTATAATCAAGGTCGATAAAACCGGTCGCAAGACCTGTGACAGCGCTCTTGGCCTTCGCGGAATTTTCTATCCTGGTCAGCGTCTGGAGAACGATATCCCGGATCGGCGTATATTCACCGCCGGTCCTCTGCTGAAGCACCGCAAAAACTTCCTTTTCCGTACGGTCGAGGATCGTGCGCACTTCCTCGCGCCCGAGATAGCAGTCGTTCTCGATTTCAGACATCACTTTGATCAGTCGGCGGAGCGTCGCTTTTTCAGCGACAATATTTGCATAGTAGCGGATGTTGGCGGAAGTCGGAACTGCCGCGATGATATCCGTGACAAATGCCATATCAATAAGCTCCGGAGGAACGTCTTTCATTTTCAGGCGGTCTGCCAGGGTGATCACGTCCACCGGCCGGTCCTCGTCGTAAAGCTCCTTCATCGCCTCAAAAAGGACGCCATACTGCTGCTCGTAAAAATCCTCCTTCGTGAGGATCTCAACGGCAGTTGTGACGGCATCCCCGGACATCAGCATGGAGCCGATGACTGATTTTTCTGCCTCCAGCGAGTGAGGCGGTATTCTTTTTATGACAGCTTCTTCCATTCCCACCTCTAGAGGTCTTTTTTCTTATGCCTCTTTGACAATCACTTTCAGATTTGCGGTGACCTGCGGATGTACACGGACCGGAACAGTCGTCTCGCCGAGTTCTCTCAGCGGAGTGTCCAGAGTCATCTTCTTCCGATCAAGTTCGACGCCGAGCTGCTGCTTTGCTGCGTCCGCGATTTCCTTTGTCGAAACAGAACCGAATGTCTTTCCGCCGGCACCGACTTTGATCGAGACCGTGACGGATTTCTGTTCAAGATCCGCAGCAAAGGCCTGCGCTTCTTTCAGCTGCTCCGCAGCAATTCTGGCCTCGCTTTTCTTCTTCTGCTCAATATC
Organism: uncultured Eubacteriales bacterium; assembly: GCA_900314565.1. Lineage (GTDB taxonomy): Bacteria > Bacillota > Clostridia > Lachnospirales > Lachnospiraceae > Chordicoccus. The sequence goes on from OMVU01000027.1 coordinate 23,977, forward strand.
CTTGATGTTCTTCGGGGTCGCCTGCACGGCAAGCTTCTTCGGGAAGAGCATGTTGCGGGCATATCCGTCCGATACATTGACGACATCATCTTTTTTTCCGACATTCTTTACATCGGCAAGCAACAGTACTTTCATCATATATCTCCTTCTTCTTTCATCTGTACGATCGTCCTCTTCAGAAGATCGACCGCGTCCTTTACGGTATAGTCCGGAAGCTGCGCTCCCGCTATATTCAGGTGTCCGCCGCCGCCCAGTCTCTCCATGATCAGCTGAACATTGATCTCATCGATCGCGCGGGCGCTGATATATACCATATTGTTGTAATTTGTCATGACAAAGGAAGCCTTCACGCCGACGACTGACAGGAGTTCATTCGCAGCCTGTGCAGCGACGACGGTCGGCGACTTCAGCCCCTCGCTCCTGCACTCGGAGATCGCAAAGCAGTTCTCGAAAACTTCCGCGCTGGCGATCGCCTGAGACTTGGCCTGGACATCTTCCATGCTGTCCCGGAACATTTTGCGGATCCGGATGACATCAGCGCCGTTCCTGCGAAGGTAAGCCGCCGCCTCGAACGTCCTGACGCCGGTCCTGGTCAGGAAATTGCTCGTATCCACCATGATGCCCGCATACATCGCGTCCGCTTCCAGAGAGCGGATCTTCAGCTTGTCATCAAAATACTGGACGACCTCCGCGACCATCTCGCAGGCGCTCGATGCATAGGGCTCGATATAGCTCAGCACGGCGTTCTGGATGATATCTTTTCCCTGTCGGTGATGATCCAGCACGACGATCATATTGGTCCTTCGCAGCAGCTCTTCGCATTCCGTGTAATTGGGCTTATTGGTGTCGACAACGACAACGACCGTGCTCGAATTGGTCGCCTCGATCGCCTCCTTCTGCGTGACGAACATAGTATCGCCGTATTCCGGACTGTTCCTGAACATGTCGATCATCGGCCGGATCGCGTCCGGAGGATTGTCCATAACGATATGCGCCGGTTTTTCGATCGTTTTCGCGCATCGATAGATACCGACGGCCGCGCCGAGCGCATCAACATCCGGAATCTTGTGCCCCATGATGAAGATCTCAGACTTGCTGGTCATGATTTCCTTCAGGGCATGTGCCTTGACACGAGCCTTGACGCGCGTGTACTTCTCCACGCTCTCGGTCTTCCCGCCGAAGTAGCGGGTATTATAGCCTTCCTTGATCACGACCTGATCTCCGCCGCGCCCAAGGGCCAGCTCGATCGCACTGCGCGCGAACTCCGCGTTCTGCATCAGATAATTGGATCCGTACCCGATGCCGACAGAAATCGTCATCGCGATCTCATTGCCGACATTGACCGTCTTGACGTCCTCGAGGAGCTCGAACTTCTTGGCCTCGAGTTCATCCAGCGCGCTCTTCTTCATCATAAAGAAGTACTTATCCTTCTCAGTCTTCTTGCAGATTCCGTCCACATCGGAGAAGTATTTGTTGATCTTCCTCTCAATCAGCGCGAGAAGCAGCGACCTGCGGAGCTCATCAACGCTCTCCAGCGCCTCTTCGTAATTGTCAAGGGAGAGCTGCCCGCATACGATCCGGTTCTTGTCTCTCTCGGCAACGAGCCCGGAAAGCTCTGTGATATCGAAGAGATAGACGGCAATTGCGGAATTTTTCTCCGGATCCTGTTCTCCGTCCTGCAGATCGATCAGCTCGTACATCACGATCTGCTGCATCGCGGCGCGGTAAGTGTGATCTCCCTTCTGGACGGTCACCTCTGTCTTTTCAGTACGCCTGGGAAGTTTCGCATTGGTGATCTCGGGAAATGCGGACACAATGTTCTTGTGGAACATCTTATCTTTCCCCGATATCTCGGAAAATGAGTCATTCATCCACATGACATTCCCGTGCATATCAAGAAGTGCATACGGAAGGACGAATTCCCGAAGCAGTCTGTGCTGGACCTGACCGTACTGCGCAGCAAAAGAGAACAGCTCATTGACCATCCTGCGCTTTTCCAGAATATAAACGACCACCGCCAGTGCGCTGTACAGAATAAAGCCCAGGACAGCGATTCCTGCTGCTTTCCTGCCCGAAAACGAGTTGAGAAGCAGGATCACCGGGATCCAGCAGACCGAAAGAAAGAGCGGCCACTGTATATATCTTTTCACGCCCTGCCCTACTTCAAAGTCTTCCATCAGTATCCTCCTCTCAAAGCAAAGTTCTGTATACTGACTTAATGCGAAGAATAAAGCCGTCATTACAGGCGTAATGACGGCTTTAATTATAACTTACTTAAAGACCCTTTGCAACTTTCCGCAGATCAATCCTGAACGTACGGAAGGATTGCGAGATGGCGTGCCCTCTTAACGGCAAGTGTAAGCGCGCGCTGATGCTTCGCGCAGTTTCCTGTGATCCTTCTCGGAAGGATCTTGCCGCGCTCAGAGATATATCTCTTCAGCTTGTTGACATCCTTGTAGCTGATCTCGCCTTCTTTGCCGCAGAATACGCAGACTTTCTTTCTTCTGCGGAATCCGCTCGGTTTTCTTCTGTATCCGCCTTCTCCGTTTCTCTGATAAGCCATTTGAGCTCTCCCTTCTATTTATCCCCGTCTGACGGGAAACATGTAATTTTTCAGTTAAACGGAAGCTCCTCATCGATTCCGTCCGGGATATTCATAAACCCATCGCCCATGAAATCATTTGCCGGAGTTTCCTGCCGCTGTGCCGGAGCCTGCGCTCTCGCAGAAGGCGCGCTCTGATAGGAATTGTTATAAGCGCCTGCGTTCTGCTGGCTGGCTGCCTTGCTCTCAGCGAATTCGACGTTATCCACTACGATCTGTGTTCTGTAGACCGTCTGCCCTTCACGATTCTGATAGTTGTTGTTCTGAATCTGTCCCTGGACAACGATCTTGGTCCCTTTTCTCAGGTACTTCTCTACGAACTCAGCCTGCTTGCCGAAGGATACGCAGTCAAAGAAGTCTGCCTCCGGCTGACCGTCACGCTTAAATCTGCGGTCCACCGCAATACTGTAACGCGCGACTGCAGTCCCGCTCGCGTTTGTGGAATAACGAACTTCCGGGTCTCTTGTAAGACGACCCATTAAAATTGCTACATTCATTTATGTCACCTCATTTTTCTGAACGGTCAACTGATCAGTAAATGGGTCAATTTATTCTGCCGGCTCCTCTTCCGCTGCCGGTGCCTCTTCTGCAGCCGGAGCTTCCTCTGCCGGAGCTTCCTCTGTCACGACTTCCTCAGCCGGTGCAGAAGTCTTTTCGGGAGTAACCACGAATGTATCGTTCTCATCCTTGCGGACAACGAGATAACGAAGAACGTTCTCCATAATTCTCATACGTCCTTCAATTTCTGCCGGTGTATGGGTCTCGGCCTCGAAATTGATGAAGTAATAATATGCTTCTGTCTGCTTCTGGATCTCATAAGCGAGCTTTCTCTTGCCCCACTCTTCGATCTCGCCGATCTGGCCGCCGAAACGGGTGATCAGAGCTTTTGCTCTCTCGAGTACATCCGCACGGGCTTCGTCATCGATCTTTGCAGAGATGACCACTGCTAATTCGTACTTGTTCATGCCTTAATTTCCTCCTTTTGGCCTTTGGCCTCCTGTCAGCGCAGGAGACAAGGAATATACTGTGAAACTCTCACAAAGAGTTACATTAACACATTCGGGAGCCGGCCGCAAGGGAAAACCGCTTTTTTTCAGGTTTTTTCTCTCAGCCGATGCTGCCCCGAATCCTGCGCCTGGTTTCACGGTGCGCGGCAGGAGCGCCGGGGCCGTTCCCGATGACAGCCGCCTGCTTCGGAGCCGGACATCGGCGCGACGTGCTGTCCGTTCTTCGATCACCCTGCTTCGACCGGGACCCACTGCTGGGCTGCCGTTCCGTTCGAATGATACATCCAGATATTCGTCGTATTCTTTACACTGCCGCCATAGATGTCCATAACGGTACCGTACGCACTCACGAGCGTGATCGTCCCTTCATTCTGCTGTATTCTCCAGCGCTGCCCGAACTCACCCCGCCAGGTCTCGATCTGCACATTCCGTCCGACCGCAGATGAATTGCCTGCGATGGTAAGCACTTTGCCGGAATTCACATTCACGATCCTGTATGTGCCGTCGCCGCTGTAAATAAAGCGGAACTGCTGGGCTGCCGTCTGGTTCCCGCGGTAGAGCCACGCGTTGGTCCCGTCGGCCTTGCCGGCGTTGTAGATATCGATACAGTATCCGGGATCGCCCGATGCCGCCAGATAATACGTCCCCGGATACAGCCGTTCCTCACGGGTCGTCTCGACCAGATAGAATCGCTGCGTATCGGATCCGGATTTCGCGTACATTTTGATGTAATTCGTCGGCTCAGCCGGAACGTTCGGGCAGGTGATGACCTTGCCGGAATTCTTATTGACGATCGTGTATGTGCCGTCGCTGTTCTCGTTAAAGAGCCATTTCTGGGCTGTCGTGCCGTTCCAGGTGTAAAGCTGGACCTGCGCGCCGTTCTCCGTGCTGTTGTTGTATACGTCGATCGAGAGCTCGCACTTCTGATTGACAAATGTGTAGCTGCCGTCATCATTCCGTGTAAGCGTAAATTTCTGTGCCTCCGTCCCGTTCTGACGGTACAGCCAGAGCGGCGTCCAGTCGACCATGTTTCCGTTGTAGACGTCGACCGCAATGAGCGGGTTCTGCTTCGGGACAAGCACATAGGTCTTTCCAGACTCGATGGAAGAAGAGCGGTCGGAAAGACGCGTCACGATCCGATCCTCCTCCCCGGCATCCAGATACCAGGTCTGGGCGGCCGATTTGTTGGACGCATAGAGCTGTACATTCGTCCCTGCCTTGTTCGATCCGCCTGCCACATCCAGCACCTTTCCGGATGCCTTCGACACGATCGAGTATCCGCTCCCGTTCGCCTCGAGAGACCAGAGCTGTGCATCCGATCCGTTCCAGACATACTGCCAGATGTTCGTCCCGTTCGCTTTACTTCCGCCTGACACATCGAGCACTTTTCCGGACTGAAGATTTACGATCCTGTAATAGCCGTCCCCCGCATAATCCAGAAGGAAGCGCTGGGCAGCCGATCCGTTCTTCGTATAGATCTGAGCGTTCGCGCCGCTGGCTGTCGAACCGCCCGAGATATCGAGCACCCTGTTCTGACCGCCGATCCTGACCCGCAGATAATAGACCCCGGTCATATCTTCAGAAGGTTCCGGCGTCGGTTCAGGTGTCGGCTCCTCCGTCGGTTCGGGTGTCGGCTCCTCTGTCGGTTCGGGCGTCGGCTCCGGCGTCGGTTCTGCGGTCGGATTTCCGTAGGCATAGATACAGGCATTTCTGCGTCCCGAGAAACTGTCTACACTGCAGTCCGTATAGGCACTACCCGACCAGTAGAAGGATTCTCCGGGGCTCACAGACGTCGTGCGGGTGATCCCGCCCAGATTTTTGTCTGCTCCCTCGAAGAGGACCTTATGACCGTTGGCAGTCTCGATGATCACGCGCACACCGAAGGTCTGTCCGGATCCGATCGTCACTGCCTCGGAAAGGTCCGCCTTATAAAAGCCTGCGCAGTCAACATAGCCTGTGGCTGTCGCCGCGACCGTCCCGGAGTTCGGATCCGGCCCTTCTTCACCATCGGTCATTCCGATAATGAGCTCCGCGGTGTATGTGGCGGGTTCATTGGTATAAAAACCGATCCGGTCGATACGCTCGGCATGGTCTGTGTGGAATACATTCATCGAATGGATCGCCTTCGTTGCGCTCTTGAGTGACGAGCTTCCTGTCCATCCGGTCTCCGTATGACTGAACACATCCGCATCGCGAAGTGTTCCGGGAGCGTTATCCTCCATGATAAAGACAGCGGGATTGAGGAGCGACGCATCATTGTAAGCGATCCAGAACAGACCCTCATCTCCCCAGTCCGTCCCCCAGCTGTTCATGACCAGGTACGCGCCGGGGTTCCCGGAATCCTGCGTCTCCTTCGTATCGTCCCAGCCTACGATCGTGATGGCATGATCGGCGGTCGGCTTGGAAGCACCCTCCTCCCAGCCGGTATAATTCGAATTCAGATCCGGATCGTAATCTCCCATGCCGGAATAGTAGGTCGCCATAACGCTTCCGTATGTGTATACCGCGCTCTTGATCTCGTCGGTGACAGAATCCCAGGTCTCTGTTTTCCACCAGGCATACTCTGACGGCCAGTCCGCGAGGAAAAGGACGCGGTCGATGTGAGCGATGTCGTCTGACCGGGCTTCATTTCCCAGATCATGGTTGTCGAACGCATATACATTTTCGTCCGCAGCTCCATACCCGATCGCCAGCGCAGCGGCAGCCATCATGTAATTGCCCTTGGCAAGGTACCAGCCGTTGTTCGTGCTTCCTCTTGTATACGTATCCTCATCCCCGTGAAAAACGCCGTAAACGAGCTGTGTCTCCGAGAAATTTATCGAATCTGTAAGTCCCCGGAGCAGAAGATTATTCTCTGCGCATGAAAGGCTCGAAAATGCCCAGCATACGCCTGACGATCCCTGATCTCCGATCCCTGAAACAGAGGGCGCTCTGTAGGATTCCGGGAGGGCCTGTCCGCTGCCGACAAGGCCTTCTGTGATCTCATCCGCTTCCTCCCCGCCGTATGCCTCAAAGCCTCTGACCGGGATGATCTCGGTATCGTCCCCGGTCTCTTCCATATAATATCCGGTTTCTTCTTCAACGCCCTCTAAATCAGCTTCCTCTGCAGTCGCAAACACGGTCATCGGAAGGGAAAGCCCGAGAAGGGCTGCCATCAGGACCGCGGAAAATCTTCTAAACATAAAGGACCTCCGTGCAGTGCCTCCGGCACTGCGGGTAAAGCTAAAAAACGAGATGAATGCGTCAGAGATTAAACTTTGATCTGCGAGAACACCTCTCCGATCGGCTCCCTGATCACGAGATCTGCCATTGTATCTCTTCCCGTCGCCGACTTGTTGACCAGCACAAGCTTATCGCCGCGGAAATAATCAATGAGCCCGGCCGCCGGATAGACAACGAGGGACGTTCCGCCGATGATCAGGCAGTCCGCCTCCGAGATTGCGCGCACCGCGCCCCGGATGACATCATTGTCAAGTCCCTCCTCATAGAGGACGACATCCGGCTTGACAGTGCCTCCGCACTTATCGCATTTCGGGATCCCCTCCGAATCATAGACATACTGTCCGTCAAAGAACTTCCTGCAGCGCATGCAGTAGTTACGGAGAACTGATCCGTGCAGTTCATAGACCGTCTTGCTGCCGGCTTTCTGATGCAGACCATCGATATTCTGCGTCACGACAGCAAGCAGTTTGCCGGCCTTCTCAAGTTCAGCCAGTTTTTCGTGGGCAGCATTCGGCTGCGCGTCAAGAATGAGCATCTTATCTTTATAAAAGCGATAGAATTCATCAGGCCTGTTCACAAAAAATGAATGGCTGATGATCTGCTCGGGCGGATACTTATATTTCAGATTATAGAGACCGTCCTGTGATCGAAAGTCGGGGATCCCGCTCTCCGTCGAGACGCCCGCACCTCCAAAAAACACGATCTTCTTATGCGTGTCAATAATTTTCTGAAGTTCCTCGATTTCACGGATCATGATTCCACCTCCTGTAAAAAATCAGTATGACCATTCTATAGACCGCCGCAGCGGCGTACGGCCCCATCTGTAAGGACCGTTACATACTCATTCAGGATTCACCTGCAGGTCCTGCCCGCGGGATCCAGTCTGTCCGCAAGGGCAGTCTCTGCGCAGGACAGCGTCCGGGTCAGACCTCTGTGTCCTCCTGTTCTTCGACCGGCTCAAATTCCGGTTCTTCTTCCGTCTCCGATTCTGTTTTCGATTCCGTCTCCGCGCGCCCCGGAGCAGTCGAGGAAGCCGTTTTCTCAGGTCTCTCCGAAGAAACGCACTTACCGATAATAACGCAGCGCATTGAGCTGTCCGACGTACAGGTCGACAGGATCACACAATGATCATTTTCGCTGAGCGGCACGGAATTCTGCACTTCCGAGCGGCTCTGCATTTTCTGTTCCCACTCAAGCGACTCCGGCCCGCCCGCGCTGATCAGGGTATAGACATCGGACTCGGCGCCCGTGTTGAATGCGGCGAAGATGTGATAACGGTAGTTCCCCTTCGGTGTGAGGATCCAGAAATAGGGGGCCGAATCATATACTTCCTGATTCTTGAGCTGCTTCAGCATGCCGAACATGCTGCCGTTCTTCATATTATGGCCATAGACGATCGTATTGACATCTGAAAAATCAGAGGCATTCATGCACTCCTCAAAGATCGAGCCCGCAAAAAGGTAATCTCTTCGAAATGTCATATGAAGATAATACTCATCGTCTTTCGCCTGGCAGATGGGATAGTTGATCACCGGCTCGGCGTCGACATAGATCCAGCCCACGATCTCGGGATTGATCGCTCTCAGTTCTTCCCAGTTGACAGCGACCGGCGGGTCCGCGTCCTCTATGAGCGTCCCGTCAGGTTCCTTATGTGTCTCTCCCTGCGGCGCAATCGCGGGAGTACTCTCACCCGGGTCCTCTTTTTTTTCTTCTTCCGGCCTGCTCGTGAAAGAATCCGCAAGTTCCGCGTATTCCACATTGGCCGCATGGTATCCGTGATAGATCTTATACAGATTCCAGGCGGAATACACAAAGACGCCGATCGCAGCAATCAATATAATTGTCCGCAGGATCGAGCCTGCGGACAATTTTCTCTTTTGTTTCTTTTTTTCCATGATCAGTACACAATAACAGCAGTCCCGATGGACACTGCATCAAAGATTGTTTTCATGTTTGCAGGCGGAATGTTCACACATCCGTGTGAACCATTGTACTGGTAGATCGAACCGCCGAAGCTGGATCTCCAGGGAGCGTCGTGGAGGCCCTGTCCTCCGTTGAACGGAGCCCAGTAATCGACCGGAGAAGCATAGCCCTGCACGTCGAGCGTTCCGAGGGTCGCATGTTCCTTCTTCGCGTCAATCGCGTAGATTCCTCTCTTGGTCTCCCTCTCCGGAGTATTTGTACCTGTCACGACATCCGTCTCCATCACGAGATTATAGTCCTGATAGCACCAGAGCTTCTGCTCGCTCAGACTGACCTCGACGTAAGTGCCGGTCAGATCCCCGTTGTCCCATCCCATCGCCTCATAGAGCCAGACGACATTGCGGTCTCCCTGATATCCGGATTCGATGGCTTCCGTGACATCAGCTATGGTCTTATCCTTGTCAGAACACCATCCGTAGTCGCCCTCACCTTCGTTGACGACCGTGATCGTCTCGCCCGAATGTGTCGTGAACTGACGGTCCAGGCCAAACGTGTCATATTTCTGTCCCCATCCGTAGACGAGCTTCCGGATATATTCATAGGGAACAGTGACAGATGTTCCGTCGTCCACAATATTGTCCCGCAGAGAATCCGCGTTGATCACTTCCACATTTTCGCCGAACCAGTAATTGATATTACAGGACAGATAGACATTCCACTGATCCATACGGGATTTCAGATTCTCATCGTCCCGGTAGATGTCCGGATGTACATAGCAGTCGTCCTGAACTATGTCGATTCCCGTCTCATTGATGCTCAGAGCACTGGTGATGGCCTTCACAAGTTTGTCCCTGTCGACCTGTGTACCCTCTACTTCCGGCTTGATCGTGCAGGTGCTGCCCTCGACGACCAGTGTCGCGTCCTCCGGCATCGTTACGGCCGACTCATCAAGACAGGTCAGACCGTCGATTTCTTTCGTCAGTTTTTCCTCCGAGTACCGGGTAGACGTTTTAAGGCTGTAGATGTGCTTTTTGAACGGGAAGAGGAACCACTTTTTTGCATCCTGTTTACCCAGGATGTCATCGATCTTTCCGTCATCGACATATCGGAGTTCGATCGACTTTGCGTCGATCGTCTCTTCCTTATTCTCCTTCTCACTGATCGTCAGCGCATAGGTGTCGACCATTTCCTGCATCGCGTTTTTCGCTTCTTCGATGGTCATTTCAGAGATATCGATCCCATTGATCACTGTCCCGGGATAAAAATGATCCGTAAAGTGACCCCTGAAATGAATATACGAGACCGCGCCGAGCGAAACAACTGCAAGGAAAAGCACAAGACCGATGATGATCCCTGCTTTCCCCTTCTTTTTCTTCGGCGGCTCTTCCCCGGAATCCGGCTCATCTGCCGGCTCTTCCTCAGTCTGCTCAGCAGATCCTGCTGTCTCTGACGTCTCGGGGACCGGCTCCGTCCCGGTCTGCTCCGCAGATCCTGCTGCCTCTGACGTCTCAGGGACCGGCTCCGTCCCGGTCTGTTCCGCAGATCCTGCCGTATCTGACGTCTCAGGTGCCGGCTCCGTCCCGGTCTGCTCCGCAGATCCTGCTGTCTCTGACGTCTCAGGTACCGGTTCTGCTTCAGTCTCTTCACCGGATCCGGGCCCTGTCTTCTCCGGAGAGTTCGCCTGCCCGAAGATCAATGGCATGGTCTCCTCCTCTGTCCCGTCTTTCTCTTCTGTGAAAAGAGCATCTGCCCCGTTCACTGTAGCCGCTTCCGCCTTCTCCGCAGACGGCGCACTGACATTCGCATTTTCCCCGCCTGCCTCTGCGGCAGACGGCGCACCGACGATCTCCACCTGAAAATCGTCTTCCTCATCAAAATCCTCCGCCATGGGATCAAGCTCATAGACGGACGTATATGCTTCTTTCACGCTCTCGCTGAGTTCCTCCTCAGTCGGTCCGTGATTTCTGTTCTTTTCTTCCATTCAGACGCACCCCTTACCCTGCAGCCGGCTTTCTTCCCTTCGAAGCCGGGTGCCGTGCAAACGTTCTTTAATGTTTTTCCTGTCACTTAAAAGACCATGCCCTGTGACGTTTGACTGTGCCTGCGCATCCTTTCTTGCACAGAAGCCCTCTCCCCCAAAAGCCCCTGCTGCTTTCTAGCGCTGTAATTATTCCGCCGGCTCAGATGTCATTTCTTTCAGATATTTATTCACGCTGACAAGCTTTACGCTGACGATGAACACTTCCGTCGCCTTGCGAAGTTCCTTCTCCGTCGGGAAGGACGGCGCGATCCTGATATTGCGGTCGCGCGGATCGATTCCATACGGGAATGTAGCACCTGCCTCTGTCAGACGCACACCGGCTTCCGCAGCCTTCGCGACGATCTTCTTTGCGCAGCCGTCGAGCGAGTCGAAGGAAATAAAATACCCTCCCTTCGGCTTCGTCCACGTGCCGATCTCAAGTTCCCCGATCTCCCGGTCGAGCGTAGCCTCGACCAGCTCGAACTTCGGTCTCATGATCGCTGCGTGCAGCTTCATATGCTCCCGCATATTCGCGATGTTGCCGAAGAAGCGCACATGCCTCAGCTGATTCAGCTTATCATGTCCGATCGTCTGGACCATCATATACTGCTTGATATCGCTGAGATTCTTGCGGGATGTTGCGAGGGCCGCAAGACCTGATCCCGGGAATGTTACCTTTGAAGTGGAAATGAACTTATAGACGATATCCGGATGTCCGGCCTTTCTGCATTCCCCAAGAATCTCGAGGACCGTATCCTGATCCTCCTCATCGTCATAGAGGTGATGAATAGAGTACGCGTTGTCCCAATACAGGCGGAAGTCGGGTGCCGCTGGCGTAAGGTTCGCGAATCTCCTGACCACCTCATCGGAGTAGGACACACCAAGCGGGTTCGAATATTTCGGTACGCACCAGATTCCCTTGACTTCCGGATCATTATTGACATATTCCTCGACCATATCCATGTCCGGACCATCCTCATACATCGGGACCGTGATGAGCTCACATCCGAAATATTCCGTGATGCGGAAATGACGGTCATACCCCGGAGAAGGACACAGCCACTTTACTTTATCGAGCTTTGACCACGGAGTCTCACCGCAGACACCGTGCGTAAAGGAGCGCGAAATACAGTCGAACATGACATTCAGCGACGAATTCCCGTAGATGATCATGTCCTCCGGACTGACCTCCGACATCGCTCCCATCAGTCGCTTTGCCTCCGGAATGCCTGTGAGAATGCCGTAATTTCTGCAGTCCGTACCCGTCTCGTCATTGAAATAGCAGTCCGAGTGCAGCACATCCATCATACCATGCGAGAGTTCAAGCTGCTCTTTGGACGGTTTTCCGCGGGACATATCGAGTTTGAGTCTTTTGGCCTTAATATTTGCGAACTGTTTCTCCAGCACGGCCTTCTCTGTCAGCAGTTCCTCACGTGTCATATCCTTGTAAGCTTTCATAATAATTCTCCTCCTGCCGTGATGCTTCAAAAAATGAAAACACTCCCCACGGTGAATACATTTTACGTCAACTCACTTTATGTGTCAACTGCACGTATCGGAGCAGACATACGCGCCGGATCATTCAGGCAGCAGGCATCCGCCAGGCATTCAAAGAAGTGCTCACTCCCTGTACCGACCGAAAAAGTCATGCACCGGGCCTGCATGCAGGCACCGCTTACAGTGGTGAAATCCCCCGGTCCGAAGACAAAAGCCGCGTCTTAAGGGGCCGAAAGGGCACCTTAAAACGCGGCAGGACGTATCACTTCTTATGCAATTACAATGATCGGACAGCAGAGCAGGCTTCACTCTGCATTCTTTTTCCCGTGTCGCACCTTCTGATCAGTTCAGTCCGCAATCACGCAGCCGCCGACCGGACGGATGAAGAGTACCTGGCAGGCACCTTCCCCGAGAAGGGCATCCATACCCGCTTTAAAGGAAGCGACTTTGTCAAGCGGCACGAACGCCTGGATCGTACCCGCAAAACCGCCGCCATGTACGCGGAATGCGCCGACCCCGTTGAGCAGATGCTCAGCGACCGCAAGTGCCACACCGACAGGCTGATCTGCAGGATCTCTGTAAGTGCAGATATTCTGAAGATAGTTGAAAGAGGATTTTCCGGACTCGGTCACAAGCTTCAGGAACTCATTGAAGTCTCCCTTTTCAAGGGCTGCGACCTGCTTATCGACGCGGGCGCAGTCATTGTAATAATGAACGGCACGAAGGATCGCACGGTCTCCGACAGCTGCCCGGATCTTCGGAATAGCCGCATAGAAATCACTCTCCGCGACCTCCGAGAGGACTTCCTTTCCGAGCGCAGCTGCGACGGCTCTCATCTCCGCGGGAACCGCGGCATAATCATCTGTAAGATCTGCATGATCGGCCCCTGTATCCGTAATGCAGAGCGCATAGCCGGCTTCGCCGAAATCACACTCTACCGCATGGGATACCGGATTCTCCTTATCCTTGAAGTCGATCGTAACGATTCCGCCGAGTCCGCAGCCCATCTGATCCAGAAGACCTGACGGCTTCCCGAAATATACGTTCTCAGCATACTGACCGATTTTTGCGATCTCCGTCATCGGGAGCTTCTTTTCGCAGAAAAGACCGTTCACCGCGACGCCGATCAGGATCTCGAAGCAGGCGGATGAGGAAAGGCCGGATCCTCCCGGAACGCTGGAGATCACATATGCGTCAAATCCTTCCGGCTTGAATCCCAGCTCAGTGACCCGTGCGATGATCCCGCGGATCAGGGATGCTGTCGTGTTCTTTTCAGCCGGGGCCGGGGACAGATCTGCAATGTCGATCGTCGTCATGCCGTACCCTTCGGAGTAAATATTGACCTTGTCAGTTCCGTTCGGAGCTGCCGCGCAGAGCGCATCCAGATCGACGGATCCGGTCAGTACCTTGCCGCGCTGATGATCTGTATGATTCCCGCCGATCTCAGTACGGCCGGGCGCGGAATAAACGGCGACGTCCGCATCACCGTCTTTTCCGAAGATATCGGCAAAACCGTCAGCAACGTGCGCGATCCTGTCCCTGTAGGGAGCGATTTCTTCGGCGGTACGGCAGTAGAGATGCATGAGCTCTGCATCATAGACACCATTCGCGAGTTTTTCCTTAAGAGCATTCAGTGTGAGCATGGATTCATTTCCTCCTCTAATAACGCCAGTCATTATCTGACTGAATCCGTTCGGATGCCGATTCCGCAGCCACGCATGCTTCGCATTCGCAGGCTGTATCCGGCTCCGATCAATACTGTACATGACCAGACAGCGATCCGCAGCAGAAGCTGTCTCCGCGCGTGATTCCACCGGGAATTTCTTTACGAAATCAGTGTCTCACATCTGTTTTTCATTTTCCAGTTCATTTTGACGAAAACGCGAAAGTTGCAACATTATTCCATATATATGAGTAAATTGAACATCCTGCGGAGGGGAAGCCTCCGGGTCTTTTCAAGATACCGTCTCCGCACTTTCAGATTCGCACTCAGCATACCTGCAGCGAGTCTGACCGTACACCGTGATGACCGGCTTCCGTCTTGCTGTTAAGCGTTTATCAGCATATTCTCGGCAGGAGCTCACCCCCCGGAGGAGGAAGCAGCGTCTCCGCACCGATCGGTGTTCTCACCACCACCCGGCCGGGCATCGTGTCGGTGACCTCACCGATAATGGCGGCATTTTCCGAATACTTTCCTTTTCGTAAAACATCAAGGAGCTTCTCTGCCTGCTCCGCCGGGGCAAAGACGACCATCCGCCCCTCGCAGGCAAGGTAGAGCGGTTCAAGCCCCAGCATTCCACAGACACCGGATACCGCCGGATCTACCGGGACCGAGGAACGTTCAAGGCGGATCCCGACATGACTCTCTGAAGCGATCTCATAGAGGACCGTTCCCACACCGCCGCGTGTCGCATCGCGGATCACATGGATCTCCCGCGTCGCCGCGAGCATTGATCGGACCGTCTCCCAGAGAGGTGCGCAGTCCGATGTCACATCGGCCTCTATGCCGAAGGCATCTCTCGCAAGAAGGATTGCCGCTCCGTGACGGCCCACATCGCCGGTCACAAGGATCTTATCTCCCGGCTTCGCATACGCCCCTGAGAGCTCTGCACCCGGAAGGATCTCCCCGACCGCCGTCGTTGTAATGAAAACACCGTCGACCTGGCCCTTTCCCGCGACCTTGGTATCGCCCGCGACGATCTTCACGCCTGCTTCCTTTGCGGTCTCAGCCATGGAAGCAGCCAGCTTCTCGAGCTTTGCGACCGGGAAGCCTTCCTCCACGACAAAAGCACATGTGAGATAAAGGGGTCTGGCTCCCATGCAGGCCAGATCATTGACAGTCCCGCAGATGCTGAGCTTGCCGGCATTTCCACCCGGAAATTCATAGGGCGAGACGATAAATCCGTCCGTGGACATGGCGATCCTGCCCTGCGGGGCAGGAAGCACAGCGGCGTCATCCGCCGTAAGAAATTCATTGTCAAAGTACTTTTTGAAGAGGCCGCCGATGAGTTCGGAGGTCTTTTTTCCTCCCGACCCGTGGGCCAGTGTGATCATAGTATCCATAGTTTCCTTTCCGGAGCCCTCTCTAGAGGGCTGCTCATCAAGTATGTCCCGGCGCGGCTTCGATCCGCCGGAGACTTTGACCTCTGATACGGGTCCATATCCCGTATCAGAGAACAGTTTCTCTTTCCGCATCCGTCTTTACGATCCGGATCACAGAAATTCTGCGTCAGAAATCAGAGATTCTCAGACCATGTCATATTTATAATAGGCCGAGCATGTCCCTTCGGAGGACACCATGCAGGCGCCGACCGGGTGCTCCGGCGTACAGACCTTCCCGAAGATCGGACATTCCTTCGGCTTGATCTTTCCCATGAGTACATCCCCGCACCGGCAGGCCGGATTGGGTCTTCCGTGCATCTCCGGGATCCCGAATCGGATCCTTGCATCGAATTCCCCGTACTCCGGCCGACGGAGGCGAAGTCCCGAGCCGGGGATCTTCCCGATTCCGCGCCAGACGGCGTCGCAGGGCTCCATGACCTCCTCTATAAGTGCTCTTCCGATCGGCGTTCCCTCCTCCGCGACGACTCTCGGATATGCATTCTCCGCAAATGCAGTCCCCTTTTCAAGGCGAAGGATGATCATCGCGATCGCAGTCAGGATCTCGGAGGCCGTAAAACCGCAGACGACACCGGAAATTCCCTCTTTCTGAAGTTCACGGTAAATTTTCATCCCCGTGATCGCGCTCACGTGACCCGGATAGAGAAATGCGTCCGCACTTCCGCGCAGCGCCCGATAGGCTTCGTCCATGGTCTTGTTGGCTGTCAGCAGAGTGAAGTTCTTCAGTCCGCTCTCTTTCGCCTTTTTCACGGCGAGGCAGGACGCGGGGACCGTCGTCTCAAAGCCGACGGACAGAAAAACGACCTGTCTTTCCGGATCCTCCTCCGCGAGCGCGACCGCGTCAAGCGGAGAATAGACGATCTTCACGGAACCTCCCCTCGCCCTCACGCCGGCAAGATTCATCTCCGTTCCCGGTACACGGACGAGATCTCCGAAGGTCGCGATCACCGCCTTTTTTTCAAGGGCCAGACAGACCGCCTCGTCTATGAACCCCGTCTCCGTCACGCAGACCGGACATCCGGGGCCTGAGATCAGGCGGATATTTTCGGGAAGGATCCCGCGGATCCCCTGCTCAAAGATCGCATGGGTATGTGTCCCGCAGACTTCCATGATGCGGATCGGCGGTCCGTCGTATCCGCGCACAATTTCAAGAGCGCTCCTCCGCGCCTTCTTTTCCGTATTCTGACCCATTTCTCACCCCTCAAGCATATCCAGAAGTTCTTCAGTCTCCGTCTCATCGTCCGCTGTGATCTTCGCAATGGCGATCCCGGCATGCACCATCACGTAATCTCCCGGCTCCAGATCGGAGAGGAGCTCCGTCGAGATCTCGCGGCGGGCACCCGTCGCGTCGACGACGGCGGTACCGTTTTTCATTTTCACAATTTTAGCAGGTAATCCCACACACATATTCTTTCTCCTTCTTTATATAGATGCTGACAGGCGCTTGCGACACTCTGTGGGAATGGAATTGTGTGAACAATTCCCATGAAGCACAGACTTTCGCAATTGCCTGACAGCTGCTGAGATCTCCGCTGTCGAAGATCCATCAATGCTCTTTGACTGATCCTTTCTCCGTCTCCGCCTTCAGATCATTTTCCTGTGCCCCCTTCGCCTCCTTTGTCCCCGGTTCCTCTTCAAATTCCAGGAGCCGGCGCAGCTCATCATCCTCGAGCCGCTTCCGATAAGCAGCAAGCTCCTGCTCAGGCATTTTCGGCACAACTGCGAGCCCCATGGCGATCATTCTCTCCCGCCGCTTGCCGTGCAGCGCCAGCCAGCCGATGATCGAAAACGTGAGCGCTCCGATGAAATTGACGAACAGATCCTCCATCGTGTCAATGAGGCCAAGGTCCACATATCCGCCGACCCCCATCTCAGTCCCGTTGATCGACATCTCGGTGATATTCCGCATGATCCACGGTCTCTGGACCTTCATCGGATTCAGGAGAACGCTGCTCACGGTGTGTACGACTGTGTCCTTCTGCATATCCAGAAGAAGGATGTGATCTGCCGCGTATTCGAAGAATTCCCACAGCACTCCGATCGTCATCGAAAAGCTGAACGAGACAATGACGATCAGGAGAGGAGACATCCGAAAAAAGACTTTTTCATCCTTGTCCAGACAGAGGGCCAGCGAAAAGCCGATCGCCCCGCATAAAAATCCGTTCAGTGTGTGCAGCATGATGTCCCAGTAAGGGATCGCCGTATAGTAACTGTTGACCTCCCCGAGGATCTCAGCCGCGTAAATAAAAAGCAGGATGATCACCTCAAGCACCTGCGGAAAATCAACGTTGAGCCTCACCTGAACGACCATTGGCACGACAAAAAGCAGCAGCGTGAGCACACAGAGCATCACACTCTCATAGTTTCCGAGCATGAACTGGCGGATCATGGAGATCACTACCAGAATTCGAAGGATCAGGAAGACGATGAAGGTGCCTTTGTGCCTCCTCATCTCCCGGTCCACATCATCCCAGAATTTTTTTCTCTTCTCTCTGGCTGTCATAAATCTTTTCTCCCCGTTCGGCGGGTCATCGCGATCCGTCATGCTGCAGCGAAAAATCTCATGTCCCGGATTCCCGGGGCGGTCTGACACTCATTGTGCGCTGAAGCACGCTCATCCCGTAATAAGCCTGTCCGAGTGCGATACCGCCGTCATTTGCAGGAATCAGAGAATGCACGAGCACCTGAAAGCCGGCCTCCTCGAGAAGATTTCTTGTCCGCTCAAGCAGGAGCAGATTCTGGAAGCATCCTCCCGAGAGCGCTGCCGTACTGATCCCGGTCTGCTCCCGGATATATTCTGCCCCTCTGAGGATCCCCTGTGCGAGAAACTCATGAAAGACATATGCACATCTGCCGACAGTCTCTGTCCTCCCGCGCTCACTCCTCATCTCCCTCATTATGTACTCTGTGACCGGAGTGATCTCAAAAGCGAAGCGCGGTCCTGTCCCCGGGATCTGACCGCCGGCCTCTTCAGGCAGAATTTCCTCAGTATTAAGCACCGTGATCTCCGCTTCCGGCATCCCGCAGATTTCTGCTGCCTCTACGTCGTGCGAATGAAGCCAGCTCTCCGCGGCAAATTCCAGCGCCATCGATGCCTCCCCCTCGAAGGTCGAAGCCCTTCGGATCCCGAGCATTGCCGACACCGCGTCAAAGACCCTCCCTGCTGAGGTGGACTGCACCGAATTCACGCCGCTCCGCCGCATGAAGGTCTGCATTTTCAGTTCCGCTTCCGTGCACAGCCCGAGAGAACGGACCGCAGACTCCGCCTCCTGGTCCGACTCCGCCGCATCATAGAGGAGCGAGACGGCGATCCGCCATCCCTCCCGCGATGCAAGATCACCTCCGGACTGGGTGAAAGGCCGCAGAGATCCCGCCCGGACGAAGTGATCCGGCGAGGCGATCAGAAATTCCCCTCCCCAGACCGTCCCGTCCGTGCCGTAGCCTGTCCCGTCAAATGAAATTCCGATGCACGGATCCGTCCATCGATTCTCCGCCATACAGGACAGGACGTGGGCAAAATGATGCTGGACCCGAATGACCGGCAGAGAGAGCTCCTCCGCAAACGCGCTCGAGTTATAGCGCGGATGCAGGTCGCAGACGACCGCGCGGGGCTTCGTCTCGAGAAGCTCCTCCATCCGTTCCACCGCCGCGGAGAGCGCATTTACGGATCTGAGATCCGCCAGATCACCGATATACGCGGAGGGATAAACAAGCTCGTCCTTTGCGAGCGCGAACGTGTTCTTGAGTTCCCCGCCGACTGCCAGGAGCTCACCTCTTGACCCCTCCGGGAGGACCACCGGGAGCGGTGCGTAACCGCGGGATCTTCGTATCATATAGGGCTTTCCCCGGACGGCCTGCATGACCGAATCGTCCGCCCGCAGGCGGATCATCCGGTCATTGGACAGGATCACATCACACATGGGCGAAAGATATCGGACCGCCTCGTCGTCATCCTTGCAGATGGGCGCTCCGGACGGATTTCCGCTCGTCATGACGAATGCATCGGGCATTTCCGTCTTCACGGGACCTGCATTCGTATCCGCTGCCTTTGCGGAGACGGGAGTTCCCACTCCTGCCTTTGCGTATCCGGATTCCTCTCCTGCTTTTGCGTATCCGGATTCCTCCCCTGCCTTTGCACAGCCGGATTTCTCCCCCGCATCTGCCCAGCCGGCTTCCTCCTCCGGATAGGAAAAGAGGAGCATCTGAATGGGCGCGTAGGGAAGCATGACCCCGACGGTCGGATTATCCGGCGCGACAAGCGGACTGATGCGTCCGCCATCCTTTCGGTCCAGTATGAGGATCGGCTTCTGGACACCCTCCAGAAATCCCCTGAAACCTTCCGGGATCTCGCACTCCCGCTCCACCGTCCCGATATCCCGCATCATGACCGCGAAAGGCTTCGCAGGCCTGTGCTTAAGGGCCCGCAGCCGTGCGACTGCGCTGTCGGACGTCGCATCACAGCAGAGGTGAAAACCTCCGATTCCCTTGATCGCGGCAATCCCACCCTCCCGGATCACCTTCCGCACCAGACGGATCGCATCCGGACCGGTCTCCTCCCTCCCCGGGATATAGACCTTCGGCCCGCAGTCATTGCAGCAGACCGGCTGAGCATGAAAGCGGCGGGTCCGGGGATCTTTGTATTCCCTTTCGCAGTCAGGACACATGGGAAAAACTCCCATCGACGTCCGCACCCGGTCGTAGGGCATCGAGTCAAGGATCGTAAGCCGCGGACCGCAGTCCGTGCAGTTGATGAACGGATGCAGGTACCTTTTATTTGACGGATCAAAGAGTTCTTTCCTGCAGGCCGGACAGATCGCAAGATCCGGTGATACGAAGATCTCCCCCGCCTCCCGGCTGCTCTTTATGATGAGGAACCGCTCTGCCCCTTCCGGCGGAAGTTCCTTCTGATCGATCCGGACGATCGCCGAGACCGCCGGCGCACGTTCCGGCAGGGCTTTGTAAAATGAAAACACCGCTTCCCGGCTGCCCTCGGCAAAGATTTCCACGAAAGAGCCCTTATTGCAGACACTTCCGCAGATCTTACACTCATCCGCGAGCCTCGCCACGAACGGTCTGAAACCGATTCCCTGAACGATTCCGTATACCCTTATTCTGAGCCGTATTCTCTGATCAAGTGCTGTCATACCTTCTCCCGGAATCCATAATCTTTCTTCTTCATTGCGCAGTCTTCGTGACTTTCGTCGTGATACACGCTCTTATTAAAACTTCCCACATCCTTTACTCTTAAAGCTCCCGGATTCAAGAACGCCTCAGCGTTCTTGCCGCGCCGCGCATGGTGCGAAGCACCTTCCTCTTTGCGCGGCTGCGATCCGCCGGAGGCATTTATCTCAGTGGGGGATTGAAACCCGCCACTGAGACGAGCAGGATATTGACCTATCCCCCGCTTATAGAAGCGGGTCTCTTCCCCACTGAGATAAAAATTTCCACGTCGGGACGCTCCCGCTCGCTCGCACTGGCAGCGGTACTAACTTTCTTTTGAAGCTTTCGCTTTAAAAGAAAGAAGTACCGGCCGTGCTCGGACGCCCTCCTTTGGAAATTTTTTATTCCCGGTCGCCACCACACTGATGTATGTGGGAAGTTTCAGATTCTCACCCTGCCGACGCATTTCCCGAGACGGCGAAATGCGGCAGCTCCGTAAATTCGCCCGCATATCCCCGGCAGGCGCGCCGAAGCAGAGGGTCCGCTATGACCAGGTCATACCTTCCCTCCCGCACCAGTTCAATAAAATCATCCTCCTCCGAAAGATGCCGGCAGCTTCCGTACGGCATGAAGAAGGTCGCCGTATCGATTTCGGCATCGGGATATGCAAGGAGCAGCTCCTCCCGGATCGTCAGTGCAAGGACCGCCTGGTGGACGATCAGCACTCTCTTCCCGGAGATATCCCCCGCAAGCATTGCGGAAAATCCCCCCGGAAGCGGGTAGGAGACCCGGAAGGGCACCCCGGCCTTTTCCTCTATTCTTCTGGCCGCGGCGAGCCCCGACGGGGAAACGACAAGATTCTCACGGAAAGCGGCGGCGTCCCGGAAGTCTTCAACAGATTCCCCTAAGACCCTCACGAGAGAGCCCCCGCAGCGGGCTGCGCGTTCTCCCACACCGGCAATCGAATCCGAGGGCAGCAGATCCATCGGTGTCGCGCCGAGGATGCCGAGGGTACCGTTATCGGCATGCGCAGCACAATCGATAGAATCAGCGCCATAGACATGATCAGCACAGTCGGCATGATCGGCGCTGTCGGATCGACCGGCGTTCCCGCTCACCATGAATTCGTCAAGCAGCGCAAGGTACGCCTTCTCCTGGCCTTTGTCGTAAAGGTCCATTCCGGTCGTCTGCACCGTCACAGTCGGAATTCCGAACCGGTTCATTCCCATCCTGCGAAGCGCCCGGTAATCCGTAGCGATGACGGCCGGGACCGGGGTACCCACAAGGGCAAGGAAATTCGCTCCTCCGCCCTCCTTGCCGCCCATGACACGGAGCACTTCCCCGATCTTCTTCATCATCTGCTCGTCACGGCCGAGGATCGCATCCAGATCGCGCAGTCCGGCCGAGAAGATCGCGCTCCGCTCACTGCTCCAGCGGGGCTCGTCGAAACCGCAGACATTTCCGGTGCAGCCGCCCGCGTCGATGATCACGATGAGTCCGCCCATCTTAAAAAGCACCTCCGCCGCTCCCGAAATATCGGGCGCGAACGGTGACAAGTATTTCATCAATCCCTTCACGAGTCTTTCTCCTTGTCCGTAATTTTCCCGTCGATCTCTCGCAGAAGCCGCATGAGTCCGCTGTATCCGAACGGCTGCACGTCCGACATAAAAGGTACCGGGCATGCATCCGGATAATACCAGGCCGCATCCTTCCCGAGCGCGACATCCACGCCTCCCTCCAGCCGGTAATTCAGCATGGTCGGCGAAATGCTGGTATAGAGCCTCGTCCCGGGACTTTTCTCTGCGATCCGGGAAATGAAAGGCAGATCGCTCTCTGTCGCATTTGCGAATATTCTCTCCACTTTGAATCCGTATTTCAGAAGCATATCGGAAAGCTCGAACGGATTCGCGTTGATGCTCTGTCCGACGGCAAACGTCAGCCCCGGATGGCGGTCCGCAAACGCTTCCAATGTGCGCATGGCATTTTCCCGATACGGGGCATCCGGAAAGCGGACGCCAAGCGCCCCTCCCAGCAGGCTGTACTGCCGGGCGATCCGGTCAGGATCATAAAAACGTCCCATTTCTATGTAAGGCATCCCGAGCCGCTCCATCAGATCCTCCGCGGCATAACGCGCCTCCGGGTTCAGGACGAGATTGAAATTGGCCTCGCCCATTTCCATATATTCATCGAGCGTCCTCATCCGGCCGATCTCCCGGATCTTTGTAAGTCCCACAGCCCGGAAGAGCGCATAGAGCTCACAGTCATCGTCGTAGGGGGCGAACTGCCCGAGCAGGTTGACCGCATGCGGGTTCTTCCTGCGCTTTTCAAGCAGCGAATAGACGCTCTGTCGGATCGCTGTCATCGGAGGCTTCGTTCCCTCCCGCATGAGCGCGTACATATAGCTCGGGACGACGCGCACACCGGTCTCCCGCTCCGCCTTCTTCGCGACCCGGACCAGATCTGTCCCGAGCAGCGCATCCACGCAGGTGATGCAGAGCACAACGACCTTCGGACGCACTTCCGGCACCTCGACGATCTCCCGGACCGCCTGCGGAATCCTGCTCAGGTGTCTGCCGGTCACAAGATCCGTCTCATCCATCAGGAGATAGAACATCCGCTCACTGTAGCCGCTGACCCGGCTCAGGATCGTGCTGTTCCTCCCGCAGCACCCCGGGGCGATCAGCAGCATGACCGACTCCGGGATCGCGAGTCCCGCGCGCTTCACACCGTAGCCGTTGGCTCCCGGCGAATTGTAGGACAGGGTCGCAGGCGAGCTGTATATGAGTGCGGAGGACGGCAGTTCTTCCTTCGGAAAATCCTGGCTTCCGCGGCGCGCAAACTCCTCCGCTGTCAGATAAAAAGGTTCCATGGAAATCCTCCTCAGCGATAAAATCCGGTCCGCTCCCGCTCCGCCCTGGGCGGGTCCGCAAGGAGCATTTCAGCAAGGGAAATGAACTTCCGGCTCACCGGATGCTCCGGATCTCCCTCCACGACAGTCTTTCCAAGATCCTCAAAACGGTTGATCTCATCGCTCCGCGGGATATCCGCGACGATCGGAACGCCGATCCTGTCCGCGAATTCCTTCACTTTAGCCTCCTCGTCCGGGATATTTCTCCGGTTAAAGATCACCCCCCGGACCGTCGCATAGCCGCGGTCCTCGAAATTCTTCACCGCTGTCGCGATATTATTCGCGGCATAGAGCGCCATTTTTTCTCCGGAAGTGACGATCAGGACATCCTCTGCATACCCCTCACGGATCGGCGCGGCAAATCCGCCGCAGACGACGTCTCCCAGCACGTCATAAAGAACGATATCCGGATCGATCCTGCCGAACACGTCGAGTTCCTCGAGAAGATTGAAGGTCGCGATGATCCCGCGCCCCGCGCAGCCAAGACCGGGCGTCGGTCCGCCGGTCTCGATGCAGTAGACTCCGCCGAAGCCGGTCTTCCCGACATGTTCAAAGTCCGGCTCCTCATCATGATCCCGGTAATAGTCCATGACCGGCACGAGGGGCTCTCCGCCCAGCAGATTGATCGTGGAATCCGCCTTGGGATCGCAGCCGATCTGCACGACCTTCTGTCCCAGAACGGAGAAGGCCGCGGACAGATTTCCGGTCATCGTGGACTTTCCGATCCCGCCTTTGCCGTAGATTGCAATTTTCTTCATGATCTTGATCCTTTCGGTTATGGTATGTAACAGGCGTTTTCGAAACATTGCTCTCCATGGAATAGTGTGAACATTCAAACGGCTTCCGCGCCAGGAACTTCTAACATTCACTCAAGATGTGGAAAAGCATTCGCAAAAAACGCAAACTCGCTGCGCTCAGACAGTACGTTTTTTTGCTCATTCCACATCTTTCGTTCATGAAGAAGTTCTAAGGCTTGTGCAGATTGTTTGAATTGTTCACAATTGTTCACACATTTCCATTTCGAGCAAAGTTTCGCAAGGGCCTTATCGTATGTAAAGCTTATAATGGCAGCCATCGGTTCAGCTTCTCCCCGATGAGCACCGGTATCTCATTTTCATAGTATCTTCCCGAATAGGCCGTATGCGGCAGGGAAATGAATTTTCCCTCCTTCCCCGGAAGGAGCCGTCGATAGAGCGGATCCGCAATGATCCGGTCCGCACATGCGCAGGCTTCCCGCAGCTCCTGCTCGAGAAAGAGCTGCTCCTTCCCCGCCATAAGCTCCGCAGGAACGCCGGACATCGGACAGACGATCCGGATCTTTTCATATTGTCCGGAAAGGAATATCTCCCGGGCGAGCGCGTCAGAAAGGACCGGCTCCCCTATGATAAGAAGCCGGGCACCCGTGCCGTCTCCGCCCTGCTTTTCTGACCCGGATAGCTCCGGTTCCTCCGCCATCCGGTCTTCGCCAACGGGCCGGCCGGACTTCGCCGCTTCCCTGAGTTTTGCACAGATCTCACGGGAATTCTCCCGCCCCGCAGGAACACCGACAGCAAACGGGGTCCCGAACCTCCGATGAAGGACCTTCGCGGCGGGTAAGCCGCAGGCACTTACGACCAGATTCACATCCGCATCCGCGGACGAAAGGATTCTGTCCAGGGTATTTCCCATCGCCCAGGTGGAGAGCACGGAAAACCCCTGCCCTTCAAGATACTTTTCCATCTCCCGGACACTCCCATTTACAGAGAAGTCGAGAGGCGTCACACCCAGAAGATTGATCCTTATCCTTCCGGGAAGGCTTATGCGCTTCCGTCCGGGCGGTTTTACAAGCTCCGCGATTTCCGCAAGCGCACCGCCGGCCCCTCTCACATAGCTGTCCATCCCGTTCGTCTGCAGTCCGAAGGAGGGGATTCCGGTCCGCCGCCAAACGGCCTTCGCCACTGCCTGGAAATCCGTCCCGATAATATGGGGGAGCGGACCTCCGCAGACGGCGACAAAGCGCGGATGCATCTCCTCCGCCGCTTTCACGAGGTCGTCGATCAGGCGGTCGTCATTTCCGAAGATCGCGTCCTTCTCCGTCAACCCGGAAATGAAGACCATGCTGTCCGTGTCATACCACCGGGGCTCGTCGTGCGTATTGTAGGTGGAATTGCAGCCGGACGCGTCATGCATGACGACAAGTCCGCCAAGCTCATAGAGTGCGGAGCAAAATCCGAAGTTATCTGCAGAGTAGGTCGAAAGGACTCTCTTTACGATTCTCATATTCTCCTCTTCCAATAACAAGTATCAGGCGCCTGCGAAACTCTGTGCGAAATGGAATTCGTTCGGATGACTGTTCCGCGGCCACTCATGCCTGACCGGTATTCGCGGGCAGACTATGTCTCATCCTCGCACACTGATCCCTGCAGCCAAGAGCCTTCTCGGAGATCAGCTCCCTCGGCTCCTTCGGGTGCAGCGCGCCTTCCGTCATTTCCTTCGCGAGCTTTATAAGGCCCGTAAAGCCGTAAAGCCCTCCGTTCTCCACAAGATTCACGAAGTACTTCGTTCCCGTATAATACGCCGCCTTCTGTCCGATCGCCAGGACATTCCGTCCCCCGGCCGGATTCTTTCGTTCTGCAGCCCGCATGCGCCAGTCCGTCATCGGAAGAATGCAGATCTCCGGCACTCTCACTCTCAGATACTCAAAATCCTCCTTCTCCTCCGGGGAAAATGCGTCCGCATAGAGGACGCGGATCCGAAAACCATGGAGAAAAAGCTTCTTTGCAAGGGATACCGGACGCGTCACCGCCGAGGCATCGATCGCAATATCAAAATCCCTGAGAACGGAAGACGCGCGGTCAAGCGCCTGATCCGCCTCCCGGACGAGCGCCCTGTGATCCGGAAGCGGACCGGAAATACCGAGCGCGTCCGCGAGACGCTTTTCATTTTCCAGGAGCTGCTTCGTCTCATAGACGGCCGGAAGAAAGACCGGAGTCATCTGAAGCCGCTTTGCAAGATCCTCCGCCGCAAAGGAGACGATCGGATTAAAGTAGACGCAGAAGGCCGCCTCCCCCATCCGCTTATACTCCTCGTAAGTCCCGATCGTCGGAAGCTGGCGCACGGTCATCTCCGCCCGGCGAAAAATGTCAAAAATCTCACTCTCCGGATCGATCTCATAGTAAGAGCCGATCAGATCGACCGCCCTCGGGTCGCGGGCGAGGGACGTGTCAAGGCCGCGGTAGAGCTGACGCCACTGCATTTTCTCCGGCGAAAAATGCGCACGCATCGTCGGCAGCATATAGCAGTCAATAAAATCCACCTCGGAGAACTTCTCCGCGAGGGTCCGGTAGACCAGATGCAGATCGATGTTCAGAAAATGCTGCACGCAGCTCGTGTAGAGAAGCACGCAGGTCGGGAGAACATCCATCTCACAGAGGATCTCCGAAACCCCCTCGATGATCATCTCCTCGAGATCGCCCCGAAGAATATGGTCGTCGGTGAATTCGAGCATCGAGAACCGGTCCATCGCCCCCATTTCCTCCGCGGACAGCACGACGCCGCGAAGGCAGCAGCTTGGACAGACGAAGATCTGGTGACTGCCGGGAATCAGCATGGACGTGTGCGCGATCGTCCAGGTGCCGCGGGCCGGGGATGAATAGACGAGCCCGGTCTCAAAGGGCGAGGGAAATTTCGCGTCACCGATCCTGACTGCGGGATCGGTCTTCTTCTTTTTTTCTTTTCCGCGCGCATGCAGATCGATCAGTGCCATTTCATTCCTCCGAAGGTCTGTAAAAGCAGGGGATTTCTGCCACCGGCGTAAAGCGTGGGTGGTCGCCCCTCCCGACCGCCACGTGATATCCTATTCTCTCCATCCTCAGTTCCATGCAGCGACGGCACTCCGCCGCCTCATCCCCGGTGCAGATCTTCCCGTCATACAGCAGATAGTCTCCCCGCACGGATGCAGGGGAGAGATTCGGCATCACCACATTTGCGCCGTTTTGGATGCCCATCTCCCGCCCGAGCGGATGGATCGTCCCGAGGGCGGTCGTCGCCGGCAGAAGCGCCTCCGGGAATACGAGGCGCAGGAGAGCGAGGAAGAACAGCGTATCCTCAAGCGTTCCGCGAGGACAGTCTCTGAAGGGTGTCTCATGGTGAGGGATGAAAGGCCCGATCCCGATCATCTGCGGTCCAAGCTCCCGCAGGAAGCGGAAGTCATCCATATAGCACGCATCCGTCTGTCCGGGCGACCCGACCATAAAGCCTGCGCCGACCTGATAGCCGATCTCCTTTAAGTCATAGAGACACTCCATCCTTCTCCGCATCGACAGCTCCCGGGGATGTAATTTTCCATAGTGCTCCTCGTTGGCCGTCTCATGCCGCAGGAGATACCGGTCTGCGCCCGCCTCAAAAAAGCGCCTGTAGCTCTCTTTGCTCTTCTCTCCGATCGACAGGGTAACGGCGCAGTCGGGATGTCTCTCCTTGATCTCCGATACGATCTCGCATACAAGATCATCCGTAAAATGAGGATCCTCCCCTCCCTGCAGCACGAAAGTCCTGAAATTCAGCGCATAGCCGCGGTCCGTACAGTCGAGGATCTCCTCTTTCGTGAGGCGGTATCGCTTGATCTCCCGGTTATCTCTGCGGAGGCCGCAGTACAGGCAGTTATTTTTGCAGATATTCGTGAACTCGATGAGCCCTCGCAGGTAAATGTCCTTTCCGTATACAGCGTCGGCCTTCCGGCGGGCTTCATTTTTCAGAAGATCCCGCTCCTCTTTATTCAGGCTGCCGCGCATCCTGATCAGCTCGTAAAAATCGTCATCCGGCAGAGAACCGTCCCGGGCAAGGGCAAGAATCAGTTTTTCAGCGTCTGTCATGAATTCTCCTTTTTTATTCTTCATCGTGCAATGCTCTTGATTTTAATCGTGAGATACGCGCGCAAAGTGGAATTACCGTTTGACAGGCTCTTGCGAAACTCTGTGCGAATTGGAATTGTGTGAACGATTCAAACAATCTGCACAAGCCTTAGAACTTCTTCATGAGTGCAAGATGCGAAATGAGCAAAAAGCATGTTGCTTGAGCGAAGCGAGTTTATGCTTTTTGCGAATGCTTCTTCGCAGCTTGCACGAATGATAGAAGTTCTTGGCGCGGAAGCCGTTTGAATGTTCACATAATTCCCATGTCGCACAGACTTTCGCAATTGCCTGTTTCCGTTCGATGCTCAGGTCAAGCTGTCGCTGGTCTTTCCGTGCCTTTTCGCGGAAGCATAGACCGCCTTCGCGCTCACACCGGGCAGACGCCCGAGGCTGCCGGTCAGAGCATTGATCCGATCGACCGGTGCACAGGCTGCAATACTGATCAGACTGAGCCCGGCTTCCCGGTAGGGAATGCCCATCCGCCCGATTATATGATCTGCATATTCGTGAAGGACTTCATTGAGCCGCGCGACGGATTCATCGTTTTCCACTATGATACTGACCATTGCGATCCGATTATCCATATTGATCCTTTCTGCGGCCGCATCCCGCCGCAAAAAAAGCTGCCGTGTCGCCACAGCAGCCTGTCTCATCCGGACAAATATACGCATTCTTATTCTTCGCAGATCCATATCCCGTCTTTTAAGGACCGGTGCACGGGATCAAAGAGTCTCAGCGTGAAACAGTTTCCCCAACGTTCCCGAAAACATCCGCGTCCTCCCGCGCCTTCGCCGGAGGAAGTCCTTAAAAGAAATTCCTTTTTTATGTTATCTGATCAGAAAATCTTGCGCATCAAGCCGGCCGTGCCGGGTTTTTGCCTGAGATTTCAACATGGCTGCCCCTGCAGCCCGGCCGTCTCCTTTTACGGGACAGCCGTCATTTTTATTCTTCATCGCGCAATACTCGTGTCTTCAGACATGAGATACGCGCACAAAGAGGAATGTGCTTTGCACCTTGCGCGGCGCGGCAAGAACGCCGAGGCGTTCCCGAATATCACGAACAGCTCGCGGAGAAGTCAGCCTCCCGACAGACTGGTCCGAAAGAAGTTCCTTATGATCAGGGTCACATTCTCTGATTCAGCCAGGACAGAATGTATTCATCCACCTTGCCGTAATCCGTCTCGTTGAGGATCTCATGGCGGTCATTTTCAAAGAGATGCATCTGCACATTCACGATCCCCGCTTCCTTATAGGCGTCATAGGCCTGCTGCACGCCTTTTCCCATCCCGCCGACCGGATCTCTGTCCCCGGAGACAAGAAGGATCGGGAGATCCTTCGGGATCATCGCGATCTTATCCGGATCCTGCGCCATCCCGATCGCGGTGAACATCGTATAATATCCGTTCACCGTAAAGCGGAAGGTGTTGAGCGGGTTCGCGATATAGGCATCAACGATCGCCTCATCCTTTGTGAGCCAGTCGACATGCGTGCGGGCCGGTTCGAAATCCTTATTATAGGATCCGAATGCCATGGCATCGATCGCAGCACTCCGATAATGCCAGCCATGGACTGCCGCCTGTGCCCTGCACATGGCCTTGCCTGCCGCCACGACTGCCGCGGGCTGGCTTCCCGTTCCCATGATAATGGCGCCGTTCAGGCTGTCTCCGAAAAATTCTATATATTCTCTCGTGAAAAATGAGCCCATACTGTGGCCGAGCATAAAATACGGCACATCCGGATAACGTCTCTTCATAATACACTGAAGGTGCCGGATATCCTCTATGACCGCGCGGTTCCCGTCAGGATGACGGAAAAACCCGAGCTCCTCCTCCGATGTGACGCTCAGGCCGTGTCCGAGAAGGTCGAACCCGCAGACACAGAAGCCGTGCTCATTGAGCATACGGGCAAATCTGTCATACCGGTCAATGAACTCGACCATGCCGTGCGTGATCTGAAGGACTGCCTTCACACTGCCTTCCGGCTCCCAGACGATCGCGTGAAGGCTTGTCTTCTCATCTGATGACTGAAAATAGTGTTCTTTCTTCATGCCGCATTCCCTCTTTATCAGGAACACCCCGGCGTTCCTGCCGTACAACTGCCGTTTCTTTTATTGCTGATGCCGCCCTGCACCTGTGCGGAGCGTAAAAGTCCGGATATCTCCTCCTGACATTGCCCCGCATCTGATGCGCTTTGATCAGATGGCGTCAGAAGTTTATTGTACCACATTGCGGGAGTTTTTTCCACGTCTCCGGCTGATAAACCGT
Source organism: uncultured Eubacteriales bacterium (assembly GCA_900314565.1). GTDB lineage: Bacteria > Bacillota > Clostridia > Lachnospirales > Lachnospiraceae > Chordicoccus. Next base: position 54,588 of record OMVU01000027.1, read on the forward strand.
CATTCCTTTAAGAACGTTTCAGAGCAGGATGCCCGCCGGAAACAAGCCCTCTCAAAAGAGCAGATCAAAGAGCTTCGGCACAAAAATGAGCAGTCCGGCCCCTGCCGCCATGATCGCGGCGATGAGCACCGCCCCTGCCGCCGCATCCTTGGCTTTCTTCGCAAGCGGCCTTTTCTCCTCGGTCACAAGGTCGACGACTGCCTCGATTGCTGTGTTGACTGTCTCAAGACCCATCACCAGTCCGAAAAGAGTGATGCAGACCAGCCACTCATAGGGCTGAATTCTGAAAATGAGTCCGGCAATCGCCACGCAGACAGCCATAAAGCAGTGGATCTTCATGTTCCTCTCGCTGCGTATCGTAGCAAACAGTCCGGCAAATGCATATCGAAAACTGTCAGTGATCGGTGCTTTTTTCATATTAAAATCCCCTTCCGGTATAAAGCAGATAAGCTTCGGCCCATGCGTTGAAAAGATCCTGTCCGCAGGACACCGGTCACGGGAATTCTGCGTCAGAGATGAAAAAACTGCGTCCCGGCAAGCATACCGGTCCGCAGTCTTATTATACACGATATTCGGGACGAAAGGCACCTTATCCTGATGTCAGTTCCGTCTCTTTACAGGATCTCCTGCCTTATATTTTTACTGATTGGCCTTCACCTCATCAAAGGTCTTAACGATCTTCGCATCAGGCTCCGCCGTCACAAGGCTCACGACCACATTGACAATAAGGCCGATGATGAATGCCGGAAGCAGCTCATAGATTGCCAGCGCACCGCCCATCGGAGCGATCAGATACTTCCATACGAAGACCATGACCGCACCAACGATCATGCCTGCGAGCGCACCCTGCTTATTGGAGCGTCTCCAGAAGAGCGCGATCAGCATTGTCGGTCCGAAAGTAGCGCCGAAACCAGCCCATGCGAAGGAAATGACCCGGAAGACCGAGCTGTTCGGATTCCATGCCAGAAATACTGCGAGGACCGCAATACCGATGACCGTCAGACGGGCCGCGCGCATGGATGCCTTTCGGCTGAGCTTGATGCCGAAGAAATCCTGCAGAAGGTCCTGCGATACGCTGGACGCAGCCGCGAGCAGCTGAGAATCCGCCGTGGACATTGTCGCGGCAAGGATACCTGCCATAATGATACCTGCCATAAGGATCATGAAAAAGCCGTGGGTTCCCATGAGGTCCGCCATCTTGATAATGATCGTCTCAGCATCTGAACCTGTCGTCAGCTGCTGGACAATGCCCTGGCTCGAAAGTGCATTGCCGATGATACCGATGAATACAGCAATTCCCATTGACAGGAAGACCCATACAGAAGCGATCCTTCTGGAAGTCACGAGTTCCTTTTCATTGCGGATCGCCATGAAGCGAAGAAGAATATGCGGCATACCGAAGTAGCCAAGTCCCCAGGCCATTGTGGATACGATCGCCAGGAATCCGTAGTGGGATCCTGTATTGGTCGCCATATCGTAGCCGCCGAAAAGATCAAAATAACCCGGAAGGGAGTTCGCGTTTTTCATGACCGCGTCAAAACCACCCGCCTGGCTGATTCCGAAGAAAACGACCACGACCAGAGCGATCGTCATGAAAATACTCTGGATCAGGTCTGTCGTGGAAACGGCAAGGAAACCGCCGAGCGTCGTATACCCGATGATGACGACAGCACCTACGATCATGGCGGTGTGATAATCAAAGCCGAACAGACTGTTGAAAAGCGTTCCGACCGCCTTGAAGCCCGATGCAGTATACGGTACAAAGAAAATGATGATGACCAGCGCCGCGATGCATGCAAGCGTATGGCGCTTGTCGCCGTACCGTCTCGAAAAGAAATCCGGGATCGTAAATGCCCCGATCTTGTCGGAGTATCTGCGAAGCAGTCTCGCGACCAGCAGCCAGTTGAGGTATGTTCCGATTCCGAGACCGATCGCGGTCCAGCCGACCTCCGCAATACCGGCGAAGTAAGCCAGTCCCGGAAGACCCATGAGCAGATAACTGCTCATATCCGAAGCTTCCGCACTCATCGCCGTGACGAGCGGTCCGAGCTTTCTTCCGCCGATGAAGAACTCGCTCGAGCTGCTGCCGGATCCGCGGCTGTTGAACAGCACTCCGATCAGGATCATGGCAATCAGATAGATCACGATGACTGCCAGGATCATTCCCTGTGTAGATGTCATAATAACTCTCCTCCTCCTTAAAAACCTTCTTTGCCCGGTGAAAGGGCACCGGACTGCGCTTTTTTAAGCGTATCCCCTTTTTCGCAAATCAGGAGGCATTATACCATATCAGAGACCAGAATAAAATACAGAACAGAGTACAGACTTGTTTTTATACTGTCTAAGAAAAATAGCCAATTTTCCCTGAAAATAAGTACTGAAAATTCTGTACATATAACAGACATTCCTTTGTACTATTTTTTATTCTTCATCGTGCGTGCAATCTCCGTCAACGCTCCTTCCGCCTGAATGTCTCAAGATACTCCGGAGTCCTCCTGTCCGTATAGCTGACCAGAGAATATTCTCCTCCGCACAGGCACCAGTCATAGAGAAGCGCACGCTCCCAGAGCGCATACGCTCTCGTGATCTCATTTTCTGTCATGTCAGTGCGAAGCTCTCCGTTCTTTCTTCCCTCCAGAACTATTTTTCGAAGGAGACGGAAATACTTCCTGGACCGGTCCAGGAGATGCTTCTCCCCCTGAGATGTCAGCTGCGTGGCAAGAAGCCTCGAGAGCAGATCCAGAGAAATACTGTCCTCGATCATCAGAAAAAGCTCATGGTTCAGCCAGATAAGCTTCTCGACTGCACCAAGGCGGGGATCCAGCTCTGATTCAAGCTCCTCATATTTCTCGTCAAAAACATAGGCGAGCGTCCCGAGAAGCGCCCCCTTGCCCTCAAAGTAATGGTAGAAGGATCCCCGGGAAGTCCCTGACTCAAAGAGAATATCCTCGATCGTCGTCTCCTCATAGCCGTTCTCGTAAAAAAGCTTCCAGGCGGCGGATATGATCCGCCCCCGTGTATTTCTTGTGTTCTTTTTGGGCATTCTGACACCTCCGGCCTATCACTGTTTCCTCACATGATATCAAAAAAGCCTCCCTGCAACAAGATGAGCCGGATCGGGGCCCGAAGGCAGAAAACTTCCGTTCTTATTATCAGCCGGACAGGAGAACGGTTTGCCCTGTCACCGCATGCGTCCCGTGCTTTTATGGGAATGCGGTTGAAAAAAAGCAGTAAATATGTTAGTATTCAATAATACATTTTTATTCTTCATCGCGCTTTTCCTCGCGGCTTTAGTCGTGAGATACGCGCGCAAAACGCGTAAAAAGCTGCTCGTCTGCCGGGCCCAGACGTCGCACAGGTGATATCATCTTACAGTGGATCACTGACTGCTTATGTTCACTAATCTTTCATCACTGAATTCAGACTACCCGGAACTGAGATCCTATGAATCGCCACCCGGCACTCTTTTATTCTGTAACGCTTATGTACGGAGGAGTATCATGAATTACAATGAGTCTGCAGAAGATTATCTCGAGGCCATTCTCATGCTGCGCGAGCAGCTCGGAAAAGTCCGATCCATCGACATCGTCTATAAGCTCGGCTATTCAAAACCAAGTATCAGCATCGCCATGAAAAAACTGCGCGAAAAAGGACTGGTTCATATGGACGAGAACGGATACATTACGCTTACGGATGAGGGACTGAAGATTGCCCGCCACACCTATAACAGGCACAAAGTCATCACAACGTTCTTTGAGAGCATCGGTGTCAACACGTCTACCGCAGAGCATGATGCATGCAAGATCGAGCATGATATCAGCGACGAGACCTTCAAACGTCTTAAGGAACATATGCATGCCAATAATCTGAACGGCCGTCAGATCCGCGAGACGATCGATGTCTTTACAGACGAATAAATATAACTGCAGTACATCAGAAGGAGACCGGAAACGGTCTCCTTTTTAATCTCTGACGCAGAATTCCCGTGATTTCAATCATGAGATGAATGCGCAAAGTGAAACCTGACTCTGACATGGGTTACAGACCCGCGTAAGAGATGAAAGCCTCCGGCGGATCGCAGCCGCGCAAATAGGAAGGTGCTTCGCACGTAAGCGCGGCGCGGCAAGAACGCCGAGGCGTTCTTGATGTTCGAAGTAAGATTTTTCTAACCGCAAACTGATTCAGGCAGTCCCCCACCTGCACCTGATGAGGCTCAAGTGCAGGTGAGGGACTGCCTGGATCGGTTCAAAGTGCAAGCTTTTTTCCGTCAAGGGAAGCCGAGACCAGCCGGCTCCCGCCGTCGTAGACAAGCTTAAGAGAGAAGAACGGAGTCTCCTCGCGCAGAAGGCGGAGAAAGATCTTATCTCCCTCCCAGATATTCAGATCCGTGATCCTGTCCCGGTCGACCCACGCAAGCTCTCCCTCATCACAGGCATGCATCTCCCCCTCAAAGCCATCCGCGGTAAAGAGATGCATGTACTCCACGATCCCATTTCCCGAAACGAAGGTAACGATTCCCCGAAACCTCCAGGAGGTGAGTACGAGACCTGTCTCCTCATACACTTCGCGCAGGAGGCATTCTTCCGGACTCTCCTCCGCTTCAAAGTGTCCGCCGACTCCGATCCATTTCTCTTTATTTACATCATTTTTCTTCACGGTGCGATGCAGCATGAGGTACTGATCATCGCGTTCAAGATAGCAGAGAGTACTTAATTCCATCCGTCATGTCTCCTCAAAATAGCTCTTTATTTCAAGTCTCACCCGCGAGACCCGGTGCGGGATCCGGGTCAGAGATTAATTAATAAAGTTGATCAGAACGCCGAGGATCAGCAGGATCCCTATGCAGGTCATGACGAGCGCAAAAGAGAAGCCCGAGACGATCGGATTCAGAGCCGCTTCGGTCTGATCCCGGAAAGCCGCCGCCCGGCTGCGCCTTTCCTCACTGTGCAGCGTCCGGACCTTCGTCTCCCGCATGACCGTCCTTCTCAGAAGAACGATCAGCGCGTCCATGCTCGTACTGAGCGCCCGCCCGAAGACCGTCGCTGCAAAGAACACACCTCTGCATACAGGCCGAAGAATCAGGTTCTCGCCGAACACCCCTGCGATCGCCCCGAAAAATCCGGGCAGCCAGGATGTAAGGAGCGGCCGGTACAGAAGGTCCTCCAGATCAAGCTTCTCCGGCCAGAGATTCACGTAGGAGCCGCCGCGCATGAGTCCCTTCCGCACGATCAGAAGGTATACCGCAGCACCGATTGCGAGCGAGATCAGACCGCCTTTGAGATTGGTGAGCGTAAATGCATGGAATTCCATGATATGCTCTCTCCCGGTCATGAAGAGTGCGAGCCGCTTCATGACGGCCGGCTGCCCGAGGAGGACCATGAAGACGGACGATCCGCAGACTGCTGCGGTCGACCATACGTCCATACAGGTCTTCTCCTTTTCGTACGCTGCCTGACGCTCTTCATTGTTATTGCGCTCTACGAAAATGCAGATAAAAAGCTTCAGCATATAGGCGAATGTGAACCCGCCGGAAACAAGAAAGACCCACTCCGCTATTTGCAGAAAAGCGATCATCCCATGTTCGCCCGGGATAAATTCCCGCGCGCAGAGGACCGTCTCCACAATACCTTCGTGAAGCATGGTCTTCGAAATGTATCCATTGAGGAGCGGAATCCCGGAGATTCCCAGGCCGCCCAGCGCGAACGCGATCTTAAGGGCAGTCTTGTTCCTGCCCCAGCCCCTGATCTCATCGAGTGTCAGCGTGTGCAGGTTCATAACGACGACACCGGCAGCCATAAAGAGCACCAGCTTGAGGAGCGAATGATTCACCATATGGAGGACCGTCCCCGAGAGGGCCAGCGCAAGGCCTTCCCCGGCCTCCTCCCCACCGACCGCGTTGATAAAGACTGCGCTGCCGATCCCGACCAGGATGAACCCGATCTGTGACATGGACGAACAGGCCAGCGTCCTCTTCAGATTGACGGAGAACAGGGCGAGAAGCGCACCGAGGAACATTGTGACAAGTCCGAGGACAAATACGACCGTTCCGAATGTCCGGTTCTCAAAAAGGACCGTGGTCCCGGTCATGAGAATTCCGAAAATGCCGACCTTCGTCAGAATACCGGACAGCAGGGCCGACGCCGGCGACGGCGCGACCGGATGGGCTTTCGGAAGCCATACGTGTACAGGGAACATGCCTGCCTTGGCCCCAAAGCCGAAAAGAATGCAGAATCCCGCGGCGAGGATCCTTGACCCGGCAGAGGGAGCCTCCGTCATGGCCCTCTCTGAAGCCGCAAAGACTTCCCGGAAAGCCAGCGTCCCGCAGGTATCCCTGAGAAGGAGCAGGCCCATGAAGAGAACCAGGCCTCCGATCACGGCAATAAAGAGATAGGTGTATGCGGCGCGGAGCGCCCCCTGCGTCTCCTCGTGGATGACCCACGTAAAAGATGTCAGGGACAGAATCTCGAAAAAGACGAACGTCGTCATGAGATCCGCAGAGAGCATGACTCCCTGCGTCGCTCCGAGCGTCAGCATGGTGAACATCCAGTACCTTGACAGTCCCTCGCGCTCATGTCTGAAATATTCCCGCGCGAACAGAGATGTTCCCGCCCACATGATCGACGTGATGGTACTGTAAACAGTCCGGAAGCCGTCCGCTTCAAAAGAAAGGCCGTAGGCCAGAATATACGGGATGGAGAGCTTCGCCCCCTGCATCATAAAGAGCGAAATTGAGACCAGGAGCTCCACGAAGGCGAACAGGATGGCCAGAAGGTCTCTTGCCTCCTCATTTTTCCGCCCGATCCGGTACAGGACCGGCGCTATGAGAATCGGTGCGAACACCAGATAACCTATGAACATATGCTCTCCTCCAAAAACACAGTATGATCCTCACAGGCAGAACTTCCGAGAGGCGTGCTGCCGGCATCCGTCACAGAATCATGTCACAAGGATTCTGCGTCAAAGAATCAAGAACGCCTTGGCGTTCTTGCCGCGCTGCGCTTACGTGCGAAGCACCTTCCTATTTGCGCGGCTGCGATCCGCCGGAGGCTTTAATCTCTGACGCGGGTTTACAACTCATGTCAGAGCCAGATTTCACTTTGCGCATTCATCTCATGATTGAAATCACGAGTATTCTGCGTCAGAGATTAAATGACACCCTGCGCAATCTTTTCCAGAAATGAAATGACCGGGCCGGGATACACACCAAAGAGTATATTGAATACTGAAAAGACGCAGATCGGGATCAGCATGAGAACGCCGGCTTCCTTAATTCCCCCGCTGCCGCTCCGGTCCGTCCCCCGCATCGGGAAAAATGCCCGGATACTGACATTCAGTGTGTACATCGCGCACAGAAAAGCCGAGATTATGAGCCCTGCCATGCCGACGAGCCCTACCGTCTGTCCGCTCGAAATACCGGCTGTCAGAAGCTTCCATTTTGAGATAAATCCGCAGAAGAGCGGAATCCCGGTCAGGGACAGGGCAGACAGCGTATACAGCGTGAACGTAACAGGCATTTTCCGCCCGATCCCGTTGATCTCATATATATACTCCCTGCCCGTCACATGCATGAACGCGCCGGCGCACAGAAAGAGGACCATCTTGATGATGCTGTGGAACAGCATATGGGTAAGTCCTCCGAGAAGTCCCTCAGGAGTCATGAGCAGGACGCCGAAGAGCATGTAGGACAGGTTGCTGACCGTCGAATAGGCAAGTCTTCTCTTAAAATGCCTCTCTCGAAGAGCCATAGCCGCACCGAAGACGAGCGTAAAGACCGCCGCGCCGGTGCAGATGACCTGCTCGGTGCTGCCCCGCATGAGCTCCGGTCCGTATGCATACCAGGCCAGACGGATGACCGCATAGACGCCGGAATTGACGACCGCGACCGCATGCAGAAGAGCCGTGACCGGGGTGGGCGCGGCCGAAGCCTGCGGGAGCCAGTGGAACAACGGAAAGACCGCAGCTTTTGTCCCGAACCCGAAAAAGCCAAAGAGAAACATGATGCGCATGAGCGCCGGAGAGAAAAGGTCCCCGAGACTGCCCCCGTACTCGAACATTCCTCCTCCGTTCAATGTCCCCATGATGACCGCGACGAAACCAAGCGATGCGCCGCCGATACAGTAAGCCACATACATACGGCCCGCAAACTGACTCTCATGGTTCTGATAATGACTGACCAGCGGCAGGGTCACAAGCGTCAGCATCTCAAAAAAGACGTACATCGTGACAAGATCCGCGGCAAAGGCGATGCCGAGCGTCACACTGTACGTCATCACATAGAAGCCGAAAAAGCTCCTCTTGTGATCCGCCTCCTTCATGTATTCGAAGGCATAGAGCATGGCAAACGGCCAGAGGACGGAAACCATCCCCGCAAAAAGTATCGCAGGTCCGTCCACTCTGAAGTTGATCGAAAAACCGTCCGTAAAGCTGTAAATCAGCACCGGGTCCCGGGAACCATACGCCAGCGCTAGCCACACGCAGACAGACGTCAGTATGACGATGGTCTCCGAGTATATTTCCCGGATTCGGTCTTCCCTGGTCTTCAGAAGGAGGAGCGACACGCCTCCGATAAAGGGCACCACGATCGGCGCCAGTATGAACAGTGAATCCATTGATTTATTCCTTATCCTGTGTTCCTGTATCAGAAGATTCCGGCGAGAGACGCTCCCAGGATATCCGCGATCCGGGATCCGAATACGCCGACGGCCAGGGCTGCGCAGACAAGCACGATGAGCGGCACAGTCATAAGTGCCGACGGTTCCTTACTCCCGGTCTTCTGCCCGCTCCTTTTCGCCGCTTCTCCCTCCTCTTTTCCCGGGAAGAATGCATCAACTGTCACCGGAAGCAGATACCCGGCCGTGAGCAGCGCGGAGATGAGAAGAATGACCGGCGGAAGGATTGAAAAGACCCCCATCCCGTCGCCGACAGCTGCGAGCGCTATATACCATTTACTGATAAATCCCCCGAGCGGCGGAATTCCGACGAGCGACAGGGACGCGAACGTGAAGCACCACATGACGATCGGCATCTGCTTCCCGATTCCCCGAAGTTCGCTCACCCTGTGACTTCCGAGCTTGTAAATGAACACACCTGCGCACAGGAAGAGACAGCCTTTGGAGACCGCATGCGCTCCCAGGTGGAGCAGACCTCCAAGAAGACCCTCCATAGACAGAAGGGACAGGCCCAGAGAAATGTATGAGATCTGGCTCACCGTGGAATAGGCCAGCCGTTTTTTCGTCACCTTCTCCTTGAACGCCATCATGGAGCCCATAAAAATGGTCAGCATGGCGATGCTCATCCATGCATACTGCACCCAGGTCCCGCGGAGAAATTCCGGACCGACTGAGAAGAACACGAGGCGAATGATCGCGATGATACCGGCTTTGGCGATAATGCCGGACAGAAGCGCTGACGCCGGAGCCGGCGCAATCGGATGCGCAGTGGGAAGCCATCCGTGCATGGGATACATACCGGCTTTCGTTCCAAATCCGATGATACCGGCAAAGATAACGGCAAGGAGGAGCTTTTCATTTCCCGCGACGCGCGCCGGATCGAGGAATCCCCCCTGCACAAAGCTGTCCGCATCCGTTGCGTAGTAGCAGACGACGAAGACCGCGAGAAGACCCATCAAGGCACCTGCGATCGAATAAAACAGATATTTGAGGGCTGCCGCTACCGCTTCCCTGCTCATCTCATGGAGGACCAGCGGCATCGATGTCAGAGTTGCCATCTCAAAGCACAGGTACAGCGTGACCAGATTGGCTGCAAGGGCGACCGAGAGCAGCGCACCGAAGCATGAGAAGTAAAACGCAAAAAAGATATGCTCCCGCTCCTCAATATTCATATACTCAAAGGAATAAAAGAGTACGCATGTAAAGAGAAGCATGACCACGATCATATAGTAGCGGCCGATGGGATCCACGGAAAATTTCGCATGAATGTTGTCTGTGAACGCAAAAAGCGTCACCGTCCTCCCGAAAAAGACCGTGAGCAGGCCCAGCAGGTCGGTGATAAGCATGACCGCAGTGTATATTACGCGTCTGGTTCTGGTCTCCATGGTGATCGCAGAGACCGCGACACCCGCGATCATCGGAAACAGGATCGTGCCTGTTGGCAGCATAATGACCTCCTTGACGGCTCACGCAATATGAACCGTCGGTTATCTTAATGTCTTATTGGAAATAAGTATTTAAATCTGTGATGCGGAATTCCCGTGATTTTAGTCGTGAGATGTATGCGCATAGTTTATGAAAACATGGCAAGTCCCTTCTCCAGAAGGCCGACGATCTGCCAGGAGAACAGCCCCAGATAGAGGTTCAGCCCCGTGAGGATCGCCGCGGGGATCCAGTAGCCGAGGTGGCTCAGGAGTGTCTCCTCCGTACCGGTCACTGTCCTCTCCTCGGAAGGAAGATCCGCTCCGGGCCTCGCATTTTCCTTTTCATAGAGTCCCGGCGCATAGATATCCGCCCCTCCGCGGCCGCTCGTATAAATACGGATACAGGTCCGCATGAAATACAGGGCATTGAGAACGGAGCTGATCGCCAGCGCGATCATGGTGTAGAAGAGGATCCTGTAGTTCCCCGCTTCGGCTGCTGCCGTCGCAAAATTCAGCTTGGAGGAGAACCCCGCAAAAATCGGAATGCCTACCATAGACAGAGAACAGAGAAGGAAGAAAATTCCCGCATCCTTCGCCCTGTGCGCAGAACCCTGCAGATTCCGGAAAAGAAGGCTGTGTCCCGAGACTTCGGACAGCCGGGGAGTTGTCAGAAAAAGCAGGGACTTCGTGACGGAATGGGCGAAGATCTGGAACATGGCAGCCGCATAGCCGTCGATGCCTCCGATTCCAAGCCCCATATAGATATAACCGATCTGAGCTGCAGAGGAAAACGCGACCATTCGGTTAATATTCTTCTGCCTTATCGCGGAGACGGATCCGAAGATCATCCCCATGATGCCAAGCACAAAAATGATCTTGCGGATGGGCAGTCCTTCAAAGACCGAAGGCCCGATGACCCGGTAATAGATCTTGAACAAAAGAAATATGTACGCTTTGGATACGAGGGATGAGAGGATCGAACCCGATGTCGGGGTGGAACATCCGTAAGTATCCGGCATCCAGAAGTGGAACGGGAAAAGTCCGCTCTTGATGGAAAGCCCGATCGTTATGATTCCGAGCGAGAGCATGACCGACGTCATGTCCGCACCGCTTCTGGAAAAGCCTGCGATCGTATTATGCATCGGGATCATGAGCAGATGCCCGGTGATCGCATAGAGGAGGACGATCCCGAGAAGGAAGAGACCGGATCCCATCAGATTCAGGATCATGTACCGGACTGCGGCCAGCGTTGTACGGCCGATCTCCCGCACGATCATGATTCCGCAGGATGTCAGCGTCATGATCTCGACGAAAACATACCCCGTGAAAATATCGTTGGTCCACACAAGGGCCATCAGGGCAGCCGTCATCAGATTGATCAGGGTAAAGTACAGACTGATCTTGCTCTCGTCAATGTCGATGACCAGGAATTTCCAGCCGGCCATGACAGAGCAGAAAAGAATGACGAGGAAGAAGAGAGCCGTCAGCGCTTCGAGGACGCCGGCGCGGATCTCATTTCCCCAGGGCGCCGGGAATTCACCCATCGTATACGTAAAGGCCGAACCGTTCTTCAGCGTGTAAAAAAGCACACAGGCTGTCAGCACGATCAGGATTCCCTCGTAGATCAATGTATAGATTTTTGCTTTCTTCCCCTTGAGCATCGTACAGAGCACACCGGAAAAAAGGCTCAGAACGATCGTGAAAAGAGGAAAATTCCGGATAATGTCCATGAAAGAACTCCTTTGAATGAGACGCGTCACAGCGGCTTCATCGATCCTCCGTCTGATGTCTGGATAAAAGGTAGACGTCGTCCAGGTCCAGCGTGTGATAGCGCTTGTAGAGCCTGATCGACAGGGATAGCATGACAGCTGTGACCGAGACGGAGACGACAATTCCCGTCAGAACGAGACCGGCAGGTACAGGATTAATATATGCCTCCACGTTCTGTATGCCGTCTGTGATGATCGGCGCTTTACGCCCCTCGATATATCCCATGGACGCGAGAAAGAGGAATACGCCGGTATCCATGATATTCATCCCGATCAGCTTTTTGATCAGATTCCTGTGAAAAAGGAGCATCGTCAGACCGATTCCGAACAGGATGATCGCAGCCGCCTCCTCATAATTTATAAGCAATACCTGAATCATTCATTTACCTCCGGACTTTCTCCGAAATCCCCCGTGCCGATGCAGTGACTGCGCAGACTGCCGCAGCCCGTCAGGGGATGATCCATGCGGTCAGTTCCCGACCATCAGACTTAAGACAGTTCCAAGCTGCTCAGATCCCGCCGATCGAGCCGCGTCGGAACAGCGAATAAAAACCGTACATCGTACACGCGACGACCAGACCGACCGCGATATCGAGCGGAAGGATCATTCCGCCTGACAGGATCGCCCCCGGAGTCCCCTTGGGGATGTGGTTCTCAAGACCGTTCGCCCCCATGAAAAATACATAGCCTTTCGCAAAGCTGTAAAAGGAAAGCGCCGCGAAGGTCACATATCCGGACAGCTTCAGCGTGAAATACTTATCCACCTTGTCGAACCCGTATGCGGAAGTGAAGATGATCATTCCTGCTCCCAGGATCGCGCCGCCGGAAAAGCCTCCTCCGGGGGAGACCTGGCCGTTCAGCAGGATATAGATTCCGTAAATAAAAATACACGGCACAAGGAAAAACCCTATTTTTCGGATAATGGTATCCTCATGCGTCATAAAATACGTGTCCTGCTCCACCGTAAAGTAATCCTCATAGGCGGATTTCATGTTCTTGCTGTCTTTTCTCAGAAGGATCATGACACAGACTAGCGCGGTGAAGAGCACGTGGGATTCTCCCAGCGTATCGAACGCTCTGTAGTCGAGGATCATACCGGCGACGATGTTGACCGCGCCGGTCTCACTGAGCCCGTCTTCAATATAGCGTTTTGTCACCTCGGTCGCACGGGGATTTTCCATACCATAGAGCGGAAGATGCCCGACAATATAGAGAAGCGTTCCGATGAGCAGAACGCAGCTGATGATCGAGATCACCTGATAAATGATCCGTGCAGTCCTGCGTTCGGCACCAATGACCCGGCCTGTGCCCGGAAGTTCCCATATCTGTTCCCGAAGCCGCTTTCTATGCTGCTTGAGCTCTTCCCTCGAAGCATCCGGCACAAGCGCCGCATCCGTAATGTTCTCCATCACATCGATATCGCCGTCCAGCCATTTTCGGAATTTTTCGTTCATCGGCGGCCTCTCTTTCTGCGGCTTTTCGCACCGCCCTTCTTTTGGGAGGTGCGGCCGCTCTTCCCCCGCTCCGGACCGTCCGATGACGCATCCATGAGCGAGCCGGCAGTCTTCGACGGATCCGTTGAAACGGTTTTTCGCGCTTCTCTGTTCCTCTTACGGAACTTCTCCATACGCCTGCCCCGCAGGTCTGTGTGTCCCGGAACTGTTTCCCGGACGCCCTTGAATTCCTCTCGCAGAAGAAGCTCCTCCAGCGGCACATCCCCCACCTCACCGGGCTCCGCCTCATCCTCTCTCCGGATCTTCTTCAGCGTCACCATAAAAAGAATGCCGCTGATCCCAGCACCGACGGCTGCCTCGGTGATGGCAAGATCCGGGGATTCCATGAGCACCCAGAGCACGCACATGATCGAGCTGTAGGACATAAATATGATGACTGCCTGCAGAAGGCTCGGGGTCAGGTTGACCGCGACCGCGCATCCGATGAGCAGGATCAGAAGAATAATTCTGACTATTTCCGCAAGTTGCATAAGGATTCTCCGTACTTTTATTTTCTCTCCATGTGGTCATAGAGATTCGGATTCGTGTAGTACTCGACCTGACTCAGAAAATGAGAGGAGACCGGCGACGTATTCCACATAAAAACGACGAGCAACGCAAGCTTCAGAATATCCATGAAGCTCCCCTCCCCGGCGGCAAGACCGAGCACAATGAAGAAGAGCCCCTGCGTATCACCGATCCCTCCCGCATGCACGCGGTTCATGACATACCCGAACCGGCAGTTCCCGATGACGCCGGACGCGAAGGAGATGAGGCCCGTCACAATGAAAACGGCTGAAATCGCAAATCGGATCCATCCTGTCATTTCTCCTCCTCCTTTCCGAATTTCTTCCGTTTCGGATCCTTTGGTATATACACGCTTGCAAGGACCAAAACAGAGACAAAGCTGATCATCGTGTAGATCAGAGCGACATCCAGAAGATACCCTTCATCAAGGAGCGAGGCCAGGATCGCGAGACTCGCGATGATCATGGTCCCGATCATATTGATGCACAGGATCCTGTCGGTCACGCCCGGTCCTATGATCGATCGGATCAGCATGACTGCGATCAGGATCGAAAGCACAATCAGCGCTCCAGAGTTAAGGAGGCGGTATGCATTTTCCAGAGTCATTTGAACCTCCTTAAAAGAGAGACGAACGAAGAGCTCTCGATCCCCTCGGCATACTCCTCTTTCAGAGCATGCACAACAAAATGATCCTTCTCCTGAAAGATCGTGATCGTACCCGGGGTAAGTGTTATGGAATTTGCAAGGATAACATTCATGAAATCTTCCTCAAGACCGGATCGAAACTCCACAACGACCGGCTCCGGTCTGGCATGCGGATCGAGCGCGACCTTCATGACGCTGAAGGAAGCCTTTACGATTTCAACGATCAGGTTGAGGCAGTAGAGAAGAATGATGGGAAGATTTGTAAGGATCCATTTGTCTTTCTGACGGGAATATCCGAAGACCTTACAGATGAACAGAGTAAGGAGCGCGGAGATCGCGATCCCAAAAAGGACGATTTCCAGCGTCACCCTGCCGTTAAATATGATCCACAGCAAAAAGAAGAGAACTGCCATAGTATAGACCTCATCGAATATTGCCTTATTGCGCTCTCATTTCCCGATTTTGGGACACAGGCGCCAAATTGCATTTATTGTATCACGTTCAGTACAAAATGCAAGAAGATCACCGCCCATGCCATATGCAGACTGTCTGTACGGCACGAACGATGATCTTCTGATTTAGTCGTTTATTCAAGTCTCACAGGCAATTGCGAAAGTCTATGCTTCATGGAAGTTGTTTGAACATTCAAACGGCTTCCGCGGCAAGAACGCCGAGGCGTTCTTGATATTGAGAGGCGGGTGTGCGGGGCATCCTCGCGAAGATATGTCAGCCTGCGACGGCCATAACGATCGTTACACAGAGGATCATCCCCATGAGCGAGATCAGGATGATCTTCCCGCACTTGCGGACCGGGAGATATGAGATCGGCTTGATCAGCGTGATCGCCAGGAGGACCATCCCCAAAGTGATCATGACCGCGCAGAATGTAATCAGTGCATATAAAAGCGTAAGAACCATTGTGTTTCCTCCCGTCTGGATGATTTTTCCGTTCAAGTTCCGAACTTTTCCGTCACGTTATTTTTCCGTACGGTTCTTCCGAAATGATCATATCTTTTGTCAGTTTGAGCTTCCGCAGCGCGTCCGCTGTGAGAAGATGCTTCCCGTCCTCCGAGACATAATCGATGCAGCCCTCCCTGACACCGACGATCAGATCCTGTCCGCGGAACGTCCCCGCATAAACCTTCTCAAGCTCCTCACAGACGATCCCCTGCGGCTCCCTGCGGATCTGCGTGATGATCTGATCCTGCGCGTCCCTGATCGTGATGCCGTCCCCGTCGGACTTCACATCCCCGATCTCAAGCCCTGTATTCTCTGTGCCATATGTGCCGGCTGCATAGTCGAGGCCGTCGGCAAATCCCAGAAGGAGCGCACCGTCCGGATCTTCACGGTCGAGGTCCGCTGTGACACGGTCCGCTTCCGGGGAGAGCGCTGCGCCGACCCCTGCCAGAAATCCCTCTTCCTCCGCACGAAAAGTGACTGTACAGACATTCGGGAGCGAGAGGACCTCCCCCTCCGCATCCGCGACCGTCGTATCGATGACGATAAAGCGGCTGTCTCTCTGCTCTCCGGCTGCTTCCCCGATCCCGGAAAACGAAGCGCCCACGAAGACTGCCGCGTCATATCCGGATGCACGCGGCACTGCCTTCCGCGCATCTGTCTCCACAATCTCCTCCAATGTGCAGGACGGATGCTTTTTCAGGAAATTTTCTATTCCGTTCCTGGTCCTGTCCTCGATCGAATCCTCCGCAATCTTACTGTCGGTGACAAGAAGAACGGCAAGGCCCGGCTCTTCCGCTTCTGCCATGTCCGAACTGTCTTCCGGCACGCCGCTTCCCGCATTTCCGCAGGCGGACAGGAGGAACATCGCCGCGAAAAAGAAAACAGCAAGGAAGACCCGCCGGACCGCACCCCTGTATTTTTCTCTTAAAATGCCCTTCTCCATACGTTCAAAGATCCTCTTATCTCAGATCGCTTCATTTTTGTAAGATCAGATGACAGGATATTTGCCAGTTCCCTTTGAAGATGATACCATAGGAACGTATAGAACGCACGAAAAAAACGTTCCTGCGGCTCCACCTTTGAACAGTCAGAGCCGCCTGTGAATTTTCAATATTAACGCAGCATTCCAGAACACACAGGTGTATGAATATATGACAGGATTATCCATTTTACTAAATTACAGTTTTGTTTGCAGGAAGCGCCTGCCGGACAGGATCCTTTCGCCTTTCCTCATTCTGCGGAAAATACTCCTTTCCTGCATTTCGGAAAGCACGCTTTTTTCCGGCGGAAAGGTTCCTTTCAGCGCAGCGAAAGGAGAAGCCCCTGCAGACTCCGGAGAAGAAGCGTCCGACAGCATATCAGAATCAGGGGCCGTATCGGATGGCAGCGCTCCCTCCCGCGCAGAGCTCAACCGGAATGCCGAAATGCTCATGCGCAAATTTGCGGACAGCATCCTTTCTTTTGCCTACACCTACATGCAGAACAGGCAGGATGCGGAGGAGATCCTCCAGGATTCCATGATCGCGTATCTCCTGAACGCCCCGGTCTTTGCAAACGATGCGCACGCCCGGGCATGGCTGCTTTCCACAGCCCGCAACCTGTGCCTGAACCGTCTTCGATATAATCGCTACCGCAGACATGCAGATCTCGATGAAACGCTCTCAGAACGGCTGGCCGCTCCGTCGAAGGAAGATCACAGTTATCTTCTGGAAGCTGTAAAAGAACTGCCGGAGAATATGCGCGAGAGCATTTATCTCTTTTACTGGGAAGGCTACAGCACTGCCCAGATCGCTGTTCTTCTTGAACGCAGGGAGAGTACCGTGCGCTCTGACCTGTTCCGCGCGCGAAAACGTCTGAAGGAAATCCTGAAGGAGGAGTACGATCTTGAGTAATCAATATGAAAAACTTCACATAGATGACGAGGCTCTCTCCCGGATCCTGCAGACAGTTGAAAATGCAGACCTTGACGCGTACCGGGACCGTCCGGAATTTCTCCAGAAAGAACGTCCGGAGCTTGCAGAAGTCGGAGATCCCGGAGAGAAAAAGACCCGTGTCGGATCTTCCGGTGGACCGGGTTATCGAAAAAATATGTCCCGCATGCTGATCAACGGCTTCACGATCGCGGCGGCAGCAGCCCTCACGCTGCTCATCGCCGTCCCCCTTATCCGGATAAATTCCGGAAATCCGCATACGTCCCAGGATGCAAAAGTACAGACGTCCGGGAACACAACTGTGCAGACGGCCGGAGATACAAAAATCCCCACACCCGGGGATGCGAAAATACCGGCATCCGGAGATGCGGAAATGCCGACATCCGGGGATGCAGAAGCACCGACAATCGGGGATGCAGCCATGCCGGCGGCCGGTGAGGAAAACAGTCCGGATAACGATACTGCGCCTGCCGGGGAATATGCCGAAGAGAATGGTGCAGAGCCTTCTCTGGAACGGGCGACATCGATTTCTTCTGATTTAGTTGTAGCGGCCTTCCGCAATTATTATGACGGAACTTTCACCGTTGAATTGAATGAAGTGACACCCGAGACAGTCAGCGTGACGGTCTCCGGGAATGCGGAAAACAGTGTGGACCGGACACTGACCGTAACAGTAGACCTTGCCACCGGAGAGACCGTGACAGTTGATGAGACCGGTTCTCAGATAGAGACGGGAATCATCTCAGAAGACGGAATCTACACTGCCTACCGTTAAATAAAACCGTATAAAACAGGTCAGCGACTCCTGTTTCTGTTGTTTCAGGACTAACGGCTGTCCAATCTGTATATGTCCGGCGGCAATTCTCTTCGCAGGAATAAACGCTCTGCAAAGTTGGTGCATTGCCGTTGCTCATATACTGCTGAATCAATATGTCCCACAAGGTACAACTGATGTGATCTCCCGGTCGCACCAGCTTCCCTGCAGAACAAAAAGTCCCGCTTACACTGCCTTGTCTTTATACCCCTGTCCTCTTCGGGCTATGACATACG
>OMVU01000172.1 GCA_900314565.1 uncultured Eubacteriales bacterium
AAAAACCCAAAATTCGCTTCAAAGGCTTCACTGATGATTGGGAACAGCGTAAGTTCTCAGACATCACCTATCCGTCTGGTGAAAAGAATCGAGATAATCTCCCTTACGAGAGTTACTCGATCACAAATGAAAGCGGATTTGTGCCACAAGATGAGAAGTTTGAGAACGGCGGCACGATGAGAGATGCAGACAAAAGGATGTATTATATTGTTTCTCCACAATCGTTCGCATACAATCCGGCAAGAATTAATATTGGCTCCATCGGATACCAAAATACCTCTAAAAACGTGATAGTTAGCTCACTTTACGAGATTTTCAGGACCACAGAAGAAGTTGATGACCGCTTCCTCTGGCATTGGTTTAAGTCTGATGATTTCCAGAAACTTATTGTTCAGTTACAAGAGGGCGGCGTCCGTCTGTACTTCTACTACGATAAGCTCTGCATGGGGTCAATTGCATTACCGAGTCTTGCAGAGCAACAGTGGATCGGAGCTTATTTAGACAAGCTCGACAACCTTATCACCCTTCATCATCGAAAGCTGAACAGGACACAAATTTGCATTAACAGGAGCTTTTTATATGGATCATTTTGAAAAAGAAGCCGACTTTGAGAAAGCGGTTATCGCTGCACTACAGAGTTATGGCTGGGAGAAGAATGTAATCTATGAACCCACGGAGAAGGATCTGATCCAGAACTGGGCCAACATTCTCTTTGAGAACAATCGTGATATCGACCGTCTGAATGACTGCCCGCTTATTCCTGAGGAGATGGACGAGCTCCTGGAGCAGATCAGGGCACTGCGCACACCTCTCGCCTTGAATGGTTTTATCAATGGCAAGACAGTATCTTTGATCCGTAAAAATCCGGCTGATAAACTTCACTATGGCAAGGAGGTCAGCCTGAAAATTTATGACCGCATGGAAATTGCTGCCGGGCAGAGCCGCTATCAGATTGTGGAGCAGCCGCTGTTCCCAAGGCATGAGAAGGTGCTGCAGGACCGCCGCGGGGATCTGATGCTTCTGATCAACGGCATGCCGGTCTTTCACATTGAGCTGAAGCGCTCTGGCGTACCTGTGCAGGAGGCGGTCAATCAGATTGAAAAGTATGCGCACGAGGGTGTTTTCACCGGCTTGTTCTCACTTGTTCAGGTTTTTGTGGCTATGAATCCGGAGGAAACACTCTATTTTGCAAACCCCGGTCCGGATGGAAAATTCAATTCAGATTTTTATTTCCATTGGGCAGACCTGAACAATGATCCGATTAACAACTGGAAACAGGTTGTGGAGAGGCTTCTGTCCATTCCTATGGCACATCAGTTGATCGGCTTCTACACCGTAGCGGATGATTCTGATGGCGTACTGAAGGTCATGCGGAGCTACCAGTATTATGCCGCCAACAAGATTTCCGACCGTGTAGCAAAGAACGACTGGACAGAAGGGAATCAGCTCGGTGGATATGTGTGGCATACGACGGGCTCTGGTAAAACCATGACTTCGTTTAAATCTGCGCAACTGATCGCCAATTCCAAGGATGCGGACAAGGTCGTGTTCCTGATGGACCGGATTGAGCTCGGCACACAGTCGCTGAAAGAATACCGCGCCTTTGCAGACAATGCAGATGATGTGCAGGAGACAGAGGATACCATTACGCTCATTTCCAAACTGAAGAGTACTGATCCGAAGAATACGCTGATCGTCTCTTCCATCCAGAAGATGAGCAATATCAAAGAGGATGCTGCCAGCAAGATGCGCTCCAAAGACCTGGAAGAGATGAAGAAGAAGCGCCTTGTCTTTATCATTGATGAGTGCCACAGGTCTACCTTCGGTGAGATGCTCTCGACCATTAAGGCAACCTTTCCTAATGCGCTGTTCTTTGGCTTTACAGGGACACCTGTCTTTACGGAAAACGAGCAGGCGCTCTCTACGACTGCGGATATTTTCGGTGATGAGCTTCACCGCTACAGTATCGCGGACGGCATCCGGGACAAGAACGTGCTTGGCTTTGATCCGACAATGGTGCTGGTCTACAAGGACAAGGAACTTCGTGAAATGGTGGCTCTTCAGGAATCCAAGGCTCAAACAGAGGAGCAGGCTTTAGCTGATCCTGTGATGAGCAAAAAATACTACCATTTCATGTCATCAGCAGAGGTACCGATGGCCGGTTTTAAAAAGCAGGATGGTCAGTACCAGAAAGGAATCGAGGATTATATTGGCACGGAAGCCTGGCAGACAGATAAATATGAGAATGCAGTAGTAGACGATATCATGTCAGGATGGCTTACGCTCAGCCG
>OMVU01000153.1 GCA_900314565.1 uncultured Eubacteriales bacterium
GACTGCCGAGAGGAACCCGTGTGACATCTGTCCCCCGAGGGCGAGCAAGCCCCGGGGAATCGGGACGGCAGGATTCGAACCTGCGAGTCTGCTGTACAAAATGCCAGTCGATCAACTCTGGCAAAACCGGTACAGAACTGTCGCACATCACATCAGCGCCGCTTTTACCCTTTAAGCTACGTCCCGTGAAGATCTCCCGATATCGATCTAGAGCATCGGGTGATCAGTACGTGCCCTGCCGGTCTTTCCCGACTGTTGAACAAGCAACTCAAACAACAACTATCCTTACGGGAGGACACCCTTCCAGGAGGACGAGGAAATGCCCCTGGATGGCGCGGGCAAGGATCTGCACCTTGCATGACAGCTTTCCTCACATACACTAAATGCATGTATCTGCCTCGATTCCCTGCGTCTACCTATTCCGCCACCGCGCCTGTCATAGTGGGGATTAAATAATAAGGGGTTGATAGTATCTCCCGACGTTGAAGGGGACGCCGGGAAGTAGCGGGGACAGGATTCGAACCTGCGACATCGAGTTTATGAGACTCGTGAGCTGCCTGACTGCTCTACCCCGCGTTATTCTGGCCATTGCCAGCCGCCGAGTGACGGCTGGGCGTATTCAGGAGGTCCCACCAATGGCCAATTATGTCATATGCATCTCCCGGCTCTTGGCGCCGAGGGAAATGCGCTTATGCAACCATGCATCCAGCTTCGCCGTGTCGAAGACGATCGGGCTATTACGCTTCGTGGGATTCTGTTTGCATGCTAGCCGTTGACCTTTCTCATAATAGGCATCTTCCAGGATGCCTTTCGGTATGCCCAGCTTCACCAGATCATTCTTCCGCATGATTGGTGAGGGGTAATCAAATAGTTTTTCCATTTCTCTCTCCTTAAAATTAGTCAGAGACGGCCGGGATCGAACCGGCCCCTGCCGGGGCGAATGGCAGGGCAGCCCATCGTTAATGATCACAAAACAAATGCTGCGCCTCTTTATTGTCACCCGGCTTCCCGGGTAATTATGCTGTTACTTTGGGAGCCTGATCCATGAATGCAGCGGCCATGCCCTCAAGGTAGGCCATTGCAACCCGCCGAACATTTTTATCCGGGATCTTAATGTATGTCTCCCATAACTTCATCGTTTCCGCCCTTTCGGCTTCGGTGAGCGAGGACGGCATTACGTTTTCCTTATTCAAAGCCTCACCTCCTAAATCAATTCAAATCATCGTGTCCATGACACAATCATAAGCGTCATAGACGCATTTGTCAATAATAAAATGCGTCATTCGCACATTTTTATTTGACTTTTCTATCTCATCACATATAATGTGAATCAGAAGATGTCGAGAAATGCAGAAGGGAGGTTTCAATGAAAGAACGACTAAAGCAGCTCCGGAAGGAGCTCAACCTTAACCAGCAGGAATTCGCGGAAAAGATAGGCATCAATCGAGGCACTCTTGCAAACTATGAGGTAGGCCGCAACGAGCCGATCGATGCGGTCGTAAAGCTGATTTGCGATCGCTTCCATGTCAATGAAGAATGGCTTCGAACCGGAGAAGGAGAGATGTTCACCGCATTGTCGAAAGAAGATGAGATTATGGAGCTTATCGAGCAGTCCATGTCTGAGGAGTCAGGAGAGATTAAGAGACGATTTGCAACGGCTATCATGAAGCTGACCCCGGAGCAGATCCGGCACTGCACGAACTGGATCATCGACAACCTGCTTGCGATGCCTCAAGACGACAAGCCGGCAGCGGTCGATGCTCAGGAAAAGAAAAAGTAACGATAAGGGAAAAAAGTGAGCAATAGAATGGGGCGATGAATATGGCAACTGAAAATGAGAAATATGAGAAGTTTCTGAAAAAGTATCATCTTGAAGAGCTTACGAACGCAAGCGACCTTGAATCCGTGAGAAAAATCTATTATGAAAATTTTGGGACTGGCCTCATGGAAACAGGCCTGACGATTCAGAACTCAGTTTGGAACAAGGATATAAAGAGCGAGGACATGCTCATGGTGTATTACCTCCGGACCATCATGGAGCAAAACTTTATCATGATTCGCCAGCTCGAGCGCATATCAAAGGCCATCGGAGGAGAGCCGGAGCCGAAGAAGCCAAGCAAGATGGAGGAGTACCTGAGAAAGAAACAGGAAGCAGCCCGGAACGAAAAATAACGATTTTGGGCAAATAACTACGATTTTGGGCGAATAACTACGATTTTGGGCGAATAACTACGATTTTGGGCAAATAACTACGATTTCGGGTAAAAAATTACGAATACGTGCAAATAATTCGGTCATCGCCGCATTTTTTCACACATTCAGGAGGTTCCACCATGGCCGGGTAACCGGTCCATGGGAACGGCCCGCTGCAGGCCGTCTTCCGCGGATCATGACAAGGCGTATTTATCAGCGATCTAAGGAGAGTAAAATGCAGAAATACAAGAAACAGAAAAATGGGAAATATGTGGCCAACGTGTGGGATGGCACATATAACGCGAACGGGACGAAACACAGGAAATACATCTATTCCTCGAAGTCATCGCGAGATCTCGAGGAGAAAGTCGCTGCCTTCAAACGGGCTGTGAAGGCACGAACGACCGTTCGAAAAGGAGATTGCACATTCTTGGACTATTCCCGAGAATGGTCCAGGCTGTATAAGGCATCCGCGGCCATGCGGACGAAGGAGATGTATGAGCGGATCATCGAGGGGCATATCTCGATAGATCCGTGCGTCAAGCTGCAGGACTTCCGTACCGTGCATATGCTCAACATCTTCCAGCACGCAGCCGGACGTAAGAAGACACAGCAGCAGATCCTCATGACGATCAAGCAGGTCATCAAGCAGGCCGTGCGCGATCGGCGGTACTCAGCGACGGATGCAGAAGATCTCTTCGCGTCCTTCCCGACGGTTAAATACAAGCCGGAGGAAAAGAGACCTCTCACGGAGAGTGAGAAAGAAGCTGTCTTCAAGGCGGAGCTGCTGCCGATGGACAAGGCATATCTTTACCTGATCTACGGATGCGGGCTCCGGAGGGAAGAAGCTCTGGCGCTCTATAAGTATGATTTTAACTGGAAGCGCAAGGAAGTGAACATCACCAAGGCTCACACGATGTCCGGCAGCCGGACCGAGGAGAAAGAGACGAAGACCGCGAACGGCGTGCGTACGGTCCCGATCCCGGACTCCGTAAGGCCGTACCTGGAAGAATATGTAAAAGGATGTAAGCACACCGCCCTCTTCCGGATGCGGAACGGAAATCCTGTCACGAAGAGCTCGTACGATAAGATGTGGAGGCGGATCCTGCGCGGGCTGCAGGACGTCTCAGAGGAGCCGATCGAGGGGCTGACTGCTCACATCTTCCGACACAACTATACGACAGAGCTGTGCTACCAGATCCCGGCGATCAGCATCAAGCATATCGCCAGACTTGTCGGAGATACGGAAGCGGTCGTCCTCAAGGTCTACGCTCACGTCAAGCTGGATCGTGAGGACGCACATGCAGCAGTCAACGCAGCGCTCGGATAAGTAAGTAATTTTATTTACTTACTTTGGGGCCAAAGTAGTACATCATCCATACATCATCTGTACAACTTTGGCCCTCAAAAATGCGTAAAACAACATGGAAAAACAACTTTTACATTGTCCTACATTACTCTACTTTGCCCCTAGCGCAGGGCATAAAAAAAGCCCGGAATCCACATAACTAAGCGGTTTCCGGGGCATTTTCCCGAATGCGCCTCCGGGGACTCGAACCCCGGACACCCTGATTAAGAGTTAGATTCAAAAAACGCTGTTTTGCTGATAAATACGCCACAAACATGATACACAACA
>OMVU01000017.1 GCA_900314565.1 uncultured Eubacteriales bacterium
ATTACATCCGGAACCAATAAACTTGTTTTGGCATTCACCCACAACCATTCGGTGCAGCAGCTCCTATGGATGTGGTACTCTGCTGCTTCGCTTCATAGAACCCGCCTCAATATAGCTGAGGTCGTCCCGGGATGTGGCATCTGTAAAATCATAACCCTCCCCGGACAGAAAATCGACAATCGCCTTTTTCAGATGAAGCGCTGAGGCTTCTGCACAGATAATAACTTTTTTCATGAAACTCTCCTCTGCGATAAGATCTTTACTGAACCACTGATTAAATTCCCTCCCCTGCATAGCCGGGGTGCTATACCGGAATCTCCATGGGCACCGAAAGCGGAATTCCCTCCCCTGCATAGCCGGGGTGCTATTTTGTCAGCGACACAATGAAAAGAGCCCTGCATATGACAGCATGTGTTACTGCTTATGCAAGGCTCTGCCATGCAGTTGTTACAGGATGGATCGTTCTGCTTTTTCAGGCTGATAGTGCCGGCTCAAAAGCAAAGTCCTGTATCCTTTCAAGGCTTTTTATCCCGGTCATGCTGCGGTACTTACCAGGCAGTGAGCTCCAGATAAAGATCCTTGTACTGTTTTGCCGAGTTATCCCACGAAACGTTCTTGGCCATATCGCGGTGAACCATCTCGTCCCAATAGAAACGGTTCTCAAAGTACAATGTCTTTGCCCGGTTGATCGCATCGTAGAGAAGCCCCGTCTCATATCTGTCAAATGTAAAGCCGTTGCCCCAGTCAGCAAACATGTTGTAAGGCTCCACAGTATCCTTAAGACCGCCGGTCTCTCTGACGATCGGAACTGTACCGTAGTGCATGGCGATGAGCTGTGTCAGTCCGCAGGGCTCGAACTGTGAAGGCACGAGCAGTGCGTCGCATCCGGCATAAATACGATGGCTTCTCGCCTCATCGTACTGGATGCACGCGGCAAGCTGCCCCTTATATTCATTCTCATAGTACCGGAAGGAATTCTCATACTCGGGATCGCCGGTGCCGAGTATCACGACCTGGGTGAACGGATCCATGATCTGCGGGATGCAGGCATTTACCAGATCGAGCCCTTTCTGGTTCGTCAGTCTGGAGATGAGTCCGATAACAAATTTGTCCTCGTTCTCCTCAAGGCCAAGCTCCTTCTGCAGGGCCAGCTTGTTCTCCTTCTTTTTGGCAATCACATCTTCGTTGCTGTACGGCGCAGCAATGTCCTTGTCTTTTGAAGGATCCCAGATATCATAATCAATACCGTTCACGATGCCGCGCAGTTTCCCCGAGTGATAACGCAGATGATCTGCCAGACCCTCTCCATACTCGTATGTCTGAATCTCGCCGGCGTACGTATTGGAAACAGTGGTGATCATATTGGAGTAGGTCAGTCCGCCCTTGAACATATTCGCATCGAGCCAGTTCTGGGTCAGTGCATCCTTGTTGAAAACATAATCCGGCAGATTCGTCCAGTACTTGATGGTCTCAATATTGTAAATACCCTGGAAACGCAGGTTGTGAATCGTGATCATGGTCTTTGCATTTCCGATGGGGGTGTCCTGGAAAAATGTGCGCAGGAATACCGGAACGAGGCCTGCCTGCCAGTCATGGCAGTGGATAATATTCGGGATCCAGTCCATATAATTAAGCGCCGCGAGTGCTGCCTTGCTGAAATAGCAGTACTTCGGGATATCATCGATCAGATTTGTATACGGCTTATCCCCTCCGAAGAATTCCTCGTTGTCAATGAAATCATAGACCACACCGTCCCAGACATACTCCATAATGCCGACATAGTACTGCTTTCCGTCACTGGTCAGATCCATATAGAAACTTCCCCGGTAGACCATCTTCTCCTGATATTTCTGCGGAATGCACTTGTACCTCGGAAGGATCACCTTCACATCACAGTTCCTGTGGACCAGCGCCTTGGGAAGGGAGTACATGACATCTCCGAGTCCGCCGGTCTTTACGAACGGATAACATTCAGACCCGATAAATGCGATGCTCCTGCGTGGTGTCTCGGGTTCCTGTGCCTGGACCGGCTCCTCGACAGCAGCCAAAATTTCATCAGCTGAAGCCTCCACGGCAGCTTCTTCCGCTGCGACCTCTTCCACTGCTGCTTCTTTCACAGCAGTCTCTTCTACTGCAGCCTCTTTCACTGCGGCTTCTTTCACTGCAGTCTCTTCCACTGCATCCGCTTTTACAGCAGCCTCTTTTACAGCAGTCTCTTCCGCTATAGCCTCTTTTACAGCAGTCTCTTCCACGACAGCCTCTTTTACAGCAGTCTCTTCCACTGGAACTTTTTTAGCTGCAGCTGTTTTCGCTGACGCTTTTTTCGGAGCAGCTTTCTTTGCTGCAGGTTTCTTTGCTGCAGTTTCCTTTACGGCAGTTTTCTTTGCTGCAGTTTTTTTCGCTGGGGTTTTCTTCTCAGCAGGTTCCTTTGCTGCAGTTTTTTTCGCTGCGGGCTTTTTTGCTGCAGCTTTTTTTGCTGCAGGTTTCTTCTCAGCAGCTTTCTCTTCTGCCGCTGCCTTTACTTCAGCGGTCTTCTCTGCAGCTTCCTTTTCAGCAATTTTATCGTTTGCAGATTTAGCAGCCATCTCTTTTCCTCCTTCAGATTTTGCTATTCCCAAACCATCTTCTTCTTACACGATACAATCTTCTGTTTTTAATCTACCATATTACTTTTCTTATATCAATTGATGAATCAAATTGTTAACAAGAGTCTCCATACGTGTTTGAAATTACAGTAACCAGTTGATTATATTTAGAGATTTAATTCCATCGTAGGATGCATCCAATCCAGGCTCCAGGGACAGAATGATCTTTTATAACATTTTTCATATTCCTATATGGTCATTTTTCTTCTCAGTTATACGGTGTCTCTTCCTGTGTGATAATTTGTTA
Organism: uncultured Eubacteriales bacterium; assembly: GCA_900314565.1. GTDB lineage: Bacteria > Bacillota > Clostridia > Lachnospirales > Lachnospiraceae > Chordicoccus. The sequence continues at coordinate 2,893 of OMVU01000017.1, forward strand.
TCAAGGCATTACCAGATAAAAGCTATTTCACCTGCCAGTATCCAGTCTTATTGGAACCGATACGGCTGATCAATTCCTTTCCTTTGAGCGAAGCCAGAACACGAGTGATCGTACGCTGAGATTTTCCTGTCTTTACTATTAATTCCGCGTTGGTAATCCCGGGATCATCCCGTAGACAACTTAACACAGCCTGTTCCAGGTCACTTATATGGTCATTTATCCGGCCATTTTCATGGCCAGATAATGGCGACTTATTTCAGTCGATCCTTGAAAACTCGATTTTGAAGTCCGTATCGGCATTTTCGTATTTGATTTCAACCCCTGCCACATTGCAAAGCGAATAGAAAAAGCCTTGCAACCACAGGGTTTCTGCAGCCACAAGGCTTAATTAGTTTAGTTCATTTTGTGAGCCTCTCTATACTTTCTTATTGAAATTCCACAAAAGATGCCTGTTTTAAGCACTTTTTGGAACGCCTATAGTTCTAGGAGGCGAGGCATCAAAACTGAGAGAACTGCCGGAAGGCAGAAGGCCGGAAATACTTTTTCGGACATAGTCCATCATGGCATTTTCCGCGACAGCCTTCACGTAAGCGAGGAACCGGTTTCCGGTATTTTGATCATACGTTTCGACCGCTTTCATAAATCCAATGGATGCCTCCTGGACCAGATCGTCTTCTTCCAGCATCATGCCGCGATACAGGTTCCTGATCTCTCTTGCCATATACCGAATTGACGGCATAACATTATTTATCAGCCTTGTTACAGCATCCTGATCCCCCTCCCTGGCGAGAGCCCAAAGCTGTTCATTTGTCATGAACCGGAGCTCCCGGACGGACAAACAGCTTCAGCATCTCAGAGCGCAGCCCGGCCATGCTTTCAGCAGGAATTTCTTCTGTAGCAGCTATATCGATAATGGTATCTACGATATATTCAGGAGTCATATCATGCAGGTTAAATTTTTTCTTCCCTTTCATCAGGTTTTTCTGGAACTTTTTCATTATTTCCTTCGTTGCCACCATCTTTGGTTCAGCCAGGGGTTTTGCATTCTGCTTTATATTCAATTCACTTTAAAGCAGCGCGCTGACACAATCTTCAAGAATGGAAACTGCCTTACTGCAGTCTTCCTCTGTAACAATGAGCGGAGGGATCATGCGGATTGTATGGGCACCAATCGCAGTAATGAGTAAATGCCGGTGCAGCGCTTCGTGCTTAACATCAACACCGGAAATGGTATCATCGAACTCCACGCCCACCAAAAGTCCCTGATGGCGAACTTCTTTCACATGCGGCAATTCTTCCAGACACCGGGCAAAGAAATCGCCGACTCTTTTTGCATTTCCGGCAAGATCCCGGTCCAGAAGCTCGTTCACCTCTGCAAGCGCAGCCGCACAGCAGACGGGATGGCCTCCAAAGGTTGTTCCGTGCGATCCCGGAGTAAATGCCTTTGCGACCTCCGCAGAAGCACAGATTGCACCGATGGGCATACCGCCTCCCAAGGCTTTTGCCATAGAGACAATGTCCGGCTGAATGCCGTAATTCATATAAGACATGATATTTCCGGTGCGGCACCATCCGGTCTGAACTTCGTCGATCAGCAGAAGCATGCCGTTTTCGTCGCAGAATTCACGCAGCCCGCACAGAAATTCGGGTGTTGCCGGATGTACACCGCCTTCACCCTGAACCGGTTCTACCATAATAGCAATCGTATTTTCTGTACAGGCGGCTTTAAATGCCGCAAGATCATTGTAAGGCGCATAAGAAAATCCGTAAGTCATGGGACCAAAACCGATCTGACAGCCGTTGCCGGGCTGACCGGTAGCGGACATGGCACCAAAGGTTCTTCCGTGGAATCCCATCTTGGCAGTGACGATATGATATTTATTGGGACCGCATTTTTCAATGCCGTATTTACGGGCCATTTTGATCATGGCCTCGTTCGCCTCCGTACCGGAGTTCTGGAAAAAGATCTTATCCATTCCAAGCGTCTCGCATATTTTTTCCGCAAGGAGCGCCTGCGGGATCGTATACGGATAATTAAACGTATGCATGATATCCTGCACCTGGTCGATTACGGCACTGACGACTTTTTCGTTGCAGCTGCCGGCCGAGTTTACCGCAATGCCTGCATAAAAATCGAGATAAGGGGTTCCGTTCTCATCAAAAATGTACTGGTCTCTGGCCGTTTCTGCCAGGAAATCGAAGCGCTTATACGTTTCGATCATGTATTTGTCTACTTTATCCTTAATATCCTGGAAACTCAGTCCCGTCTCTTTCAGTTTCATACCCTGTTCCTTACGATCGTTCTTTGTCGGATTATTGTCGTCCAGTTCCTTTGACTTCTTCACGTGATGCGGATTCACCAGTACCGGCTTCATGCCGTTGTCCTGAAGGAACTTCCCCAGGTTGAACCAGTAATGGCCTGTCGGCTCCATCCCCGGTAGTACTGCATCCTTACCATGCTCTGTCTGTATGTGAAGGATCCATGCCTTAAACTCTGTGAAGCCCGGTTCTGTATTGCTGAACTTAAATGGCTTCTTAGAGAACTCGATTCCCCGCCAGTCAAAAGCCCTGGCATAATGGAATTCGCTTCCGACATCGATACCTACAACCAAAGTGTTTTCTGTTACTGCTTCAATTTTTGCGTTCTGCGTGTTAGACTTCATTTGAAATACCTCTTTGTTTTATAAGATTTTCACGATTTAAACTATACAGGAAGCTCCTGATCAGTCGTTCTGGGAATCGCCCGAACATTTATTGACCGCTTCTTCAAAGATGTCAAGACCCGCTTCCAGCTGCTCATCCGTCATAACGAGCGGCGCGAGGAAGCGGATCACGTTTCCGTAAGTGCCTGCATTTTCCACCATCAATCCGTTATGAACGCATTCCTGTATGATGGCGGTGGTCAGGGCGGTATCCGGTGTTTTTTTCGTTTGATCAGAAACGAATTCTATGCCTACCATACCGCCCAGGCCCCGCACATCACCGATACAGTCATATCGGTCCATCATTTTTGTGTACCGATCCATGACCTTCCTGCCAATCGAAGCAGAGCGGCCCGCCAGGTCGTCCCGCTCCATGATCTCGATCACCTTAAGCGCCGCGGCGCAGGCAAGCGCGTTGCCGCAGAATGTTCCGCCAATGGTGCCAGGAGCCGGGGCATCCATGATCTTTGCGGAAGCAATAATTGCCGAAAGCGGTACACCTCCCGCAATGCTCTTTGCTGTCGCGATAATATCCGGTTCCACGCCGATTTCCTGCCAGTATTCCGACGCAAACATCTTACCGGTCCGGCAGAAACCGGACTGGACTTCGTCAGCAACCAGAAGGATGCCGTGATCATCGCAAATTTCACGCAGCGCTTTTACCCATTCCAGCGGCGCAGGAATAAATCCTCCCTCTCCCTGGAGCGGTTCCACGACCATTGCGGCGATGGTATTTGCCGGAGCACACTGCTCGAAAACATCTTTAACAGATTTAATATAGTAATCCACCAGCGCTTCATCCGGCATTCCTTCCGGGCGCCGGTAATAATACGGGAACAGCGCGCGAAATACCCCATCCGGAAACGGGCCCATACCCACAGCGTATGCTTTCTTTGCTGTCATAGACATCGTGAGAAGCGTACGTCCATGAAAAGCGCCGGAAAATACAATGATATTGGGCCTGCCGGTATAGGCTTTGGCAAGCTTAACGGCATTCTCATCGGCTTCTGCTCCTGAGTTTGCAAAGTACGCTTTCTTCCGGTCTCCGCGCACCGGTGCGATCCGGCTCAGTTTTTCCGCAAGTGAGACATACCCCTCATGCGTGACAGTATTGAACATACCATGAAAGTATTTTTCCGCCTGTTCTTTTACCGCCTCTACGACTTCGGGATGCGAATAACCGATATTCAGAACACCTACCCCGCCGATCCAGTCCAAAAAACGGTTTCCGTCCACGTCTTCGATCATTGCGCCTTCTCCGCGGCTGATCACGACAGGATAGACGCAGCCGATTGCTTTAGGCGTAGCCTGTTCCCGTCTTTCAATGATTGCCCGCGCTTTTGGCCCGGGCAAAGTTTCTGTCACAATTTGTGGCAAAGAATCTCTGAGCATTGCTTTCCCTCCGAATGAATTATTTATCTGTGATGCTTACAATGCACTGTGACAATTATATCTGGTGCTTATAATCGGAATCTTCGTTTTACGGCTTCTACAAGAAACTCCGCCGTACCTTCCACGCCGAACAGACTGCTGTCTATCAGAAGATTCTTTGTCCGCTTATCGTCCAGCAGACAGCCGGCATACCGCATCTGATAGCTGTCTCTCGCCTTATCCACTTCCACGCACATCCTCCGGGCTTCGTCCTCACTGAGGCCAAGCTGCTCCACGCTGTTGCGGACACGCACCTCGAACGGAGCATAGATGTATATATGCATGGCATTCTTCATTTCGTGGAGAATAAAATCACTGCAGCGTCCGACGATGATACAGCTTTCCTTCTCGGCAAGAAACTGTATAATGTTTTTCTGTGCTTCAAAGATCTTATCCTGCTCATCGGGCGATTCGCTGCCAAGGGGAAGAAGCATCTTCCAGAAGGGGTTTCTTCCCTTCTTTTCACCTGTTTCTTCGCTTTCCCGAACGCGGGAAACCGGAAGGTTCAGCTTCTGCGCGGCCTGATCCACAAGATCACGGTCATAGAATTCAATCCCCAGCTTCTCCGACATGCTGCGCGCGATCGGGCGGCCCATAGAACCAAACTGCCGCTGGATTGTCACTACATAAGTTTCCTTTTTCATCCTTTTCACCACCTTTAATGTTCATACCAGCCTACCGCACCAGGCGTGAGGTTGATGTTGATCTGTTTGATTTCCTGATATTCCTCCAGACCGTGAACACCGAGATCGCGGCCGATACCGGACTTTTTGTAGCCGCCCCACGGCGCTTCGTTAAACGTGGGATTGTAGCAGTTGATCCAGGTGATACCGGCCCGTATTTCCTTGATCACGCGGATTGCGCGGGAAATATCGTTTGTGAAGACAGCGCCGGCCAGTCCGTATTCTGTGTCATTGGCAAGACGAATGGCCTCTTCTTCTGTTTTAAATGTCTGAATGGTCACGACCGGGCCGAAGATCTCTTCTTTCACGATCGTCATATCCGGTGTGCATTGGTCGAATATCGTCGGCCGTACATAGAAGCCCTTGGCACAATCCCCTTCCGTGTAACGCTCCCCGCCGCAGACCAGAACAGCACCTTCCTCGATACCCTTTTGAATGTATCTCAAAACTTTATTCATCTGTTCTTCCGTTACCAAAGGACCCATGTCCGGATTTTCTATCGGATCACCAAGGGTGATCGCGTTGGCACGCTCCGCAAGACGCGCGACAAAGGCGTCATGCAGGCTTTCCTCAATAATGATCCGGCTGCCGGCAGAACATACCTCGCCCTGGTTGAAGAAAATGCCGATCATGGCCCATTCCACAGCGCCTTCCAGATCCGTGTCGGCAAAAATCACGTTCGGAGATTTGCCGCCCAGTTCCAGTCCGATCTTTTTTATATTTCCGGCAGCAGCTTTCATAATGCTCTGTCCTGCGGCAGTCGAGCCCGTAAAGGTTACCAGGCTGATGTCGGGATGAGAAGCTATGGCATTTCCGACACTTTCTCCAGGGCCAAGCACCAGGTTTACACTTCCTTTGGGCATCCCGGCTTCTTCAAAGATCTCAAACATTTTCACAGAAGAAAGCACACAGTTTGAACTGGGTTTGAAAACAATGCTGTTGCCGGCAGCAAGAGCCGGAGCCATTTTCCACGCACCCATCAGAAACGGATAGTTCCAGGGTGTGATCAGACCGCAGACTCCCACCGGTTCATGGACGGTGTACGAGTGCATCTTGCCGAATCCATCGTTTACATCATAGACGCCTCCGTAAGGGGCTTTGATGAGCCCCGCATAGTAACGATAACAATGAATCGCATCGTCTATATCGCCCTCCGATTCCCGAAGCGGTTTTCCCATATCTATGGCGTCGAGACGGGCAAGCTCCTCTCTGGCCTCGTCCATCAGATCCGCCAGCTTCAGGATGAAATCTCCCCTTGTCTGGCTGTCCATATCCCGCCACTCACGAGTTTCATAAAAGCTCTGCTTTGCAGCGGCAACAGCAAGATCAACGTCTTCTTTGCCGCTGACAGTCATTTTTGCCAGCACGTTACCGTTTGCAGGGTTGATCGTATCAGCATACTCTCCGCTGACACTTTCGACCCATTCTCCGCCTATATAGTTTTTACAGATCTGCATAATACTCATAACCTCCGATCTTATATGGATTATTTTTCATGACTCCGCCACAACACCCGGCAAAAGGATATTTTTGAAGAGGTCTTATTTAACCTTCCGCCCGGTGTGTGGCGGTTTCTGTTACCCAGTCCTATTCTGAATTTCCTGAAAATCAGTCGGACCGGAAATGTAACCTGTGTGGGATTACATCAGCGCGAAGCCGGCTGCCAGGAAGCAGACAACAGCAACGCCTGCTGAGATTCCCACATATGGCAGCTGGGACAACGCGTGATCCATATTATCGATTCCCGCACTTTGTGAAGACAAAACCGTAGCATCAGCGTAGAAACAGGCATGGCTGCCAAAGGTACCGCCGGAAATAACGGCGGCCATTGTCAAAGGAATGCTTGCACCGAGAGATGCCGCAAGGGGAATGAAGATGGGAATAACGACCGCACTCATGCCCCAGTCAGAAGCGGTGATGAATGCCAGTCCTCCAAGCAGAAGGAAGCAGACTGCGGGGAAAATGGCCGGTGTCAGATACGGTTCCACTCTCTCAATGATATACTCGGTCATTCCCATTTCCGCTGTTATGACCTGAAGGGTAAAGCATCCGGTCAGCAGGAAGAAGATGGAAAGCATCGTTCCGAAACCGGAAACCGTCAGGCTCATAAACTTCTCCAGATTCATGATCTTTGTGGGAACATACATAATAAGACAGACGACCAGTCCTACGATGACACCGATCAGAATCTCATTTGTAATAAAACTGACAATGACCATAAGGATCATGGGGACCAGAAAATTCCAGATGTTGCCGTTCTCGTCATAGGAGCCTTCTTCATGGTTGAACTTTCGGCTGCGCTCGCTGTACACCATGCCGGTTTCCTCAACACGCCTGTACGCGGCTTTCATATGGCCCAGTTTCGGAAAGATCCCGGCGCAGAAAAGGGCTACCACGATCAGTGCGCAGATCGGATAGAAACAAAATGGAATTGCTGATATATAAGCGCTGAGGCCAGAAGAATAATTTGCTGCAATCGCTTCCTGATCTATAAAAAGCTCTGAGTAGAACACTGCCCATGTAGAAAACGGAATCAGCACACACACCGGCGCACCCGTGGAATCCAGCAGAAAAGCCAGCGCTTCACGCGGCATCTTGCGTCTGTCAAAAAGACTTTTCATGCAGGTACCTATCGACAGAACATTCAGATAGTCATCAATGAAGATAAGAATGCCCATGATATAGGTGGCAAACAGAGATTTTCTCTGTGTATCACACACCTTTCCAATGATTCTTGCAAAACCGAATGTTCCTTTGGAGGCCGTAAGAACAGCAATCAGACTGCCGAACAGACCACAGACCAGCCAGAGCCATGCATTGTCAGCAACCACGTCCTGCAGCACAACGACCCATTCCGTCATAAAATCTTTTCCATAAAGGAACAACGCGCCAATCACAGATCCGAGCAGCAGACATTCGGTGCATCTTTTCGTAATAATCGCCCCGACAATAACCAGCAGCACAATGATCAATCCAATCAATCCCATATTCATATTAATTGTTTACTCCTTCATCTGATTCTTAACTCTTCTGTAAACGTCTTACAGATCCATGGCTGCTACCGTGTCTGCCAGAGCCAGATCCATCCGTTCGATTACATCGGCAATATCCTGTTCAGAAATCACGGCAGTGGGCTCAAAACGGATCGTCTGAGCGTTCACCAGCGTACCGGCTGTCATGACACGCCGTCCAAAGAGTCCTTTGGAGGTCTCATATCCTATCTCACAGGAGTGGAATTCTACTGCCAGCATCAGTCCGGTGCCGCGGACTTCCTTAATGACATTGGGATATTTATCCGCCAGGGACTGCAGACCGGCTTTCAGAATCTCGCCCTTTGTCTTGCAGACACCCGGGATATCGTGTTTCAGCATATATTGAATCGTTGCAATGGCAGCCGCACAGCACAGCGGGTTGCCGCCAAAAGTAGGAGAACCGAGCAGCCAGGGATTGTCAATCAGATCCTGTGTCCACATGGAGGGCTTGCAGATGATGCCGGTGATCGGCAGGATACCTCCGCCAAAAGCTTTGCCAAATGTCATGATATCCGGGCAGACCCCTTCCGCTTCGCAGCGCCACATCGTACCGGTACGTCCCATCCCGGTCTGGATCTCATCGAAAATAAGAGCAACACCGGTTTCATCGCAGATCTCCCGAACCTCAGCAAGATAACCTTCGGGCGGAATGATGACGCCTGCTTCCCCCTGAATAGGCTCCAGAATCACGGCGGCAACCTTTTCCCCTACTATCTGAAGGTTCCTGATCGCTTTGCGTATATCCTCAGCGCAGCCATACTGAACATGCTGGACCTGCTGGACCATCGGTGTATAAGGAACACGGTAACTGGCTTTTCCTCCCATGGAAATTGCTCCCATGGATTTTCCGTGGAACGCTCCGACTGTGGAAATATACCAGCGACCTCCTGTAGCGATACGGGCAAGCTTCAAAGCCATTTCAACAGCCTCGGCACCGCCGTTGGTAAAGAAGCATTGCTGCAGTTCCCCCGGTGTGATATCCGCCATAGCTTTTGCCAGATAACCGCGCAGCGGATCCAAAAGCTCCTGAGAATGAAGTGCCTGATGATCAAGCTGCGCTCTTACAACCTCCATGATTTCCGGATTTCTATGACCGCAGGTATAAATGCCGAAGCCGCCAAGACAATCAATGAATTTTTCTCCGCCCAGGCCGTAGATATAGGCACCTTCGTCATCCCATTCAAGGACTGCTCCTGCTTCGGAATCGGATGATACAGACTTTCTGTACTTCAGCCAGCCAGGACTGACATAATTATCAAAATAGTCGAGTGTTTCCATTACCATCTGCTTTTTTGTTTCGGCGGATAAATCCTTGCGGTCTGTCTTAATCAGGGAAATGACCCTGTCCAGATCCTGAATAACCTGTTCTTTCGTTGCCATAATATTGATCCTCCTGGTTTTGAAATATAAAAAACGGCGCCTCCATAGAAATGGAAACGCCGTTGCTTCTTTCGATAATCATAAAGGATTGTGCGGAGAATTAAAAAGACAAAAAAGATCTGAAAAGTATATCAGAAAGATAGGAAAAAACGAATAGTATACTCCTAAGATATCGTACTGTTTCTGTCTGACAGATTTAAGAATGGAACCAGCCGTTTGGTCTCAGAAAAAATTAAAGAATTTCTGCATTCTCCGGAAGATCATATTCCTCCGCTCTGACCTGGAAACGCTCTGAGTGAATCAGATCTCTGGCCATGAAATCAGCTGCATAATCCAGAAACAGCTGAGTAAGTCTTGGGGGTCTTTCCCCTGCCGGCCAGACAAGATAGTAGTCGATCTTTTTGATCGGGTCTGTGATCACCCTGGTTTCAACCAGATTGTTCGGGGTGTAGGTTGTCTGGGGGAAAATGGCAATGCCAACGGACTGTTCGGCAAGCGCAACGGCGTCGAGATAACTGGCGGTTTCGCACAGACACCTGGGCTCCTTCCCGATCTCGCCGAACCAGCGCTGTATGGCTTCGATTCTGGAAGGACGATTCGGAAGAATGAGTAATTCGTCGGATAATGCGCTTAAAGGGATCTCCGGACCCCTGATTTCTGCGAGAGAGTGATTTTTCGGAATGATCGCTACCCATGGTTCCGAGCATATGTACATACCCTCCATGCGCTCCATATCATACGGCGCAGCAATCAGTGCCGCATCGGCAAGCCCTTTGAATAAGCGATCAATTGCTTCATCACTGCTTCCGTTCCATAAGGAATAATGAACCAGCGGATACTCATCATGAAAGCCTGCAATCCATCGCGCCATGACAAAAGGCGCCCTCCCTTCCACGATGGCCAGACAAAGGTTCCCATGAGGTGCCCCTTTCAGATCCTCAAACTCTGCCCGTGTTCGATCGGCCAGCTCCAGGATCTGTTGCGCCCTTCGGTACAGCTTCCGTCCTTCTTCCGTTATTCTCAACGGTCTTTTACCCCGGATGAAAAGCTCTACACCCAGCTCATCTTCAAGTTCTTTAATTTGTTTTGACAGCGGCGGTTGAGATATATTCAGTTTTTCAGCGGCACGGGTAATGTTCGCCTCTTGTGCTGTGACGACGAAATACCTCAGCACTCTAAGGTCCATACCTTTTCTCCTTTCCTTACCACCGGATCATCTGCCGAAAAAGAATATGTCAAAGATCAATGCCGGTTTGGCGCTCAGTACACAGTTTCTGAACGCCGATTATAAAAACAGACGTCCTTCCGGCAGAAATGCCAGGAAGAACGCCTTTGCTCTGTGGAAGTCATTATAACTGTTATTTGATTTTCTTGTCAACAAGGACATTCAAAACCAACGAATAAACAACCAAAATGCTTTCCGTTGTTCCGTTTGTCCCGAACGATTTGTCGCTTGACACCGGAAAGTTTCAGAGTATATAATCAGCGGCGTAAAGGCAAGGGCGTCTTTGAGTGAAATGACTCAGAGACGTCTTTTTTCTATTAACAAAAAACAGATCAAAGGGGAAAACATGTTTAATGCAATAAAAACAAAAGATGAATATCTGCTGCATGCCGCAAACCTCTTTAAGCTGCAGCCTATGCCGGCATTCGATCCGCAAATCAAAGTAAGCCTGCCCGAATAGAAGAAAACAATGACAAAAAGGAGAACATTCATGAACATCCATGAGGAATGCGGTGTTTTCGGTGTCATCGCTGAAAAGCCGATCAATGTGGCGAATATCTGCTACTACGGATTATATGCCCTGCAGCACAGAGGGCAGGAAAGCTGTGGTATCGTCGTCAATGACGACGGCCTGTTTGTCTCCCACAAAGACCTCGGTCTGGTGAGTGAAGTTTTCAGCCGGGATACGCTTTCTTCCCTTCCGGCAAGTACCATGGCCGTTGCACATGCGCGTTACGGAACGACCGGGGGCACGAACCGGAACAACTGCCAGCCGATCGAAGTGAATCATCAAAAAGGAAGGATGGCGATCGCGCATAACGGAAATCTTTCCAATGCGGCAGAGCTTCGTTCTGCGCTTGAACTGTCCGGGGCCATTTTCCATACTTCCAGTGATACGGAGACCATTGCCTATATCGTCACAAAAGAACGCTTAAACGCGCCTTCCATCGAAGAAGCATTAAGCCGCGCGATGAATACGCTGGACGGTGCCTACTCTCTGGTTCTGATGTCTCCGCAAAAGCTGCTCTGCGCCAGAGACCCTTACGGATTTCGGCCGCTCTGTTATGGAAAGACGGAAGACGGTGTGTATGTAGTTGCCTCCGAAAGCTGTGCGCTTCATGCGGTCGGGGCTGAATTTATCCGGGATGTGGAGCCCGGGGAAATTCTGATCTTCAGTAAAGAGGGTGTTTTGTCCAGACGGGAACACTGCCGGTCCAAAGAGAAAAAGCTCTGTATCTTTGAATATATTTATTTTGCGCGTCCTGATTCTATCATGGATGGCCGATCGGTACATGCTGCCCGCCTCAATGCCGGAAAGGTCCTGGCGCGGGAACATCCTGCGGATGCGGATATTGTTGTCGGTGTTCCTGACTCCGGTCTGGATGCTGCGCTCGGTTACAGCAGGGCATCCGGAATACCCTATGGCATAGGTCTCATTAAAAACAAATATATCGGGAGAACGTTCATTGCACCCGGTGACCGGCTGGACCAGGTAAAGATCAAACTGTCTGCTGTTAAAGAGGTCGTGGAAAACAGGAGTATTGTCCTGATAGACGATTCCATCGTCCGGGGTACGACCAGCGGCCGCATTGTTTCACTGCTTCGGGAAGCCGGTGCAAAAGAGATCCATATGCGCGTTTCTGCCCCGCCGTTTCTATACCCCTGTTTTTATGGAACAGATATCGATTCCGGCGAAAACCTGATCGCCTGTCATCATACCGTTCCTGAAATTGCAAAGATCATCGGGGCGGATTCTCTCGGTTTTCTTCCGGTTGAAGACCTTGGGGAGCTTTCCGGAAACGGGGATTATTGCAGTGCCTGTTTTGATGGCAGATATCCGACGAGAATACCATCGGATACAAGAAAGAACCGATTTGAACAGAGGTTGTCAGAGAAAACAGGCTCTGGAAGCGTATAAACTTTCCCTCCTGAACCGGTGAATCATTCGTTTCGATTTTATAGTGGTATATTGCGAAAAATAAAGAGAATAGTCAATGAATCCGGATAACATAAAGGCGACCACAACGAGGGTTCGTATGGGATCGTCTTACCGTGCGCCCAGAGGGCGCTGCGTGCCGGTGACACGCGTTTAGCGCCGACCGGAGCGGAGCGGAGACCGAACATCAAATCTTTTTCAAGATCACTTCAGTAGCCAGTATAATACAGTCATTTTCGAGGCCTTCAATTCCTGATGAACAGAAAAGTGAAAAAAAGTGAAACTACAGATTACTGCTGGTGACAGATTGGAAACAACTTCCAAGCCTTATGAAACACAACTTCGGTATGATGATTGTCGCTACAAGAATCCACTCCCCTTTGATTTTACGATAAAAGTGAATGGAACGATTGTCCAAATTGAATTTGATGGCAAACAACATTTTACAAGTATTAAGGCATTTGGCGATGATAAAGGTTATTGTTTTCGGGTAATAAGGGATTGGGTAAAGAACGAGTATTGCAAAACAAAAAAGATCAAGCTTGTCAGAATACGCTATGATCAAGCGGAAGCAATTGATGATATTCTCGAACTGGTAATTGAGCACCCAGAAATATTTGATAATAGAATCAATCCCTAATAATATTTATTTTTCAAGGGATCTGTTTTTGTTTATTATGGCAATTTTGGGTCAATGTTGGGTCAAGAAGCAAAAATAAACCCCGAAAAGCCCTTAAATAAAGGGCATTTCGGGGTTTTCAGATTATTCGTACTCTACCGTTGCAGGCGGCTTCGGCGTGTAATCGATCAGCACGCGGTTAATGCCCGCCACCTCTGTCGTGATGCGGCTCACAAGGTGATCGATCAGCTCTGCCGGAAGGTGCTCAACAGTTACTTCCATAACGTCGGTCGTATTGATCGCGCGGATGATGCAGGGCCAGTTGAAGGTCCGCTTCCCATCCGTGACGCCGGTCGATTTGAAATCGGGAACGACAGTAAAATACTGCCAGACCTTTCCTTCCAGCCCGTTCTTTGCGAACTCTTCACGGAGGATCGCGTCGGATTCACGGACTGCTTCCAGACGGTCGCGCGTGATGGCTCCGGGGCAGCGCACGCCAAGGCCCGGACCCGGGAACGGCTGACGATAGACCATATTGTCAGGGAGTCCCAGCTCTTTTCCGACGATACGGACTTCATCCTTAAATAGGATGCGGACCGGCTCAACGAGCTCGAACTTCAGATCTTCCGGAAGTCCGCCCGCGTTATGATGCGCCTTGATGCCGGCTTCGCTTTCCAGAATGTCCGGCCAGATGGTGCCCTGCGCAAGGAACTCGATCCCGTCAAGTTTCCGCGCCTCTTCCGCAAAAACTTCTATGAACTCACTGCCGATAATGTGCCTCTTCTCTTCCGGATCGGTCACTCCCGCGAGCTTATCCAGGAAACGGTCCACGGCATCAACATAGATCAGATTGGCGCCAAGCTCTTCACGGAAAACTTTGATGACCTGCTCCGGTTCGCCTTTTCTTAAAAGGCCGTGATTGACATGCACGCAGACCAGCTGATCACCGATCGCCTTGATCAGCATTGCCGCTACTACGGATGAATCCACGCCGCCTGAAAGCGCAAGGAGAACTTTTTTGTCTCCTACCTGCTCTTTGATATATTCGATCTGATCCTCGATGAATGCTTTCGCAAGCGCAGGCGTCGTAATTCTCTCCATATCCTCCGGTCTGACATTTCTGTTGTCCATACGTTTTCTCCTCTGATAACGTCAGTTATTATCTGACTGAATCTGTTCGGATGCCGATTCCGCAGCCACTCATGCTTCGCATTCATGGGCGGAATCTGGCTCCTATCCGCGCGTAAAAGATGCCGCGCATTGAACATACCGCCATTTGGAACTTTATTGTATTACCACATTATAAAATATGTTCTTCTTGAAAAAAACTGACAATCTGTTAGAAATTTGTCTCCTTTGGACTTCATTTTTCTCAAATCTGCACAGTCAGCAGTCCTGATAAAGGCTCGATGAACAGTCGTCAGGGCACTTATGTGCGGTGCCTGATTTTCTCTCGCAGCGTTCCGGACATACTTCCGGACCGGCTGAGGGCACTTGCCCAGCGCTCGAAAATGAAGACCGAAACAGCTTCCGCATGCAGACATCTCCCGTCATACTCTCTTGGGATACTTTGCCAGTACATCTACCTCACAGATGCGGAAACATGGATGTCTCTCAGACTCTCTCAAGATACTTCGCCAGCACCCGGTACATATCAAGCGGTCCGAAAGGCTTCGCCAGATGATTGTTCATACCGGCCTCATAGCTCCTGCGGATATCCTCCTCGAACGCGCTCGCCGTCATCGCGATGATCGGCACCTCCAAAGAGCCATCGATCTCACTCTCCCGGATCGCTCTGGCTGCGAGCAGTCCGTCCATGACCGGCATGCGGATATCCATGAGGATCAGGTCAAAATCTCCGAAATTATCGGTATAGGCGTCCACCGCCTCCTGACCGTTCATCGCAGTGACCACCTTAAAACCTGCGCTCTCGAGCATCTTGCAGCCGATCTCAATGCTCAGCATATGATCATCTACCAGAAGGATCCTGCCTCCCTTAAAATGATACTCTTCCTGAGGGATGGGAGCCCTCTTTATGTATGCGTTATACCTTGGAGCGGGTACCGGAAGCGTCAGACGGATCACGACCCGCGTCCCTCCGTCCTCACTGCTGGCAGCCTCGACTTTTCCGCCCATCGCTGCGAGATTCCTCTTCGCAAGCGCAAGTCCGAGTCCGATTTCGTCATCTTCCGATTCTCCGTGGGGCGGTTCAAAAATCGAAGAAAGGTATCCTGTATCGACCCCGATACTGTTGTCGGCAATCACGAATTCAAACCTGACCTGGTTCTTCTTATGGCCGGACACTGCGACAGCCATCCGAACACTTCCGCCGTTTCCTGTGTAGCTGAATGTGTTCTCGACCATCTTTACGAGCACCTGCTCGAGGCGATACCGGTCCGCGATCACTTCACGGGGCACGTCGCTGCCGATGCTGATTGAAAAATAAAGCCCCCGCTCTTCCGCCATCCTGGAAAGCTCTGCCTCCACGATTTCAAGAAGCTCGATCATATTCATTTTCTCCGGGCGAAGGACGATCCCGCTCTCCTCGATATCCTGCAGATCAAGAAGGTCTCCGATAATCGTGTTCAGGTTCTCACCGGATACTATGATCTGCTCGAGATACCCCTTCACCTTTTCAGGATTATCCAGATCAAGCTGCGCGATCTCGGCGAGGCCGATGATCTGGCTCAAGGTAGTGCGGAGATCCTTGCTGGCTCTCGAAAAAAGGGTGAGACTGTTGTAATATCTCCCCTTCTCTCCCTCCTTTACACCTGTATTCTCTTCCGGACGTTCATTCTCTTCCATTGAATCTCCTCATCTATATGTGCAGTTTACACATATTTCTATTTCCTCATCTATATGTGCAATTTACACAGAATTCCATTTTCAAGTCTCGCTCGCGAGACTTGAAAATGGAATTCGTGTCAGCGTCAGCTGACATAATACCTAAACGAATCCCTGCGCATCCTCGCGGAGCGCATATCTCAGTGGGGGAATGACACCCGCCACTGAGACTGGTTTGTCGCCCCCGCCTATAGAGGCGAGGGGCATCTCACACTGAGATATCTTTTCGCAATCATAGCACCATTTGCCCGGGAATTACAGGTGAATCTTACGATTTTTTCATTTTAATGAGAGGTCACTATTCAGCACCCCACAAAATAAAAGATTTACAGAACGAAATGCTTGCATTTCGGGCAAAATCAATTTTTTTGTGGAACGGTCAAGGTGCGTACAGGCATTTTGCTCTCCGGCATAAAGAGGCTGTTGCAGCAGGCAGTGACGATACCCTATATCGCAGACATTTGCAAATAAAGTCTGAAATATATGATAGCTTCACGCCTTGATGCAACAGCCCCTTCTTTCTGTCTGTTCTCTGCTGATTACGGTTTTTCTGCGGCTGAAACGCTTATGCCGATCACAGCTCTTCTGACACTTACATTCTGTCTGCAGATTACAGGACATGTACATTCTGCGGATCGAACGCTACATAAGCCTTATCCCCGACCTCGTACACCTTCTTATTCTTCGGATTAAAGTCTGTGATCTTGACCATCGTGTCCCCGACCATGACATGATAGTTCTGATAACTTCCCATGAAGCAGCTGAGGATGACATCGCAGGGCAGCTGGCCCTTATCGGCAATGACCGCCGACTCCGGACGAAGAACGAGCGTACACGGATCGCCGACCGAGAAGTTACCGATGTCTTTGACATCGACCTTCATGCCGTTAATACGCGCCGCACCGTCTTTGCCATTTTTCGTTATCAGTTCTCCGCGAAGGAAATTCGCCTCGCCGATAAAGTCGGCAACAAACTCACTCTTCGGATGATAGTAGATCTCCTGCGGCGTTCCCATCTGTGCAACGACACCCTTCTCCATGATGATGATCTTATCGGATATCGCCATCGCCTCGCTCTGGTCATGCGTAACATAGACCGCCGTGATGCCGGCCTCCTGCTGGATTCTGCGGATCTCTGTACGCATCGTGACGCGGAGCTTTGCATCCAGGTTGGACAGCGGCTCGTCGAAAAGAAGGACGCCCGGCTCAAGGACCAGCGCACGCGCGAGAGCGACACGCTGCTGCTGACCGCCGGAAAGCTGGTTGGTCATACGGGCTTCCATGCCCTCAAGTCCTACAAGACCGAGGATGTTCGTGACCTTTGTCTTGATCGTCTCCTTGTCCATCTTGCGGAGCTTCAGGCCGTAAGCTACATTGTCGAAGATATTGTAGTGGGGAAGAAGCGCATAACTCTGGAAAACCATAGCCGTGTCGCGCTTGTTCGGCGTGAGCGCGTTGATCGGCTCTCCGCCGAGATAGATCTCGCCCTCGTCCGGGCTTTCAAAACCCGCAATCATACGCAGCGTGGTCGTCTTGCCGCAGCCGGACGGACCGAGAAGTGTCACAAAACTGCCAGGCTCGATATCGAGCGATGTATCGTGGACCGCATAAAAATCCTTTTTCGTTTTCGGATCCTTATAAATCTTGGAAATATGTTCAAGGCGTACGCCCTTTTTCTCTTTAGCCATAGCCGTTAACCCTCCTTATATGCCCGGCTCGTACCGAAATACTTGATGACCAGGTTCATTAGCATAACCGCACTGTACGTTATCAAGATCAGAATCGTTGCAAATGCGCACGCGATACCGTATGCACCCTTCTCCGCGAACTCATTGATCTGAACCGTAATGAGCAGGAACTGCGGAGTGACGAGAAGAATGATCGCACTGATCGCCGTGATACTTCGTACAAATGCTGTTACAAGACCGCTCAGGAAGCTGTCCTTGATGAGCGGTAGCGTGACCGTCATAAATACCGTAAAGCTGTCTGCACCCATATCGTATGCAGATTCCTCAATACTCTTGTCGATCTGGCGGAGAGCCGAGATACCGCTTCGTGTTCCGGTAGGCAGGCTTCGAACGATAAATACGATGACCAGGATCGTGCCTGTGCCGTAAAGACCCTGCAGAAAACCGGTACGGAACACACCTGCGGAGAAACCGCGGATATATCCGATACCGAGAACCGTACCGGGAACCGCCATGGCCAGCATCGAGACCGCCTCGATAAATCCCTTGGCTTTGAAGCTCCTTTTTACGACCAGATACGAAATGATCATGGAAAGCAGAGCGGTAATCGGTGCGGAGATAAAGGACAGGACGAAGGAATCCTTGAATGCCTTGAAGCCCTTATATCTCGTGAATACCTGCTGGAACCATTTTGTCGTGAGATGGAAATCGTAGCCCCAGGTCTTGAACAGTGCTCCGAACGGTACACAGATATACATAAGGCAGACGAAAAGCGCCAGCAGTGAGCAGAGGATCGTCAGAGGAACTGTTACGCTCCTGTCCTCAATAAGCATTCTCTGACGGGAGGCCTTGCCCGAAAGGGTAGCGGTACTCTTTGCCTCCAGATAATACTTCTGGACAATGAACATGATAAGTGTTATGCACAGAAGCACAACAGCCATCGCAGACGCGCCTTCCTTGTCATAAGCACCTGTGATCTGAAGGTAGATCGTCGTTGCAAGCGTATCATAGGAGCCGCCGATAATCATCGGGTTCGCGAAATCGGCGATCGACTCGATGAATGTTACCAGGAATGCATTGCCGAGTCCGGGCAGGATCAGCGGCAGTGTCACTGTCATAAAAACGCCCCAGCGGGAAGCACCCATGTCCCGGGCTGCTTCCTCGAGGGAGGGATCGATATTTTTGAGAAGACCTCTCATCATCATGTAGCAGACCGGGAAAAATGTCAGCGTCTGAACGATGGCAATGCCCCAGAAGCCGTACACGTTATTGTCATAGATATGCAGCAGATAGCGGGTAATGATACCGGCTTTTCCGAACAGCATGATCATGGACAGAGAGAGAACGAAAGGCGGTGAGACGACCGGCAGCATGGAAACTACTTTGAAGAGTCCTTCCAGAAGCCGTGTCTTCAGTTTGACATATACTTCCACGTAGGCAAAGAGCAGTCCGATCAGTGCGGAAGCAATACCTACCAAAAAGCCTACTTTCAATGTGTTCGTGATAGCTCTACGGAAGTTCTTCATGGCCATGATGCGCCTGAAGACTCCCAGACCTATGCCCTGATCCGTCACAAAACTGTCGACCAGAAGGATCGCCAGCGGGTATAGGATGAACAGGGTAAGGAAGGCTATCAGTACGACAATTGTCGTCACCATGATAGGATCCGCAAAGAATTTTTTGCGATCCAGAGCGGCGCCTTGACTTTTAGCCATAGTGATAATTCCCCCTTTTTATGAATGTTCAGGATGCTGCGGTGTGCCTGAAAACATTCGTTTTCATATTCCACTGCAGACATCTCCGACATGATTTGAAGCTTGACCCGCTTGTCTATGCAAATATGTCATAAGAAATTGACTTGAGGCTGCCGCGAAGCGTCATGTCAGGCACTTCGCTTCCACCGGCAGCCTCTTACATTCTGGAATTTATGGTACGCTGCGGAGAGCGGAGTCATCTGCAGGTAATATTTCCCAGATAACACTTACCCTGCGCAAATGCCGCTTACTCAGTCTCGAAACGGTCGTCAGCTGCGCTGCCGAGTGCATTCATGACTTCCTCAACGTACTTTGTAGTATTCTCTTTAGCATCCTCGAAGTCATATTCCATGACATTTTCCGGATCAAGACCGAAGTCAGCTGCCACTTTCGGCTGCTGGGCGTTGTCAAGTACGAGGAACTGATAGGAGCCGTTCTGAGCTGCGAGCTCAACGCAGTCCGGGCTGAGTGCATACTCGATCCAGAGCTTCGCTGCATTCGGATGCTTGCAGCCCTTGAAGATGGCGGTAGCACCGACTTCGAAGGATGTGCCTGTGGACGGGATGATCAGGTCAATGTTGCCGTATCCGTTGTCCTCGATCTGAGTGATACCGTCATGCAGGAAACCGATACCGATGACACACTCGCCTGTACCTACGTTCTTGGACGGGCCGGAGCCGGATTTTGTGTAGACCTGAACATTCTTGTCGAGATCAACAAGGTACTGGATGCCTTCATCATGTCCGTACTTCTGGATCATCGTGTTGACAACAAGCTTGGCTGTTCCGGCTGTGTTGTAGTTGGAAAGCCAGATGAGACCTTTGTACTTGGGATCAAGAAGATCCTTCCAATCCTTCGGCTCCTCGATACCCATACGCTTAAGTTCGTCCCTGTTGACCATGAAACCGAGGATGCCCTTGTAGATGCCGTACCAGTAACCGTCAGCATCACGGTATACATCGCCGATCAGATGGCTTGCATTCTCTGCTTCATATGCTTCCAGAAGGCCTTCCGAAGCTGCAATGTTATAGGGATCTGTTGTACCGCCGAACCAGACGTCACCTGACGGATTGCCGGCTTCCTCTTCGATCTTGGACTGAACTTCACCGGTTGACAGTCTCTGATACTGAACTTCGATTCCGTACTTTTCCTGGAAATTTTCGCAGGCAGCTGCAAGATATTCTTCTTCGCAGGATCCGTAAACGACCAGTTTGCCTTCTTCCTTGGCAGCAGCGATCAGCTCGGAATTCGCTGCATCTGCTGTGCCGGTGTCAGCTGTCGCTGCGGACGAGGAAGAACCTCCGCCGCCGCATGCCGCCATGCCGAGCGCCATTGCACCTGCCAGTAACAATGCCAATACCTTTTTCATGTGATACCTCCTTTGAACTTTTGCCGGTATCCCTTTTGTGCGTTTTGCACAAAGGGATACAATTTTCCGCGTTCTGTCTGGCTATTATTCTAATACATTCGGCAGAAAAAGTAAAGTATCCGAAAGACGACCGGCATACAAAAAGAACTGCCGCACACCCCCGGACGATGGACCGCGCTTTCTATAAGGAGCGCTCCGTCGTTCTTGCCCGGCAGGAAAGAGCATGCTATGATATTCAGAGCGAACAGGCTTTTTCGGTACAGGCAAAGGAGGAGCACAATACAGATGAGTGATGTATTGAAAATGCTTACTGAGTGGGGCTGCGACATTCCCGCCGCACTGCAGCGCTGCGGCGGCGATACGGAGTTCTACCTTCACTGGGTAAGCGAATTCGTCAGAGATCCTGACTTTGAAAAGCTGAATCTTGCGATCCGTTCAAAAAATTATGAGGCCGCATTTGAGGCCGCTCACGGGCTGAAAGGGTCCTCCGGAACGCTTGGTCTCACACCTCTCTATGAGGCGGTCTGTGCGGTCGTCGAAAATCTGAGATACGAGCCGGGGGAGACCCTTGAAGAGGACTATGAGACCATGCGGCTCACTTACGGCCATTTTACGGAGATCATGAAAGCGGAATACTGAAAAAGAGGCTCGAACGAGCCTCTTTCATTTTTTACATTTTTTACTTTTTTTCAGTACCGGTTCAGACGGCCCTGACCTCTATCGGCGACCCGGCGCAGGCATCCTCTTCTTCGAAAAACTCTTGTCCTTCCTTGTGAAATTGCAAAACGCATCTGTGATTTTTGTTCCCGCAAGTCGCTCCTCGCATACTTTTGGTCACAAAAATCACAGCGTTTTCCGATTTCTCAGTCGGACTGCGAATGTTTTTCTCCAGAAGATGGATGCGCTGCTGCCGGAAGCGAAGTAGAAGAGATGGTCGTCTGAACTGTTACTTTTTTCAACTGTTACTTTTTTCGTTAACACGGAAACTTCTGTGATTCGTCGGAGGGCTTCATCTCACTCTCTGCCGTCCCAGCAGTATGTACAGAGATTCTCCCGCGGGATCCCTACGGCATCCAGCATATCGTCAAGTCTGTTGAAGCGCAGCGAAGTAAAGCCCATCTCTTTACAGATACCGTCAAGCATCCGATGATACTTATCCGTATCCGGGTTCGTATAATCTGCAAGAACAGGACGCTCCACAATCTGCCCCTCCTCCCGGTTGATGACCCGCCTTGCGATCAGCTCCATCTCCGATGTGGAGCGGGAGAAGTTTATATACTTACATCCAAAGAGGATCGGCGGGCAGGCAGGCCTCACATGGACCTCCTTTGCACCGCTTTGGTACAGGAACTCCGTTGTCTCACGAAGCTGTGTTCCGCGGACGATCGAATCATCGATCAGAAGGAGCCTTTGATTCTCTATCAGTTCGTGGACCGGGATCAGTTTCATCTTCGCGATCAGATCGCGCTTTGTCTGCATGGTCGGCATAAAGGATCTCGGCCATGTCGGGGTATACTTGATAAACGGTCTCGAGAAAGGCACGCCCGATTCGTTGGCATATCCGACCGCGTGGGCAATACCGGAATCCGGAACGCCTGCGACCGCGTCGATATCCTCCCTGGTAAGCGTATCACGTCTCGCCATCCGGTTCCCGCAGCGGACACGCATGCCCTCGACAGAGACTCCCTCATAACTGGAGGACGGGTATCCGTAATAGACCCACAGGAAGGTGCAGATCCTCATTTTCGTGCCGGGCTTTGAGAGCGTCGTCACGCCATCCGGGGTCATGACACAGATTTCGCCCGGACCCAGTTCCTTGTACTCTTTATACCCGATGTTCAGATAGGCAAACGATTCAAAGCTCGCGCAGAAGCCTTCTTCCTTCCGCCCGATCACGAGCGGCGTCCTGCCAAGCTTATCCCTGGAGCAGTAGATTCCCTTCCGTGTCAGAAGGAGCATCGTCATGGATCCGTCGATCATGTCCTGCGCGTATTTGATCCCCTCGACCAGATTGTCTTTCTGGTTGATCAGCGCAGCCACAAGCTCCGTCGCGTTAATGTCACCGCCGCTCATCTCAAGGAAATGCGTGCCGTTCTTGTCCAGTATCTTTTTCGAGAGCTCGTCGATATTGTTGATGCGTCCGACTGTCGTGATGGCGTACGTGCCATGATGCGAACGGACGATCAGAGGCTGAGGCTCGTAATCCGAGATACAGCCGATTCCCATGTAGCCCTCCATTTTCTGAAGATCGCTCTCGAATTTCGTCCGGAAAGGACTGCTCTCTATATTGTGAATTGCACGGTTAAATCCGTCTTTTCCGTAGACTGCCATGCCCGCCCTGCGTGTTCCGAGGTGTGAGTGGTAGTCCGTCCCGAAAAACAGATCAAATACACAGTCTTCCTTTAGTGCTGATGCAAAAAAGCCGCCCATATAAACTCCTTTATATTCAAGAACGCCCCGGCGTTCCTGCCGCGACGTGTGCGGCGCTTAAAGCGCCCTCTGCTGCGCACGTCTGCGATCCGCCGGAGGCTTTTATTCTTCATCGCGAGATCATACTCACGATGAGGACGAGTATCACCTTGCGCACTTTTCTCCTGACTTAAATCACGAGTATTGCGCGATGAAGAATAAATAAAATGAGATGCCTCCTTACCCGCTGTAAGGCAGGATCGGTGAGGCATCTTTGCTTCTTTTTTATGATACAGTATGTCCCTTTGTATGTCAAAATCTGAATTACACAAAAAATGCGGGCCTTGAGCCCACATTTTATGCAAATTTATGCGTTCCTTATTTATGCAGCTGCGCTGAAATTTCCTCGATCTTCTCATCCGTCAGGATATAGCGCTTTCTGAACCAAAAGAATGCCGCAATAAGCCCGATGATCGGAAGGATCGTCATCGTCATGCGAAGCCCGACCTTTGAGGAGGCTGCGACAGTCGTCGAAAGATCCATGGTCTGCTCAGCCTCAGTAGCCGCATCACTGCTCAGACTGAAGATCTGCAGGCAGGCGGCAGCAATGAGTGCCGCAACACCTGACGCCAGCTTGACGACGAAGGTCTGCATAGAGAAGACAACACTCTCATCGCGGCGGCCGTTCTTTAATTCTCCGTAATCCACGGTATTTGCAAGGAAGACCGTGGTCAGGACATTCAGGACACCGCTGGCGGCAAAGATGAAGAAGCCGGGGATAAAGAGGATAAAGACATTGGACATCGAGGTAAATGCAAGGACCAGAAGGACCGCATACCCGATGATCTCCATCCCGATGCAGATAAAGAAGATCTGCAGATTGCTCCTGAACATCCGGAAAAGCTTATAGAGCACCATCATCGAGAGGATCTGGATCGCCCCGCCGAAGGCATTGAAAAGCGTAAAGCTGTTGTACCAGCCGCTCCCGCCGAAGTCATACTTGAAGAAGTAAATAACAAGATTCGACGTGATATACATCGCGGAATTGATGAGAACGATCGCGATGACGACTGTCAGCGTCTGGTCATTGGCGAGCAGCGCTTTGAACATCTGGCCTACGGAAGCCGTCTCCATATCGACCGTAGACTTTTCCTTCATGGTGCATGTAAAGAGGATTGCTGCTACGAAAATGATCGCAACGATCAGCGCGAAATACTTAAATCCGGCGCGCTCGATTTCATTTACACCGGTCGCTCCGGCCATGCGTCCGAGCTTCTGCACACAGATAACAGTGCCGATCGTGATGATCGCGGATCCGACTCCGGCGCAGGATCTGGCAAGCGTAGTCAGGTTCTCGCGCTCTTTTCCGCCTTCTGTGAAAGCAGGGATCATCGACCAGTAGGGAATATCCATCATTGTGTAAGTCACGCCCCAGAGGATATAGGTGACCGCTGCATACGCGACGAGCCCTTTCCCGTCAAGAGACGGCGGAGCGGAAAACATCAGAAAGAGTATCACTGCATTGGTCAGCGTACCGATGAGCAGCCAGGGTCTGAATTTTCCCCATCTTGTCCTTGTCTTCGCTACGATCACGCCCATGACAGGGTCGTTGAAAGCGTCGAAGATCCGCGCAGCCATCAGGATGACGCCCATTGCGAGCGCACTCACGCCCAGAATATCCTGAAAATAGTAGAGGACATAGCTTGCAGACAGCATGTAGACCATGTCCTTGCCGACTGCTCCGAGACCATAGGCGATCGTCTCGGCAGTCGTAAGCTTTCTCTTTTCCGTCATAATTGTACCTTCCCGTTATGATTAGTGAACACTCCCGCAAGTTCCGCAGGGAACTCGCCCGTGCACATATAATTCTACCATATTCCCGGCATAAAAGGGGGTAAAAAGCACTTACAGTCACTTAATTTTAGTTGTATATCCTGCTTTTTCAGCCGGCTCATCTCTCATACACGATTTTTCCGCCGCAGATCGTGTACCGGACAGGCGCATACAGCGTCCAGCCGGTAAAGGGAGAATTGACCGCACGGGAAGCAAAATGATCGACCGTAAAGGTCTCATTTTCGTTGAAGATCACGATATCCGCCGGAGCCCCCTCCCGGATCCCTTCCGCCGGCAGATGGTAGAGCCTTGCCGGATTCAGGTACATTTTTTCGAGAAGCTGCAGCATGGTAAGCCGCCCGGTCCTTACGAGGTTCATCACGGCAAGCCCCAGGGAAGTCTCCAGTCCGGTGATCCCGCTCGGGGCTTCCGCGAAGGGACGGGCTTTCTCTTCGGACGTATGCGGAGCATGGTCCGTGGCAATGAGATCGATCGTCCCGTCTGCGAGACCCTTGATGATCTCCTCACGGTCTTCTGCCGTTCTGAGCGGCGGATTCATTCTGGCACAGGTGCCGTATTTCAGGACTGCGTCCTCCGTGAGCGTGAAATGATGAGGCGTCGCTTCCGCGTGAATATGTGCTCCCATAGCCTTGAAAGCCCGGATGATCTTTACGGAATTGCCGGAGCTTATGTGCTGAATGACAAGCTCCGTACCCGTATGGAGCGCCATCGCGCAGTCGCGGGATACGAGCACTTCCTCCGCGAGCGCGGAAGCTCCGCCGAGGCCCATGGCTTCGGAGACCCGTCCCCGGTTGACACCCTGGGAGGCGAGAAATGCCGGATCTTCCTCGTGCAGACTGAGCGGCAGACCGAGGGCACATGCTCGCTGCATCGCCTCATAGAGAAGGGATTCGTCCATGATCGGAAGACCATCGTCCGTAAATCCTGCCGCCCCGGCCCGGGCCAGTGCTTCCAGATCGACGAGTTCTCTGCCCTTCATTTCCTTCGTTACATTGACTGCCTGAAGGACGTGGATTCCCGTCTTCCTGCCTTTTTCAAGGTTCCGCTCAAGGACTTCGACGCTGTCAACTGCAGGGCGGGTGTTCGCCATGCAGATGACCGTCGTAAAGCCGCCCTTTTTCGCGGCGGCCGCACCGGTCTCTATACACTCTTTTTCAGTAAATCCCGGATCGCGGAAGTGCACATGCGTGTCGATCAGTCCGGGAGCTACACGGCAGCCGGAGGCATCGATGACGGTGCAGCCACGGCTCTCCGTCCCGCTTTCTCCGGAAGTTCCGATTTTTTCGCCGGATCCGATTTCTCCGTCAGATCCGATTTTTTCGCCGAGTCCGATCTCTCCGTCAGATCCGATTTTTTTGCCGGGCCCGATCTCTCCGTCAGATCCGATCACTCCGTCGGGTTCGATCTTTCGGGCGATGCGTGAGATCTTATCCCCCTCGATCGCGATATCCAGGATCTCTTCTGTGCCTGTGACAGGGTCTGTGATAAGTCCGTTCTTTATGATGAGCATGTTGGTTTCCTCCGAAGAATCAGCTTCAATTTACTTTGATCAACATTGATTCGCCTAATTAGCATCGATTCGCTTTGATTACCATCGATTTTCTTTGTTCATCCTCGATTCACTTTGATCAGCATCGATTCACTTTGTTTTCATGAGCGGCAGACAATGAATGTCTTATATACCAATTATAATCGAAAGCGCAGGAACTGCACACATAAATGATCCCGGAAGCGCTGCAATCACGCTTCCGGGAATTCCTGCCCAAATCATGTCATCTGTAAAGTCCCGGTCTGCTCCGTTCTCCGGCTGACGCCCCTTCCCGGACTCTTTTCCAATCGTGCGCAGTAGAACACATACTGCTGGATGATCCCTGCCACCTCCCCGAATCCCGGGAACGGGTCGCATCCCCCGCAGTCCTCCCGGATCACCTTGTCGATCCAGGTATCGACAGGGACTCTCGATACTCTCCCGTAGGCGAAAAGGCAGACACAGTTCGATATCTTTTTTCCGACACCGTAAAATGCAGTAAATGCATCAAAGAGCGCCTCGTCATCCAGAAGATCAAGCGCTTTAAAATCTATCGTGAGCGCCTTTTCCGCTGCGCTCATTACATAGGGGAGCCTGTAGCCGAGACCGCACGCGGCGATCCGCTCCTCCCCGGACGCAAGGATCTCTTCGGGATTCGGGAATCCGAAGACAGGCTCACCGTCTTCTGTCCCGATTTCCTCTACCGATCCATATTCTGCCGCGCTTGTATCAGCAAGAACCGGCTTTCCGGCAGTTTTTGCGATTTTTTCGACACAGGCTGCAATCGAGGGAATACTCTTTCTCTGCGAAATGATAAATGTCACCAGCGTTTCCCAGGGATCCTGCCGCAGGACCCGTATTCCCTGCCCCATTTCCACTGCATGATTAATAAATTCATTTTCACAGAGGATCTTTTCCCGAACCGCGCGATAATCCCGGTCCAGGTCAAAGTACGGGTGCCAGACTTCCGACCACTCCTCTTCGCTGCAGGAGCATTCAAATTCGCTGTCACCCGATTCCCGTATATACAGGATGTGTCTTCCTGTGATGAAACGGTAAGTGCCGGTGTTCATTTTCCGCGCACGGAAGCACTGGCCGCTCACCACGATCTTTTCCAGATCAAAATCGTCTTCTATTCGAATAATCATACCTCACCTCAAAAGTCAATGCACGGTCCGCGGACACAGAGTTCGCCTGAAAGAGAACAGCGAACCTTATTTCTGCGGGAAGATCGTTCCGATCTCTTTCACGCTCCGGATCTTCCGGCTTTCTTCGCATAATTACGTAAGATCAGGATCATGAAGAATATACTTATCGTATACGCTGTCACTCTCGGGACTGCATCATAGATCCGGCAGGACGGGCCGTTCAGGGAATCCGCACTGCCGGGACGGACACTCTTTAGAGTAGCATTCAGGAGCTTGCCCGCCAATGGATCTTTCTTATTTGGATTCATTAAACTTTCATTAACTCTGCACCGTAAGGGGATATATCCGATAATAATAAATGAAAAACTGTCTTCCCTGTGATATGATACCTGTAAGACAGATGTAAACTTCATTTTTCAATTCGTCTGCAAATCCAGAGCGATCAATGATAACAACACACTTTTTCCTTTTTTCAGCAATCCGTTCATAAGGAAAGGAGGTCCGATTTGATCGATATACCCTTTCACACCAGAGGAGCCTTTGACCGCAATTCTGTCATGGAAATCAACAGTCTGAGACATCTGGCACCGTTAAGCTCGGGAAATATAATGAATCTGAACACTGTCACCACGCTCGCTGCAGTAGGCGCTGCCGGAGTCATGCTCGGCGCAATGGCCGGCGGGGGAATGGGCGGTCCAGGCTTTAATAATAATCAGTTCGGAAACGGACAATTCCAGAATCCGCAATATGGAAACGGTCAGGTCATGAATGATCCCTACGGACAGGCTCAGTACGGGAACAGCCAGTACGGAAATAACCAGTACGGGAATAATCAATACGGAAATAACCAGTACGGAAATAACCAGTACGGAAATAACCAGTACGGAAATAATCAATACGGGAATGTACAGCAGGGATATTCCGGGCAGTACGGATCCGGCGTCCAGCAGGGGAATTCCGGACAGTTCGGATCCGGCGTCCAGCAGGGGAATTCCGGACAATACGGATCCGGCGTTCAGCAGGGGAATTCCGGATCGTTCAGCGCTTACGGACAGCAGTCTCCCTCCGGTCAGTATGGTCAGTCGGCACCCGGCTCCTACAGCAGGCAGACTGCACCGAATCCCGGCGCCATGCAGAATACAGGCTTCCCCTATCCGGGAAATGCGCAGGCCGGCGGAAACGGTCAGTACCAGGGAAACATCCCGTATCAGGGCAGTATGCAGTCGGGGAACAACGCCCCATCCCCCGGCAATATGCCGGCAGGAGCTGCCAGTCCAAATCGTGGAAATATGCCCTCCGCAGGAAATGCAGCGCCGCAAGCCGCCCCGGCTCCTGCGAGAAATGTCCCTCTGCCGCCACCGCCGGAACGCCCGCCGCTCGCGGTGGATAAGCCTGTCCGAAAAGGACAGAAAGTGACGCTCTCCATGCAGCCTCTCAAATCGATTACGGCGTATCTCGACTGGAACGTGAAGGACGGACGATGCGACATCGATGTATCTGCATTTCTGCTGGGGGAGAACGGAAAGGTCCCGGGAGACGACTGGTTCGTCTTCTACGGACAGCCGGAAAGCCCTGATGCAAGTGTCAGCTTCAATGACAGCGCCAGGATCGGCCGGCAGAGCGTACACATCGACTTCTCCAAAGTAAGCGCAAATGTCAAAAAAGTCACCTT
Source organism: uncultured Eubacteriales bacterium (assembly GCA_900314565.1). Taxonomy (GTDB): domain Bacteria; phylum Bacillota; class Clostridia; order Lachnospirales; family Lachnospiraceae; genus Chordicoccus. Next base: position 32,166 of record OMVU01000017.1, read on the forward strand.
CGTCCTTACGATCAATGAGGCGACCGAGCAGAATCTGAACTTCAGCATGGTAAAAGATGCCTGCATAAAAATTGTGGAGGACGCGACCGGGAACGAACTGGCCAGCTTCAGAATGGACGAGTATTACGACAATGTCATCTCCATGATGATCGGCGAAGTCTACGCTTACAAAGACAATTGGAAATTCAATGCCATCGGCAACGGCGTCGCAAGAGATCTCGAAGGACTCTGCGAACTCTACGGCGTTCAGGTCTCTGACTGAGAACGAACGCCTGTGACAGCCTCTTCAGACCGGGCTTATATCTGTTTCCTGAATCTTTGGGATTTCATCCCTCTCCAAACGAATAAAGAGGAATTATTATGTTAACATTAGAGACAGTCAATGAACTTACCCTCCGCGTCACCTGCAAAGGCGGAGATATCCTTTATACGAAAGCCGGGGCTTTTATCGCCGGTGACAATATGGGACAGAAAAACTATACTTTTGAGAAAGTGCTTCTCGGACCTCAGCAGGGATTTGCTCAGGCAGCTCTCGGTTCCCTCATGCGACGCGCGGCAGGAGAAAATCTTCCGCTCATGAAAGTCACTTTCCGCGGAGATTCCGTGACATATTATGCGGATTACAGCCAGCACGTGGTCGTCTACAAACTTGAAATGGGTGAGTCTATCTCTGTCGAATCCGAGAACCTTCTTGCATTTACACAGGACTGCAAGTACGGCGTACGCTTCCTCGGACAGGGCATCATGTCCCAGAAGGGTATGGCGACGACCGAGCTCATCGGGCAGGGGCCGAATTCCTATGTCGCGATCACCACGAACGGAAACCCGATCGTCCTCAGCAATTATCACACCGGAAATACGATCACCGTTGATCCGGATGCGGTCGTCTGCTGGATGGGACAGAGGGGAACCTGCGATCCTAACATCACAACAGACTTCAACTGGAAGACTCTGATCGGTCAGGCATCCGGCGAATCGTACTCGTTCGAGTGGTACGGCAATCAGAGAGTCACGGTCGTCATTCAGCCGACAGAGCGCAGAGGCGGTATACGGGTCGCGGTCGACTAAAATAACGGCAGGACAAAGCCTGACTGCGCTGATTTTCAAAGCAGAAATTCAGGAGCAGACGGAATCGTCAATCAAAAAAAGAGGAGAGAAGGACTTCATGTTGTTCCTTCGCTCCTCTTTTATTTCCCGAAATTGTCTTTTCCTGAATTGTCTTTTGTCCGGATCCGGACAGGCAATTTACACCTGCTCTGCCTCTCTCACTGCTTCCCTCAGAACGAACTCGGAAAAATCCGAGCCTTCCGGACATACGGTGAGCTTCCTTCGTACCGTCTGCGGCAGATCTGATCCGCACGAACGATACAGCTTTTCGGGAATGAACATTCTGTCAGCCCGCTCCGCCATGGGAAGATCGATCTCCGTATCCCCTGCCGCAAGGATCCTGGGCGGCTGCAGAAGACCTTCCAGACGTCTGACCGCCTCTCCCTTATTGAATGCCGGAGGGAGACAGTAAATTTTTCTTCCGGAGGATACGATCTGAAGACCTGACCGGAAGGCGCTCTCCGGCACTGCATCCTTCGGATCCTTCCCCTCCTCGCAGTAAGCAAACAGATAAAAATCATCGACCATTCGCACGCGCAGATAGTACCCGGATGCAAGGAGGATCCCCCGCAGTTCATCCATCGCCTGCATGCAGGGAGCGGCCTCTCTTTGGCTCTGCAAGATCCAATCATGAAGGATCCTGGAAAAATCAGATCCCTGATCTCTCTGCACGGGCCCGCCCATGTCATTCTCTTCATATTCCATCCGCAGACAGGAAAGAATTGTCTCATCACCAGATTCATCATGCAGACAGGGGAAAATCGTCTTGTCACCCGTTCCGTCATGCAAGCCGGGAAAAATCGTATCATCACCCTGATCAGCCCGCGGCCCAAGGAGGATTGCCCCGTTCGTTGTGACCGCCAGATCCGGCTCCCGGCTCCCCGGCCATCGGATCCTTCTGTACTGGTCGACCGATCGTGTGGTCACGGGCACAAGGAGAATGTTTTCCGGAAGCGAACTGTAGAGTTCTGCTGCTTTTCGGCTCATATACCCCTGCTCTTTTTCCCCGATATGCTCTATACAGAGATCCCCCTCCTTTCGATGCTTCCATGAGTGGATCAGTGTATTATCGAGGTCGCAGGCTAATAAGATTTCTTTCATTTTTTCTCCGTTCTGCCTGTTCCTGATTCCGGCTCGGCCTCTTCAGTATATCTTCTTCTGCCTCCCCAATTCAAGAACGCCTTAGCGTTCTTGCCGCAACGTGCGCGGCGCGCAAGCGCCTTCCACTGCGTATGTCTGCGATCCGCCGTGCCTAAGCATGCGTAACAATGCTCCAGTGGAGCATTGTGTAGCTGAGGCTTTTATCTCAGTGGGGAAGACCCCTGCTTCTGTAAGCGGGGGATAGACTAATATCCTGCTCGTCTCAGTGGTGGGTTACAATCCCCCACTGAGATAAACGCTCCGCGAGGTTGCGCAGGGATTCGGTTTGGAAGATGTCAGCTTGCGCTGACCCGAATCCCGCGCCAATTCTCGCGAGCGAGAATTGAATCTTCATCACGAGATTGTACTCACTATGAAGGCAAGTTTCACTTTGCGCGCGTATCTCATGTACCCGCAAATCAGTTCATGGTCTGTCCCTGTGCCGGTCAGAGAATCTCCGGGTCATCGTGCAGTTCACGTATCCGCAAGCGACTTTATGATCCCGCAGGCTCTGTAATTGACCAGCGGATAGACCTCGCAGGGCACACCCTTCTCCGCCGCAAGCTGATACAGATGGCCAAGGTGCTCTTCATCCTCCATTGAGTGCACGAGGACTTTCCACGGAAGTCTTCGAAGAAGCACGCGTGTGGCCTCTCCTATGCTCGGCTTGACGAGGTTCACATCGGAAATGCCAAATGCTTCACATATTTCACGGATCTCCTCGAGCGCAGATTTATGCGCAGTCGGCTCCGCCTTCAGTCCGGTCTCATTTTCATAAGAATCCGGCTCCGAAGGGATCTCATTCCCGAACTCGACAGGCTGAACATTCTCCCAGTACTTTTCCACGCTCCCGAGAAATGTCCCTGTCAGATCCCTCCCCTTCAGTTCTCTATAATAAGCCGCTCCGTGATAATCCGAAGGACCGATAATATCCGCCCTCAGAAAAGTCCTCGACAGGAGTCCCGATACCGTCGAATTGAGGAGCGAGCTCGCAATCAGGAAATCATCCCTCGTTCCGCAAAACGTCGCAACACCTGCAGGATCAGAGAGAACGCCCAGCCCGGGGCTCACTCCCGGAAAATCCTTCATCGCAAGTTCGAGCTGTCTGGTGATTGCCCCCTTTCCGGTCCATCCGTCTATGAACTGGATCGACTGCGGACTGTGGTGGCGGAGAATGAACCGCATTGCGTTTTGGTCGATTCCTCTCCCTCGAATGATAGAAATCGAATAGTGTGCGACCTCGAATCCGTATTTTTTCCGGATATAGCGCACGAGCAGGACACCGATTGCAGTCCCCGCCCTGGCGAGCGATACAAGACAGGCATCCCGGCCTTTCTCTCGCAGAATCTTCTCTGCCAGCTTTGCTACGGCCTCTGCGGTCATTTTTCCGTAGCGTTCCATCGCACTGAAAAATGAAGCCATGTACTCCTCTGTCGGCACATACTCGATCGGGAGCATCTCGCAGTAATGACGGCCGCTCTGGATCAGGGCTTCCCGCTCGCTCGTGCTCTGCGGTTCGACAAGACCCGTGATATCCTTAAGGAGCAGCTCCACATCCTCTTTTAAAAATGTCCCGAATTCCCTTCTGGGATCCGTCCCGATCCGCACGATCCGCACATCCCGGCAGCCGAGTTCCCGGCAGATCGAGGCAAGTTCCTCCTCAGGACTCGGAACAGGCTCCGTCTTTCTGCTGTCGTCCGCCCGATGATCCGAATCCGAATTCACTCTGTTTGAGGGACCGGACAGGTACGATGAACCCGTTCCCTTCGCGTCTGTCACGATAAGGACCAGATCCCTTTTCCGCAGATTGTAGATAAATGTCTGCCTGCCCACCTCATAGAAGCTGTCAAGAGAATACCCGGACCGGATCGGATACCCCTCACGGTCACTGATCCCGATTGGGCTCCTTGTCGTCGCATGCATCTGCACGGATTCGACAAGTCCCTGCTTTTTCATCCGGTCTCCGATGGCCAGCGCAGGATACATGCACTCCTCCGTCCCGAGCACGAGACAGTCGCCGAAGACCTTGTTTTCATTTTTCAGAAGGGAGACGACCTCGTTCGCCAGAAGCGACATTCTCCGCTCGTAGAACCGGATGGACATCCCCCTTCGGGGATCCGGAAGAAGGATTTCCGGGGAAATTTCATCGTACAGCGGACCTTTCTCTGTTCTGCAGACCGCATCATCATGCCGGATCGCAGCGGTCACCTCAATCCCGGAGACTGCTTCCGAAAAATCTGTATTCGGGATTTTTACAAGGCATTCGCTGAGAATTCCGTTCTCAAGAAGCCACGCCGTATTCTCCTCCGATACCCGGTTTATGATGGACGCCGCGACGATTCTCTTCCCGGAAAGCGCCGGGAACATCGCCTTCATCTGAGAGACAATGTTGATCAGAGTCTTCCCCGTCGAGATCTCATCATCAACAAGTATGACCGTACCCGTATGATCGATCCACTCGCCGAGATGCTCCGCACAGAGCTTCTGTTCCGCCGCGTGACTGTGCTCCTCCAGAAACTCCGCCCACGACTCCACTTCAGGGATTTCCTCACGGGTCGTATGGATATAAATGCAGTTCTCAAAGCAGGCACTGACACCCGCCCCGACCGCCGTCGCAGTCTCAGCAAAACCGATAATGAGCCTTGTATCCGGATATTTCTCTGCCAGCCCCCGTCCGAGCGTATGAAACATTTCCAGTGCACTCTCCGGTTCGACCAGCAGATGCTTCCCCTGTAACGGATCTACCAGAAGATACTGTCTCTTTGTATTTTTATATCTCTTTGCAAGTGTGAGGACATCGTCCGCACTGTATTCTCTCATTCAAAATCCTCCCGGATCCCGTAGATCCTTCCCAGCGCCGAGACACGGTCCGCCCAGCGCCCAAGACAGTTCACCTCGCTCATCCTGCTGCCGTCCGCGCTCTTTGCGACGCCCAGTGTGTTATCTTCCCAGTGCAGGATATGCTCGGCATCCTCAAAGTCACTCCGGGACACCTTAAGGCTCTCCGCGACAAGCGGGATCTGGGACGGATGAATGACCGTCTTTCCGACAAAACCGTTCAGCCGGTCGAGCTCGAGCTCCCTGCGGAGTCCCTTTGCCCAGTCGCCGTCCGGATCATTTCCGAAATACTCCCATACCGGTCCCGATACAATATAATCGACGGAAAAAACGTTAAGAATATCGACCAGAATATCCCTCACTACTCCTATATCGTAAATCGTCTGCCTGACAGATCTTCTGAGACCATAGAGATTACAGAAGTCATTTCCTCCCACACGGACATTCAGAACATACTCCCGCATGGAATCGATCACTTTCTTCAGTACGGTCAGTGTGCGGACCCTGCTCCCGATCTCCGCGATCATGCGGCTCTCGAGAATCGGCATCACATAAATCTTACGGCCCTGATTTCTGTTGATCTTTTTCACGAGCGCGACATATTCCTCACAATTCGACAGATCAAATTTTGGAAGAATGAAGCCGGTAAGGATCTGCCCGGCCTCTCCGAGGTACGTGTGCATATGCTGCATGTGTTCCGGTGTCCGGATCCGCACAAAAATGAAAGGCCGGCGCTCCTCCGGAATCTTTGCCGCTTCGAGGAGCGTCTCACGAAGGGCTTCTTCTGCCATCGGCAGAGCAGCATCCCTGATCGTATCTTCAAGGCAGAATGCAACAGCCGTGATCTCGCCGTATACGCCCGCATCTATGTTCCGGACGATCGTCTTATGCACAGCGGGAGCGTACAAAAGTCCACCTACCATATACTTGAGCTGTTCTTCGTTTGCGATCAGCATGATTTCTCTCCTCTATAAAACGGTGATTTTCCCACACGGATGGAAAAGTTCTGCCGCATGAACCCTGTCTTTTTCGGACACGGTTCCACCATCTCAGATGTCACCCTGCCGGAAAGCTTCCGTCCATGCGGCAGTTCTGTCATTTCAATAACGCCTCAGTGTTCCTGCCGCGATGCATGTGATGCCAGGCATCTTCTGCACCGTGGCTGCGGATCACCGGAGGCTTTCATCTTAAGCTGCCTTCGCTGTCCCTGTAATGATCTTGCGAAGCATATCGACCGGGATCATCGTCAGTGCGAGAAGCACGACTGCGGCCCATCCTTTGATCCCGAAGGGAACACAGCTGAACATCTCACCGATCCACTTGCAGACCGGAACCGGAATCAATCCGATATTGACGATCGCGGCCTGGACAAGCATGATGATCAGCATTGTCCGAAGGAATCCCGGGTTCTCTTTCAGTCCCTTGAAGATTCCGAATCCGTTATCCCTGACATTGAAACCGTTGAAGAGGGCACTCACGATAAAGAGTACAAAATAACCCGTACGATGCTGCGCCTCATTTTCAAACAGACTGCTGAAGAACGGATGCTTCAGGTACAGGAAACTGATGATCGTGAGCCATGCGCCCATGATGACGATCTGCGTCATCATGGCCTTGCTTACAATGCTCTCGTCTCTTCTTCTCGGCGGCTCATTCATGTACTTCTCGAGTGCCGGCTCGTTACCGAGCATAATCGCTCCCAGACCGTCCATAACAAGGTTGACGAACAGGAGGTGTGTGACCTTCAGAGGCTCCTCAACGCCGAAGAACGGACCGAGCGCACTCACGACGACCGCTGCCACGTTGATGACGAGCTGGAACTTGCAGAACTTAAGAATATTGTGATAAATTGTACGGCCGTACCAGATCGCGTCCTTGATGGACTTGAAGTTATCGTCGAGGATAACGATCTCGCCCGCTTCCTTGGCAGCCTCTGTACCGCTGCCCATCGCGAAACCGACGTCAGCCCGCTTGAGGGCCGGGGAGTCGTTCACACCGTCGCCGGTCATACCGACGACCAGATTCATCTCCTGACAGAGCCGGACCATTCTGGACTTGTCTGTCGGAAGCGCTCTCGCGATGACGCGGATGTTCGGGATGATCCTCTTGACCTCTTCGTCGCTCATATCGTTGAGCTGTGCCGATGTCAGCGCACGGTCAGAATTCTGACGGATCAGGCCGGCATCCTTTGCGATTGCAACAGCCGTCTCAAGGCGGTCACCGGTGATCATGACGACCTGGATGCCCGCATCCTGGACCATCTCGATCGCCTCTTTCGCTTCCTGACGGACATCGTCGCGGATTCCGACGAGACCGATAAGTACCAGATCGTCGTTGATTGTATTTTCTACGAGCGGTCTTTCGGAATAGCCGAACGCGAGAACGCGCATCGCCTTGCCGGCCAGCTCATCGATTTTCCTGTTGAGGACAGCCTGATCGATCTGACAGATCTTTCCGTCCCCGTCTATATATTTCTTTGCCTTCGCAAGGAGACGCTCCGGAGCACCCTTGTAGAAAGTCTTCCCGACGCTGTCGATCCTCGCCTGGCTGAACTTGTTGGCCGAATTGAAGCCCTGAATGTCTGTGATAACGTACTCACGGCTCTGATCGAGCATTCTCCACGTATCCTCGCCGATGAACTTGAGCAGAGCCTGATCCGTCATATTTCCGCCGATGACCCTGTGCTCGCCGTCATACATGGAGCCTGTATTCTTACCAATTGCAAGATCAATGAGCCCTTTGACCGCGCTGTGCTTACTGAGCTCCGGAATATCGATGGAATTGCCGTCCGCCGTAAAGAAATCGACGACCTCAAGCTTGCCCTTTGTGATCGTACCGGTCTTATCACTGAAGAGAATGTTCAGGGAACCTGCTGTCTCGATACCGACCGCCTTGCGGACAAGGACGTTATGGTCGAGCATGCGGCTCGTATTCTGCATGAGAACGAGCGAGATCATGAGCGGCAGACCTTCCGGGACCGCACAGACGATGATAATGATCGCAAGCGATACCGCATCGACGATCTTGGTAAAGACTGCCTGGAAGCCCATTCCGAAGAATGCGGACACGCCGCCGGCCTGCAGGATATCGAATGCGATGTACAAAATGGCGATCACGGTCGCGCCGACATAACCGAATACGGAGATCTGATGGGCGAGTTTCGCAAGCTTGACCTTCAGCGGGGAGTCCGGCTCGTCTTCCTGCATCTCCTCGGCCATTTTTCCCATCATGGTCTTAAGTCCGACCTTTCGGACGTCAAGAGTGCCCTCGCCGTCGACAACGACTGCCCCTCTGAACAGAGAATGTCTGTCGACAAAGGTATCTCCCGTGATATCGTCCCTGAGCTCAAAGCTCTCATCCGCTGCGGTCTTCTTACATTCCTCCGCCTCGCCGTTCAGTGCGGAGTTATCGACCCGGATCGCTCCGTCGATCAGGACACCGTCCGCCGGGATCTTGTCGCCTGCCTGCAGCAGGATCTTGTCGCCGCAGACAACGTCGTCCACCTCTATGACAGTGATGATCCCGTTGCGCTTCGCCTTACATTTATCCTTCTCCGTGCTGTCCTTCAGCTCGCGGTACTTGGTATCGCTCGCGACGTTGGTCTTCGCTGAAACGACCGCGACGATGATGATCGCGACGATCGTCCCGAGCGGTTCATAGATCTCGGCATAGCCGAGGAAGAACATCACGATCATGAGAATGGCGATCGCAAGAAGGATCCGGATCATGGGATCGTTGAACGTCTCCTTGAATTCCGCCCAGAAAGTCGTCGGTTCCGACTCGGGGATCACATTGGAGCCGTATTTTTCCCGGGACTCAAGGACCTCCTTGTCAGTGAGTCCCTTAAAATGTCTGCCCCGGACCTCGATGTTCTCTTTGTCACTAGATCCATTAGGATTCATAACAGATTTTTCCTTTCCCTATCATTCTGTCTAAGGCGATTGCGAAACACTGCTCTTCATGCAAATTATGTGAACATTCAAACGGCTTCCGCGCCAGGAACTTCTAACATTCACTCAAGATGTGGAAAAGCATTCGCAAAAATCGTAAACTCGCTTCGCTCAACAGTAGATCTTATCGGAAGTTGCAAAGCAACTTTCGATAAAAAGGCTTGCAAAGCAAGCCGAATTATGATCATCGGGTTCGCGAAGCGGTTCCGATGATATGGTTTTTGCTCATTCCACATCTTTCGTTCATGAAGAAGTTCCAAGGCTTGTGCAGATTGTTTGAATTGTTCACATAATTTCATTTCTAGCAGAGTTTCGCGATCGCCTGCCTTTCTGTCTGAAGTTCAGACCTCCGGACATGGGCAAAGCCTGCCGCAGCAGGCTTTCAAAGCGCACATCCGGTTTGCAGGCTTCCTGTGCAAAAAATGCACATGACCTTCCGTTCAGTCACCGCAGACGGACGTCCAAAGCGGAGCCTCACATCCGCGGATCTGCAGTATCAGACGTATCTCTGTGCCAGGTCGCCGATTCCGGCATCGTTCGTTCCCTGGCCGATCGCGTTGAATTTCCATTCACCGTTATGGCGATAGATCTCACCGAAGATCATCGCCGTCATGCCGGCATAGTTCTCTGTCAGGTCGTATCTGCACATCTCGACATTTGTGCGTGCGTCGACAAGACGGATGAATGCATTGCGGATCATGCCGAAATGCTGTCCTCTCTTCTGTGCCTGATAGATATTGACGACCATGACGATACGGTCATACTGAGCCGGAAGTCCTGCCAGATCGATCAGGATCTGCTCATCATCCCCCTCGCCCGCACCGGTCAGGTTGTCTCCCATATGCTGGACCATGCCGGTCATATGACGGAGATTTCCGAAATAGACGATGTCCTGCTTGCCGCGGAGCTTTCCTCCCTGAAGAAGGATCGCGGTCGCGTCGCAGTCGATATCCTGCGTTTTTCCGCCTCCGAAGAGGGACCCGAAGACTCCCTGTGCCTTCTGGGGCGCTTCATCCCAGCCGAGACCGACCATCACCTTTGAAAGACCCGGGTTACTTTTTGTGAGTGAGACCTTCTGGCCTTTCTGTAAACTAACTGCCATGTTTCATCCTCCTCTTATCATGGATGTTCAGAACCCACTTAGTGAACGGATGCCGGTTCCATGTTCGAAGCCGCCCACGCGGATTCGAACATGTTCCGGCTCCTTTGGTTTTCTTTTTATTCTATATCGACTCCGTAGCTGCCGCAGAGAGCTGCGAGACCTCCCTGGTAGCCGCTGCCGATCGCATTGAATTTCCACTCTGCTCCGTTCTTGTAGAGCTCTCCGAAGACGACCGCCGTCTCGATCGAGAAGTCCTCGCCCAGGTCATATCTGAGGATCTCCTCCCCTGTATCCTGATTGCAGATGCGGATGAAGGCATTGGAGACCTGCCCGAAGTTCTGACGTCTCTCCTCGGCTTCATAGATCGTGACCGTAAAAGCAATTTTCGAGATATTTGCGGGGACCTTCGTGAGGTCGATGAGGATCTGCTCGTCGTCTCCCTCTCCGGCTCCGGTCAGATTGTCACCCTGATGAACAACTGCTCCGCTCGCATGAGCCAGATTGCCGTAGAATACGAAATCAGCGGATGAGCTGACCTTCCCGCTGTCTGTGAGAAGGAATGCCGCTCCGTCCAGGTCGAATGCTCCGCCTGTATCGAATGCGTTGACATCCCAGCCGACACCGACCAGAACGTTCTTCAATCCCGGGTTGCTCTTCGTAAGGCTGACTTTCTGTCCTTTTTTCAAACTGATAGGCATATGAACCTCCTTTTTTTGCTCCGATTCTGTTCGGATAGGTGAATCTCCTGTCTCTTCAGGATCTGTTTCCACAGGATCTTTATCGGATCAGATCTGCTCCCGGAAGACTTCTTTTTTATGTATGCCCCCGTCGATTTTTCCTCTCCGGATCCTGCAAAGCTACATGTATACTGTGTCTGCCGATCTGCCGGATCCGGACTTACTCCGCATCGATGCCGTAGTGAGCGCAGAGCGCAGCAAGACCGCCCTGGAAACCGCTGCCGATCGCATTGAATTTCCAGTCTCCGTTATGCTTGTAAATTTCTCCAACGACGACGGCTGTCTCGATCGAGAAATCCTCACCAAGATCATAGTGAATGATCTCAGATCCCGTAGTCTCATCGACGATCCGGATAAAAGCATTGGAGACCTGCCCGAAATTCTGACGTCTTCTGTCGGAATCGTAAATGGTGACCGTAAAGGCAACGCGCTCAATATTGGAGGGAAGCTGTCTCAGGTCGACTTCGATCTGCTCGTCATCTCCCTCACCCGCGCCGGTCAGGTTGTCGCCCTGATGAACGACTGCACCGCTCGGATGTGCCAGATTGCCGTAGAAAACGAATTCTTTCTCTGTCGGGCACTTTCCGTTCGCTCCGAGAAGGAACGCGCTTGCGTCCAGGTCGAAATCCGCCCCGGAATCGAACTCATTGACATCCCATCCGAGACCTACCATGATTCTGGAAAGGCTCGGATTCTCCTTGGTAAGACTGACCTTCTGGCCTTTGCTCAAATTAATAGGCATACGTTTATCCTCCTTTTAAACCATGCTTAGTTACTTCGGCATGCTGTACCGCTGATTGAATTCGGCCTTGATCGCCTCAAGACGCTTTGCATCATCGATCCGCTGCTTGTGAGCATTTTCCTGGATCGATCTTGTCTCATCGATACCGCTCATGATCGTTCTCCACGTATTCTCGAGCGTCTCGATCTGAATTGAACTGCCGGATACCATTCTGGCTGTCATCTTCGTGGTCTCCGCCGTGTTACGTGCGTTCTTGATCAGCATCTCGTTGGTCTTCTTATCAAGCTCCGACATTGCCTCCGCCTGGATCTTCTGTCTCTTGAGAAGCATCGCCTGGGCAAGTGCCTGCTTAAAGACGGGGAGCGTGACGATGAACGCGGAATTGATCTTTCTGACCAGATTGTAGTTGGAAAACTCCATCATCTTGATCATCGGGATCGACTGAAGCGCAACGCTTTCCGCCGTACGGAGATCCTGTGTTCTCTGCTCGAGCATCTGAAGGGACTGGTTGAGCGTCGTGAGCTCGAACTGGATCGAATTGTCCCCGCTCGTCTCATAATCGCTCTGCCGCTGACCGATATAGGCTTCCAGCTCATTGCAGGCCTGCTCGCCGGCAAGAATGTATTTTACAAGCTCGTGATAGTACTCTACATTGGCATTGAAGAGCTGATCCAGCTTCTTGTTCGACTGCTTGATCTCCTGCTCATACTTGCGAAGCTCGACGTAGATCTTATCGACTTCGTCTCCCATCGTCTTGTACTTCGCGAGGATCTTGTCAAGCTGCTTCTTCGCGTTGGAGAAAAGTCTGTTGAAAAGGCCTTTGTCCTCACGGATCTCATCGATATCAAATTTGGACATGATGCCCGCGAGTGTTTTCAGCATTCTGCTCGTATCATCCAGCTGGGACATATTCATGCTCCGAAGGACTACATCCGAAGCCTTTGAGATCTCCTCTGCGGCTTCCGCTCCGAAGGAGACGATCGTCTCCATATTATAGACTTCGATCTTACTGACGATCGCGTCGACCTCTGCGGAATTGGTCAGCTTTTTGTTCAGATCCTCGCGGTCCGCAGCGATATCGTACGATTCAACGACAGCGATCTCATTTTTATCCTCCGGAACCGTATTCAAGGAGCTCATTGTCGCTGCCGGCGCGCCTCTGAAATCCAATGCCATAAGTCATACCCTCCCTAATAATCTGTCCATAAAGGACGCCTTCTGCTTTACCGGAGGTGCGCTGAGATCAGGCGTATTCAGGTCATAGACATATTCGCCGATCTGGTGCTCTTCCAGTATCTTTTTTGTGTAGTGCTGTTCTACGCACTGATATCCTGTCGGCACGAAGAAGAGGACATCGAATCCGATCATGCAAAGCAGCGCAGCCATGATGGCATCCTCCTTCGAGTTCTGCGTCTCCTTCGTATTGACGTATATTATTTTCGGATTCTTCTTCGTAAAATCGAATTTCTGAATCATCCGAACGATTCTCTTCGGCAGATTCATGGCGGTCGCCACGATCGTGTATTCAGTCCCGTTCTCAAAGGTGCCCCGGATCCACTTCTCGTTGATCAGGAGCTCTGTTTTATCCATCAGGTGCTCCTGCATGTCGGCCCGCAGGACTCCGTAAGGATACGCCGCATGATTCCTGATCTTATCCCGCATGAGCTTCCCGTTCCGGAAGAACTCCGTCGCATAGGCAAGCATCGGATTCCGGACCGTCGGGTCGATCAGAGGTGCCTTGTAGGCGATAAAGCAGTCCTCCTGGGCGAGTATCCGGATATCATTCCAGTAACGGGCAACGTCCCCGTCCTTCACGCCGGAGACCTTCGAGAAAATGACCGGTATATTGACCAGCTCATCCGTCGTGCTGAAGTGCTCACGGTAGGAGACCTCCTCCTTCCAGAGGATCGGGATCTCCTCATACATCGTCTGAAGAATGATGGAATTTTCTTTCTGATACTGCTGGTTCCGGTAGATCCCGCTGCCCTGATAGAGCATGGTGTCAAGTTCTCTCTCCGCATGGTAGGCCGTCGTCCCGACCTGTACCCTTGCGGAATCCTTCGGAAAAGCCGTAACGCGGAGCGACACGTCATACTTCTGCTCGTAGAGCAGCGGATCCTCAAGGACGCACGGGCTGCTCAGATTCGGCACAAGGATCAGGACATCTGCAGGAAGCCTCGAGAGGAACCGTATAAACAGGGCCTCCTGTTCATTTCTGCAGCCGCCCAGATAAATAAAAAGCGGGCATTCGCGGATATTTCCGGTCCTGAAGAGTTCTTTCTGCCACCGAAGGAACCAGCACAGGACGTAGATCGCCCGGTTGGTGAGGCGGTTCAGGTTCATTCCTTCCTTCGCTGACTCCTCAAAGAGCAGGTCGAGAAAGGCATGTCTGGCAATCACCGCGAGATCCTTGTTCGAGATCTTTTTGAGCGCTCCGGCAAGGTCGCCGAGCATCTGTTCGTAATTTGCGTAATTCTTCCGGTTGAGGGCACCAATTTCCTCAGAAGTGGGGATCGGTATTTCATTTTCCACAACGCAGACCGTCCGTTCATAGGAGCGAAGCTCCTGGTAGAACATATAGAGGTCGTTCACATAGGTCAGCTTGTCCCAGGCACCGGTAATGCGGGCAAACGTGTTGTAAAAGAACCTCGCATCCTCCCCTCTTGTCACGCACGGCTTCCGGATATCTTCGAGTGTATCTCCCTTCATCCATGCGTTGGTGCAGGGAAGCAGGGCCGGGTCCTCCCCGTAAAGTCTTCTCTTCTCCTCCTCTGCCCGGAGTCCGTCACGCACTGTTTTCAGGCTGAACTCTGCAGGAAATGAAGACATCCCGGCAAGCTCCAGCGCATCGGACTTCTCGGAGCGCGGATCCAGCTTCAGATATGCCGCGTCCCCCTTATACTGGAGCAGAAGGATATCACAGCCCGCCCCCGAGAGTATGGACAGAAAGAGAAGCTCGTAGCTGCTGACACTGCCCTCGTACAGGATCTTGGGCACACTGTTGTCCCCCAGACGGCCGACGATCCTCTCGAACTTGTAATAGAGCCAGCACATGAACTTGATATAGGCGTTCTTCAGCATATTCTCGTTCTTGCCGGCTGCCTGAAGTCCCTTCAGTGTGTCAAAAATCGAGGCTGCGACAGTACTGCACTGGTAAGTGTTCATACGGGGAAGCCATTTCTTGAGCCGCGTCTCTATGAACGCTCTGTCCATGGAGAAATCCATCCCCATTATTTCGTTGTAATAATTCAGATTTTTCTCATCCGGGTTCGGAATGCGTCCCTCGATGATGACGCCCGATCTGCGCGCCGCCTCATAGTAACGCCCGATCAGTTTTCTGACTTCCTCGTTCCACCCGTTCACACGGTAAAAATATACACCGCTCACTTCCCGGTCTTTGATTTCGGTGAAGAAGTCATCCGTCTTTTTTATCTTAATATGTTTGAACATTCTTTCTTCAGCCTCGATATCTGCTCATCTTATGCCGCTCCATATACCAGCCGAGGACCGATCCGACCGCTCCGCCCAGAATGTGGGTAAAGTTCGAGACATTATCCCGAAGGAACAGGCCCTGATAGACCTGCTGGCCAATATAGAGCACAACGACCAGAATAAATGTGAGCGGAATGCTCCCGTCCCGCATCTGCGTCAGGGAAGAGAGCAGGATAAACGCAAAAACCACACCGCTCGCTCCGAGAAGCGCGGTGTTCGGAAAGAAAATACAGTTCGCGATGCCTGTCACTAAGGCAGTCGCAAGGATCACAAAAGCAATGTTCGGGGAACCGTACTTCTCCTCAAGGAGCGGTCCGACGATCAGGATGAGCATGATATTGCCCATCAGATGGTCGAACCCGGCATGTCCGAAGACATGTCCGATGAGCCGGACGTACGTCAGCGGATTGAGGAGCGAGGACCGATAGACCGAAAAGACCAGCATCGTGCTTCGCCCTCCGGTCAGATATCCCAGAAGGAGCGCGGCAAAACAGATCCCCGTGAAGCCGAGTATGACCGGCGAATTGATGGAAATGTGCAGTCCCTTTTCCTTCATATCTCTCAAGCCCCTCCTCTCTTACTGCTTTCTTATCAGTATATCATAATCGAATTTCTTCGCAAGAATTCTGAAAAATGTACACAAAAACTTCACGAACCGGTAATATTCAAGAACGCCTCAGCGTTCTTGCCGCGCCGCGCGATGAAGAAGACGCTTCGTTCCTTAAACAGCGCGTCAGCAACGCCGGGGTGATCCTTATTCCCAGGCAATTGCGAAAGTCTGTGCTTCATGGAAATTGTATGAACATTCAAACGGCTTCCGCGCCAAGAACTTCTGGCATTCACTCAAGATGTGGAAAAGCATTCGCAACAGTACGGTTTTTGCTCATTCCACATCTTTCGCTCATGAAGAAGTTCTAAGGCTTGTGCAGATTGTTTGAATTGTTCATACAATTCCATTTCGCACAGAGTTTCGCAAGAGCCTATCCTTATTCCCTTTGTAAGGAGCTCAGTCCTTCGGCACATAGGCCGGCATCAGGCGGAGCTTGTGCAGGTTCAGCCTGTGCATACGGTCGATCTTCTCGCGGATCGCCTGATCTTCGCACTCGCCGGTCAGAATATAGTGATCGAGCACCGCGTACGTAAACCCGATCTTGTCCTCGTCCGACATGCCGCTCAGTCCGTCAGACGGTGTTTTCTTCGTGAGCCGCTCCGGGATGCCGAGCACCTCACCGATCTGGATGACCTCGTGGACAAGCAGGTTGCAAAGGATGCTGAAATCACCGGCCGCATCACCGTACTTTGTGGAATATCCGATATAATCCTCGGACCGGTTGCATGTATTGGCGACCCGCCCGCCGTTCGGCAGCGCCTGGCCGATCGCGTACAGGGTACTCATGCGAAGACGGGGAGGCATATTGATCTCCGAATCGCGGGACAGGCTGTCAACTCCCGGAATTCCGCCCTCACGCAGAGCTTCGTTGATCGCGCCGGACAGACCGTCATAACCCGCTTTGATATTCACTGTGACTTTGCGGATCCCAAGAAGGTCCACGACTTCCTGTGAATCGCTGATGTCGCTCTGGACACCGTTCG
The DNA here is from genome assembly GCA_900314565.1 of uncultured Eubacteriales bacterium. Classification (GTDB taxonomy): domain Bacteria; phylum Bacillota; class Clostridia; order Lachnospirales; family Lachnospiraceae; genus Chordicoccus. The sequence goes on from OMVU01000017.1 coordinate 48,867, forward strand.
GCATCATGACGCCGATGACACGGTCGCGGCCCAGCGCCTCTGCGAGAAGAGCTGCGCAGACCGTCGAATCCTTCCCGCCCGATATTCCGATGACGGCATCGCATTTCGGACCGTTCTCCGCAAAATATTCCCTGATAAAAGCTACGATCTCATCCTTGGTCTTTACGGGATCTTTTAACATGGGTCTCCTCCCTTTCCTATGTGAATGTACCAGGCGCCTGCGAAAATCCGTACGAAATGGAATCGTTCATGCAGTTCACTGAACGCGCACAGTTCCGCCATGATCTTTACAATCCTCTTTATCTTACCGCTAAACACGCTTTTTCTCAATATTCTTTACCTTTTCGGTCTCGGATAAAGTATACTTAATATGTCTTATCGGAAGCTGCACAAGCAGCTCCCGATAAAAGGCGCATTTATGCGCCGCATTATGATTACAGGGTTCGCGGAGCGGTTCCTGTAATATGTTGCATCTTCCGATGCTATCTTTATCACGAAAGGACTTCCTATGAACCCCAGCATCAGCGGCTTCTGGCCGCAATGGACCGTTGAAAATGAAATCGGGCGCGGCTCCTTCGGCAGCGTATACCGCATCTCGAGAGACCTGTTCGGAAAGCGAGGCTATTCCGCTATGAAAGTGCTCCGCATTCCGCGCGAGTCGTCTGATATCCGGAACCTTCACGCCCAGGGCATGACCGATGCCTCCATCCGCACCTATTTCCTTGAGCAGCGCAACATGCTCGAGGGGGAGATCGCGCTCATGACAGAGCTGAAAAGCTCAGCCAACATCGTCTCAATCGAGGATTTTCACGCGGAGCGGAACAGCGACGGATTCGGATGGACATTTTACATACGCATGGAGCTCCTTGAGAGCCTTCCGGACTACAGGCTCCGGCACGAGATGTCCGTCCGGGAAGCCGTCACCTGCGCGCGGGACATCGCTTCAGCCCTTGAAAGCTGCGAGAACGCCCATATTATCCACAGGGATGTCAAACCGGCCAACATTTTCCGCAACCGTGACGGCCTCTTTAAACTGGGAGACTTCGGTATCGCAAGGCAGCTCGACTGCTCTACGGGAGCGCGCTCGATCATCGGCACACCGAACTACGAGGCACCCGAAGTCGCTTTCGGGCATGCGTACGGGCATACGGTCGACATCTATTCGCTCGGACTCGTCCTCTTCATTCTCCTGAATAACGGGCAGAGGCCATTCATTGATCCGTCCGCGGAAAACGTCTCCTATAAGGAAATGCTCGAAGCTAACAAGCGCCGCCTTGCCGGCGAACCGCTTCCAATGCCCGTAAATGCAGACGCTTTACTTGCCGTGATCCTGGAAAAAGCCTGCGCCTACGATGCTCTGAAACGCTACCGTCATGCCGCCGATTTCAGGGAGGCGCTCGACCACTGGCTCTTTACACACCCGGAAGGATACGAGAATTCTTCCGGACCGGAAAAAGAGCAGGACAGAACGGCTCCTCACTCCGATTCTTCCGTCCCTGTCGAGCCGGAGATCTCCGGGGCATTCGTCGGAATTTCACTCTGCAGGGCCGGAAGCAGCAAAAACTACACGATATCAGCCTCAGCAGCTGACAGCAGAAAGCTGCTCACGAATCCTGTTACAAAGGGGCATCAGGCGCTCACAGCCGAAACCTTCCGGGATTTCAAGACGTCACTCGACCGTACTCTCGGCAGGGATCTCCGGGAACTTGTCATGGCAGTGCCCGACGGCTGGTCCCGGAACCGGAAAAACGAAGTCCTCCATATCGCCCGCACTGCAGGCTTTTCCACGGTACGGCAGGTGAGTCAGACTGCCGCCTTTGCGGCATTTTATGTAAGCGGAGACACTTCCGTGCAGAACTGTCTTTCCGTGTCCTACCATTCGGACCGCGTCGACGCAGCTCTTTACAGTATTTCCGGCAGGAGGATCATGAAGCAGGGCTTTGCCTCTATGAAGAACAGGCTCAAGAGCAGTTTCAAAGGGACCCAGATCGCGCCTTCGCTCATCCTCATGGCAGCAGATCAGGCTGTTTCCACGTCAGGCCTTTCAAAAGATCAGGTACAGTCCGTCGTCCTTGCCGGACTCCCGGATCTGGGTGAACAGTTCCGCCGCGTCTTTCCAAGGGCGAAGATACTCTCCATGCCGGAGCATGCCGGCGGAGTCGGCGCTTTGCTGGCCTCGCCCTTTATGAATTATTTCGCTGCGCCCCCGGTCGACCGGCTGGCGTATACGCTGGGATTCTCGGACGGGACTCCGACCGGTATTCTTCCTGTCATCCGGAGGGGCGCACCGCTTCCTGCTGAGGGGACCGGGCTGCTCATCCTGAGGTCTGACGCGCACGGATGCGTCAAAGTCCGCATCATGGAAGAGGAAACGGCAGACCCGCAGAATCGAGTCATGATCTCCGAACACGTCTTCTCAGACCGGACCATAGATCCGTACAAAAGCTGCAGGCTGAATCTTACGCTCAGGGCTGATTCGGACGGTTCACTGGATCTGACTGTCACGGATTCCCTGACCGGAAGAATACTGAGACCGACGAACGTATCATTGGCTGCCCATTTTGATCCCGGAACAAGCAGCAAAAAATAGCTTCAAAAACATAAAACCCCGCATCTATGCGAAAGACATTGCTCTAAGCTCTGTCTTCCGCATAAATGCGGGGATCTTTTTTATCCGTTACGGGACCAATGCGGCCGCAGATACTCCTTACTCGGAGATCAGCTCCTTCGTGTGCTCTGCGTTCATCGTATTGCACATTTCGAAGAAACGGTCAAGTGCAACGCCGTGCAGCTGCTTCTTCATGCCGCGGACCGTGATGGAGACAGTCTGCTCACTGACTTCCTTGTCACCCAGAACGATGATGTACGGTACCTTGCGCAGGCGGTTCTCCTTGACTTTCTCATTCATATTTTTGTCGCTGTAATCCACATCCACACGGATTCCCATGTTCAGGAGCTCGTCATAGATCCGCTCTGCATAGGCATTGTGCTCCTCGCGGATCGGAACGATACCGACCTGTGTCGGCGCAAGCCAGAACGGGAACGCTCCCTTATAGTTCTCGATCAGGATACCGATAAAGCGCTCCAGGGATCCGAAGATAGCGCGGTGGATAACGACCGGCTCCTTCTGCAGACCGTCGCTGTCACGATAGGTCAGACCGAAGTTATGCGGCAGCTGGAAATCGAGCTGGACAGTTCCGCACTGCCACTCGCGGCCGAGGGCGTCCTTGATCTGGAAGTCGATCTTCGGCCCGTAGAAGGCACCGTCGCCTTCATTGACTTCATAATTTCCTTCGCCGTACTTATTGTCGAGGATCCTCTTGAGCGCTGCCTCGGCGCGGTTCCAGACTTCGATATCGCCCATGAAATCATCCGGACGGGTGGACAACTCGCAGCGGTACGTAATTCCGAATGTTTCATAGATCTGGTCCGCAATGCTCATGATATCAGCGATCTCAGACTCGATCTGGGACTCCATAACGAACGTATGGCAGTCGTCCTGACGGAAAGCCTGTACGCGGAAGAGTCCGTTCAGCTGTCCGCTCTTCTCCTTGCGGTGGACCACATCGAGCTCATTGTAGCGGATCGGCAGCTCCTTGTAAGAATGAACAGCCCTCTTATAGGTCATCATCGCGTTCGGGCAGTTCATCGGCTTCGCCGCATAGACGTCCGCAGCGCTCTCATCGATCGTGTACTCTGTTCCGTTCTTCCCCGGGATAACGAACATATTGTTCTGATAATGAGCCCAGTGACCGGAGATGAGCCAGAGCTTTCTGTTGTTGATGATCGGCGCGGAAATCTCAAAGTATCCGTGGCGGGCATGGACGCTTCTCCAGTAGGTGATCAGGGCCTGATAGACCTTCCATCCGTCCGGCAGCCAGTAGGGCATGCCCGGAGCTGTCTCATTGAACATAAAGAGATCAAGCTGCGGACCGAGCTTTTTATGGTCGCGCTCCATGGCCTCGCGGACCAGGTTGAGGTGCGCCTTGAGCTGGGCTTTATCCGGAAATGCATACACATAGATCCTCTGCAGGGAATCGCGGTTCGCATCTCCTCTCCAGTAAGCGCCGGAGGCGGATTTCACCTTGAACGCAGCCGGGAAGAGCTCTTTGGAATTCGAAACGTGCGGTCCGCGGCAGAGATCCACGAAATCTTCGCCTGTGTAATAGATCGTGATCCGCTCATCCTCCGGAAGATCCTCGATCAGCTCTTTCTTGAACTTCTGATCCGCAAAAAGCTCGAGCCCTTCCTCTTTGGAAATCTCCTTGCAGACCCAGTCCTCTTTGCGCTTGATGATCTCATTCATCTTGTCCTCGATCACTTTGTAATCATCCTCGGTGATCGTACGCGGGAGTACAAAGTCATAATAGAGACCGTCGGCGATCTGCGGTCCGATCGCGTACTGGACATTTTCTTTTCCGAAAATCTCGATGACCGCCTTGGCAAGGATGTGCGCAAGCGAGTGTCTGTAAACAGCCAATAATTCTTCCGTCATGATGACCTCCTCAATAATACTTTTGATCCGATAAAAAAAGCCCCTTCTCCCATACATGCTCCGTATGGAAAAAAGGGACGTCATAAACGCGGTTCCACCCTTCTTGCCGGCAGCTGCCGGCCTCTCATTTCGATGGTAACGGAATCACCGGGCCGTATTGGGGCCTCTCCGAGATGGTCTTCGAAAAGCTTCCGAACAGAACACTTCCATCACCCGCAAGCGGGGCGTTCCTCTCTGGGATCTTTCACTTCCTACTCTTCTCTTCAACGATTTGATATTTGTTTTTCAAAGGGGCATTTCCTATGCCGTATGAAACGCATTTTATAACATTCCCTGCAAAAAGTAAAGCGATTTCACCTGAAACTTTCTTATGCTGTAAGCCATTTTTGATAATGTCCTATTAAACCACAGATGAAAATGTCCCGAAAAAGTGGTATTCTAAACCTCCCTGAGAGGAGGTGGGTATTATCAG
>OMVU01000151.1 GCA_900314565.1 uncultured Eubacteriales bacterium
TTTTTCTTCAAATCCATCTTCATGAAGCCAGGTCTCAGAATACATCCATTCCCTGTCATCCGGATCGGAATATCCGCCGTATCCGTGCTGAAAATTCTTTTTGCAGTGCTCCCACCAGAGGATGGACGAAACGCGGCAGCCTTCTTCATAGATGAAATCCAGGAACGCTTCCCAATCCCTGAAAAGGTACTCTGAACAGAAAGAATGATCTATATATTTCTGTACTCTGTGATTTATCATTTTTACCTCTCAAACTCCGATCTGCCATCAAGTCACTTCCACGTTTTCCATACGTCCGGCTGGTAACCGACTGTAGCCTGTTTTCCGTTCCTGACAATAGGAAGTATCAGGACTGACTGGTTTTCGAGCACTTTCTGCATCTTATCTTCTGCAGCGATATATTTGATCAGCATGAGCGTATCTTTGTCTTTGCAGTTTTCATCGATCATGGCTTCCAGCCCACCGACCGCCTGCATGACCGACTGGAATTCGCCCTTGCTCAGCCCTTTTTCCTTCATGTCTACGGATTGGAACCGGATCCCGCGCTCTTTGAAAAAACGTTCAGCTTTTCTTGTATCACTGCTCTTCTTGGTCCCGAATATCTGGATGTTCATGACCCACGTCCTTTCTATTGTGCTATCTGCAAACAATAATAAGGTCACTGCTTATAGAGATTCTGTATCTGTTGTATGCTCTGATCCTTATTGATGGAGAGCCCTATCTGTGCCAGCGGTAGTTCCTCTTCTTGAATCCGGTCTAAGAACGCATTAATACTATCCTTCACCATTCCAATAACCTTTACTGTTTCATCGGGAGTAACTATTTCGAGAAGCCGGAATACATCATACTTATGCTTTTTCAAATCCTTCTCGTTTACATGCTCTCCCCGCGCTTTTCTATCAGACAGATCGATCCAGGCACGCATTTTAAAAGGTATCAAATATGATGCGTCTAGGACGCTTATTCCATCAATGTTTCTGCGACCCTGCATCATAAAACCATAAAAATCATCATTTAGCAAAATTGCTGACAGGCTCGAAATATCATCATTGATATGGATGGGGATGATGCCAGAATCCGTCCTCAGATGATAGTCCGGAAAACGGGAGAATAGCTCTATCTGAACCGGATAGCCGGGGACTGGGTCAGTAAATCGATAAAAATGGACATCCTTGCTGTTCTTCCAGCCACACCTATATCCACCTTCTTTTATGTACTCCCAGAAAACCTTGGCGAAGTCCTGATATCGATCTTCCAGAAGCAGGATCATATCAATATCCTTTGTGGCGCGGAAAGGCACATCTGCTTCTGACATAAGAATATCACACGCCGCTCCACCGATAACTGTATAACAATCTGGGTAATCTATAAATTTCGTTCTAAATGATTCCATTCCGTTTACCATTGATATTCCTCCATGAACTCTTCGAGCTCGCCCTGTACCCTTTCGTCCATACAGTCCTTCAGAGATACTGCCATGGAAACCGGATCAACAATCCGAGCCTCTGCAAAGAGCGCTGGATCATATTTCCATATTTCAACGTGAAGGAGATCCTTTTCGGTCTCCCACTTTTCATCCAATTCGGTCAAGGATGCCTTGCTAAGTTGTTTTTTGTCTATTGCAACGGTTGGTATTTCAGGCTCATTCAGCATTGTCCTTTTCCCGAGCGCTGATTCACCCGCATAAAGCCAGTTTAAACTCTTGCTTGACTTGAGTGTAAGCTTTTTCAATATCGGGCTGATCAGGTATTGCTTTCCGGCATCATAGAATTGTTTTCCTTCCGCGCAGGCAGTCATGCGGATTTCTTTCCAACATGTCTCTTCTGTTATCAATCCCAAAGCTTTGAGCTGTTCTGATGCTCGTGTGATTGAGGTCCTCGTTAATCCAAGCGCCAGCGCGGCGTCTTTCTTCGGGACAGGATTTCTGCGGGCGGAATATAGAAAATAAAGGAAAAGACACTGTGAAGCAGGTGTAAAGCGGTCCACTGAGATTTCCTTCTCCTTTTTGAACTGATTGCTCATCGATATTCCCAGGAAGGGAAGATAAATCTGATCCGGAAGTGCTATAAATGGAAGTCTTCTTCCCACAAGGGCATCTCTTTGAACTTTCGTTAATGACTTGAATGCGTATGCAACGGGCATGTTTGCTGCCCTCATGTATCTCGCCAGTTGTTTTTCCAGTGCGATTACTCCAAATCTATCCTTATCAGAAATGCTGACGAGAAGAAACTCTGCCTGATCTGTACTGGCTTTATAAAATATTCTGTCATTCATCATGTAAAAAGGCAGTCCCGATAATTTCGTAATCTGCTCTACATGCACATTAAGCCCAAATGTTTCCTTAAGACGTTCCTGCATTTTTCACCTCATCAATAACTCTTTTTTTATATAGTAACTTAACATAAGTTATTTATCAATATTTATGTTATTGATATGTTTTGACCATATGTTTTGACTATCCGGACATAACAAAATCCAGAGCCTGAGCTCTGGATCTTGTTTATGTGTTATTGAGTTAGTACCTGTATGTCACTTGATCTCTTCGATCGTCGTGACAAAGCCCCTGTCTCTTGTCTTGACGACACGGATCCTGCACAGTTCGTAGTTTCTGTTCCCAAATGCGAAGATCGTGTCACAAGGACTCATGGGAGAAAGCGAAAGCGGGATCGGATGATCCTGGACAACAGAGGATACCTCTTCCCCGACAGCCCTGCGGTAGAAATGCCCGTAATTTGAGTGGATGATCCCTGCAGGTTTTTCTGTAACAAAGACAAAGTTGTGATCTTCGTCGTTGCAGGGAAGAATCTGCCCGATCAATCCAGGAAACTCAATACAGTAGATCGTTACCAGCGGGTCTGACACCTCGTCATAATAAGCCAGATCGACCTTTGTGACCATGGTACGCTTTCCATCATTTTCTGCATCGTGAACATAGTATTCGGTCCCACATTCGTCTTTGACAAGCCTGAGTGCGTGGCTTGTTTGAAACAGTTGTACGTGGGTCACCGGATCACTGCCTGTGTTTACACTACAGGGCACCCAGCTGCCAACGACCGGGAAAGCGGACCATCCGGCATCTGATGATTCAGGGGAGTCATCTTCTTCGTTGCAGATCGTGATGGTCTCCATCTCCGTGACAATGAAACCTGTAACATCTTTATGCCGGTACACCAGTTCCAGATCAGATTTCGCATTTGCCAGCTTGCTGAACGCGTCCTCTTCCACATTATAGTGAAAAAGGTCCATCCTGCCCTCCTCACGGGATCTGACAGTCAGGATCACGGCGCCCGGGATCAGGGCTTTGATCTCCAGCGGGACCAGCGTGCCGCACTCGACCTTTTTTCCGTTCCTGAGCAGCACTCCGTCCCTGATCACAAATTCCCCGTTTTCAGGGGCCTTTGCCGGAGCTTTTTCATAGAGATAGAAAAACTCATCAAACACACAACTCCTGACCGTGACCGGCTTTTCAGATGTGGGTGTGAAATATTTCTTCCCATCGTCATTTTCGCTTTCTTGTACGTGACTGAGCTCAACAGCTTTCTCATCGGAGCCATTGATCCTGTAGAGCTCTCCATCAAGAAAAGACTTTACTACATCACCTTCGTTTTTCCTTTTACCTGCCTTCATTCCTTGTTTCCTCCTTATCGTGAAGACCCGGAGTCTTTTTCTGACTCCGCTTTTCTTGTTTCACGACTCATATAGAGGAATTCTTTTTTTATAAGAACGAAGAGAGGCTTTTTCTGAGATGGATGAAAAGCAAAAAAGGCGCTGCCGAAACAACGCCTTAATAGGATAATGATATGTTTATCATTTTTCAGAGAAAAGTTCCTTATACTCCCCGTATCCCTGCTCTTCCATCTCCGCATACGGAATAAACCGCAGTGCGGCGGAATTGATGCAGTAGCGCATACCCCCGCTTTCCGTAGGGCCGTCGCTAAACACATGTCCCAGATGGGAGCCTGCTTCAGAACTTCTGATCTCCGTACGTATCATCCCGTGGGAGACATCCAGCCGTTCTGTCATGGCATCCTTTGATATCGGCTTTGTGAATGCAGGCCAGCCGCATCCAGAATCATATTTGTCAGCCGAGGAAAAGAGGACTTCTCCGCTCACGACGTCTACATATATCCCTTTCTCAAAGAAGTAATCGTATTCACCTGTATAAGGAGACTCGGTGGCGGCGTGCTGGGTGACTTCGTATGCCAGGTCACCGATCCGCTTCCGCAGCTCTGCTTCCTTTCTTTCCCCACGGTCTTCCATGGAAAAGAAAGACCGTGGGATGTGACAGTATCCGCCCGGGTTCTTGTCCAGGTATTTTTGGTGGTATTCCTCGGCGGGAAAGAAGTTCCGGATCGGCTCCACAGACACTGCAAGGGTCATTCCCACCTTTTTCTGCTCCATTCTGAAAACCTTCTGGATCGCAGGGAGCTGCCTCTCATCCGTGTAGTAGATGCCGGTCCGGTACTGGATCCCTACATCATTCCCCTGCCTGTTTACTGCCAGCGGGTCGATCACCATGAAGTAGTATTCGAGCAGTTCTTCCAGGTCCATTTCCTTGTCGTCATAGTCAACCCGCACGGTTTCCGCATGTCCGCTGTTTCTGCAGACGTCCTGGTAGCTCGGCGCCGTGTCAGGCCCATTTGCGTATCCGGCCTCTGTCCGGATCACTCCGCCAAACTGGTCAAAGAACTTCTGGAGTCCCCAGAAGCAGCCGCCCGCAAGATAGATCGTACCCATGTGTTTTTC
>OMVU01000026.1 GCA_900314565.1 uncultured Eubacteriales bacterium
AGAATTGCCGCCGGACTTATACAGATTGGACAGCCGTTAGTCCTGAAACAACAGAAACAGGAGTCGCTGACCTGTTTTATACGGTTTTATTTAACGGTGCCTTATGGAAGCGCATATTATCAATATTATGAGATTCGGAATCTGCATTCTGACGCTGGCTGTCTCGGTACGTGCTATGATCAGGACAGCATCGCCGAAAATAAGACGTCTCACTGCAGTGCTGGCAGCGGTACTAATTTTCTTTAATGAGAAGGCCGGGGAAGCAGCGTATCTGGTCTTCGGTTCACTGCTCGAGATGACAGCTGCTGTTGTTGCCCTCGGATTTGTCCTGGTCGCCGGAATCATGATCATGCTGCTTCCGGCGGTGGGATTGATCCGATGGCTGACACACTGAGGAGTCGGAATTGATACTGATGCAGCAGCCCGTTTTTGCTGTCAAATAGAAACAGGAACGCCGAAGCGTTCCTGTTCGTTGTGTCGATAAATGAATTTTACTGCTGTGTATAAAGCATATCGCAGGCGGACGAAGCAAGCTTATGCTTGTGCCTTCTTTTCGTCCACAAGAATTCTTCCGCGCATCGCCGTTGCAAGCGCTTTGCACACGATTCCGCCGAGAATGCCGCATACGCCGGCTTCGATCAGCGCCTGAACCCCGACGAGCAGGGCAATGAACGTGAACGGATTGGTCGCGCCTACGCTGCTGACCATTCCCTGTACATACTCCGTATTGTAAAACGCAATGCAGAGATAGCCCATGAAGAACAGCGTGTTGAGAAGCGGAGCGGAGACTGCGCCTACAAAATAGCTCCAGGTCTTTGTCTTGTCTACTTTACGAACTGCCTTGAAAATGTATCCTGTGCAAAGTCCCATAAGGACACGGGTGACGATGCAGAGAATAAATGAATGAATCGGGCTGATCTGGAAAAGAACGCTTCCCATAACGGATCCGCCGGTGATGGCATCCCAGTAGCTGAGGATACCGAATACCGCGCCGAGAACAATGCCTCCGACGGGACCGATCATCATCGCACCGACTGCGATCGGGAGTGTAAGAAAGCTCATGTAAAGAGGTCCGACGGGTACGCTGCCAAGTCCTGTCAGCTTCATGATGATCTCGATTGCGATGAGCAGAGCGAGCTGAGCCAGTAACATTGAATCGACTTTTTTTGTTTTCATTATATATCCCTCCATGCTGCCGTTTCGTCCTATTACGAATACAGCGCACATTGAATATACGGGTTTTGAACGCCAATGTCAATTGCCATAAAAAAGTATTTGAAAAAATACAAACTTTGCGTAACAGACCGGAATTGTTTGTGTTTAATCTGTGAAGCGTCAGAGATTAAGGAGTAAGCTTCTGCAGAGCGCGCTTGATTTCCGTAAAATCGATGACCAGTTCTCCGTCGTACAGGTTCATAGGGACTTTGTCCTCAAATGTATATAGTGCAATATTGAACCCGTATTCGGACCTGAGATCGTAGACGATGACTTTTTCCGTGGCCGGATCAACAATCCAATATTCTTTTACGTTTGCATCGCTGTACTTATGCAGCTTCAATATGTTATCTCTCCGGACGCTTGAGGGGGAGACGACTTCCGCAACAAAATCCGGTGCGCCGAATATTCTTCCGTTCCTGAACTTTTGGGGATCACATACAATGAGGACATCGGGCTGCACCATTGTCTTTTCATCGCAGTCCAGCTGAACATCGACAGGAGAGACAAATGGAACACAGGACCCGTCATGTTCCCTGATGAACTGAAGAATCAGATAGTGAAGCAGGCCGATCACTGTCTGGTGGCGCAGAATTGGCGCCCCCATATCATAAATCACCCCGTCAATCAGTTCGACCCGAATGTCATCAGGCATGTTCAGATAATCCGAAACCGTGTAGTCGCCCTGCTTTTTGGGAGAGGAGCCATATTCGGGCAGGGCTTCACGGATCATTCCGTAAGATGTGCCGCAGGAAGCCGGATTAGTATAGTATTTCCCGGAAGAGGAGGAAGACCTGCCGGAGCTTGCTTCGGTGACCGGACAAAGTGCTTTCTCCAGAGCCTTCAGCGTCTCATATCTCGGTGACTTTGTGATGCCTCCAAGTACTTTCTGGACCGTACTCAGAGGCAGTCCGGAAATCTCAGCGATTTTCGCGTAGCTGAAACCCAGTTCTGTTTTTATTTTGTTCATTTCCTTGATTGTCATAATAATCATGGCGTGGAGACACCCACAGGCTTGCCGATGGGCGGACCGCCGCTTCCCTGCCTTTCCGAAATGGTTTCCGCTTTATCAGTATGGAATAAGAATAGCACTCCGGTTAAAAAATATCAATAATATATCAATAAAATATCAATTAAAGAGCAGCATATCAAATACCTGTTCTGAGTTCTTTATGAACAGCCGCAGCAAAAAAGCAGGGCTGCCATATGCTGCAGTCCCTGCTTTGAACCGGTCATCCCGGCAGCGGTCTTTAAGACCGCTCTTTATTTTTTATTTTAGCTTAAGTTCGGGGTTAAGTTTTCGTTTTTCCGACGCATTCTTCCGTCTGCGTCCTGTACAGTTCTCTCAGTTCGGGTACGCTTGCCTCGTTCCGGATCAGGCTGCCTGATCCAGAGCGGGAGTGTCAACCTTTGTGACACCATCCCCGTAGATCGTTGTCCAGTCATTCTTCATGGAGACAGCGGTCCAGCCGCGCTCAGCGCACATTTTGTACATGTCATCTGCTTTTTTCTCGTTTCCGTTCTCACGGACCAGATCGTCGCAGCAGAGCATGAAGCCGCGGCTCTCATACGGATTGCTGCTGCACGTGTACTCGAGCATGCTTGCGTCGCCTGAGCTGTTGCCGAAGGCGAGGACCGGCTGCTTTCCGATTTCCTTGACAATTACGGATACTTTATTCATTTTCAAGTTCTTGATGATGAATTCGCCGCCGGTGATGACCTGATCATCCGGCTTGAATTGGTATTCAAGACCGTCCTCACCATTCTGTCCCGTAGCGACGGTCGTTTCGTCCGATCCGATCTGGCATTGTGTCGGAATATCCACACCGGAATCATACATGATGCCGCGGACGATGAAACGGTCCGTGCCGCTGATGATGTAGACGGTGAAGTCGTTTGCTTTCAGATAATCGATGACCTGCAGCATCGGCTTGTAAAAGCCTTCGCCTCTTGTCATTCCTTCATAGCTCGGCATGGGCTGTTTCTTGAACTCCTGGATATAGTTGTTGAACTCGTCCAGTGTCATTCCTTTGAATGCGGAAGCCACTGCCTTGCCGTGATCAACTTCCAGACCTTCGAATTTGGTCTTCTTTTCGTTGACTTCAACGATTTTGTTGGCAACCTCTTTTTCAAAATCAGATGCCTTATCTTTGTAGTCCGGATCTTCCAGAACACGGTATACGAGAAGCGTGTAGTCGAAGTAATTGGGGTCTGTCTCGCAGAAGAGCGTTCCGTCGAAATCGAACACAGCGACCCTGTTCTCCACCGGGATGAATTTCGGGCTGCTCTCATCTGTGATCTCAGCCATGTAGCTGATCAGCTCGTTCTTGAGCGGAGCGCCGTCTGTCCAGAGATCCATCATGGCGTTTCCGTCGATCCTGACAGCCCCGGTCTGCGCCGTGCCGGATGCGGAGTCCGTCGAAGCGGCTGCCTCACTCTCACCCTTGGATTCGACTGCCGAAGCTGTGGTCCCGGTGCCCGCTGGCTGAGTCTTCATTTTCTTTCCGAGGGTCACCAATAACGGAATTGTGATCAACAGTGCACAGAGAACGATGATACCTGCTGTTTTCAATTTACTGTTCATTTTTCTTTTACACTCCTGTTTTGCATCACTCGCAGATGTGAGCCGGTTAACTTACATCCTGCGAATCGGATTGGATACAGCCTTTGGAAGAGGTTCCTGGAAATGAAAGGCCCCGTTACTTCCGCGACTCTTACAATAATATACGTATGATGTGGAGAGAGGGCCAAAAATTTTTTCGACAGTTACCGAGTTCTGCTTTCCGCTGCTTTTTACTTTCTGCTTTTGTGGGAGAAACTGCGCTTTTGCGGGCATAAGTCCATATGGAATTCCGGAGCGCTGCTGAAATACTTCCATGATCCGCTTTCAATTGCAACCTGCTTTTCGGGATGCTATAGTGATACTACATGAGCTTTCGCCCGGAGAACATTTGCCAGGGTGTTCTTGTATGGCTCATTGCCGGCGGACAAATCTCAGGAAAGGAACATATAGAATAATGGCAGATTATAAATTGTTCAAAGGACGTCCGGAAACGAACGAGGGACGTCTGGATAAAGAGATCAGGTGCTATGACTTGCTGGACTCTCTCGGAATGGAGTACTGGAGGACGGATCATCCGGATGCACAGGCGTTTACCATGGAAGCCTGCAGAGATATAGACGCGGTCCTCGGCGCTGTCGTCTGCAAGAACCTCTTTCTTACGAACAGACAGCATACGGCTTACTATTTGCTCCTGATGCCGGGAGATAAGGTGTTCAAAACGAAGGAACTCTCCTCACAGATCAACAGCGCAAGGCTGTCTTTCGGCTCAGCCGGGGAGATGGAGGAACTGCTTGACTGCACGCCGGGATCGTCGAGTATTCTGGGCCTTATGAATGACCGGGATAACAGGGTACAGCTCCTTGTGGATGAAGATGTACTGAAAGAAGAGTTTCTCGGATGTCATCCCTGCATCAACACATCCAGCCTGAAGATCTATACAGAAGATGCTTTTGGGAAGCTCCTTCGGGCGATGCATCATGAGATGAAGGTCGTGAAGCTGGTCGGGGAGTAGGAAAAGGAGATATCTGTGACCCGTAAATTTCAGGCACTTCAGAAGATACACAGGCAGGAGTATGATATAATAAACCAGAGAGTCATTAATCAGAAAAACTAATTTTATTCAAGGAGGAGCAGAATATGGAACACATCACATTCAGCCCGAAGGGCGTATGTTCGGTGAAGCTCGACTTCGATCTCGAGGATGGGAAGCTGCACAATGTGAGCTTCAGAGGAGGCTGCAACGGGAATCTCAAGGCGATCGGCAGGCTGGTCGAAGGGAAGGATGCACGGGAGGTCGCTGATATCCTGAGAGGAAATACCTGCGGGCTGAGGGGAACTTCCTGCGCAGACCAGTTTGCGAAGGCGATTGACGGATACTTCGCAGCAGGACAGAAATAATCGCAGTTCATCTCTGAACCGGAATTCTCACGACGCAAGTTTACGATGAATGCGCCGTAAGCGCCGCACACGCCGCGGAAAGGAGCCGAGGCGTTCCCGGACTCAGTGGGAGGATCGCAGATCACCACTGAGACAGGCAGGATATTGGTTTACCCATCGCTTGCAGAGGCGAGGGTCTTCTTCCACTGAGACGAGGAGAATATTGGTTACCTGCCGCTTGCAGAAGCGAGGGTCTTCCCCCACTGGGATAAAGGGACGGAATCAGGGCATGAAGATCAGCAAAGAATACATTTTAAAGAACAGCAGGCGCTGGGCTGTTTACGGCGTGCGCCTTGGCCTGGCCAGTTCCCTGGCGATCTATACCGCGCACATCATAGGACTTCAGTTTGAGACACAGGCAGGCGTGATCTGCATTTTCTCAATGCTGACGACTTCCAAGGACACGCTCCGCCTGTCCTCATCCCGGCTCATCAGCTTTATCATTACGGCAATCTCGGCATTTTTCCTCTTTCAGTATGTCAATGAGTTCATTGCGTACGGGATCTTCATTTTTATTACGATCTATTTCAGCGAGATGATGGGCTGGGGCGCGGCTCTCTCCGCCAATGTCGTCGCCGGCACGCACTTTCTCTCAGTGTCGGAATTTACACCGGCGGTCATTGTCAACGAGTTCTTTATCGTGCTCACCGGTATGGGGTTCGCCCTGATCTTCAACCTGTTCAGGGACACGTATTCCATGAAGGATCAGCTCGACACGGAGATTCTTGTCATCCAGAGCAAAATGCAGACCACGCTGACGGGTATCGCGGACTATATTGAATTGGGGATCGAAAAGGGACGGATCTGGGAGGAGATCCACAGCCTGGAGGAAAGGCTGGAACACTGTATCCGGATTTCCACGGAATTCCAGGGGAACAGATTTACCAGAGATTCCGATTATTATTTCGAATACTTTGAGATGCGCAGGGACCAGTGCCAGATCCTGGCGAATCTTCAGCGGGAGCTGCAGCAGATCCGTATGGTTCCCGCGCAGGCTGCGATCATTGTCGAATATATCCTCTACATGAGCCTCTACGTGACGGAGCTCAATGCGCCCAGCCGGCAGCTCGAGCATCTTCAGACGATCTTTAACAGGATGAAGGAGGAACCTCTGCCGGAGACGAGGGAGGAGTTCGAGAACCGTGCGATCCTTTATCATGTGCTCATGGACCTGGAGGATTTCCTGCTGATCAAGCAGCATTATCTGGAGAATCAAAAGGAAAATATCCCGAAAGTCTGAGGATGTTTTTTCTTACTGCGTGGCTGTGATCCGCCGGAGGCTATAATTTCTGAAACGGGTCTTTCCCTGTACAAGCGAGAGGATTCTTTTGACACAGCCATCTCGCGGCGGGAGCTGCGGGAGGTCAGCGTAAGATAAAAAACAGAGTGTTCATGATGCATCTGCACCGTGAACACTCTGTTTTTTTGCTTTGAATCAAATCGTTTCTGCGCTCCTGCGCGCATATCATCCGAGCTGGCTGTCGAAGAAATCTGTGATTCCCGCTACGACTTCGTTCTTGATGGCCTTGTAGTTGTGAATTTCATGCCTGTAGCCGGAATAGAGCTTCGTGACCGGCTTGTGACCCGTGCGGTAGAGGTGGTTCGCGACTGCATAGACGCCTTCTCCATACATGCCGACCGGATCCTGATCTCCGCTGATGATATAGATGGGCAGGTCTGTCGGGACCTTTGCGGCCCACTCTTCACCGGCAATCACATCCATCATCTGCTGGAAATAGAGAAGAGAACGGTTGTTGGTCGGTTTTGTGAAGGCGTCGAACGGATCCGCCGCGTGGTCAGCCTGGACATAGGGATCCGCACAGATCCACTCATTCCCGTAACGGATTTCGCCGCAGCGCTCGCACATCCAGCCGAGCAGCTCCGCGGTCTTCGAGGGATCGCACTCTTCTCCGTGGCCTTCATCCACCAGCTTCTGCATGGCGGCGATTCCTTCCTTTGCGCCCGGGAAGACGTCGGCGGTGCCGCAGATCGTCACGCCGGAGAGTTCATTTCCATACTTTGCGATAAAGTCTCTTGCGATAAATGAGCCCATGCTGTGGCCGAACATAAAGTAGGGAAGGTCAGGATAGAACGACTCAACGACTTCCTTGAGTTTGTGCTCGTCTTCCATCATGGTGTGGACGCCCTTGTCGCCCCAGTCGCCCCAGGTGTTGTTTTCAATCGCGGTCTTGCCGTGTCCTACGTGATCATCGGCAGCGACAATGTAGCCGGCCTCCAGATAGCCGACGATCATGTGCAGATAACGGCGGGAATGTTCGCCGAAGCCGTGGACGAGCTGGATGATGCCCTTCGGCTTGCAGGCAGGTACGTAGATCCATCCGTAGACGGTATCTCTCTCGTTAAATGAAGGAAATGTTACTTCATGAAGCATGATGGGACCTCCTTTACGTACATTGATTACAGGTCCCGGGACAGGCGTTGACCCGGAGACGGCCAGCCGGCAGGTAAGAGTTATGATGTGAAGCTTTCAAGAGGTCGTGCCGACACGGCTTAAGATGATAAGAACTGCTTTTATTGTACTCCCGGTGCGGCGCATTTTCCATAAAATGCGTGCACGCTAGAATAGAAAATATACCTGTTTGTCTTCCATTCCGGAGAGCTGGAATTCCTGCATGAAATTCTCGAACAGACGACAGTGCGACAGTGCGGCAATGAGCATGGAGCGCAAGCGGGATGCGAATGGCACTGCTGAGATAAAAAGGATTTTATACTTCAGGTTTAATGACATTTTCCAAACGATATGATATTGTATTTTTAAGAGTAAAGAAGGACAGATGTGTCCGGAGAGGATAAGAAAATGTTGTTAGCTGGTCTCCTTTTCAATCCACACAGTGAGCTGAGATCTGAAGCACCGTATAAGTATGGACGGGGCTTTGTCTTTGCGCGCTCATGCAGGAGCATGGAAACGGGAAATCGGCTATGCTCGGATAAACGGCATTCTCTGCGGTAAAGCTGTATGGGAGGATGCATCCGAGAGGAAGAGATTATCACCGCCTGTCCTGTATGGGACAGGCGGTTTTTTTACGCAGGCGGGCGTTATGAAAAAGATGAAAGAGCAGGGAAGTGATAACAATGATGGAAATTAAGGGAAAAGTAAACACAGCGGTCTGCTACGCCTCTGTGATCGAGGAGGAGGCGATCGAGCAGATCCGCCGCATGTGCGATCATGATTTCACGGCCGGAAGCCGTATCCGTATCATGCCTGACGTTCATGCGGGAAAAGGCTGTACGATCGGGACAACGATGACAGTCACCGACAAGGCTGTTCCGAATATCGTCGGTGTGGATATCGGTTGCGGAATGTACACGGTCAATCTCGGAAAAGGGGAAATCGATTTTGAAGGGCTGGATGAGGCAGCGCATTTTATCCCGTCGGGGATGAGCGTCTGGGAAGGAAGGCAGGAGAAGTTCGATCTGGAGGAGCTTCGCTGCTACCGTGATCTGCGCGATACAAAGCGTCTCGCAAGGAGCCTCGGAACGCTGGGCGGGGGGAACCATTTCATAGAAGTGGACCGCGCGCAGGACGGAACGAACTATCTGGTCATCCATTCCGGAAGCCGCAACCTCGGAAAGCAGGTCGCGGATCTCTACCAGAAGCTGGCCATCGACCTCAATCAGGGCAAGGAAGAGTATTTTAAGGAGCGCGATGAAATCATCCGCACCTATAAAGAGCAGGGCAGGCGAAAAGAGATACAGGCTGCGCTTAAGAAGATCGCCTGGAAGGCGAAGGAGAATACGATCCCGGAGGATCTGTGCTTCGTATACGGTCCGTATCTTCAGGACTATCTCTTTGACGTTGAGATCTGCCAGCGTTTTGCGAAGAGGAACAGGGAGAAAATGGCCGAGATCATCCTGGAGCGCACCGGGATGACCGGCACAGATGCGTTCCACACGATCCACAACTATATTGATACGGACGAGATGATCCTGCGAAAGGGTGCGATCGCAGCCCACAAGGGAGAGAAAGTCCTGATCCCGATCAATATGAGGGATGGTTCCGTACTCGCGATCGGCAGGGGAAATCCGGAATGGAATTATTCCGCGCCGCACGGTGCCGGAAGGCTCATGTCAAGGCGCGCAGCGAGGGAGAATCTCGATCTTGCTGAGTACAAAAAGACAATGGAAGGAATTTATACCACTTCCGTCAATGAGAAGACGCTGGATGAGGCGCCGATGGCGTACAAGTCTCTCGAGGATATCATTGACGTCATCAGGGAGTCGGTAGATGTAATTGATGTGATGAAACCGATCTATAATTTCAAGGCATCCGACTGAGAACCTTTTGTTCCGGCGGATGCCGGAACAGGAGGGAATCATGATGATGAACATGCCGGTCATCGATATGACTGCTACAGGGAAGAACATCGTGAGGCTGAGGCTGGCAGCCGGGCTGTCCGTGAGGGAGCTGCAGGTTCTGATGGGCTTTTCCACCCCGCAGGCGATTTACAAATGGCAGCACGGGGCGGCGATGCCGAATCTGGACAACCTGATCGCCCTGTCAGCTATTTTCGGCGTTTCGATGGATGAGATCATCGTAACGCAGAACGACTCTGTGGTAAGGTTCGGAGCATGAAATTGTAAAGCATGAAAACGTAAAGTATGAAATAACGCATAAACGCAGAGGATATCGGTGAATCAGTACAATTCGCCGATATCTTTTTTTATGATATAATACGGTTATACATTTTCAAATCTCTGCTGCGCATGAGAAAGACGGAAAAGCCCGGCGGGGAGAAGGCGGTAAAACAGAATTCGATCGGTAGATCTTAAAGAAGAGGAGGTGCCTGTGAACATTTTGGAGAGAGCCGAAAAGGCAGCGGAATTAAAGAAGAACGGTGTATGTAACTGCGCACAGGCCGTTGCATCTGTTCTGGCAGATCAGACGGATCTTTCGGAAGAGGAACTCATGAAGATCAACGCCGGTTTTGCGGTCGGCATGGGAAATATGGAAGCGACCTGCGGCGCACTGATCGGTGCGGTCATTATGGCAGGTCTCAGTCAGGAGGGCAGAGGGACTGTCCGTACGGCAAAGCAGATGTCGGTGCAGTTCGTAAAGAAGACAGGGGCTTCTCTCTGTAAAGATCTCAAGGGAAGGGACACGAAG
The DNA here is from genome assembly GCA_900314565.1 of uncultured Eubacteriales bacterium. GTDB lineage: Bacteria > Bacillota > Clostridia > Lachnospirales > Lachnospiraceae > Chordicoccus. The sequence goes on from OMVU01000026.1 coordinate 10,341, forward strand.
GTCGTCTTCTGCCCGTGTGAGGACTGTGTGCGCAATGCGGTGCTCATATACGGTGAGACGGTAGGCCTTAAAGAATAAAAAATTATGCGAGGAGTGAACAGATGAGGACAAGACAGGAGGCGCTGGAATACGGGCTTTCATTTCCCGATACATATGAGGAAGCGCCCTTTCACGATCAGAACTGGCAGCTCGTCAGAGTCAAAGGCACGAGGAAAGCCTTCCTCTGGACGTATGAGAGGGATGGATATATCAATCTTAATGTGAAGGTGAATCCGGAGTGGAGAGACTTCTGGAGAGAGACCTACCCCTCTGTCATTCCCGGATGGCATCAGAATAAAGAACACTGGAACACGATCATCCTCGACGGGACGATCCCGGATGACGAGATAAAGCGAATGATCGCAGAGAGCTATGATCTTGTGACGGACAGCCCGAGCAGGCGGATCTATGAGGCAGTGAAAAGGATCCCCGCGGGCAGGGTCGCGACGTACGGACAGGTGGCGGAGATGGCCGGAGACAGAAAGATGGCCCGTGCGGTCGGAAATGCCCTCCACAGAAATCCGGATCCGGAAAATATTCCCTGCTTCCGGGTAGTGAACTCGAAAGGAGAACTGTCAGGGGAGTTTGCGTTCGGCGGCCCGGGGGCGCAGGCCGAGCGGCTTCGCGAGGACGGTGTAGAGGTCCTTAACGGCAGGGTCGATCTTGAAAAATACGGAATATGAGGCAGGTCTTGCGGAACAGGAAACTGTCGGCATGGGATATAAGGCAGGCACTGAGTTCAATTCTCGCTCGCGAGAATTGGCGCGGGATTCGGGTCAGCGCAAGCTGACATCTTCCAAACCGAATCCCTGCGCATCCTCGCGGAGGCGTTCTTGAAATGGAATGAGAGGCTGCCTTGGTAAATCTGAAAGATTTTTTGATTTTACGGTGCATTCTTTTCCTTAATGATATATAATGGCTTTTCAAAAGGTATTATATCGGACAGCGGCGTTCCTGAATCTTCATCGCGAGACTGTACTCACGATGAAGGCAAATATCACTTTGCGCGCGTATTTCACGACTGAAGTCGCAAGTATTGCGCGATGAAGAATAAACAGGGATCTATAAGAGGAGGTTAATTCGAACATGAACGAATATATCAAGCAGATTTCCGAAAGAATCAGGGAACTCCGGGATATTCTTGAGATTCCGGTAGAAGATGTCGCCCGCGAGATCGGCGTCACACCCGAAGAATTTATGGCATATGAAAGCGGAGCGAAGGAGATCCCGATCAGCATGCTCTACAGGACCGCCGCGGTCTTTAAGGTGGATCCGACTGTGCTCATGACGGGAGATGTTCCGAGGATGGATGATTACACGGTCGTTCGCGGAGGGAACGGTGTCAAGGTCGAGCGGTATCCGGGATATTCCTTCAGTGCGCTCGCATTTAACTATAAGCACAGGATCATGGACCCGATGATCGTCACGCTTTCCAGGTCCGAGACGGCCGAGCTCGTCACACATGGCGGTCAGGAATTCAACTATGTAATTGAGGGCACGATCAAGGTCGTGGTCGGGAAGCGGGAATTCACGCTGAACGCCGGGGACAGTATTTACTTTAATCCGGAGAAACCGCATGGACAGCGTGCCGTTACAGAGACCGCGAAGTTCCTGACGATCATCAACGAGTGATAACATCGGCGAAAGGAAATGCCTGCCGGCGGTCGACGGGTTACAGTACGGGCAGAAAGAAATGCCTGTCAATGACCGGCGGGTGACAATACTGCGAAGATAATAGGAAGAAAGAATTATGCTGGAGAGATTTGTCGAAAGAATTGACTTTACAAGTTATGAGGATTTTAAAGAGAATTTCAAGCTGAAGATTCCGGAGAACTTCAATTTCGGATTTGACGTCGTCGACGTTTACGCCGAGGAGGAGCCGGACAGGGAAGCTTTGATCTGGTGCGACGACGATGGAAATGAAAGACATTTTACCTTCGCAGACGTGAAGGATCGGAGCAACCGCGCTGCCAATATGTTCAAAAGCCTTGGGATAAAGAAGGGCGACACGGTGCTCATGATGCTGAGACAGCGTCCGGAAGTCTGGTTCGTGATGGTCGGACTTCACAAGCTGGGCGCGATCGTCATCCCGGCGACATTCCAGCTCATGGCACATGATATCATTTACCGCTGTAACGCAGCCGATGTTAAGATGATCGTCTGCGCTGACGATCCGCAGATCGTGCAGCATGTCAATACTGCAAAGCCGGAATGCAAGATGCTTCAGTATGTGAGTGTTCTCGGCGAAGCGCCGGAAGGCTGGAGATCTCTTTCAGAGGATCTCGATGCCGCCTCTCCGGATTTCCCGCGTCCGCAGGGCGATGAGGCGACGCATAACGATGATCCGATGCTCATTTATTTCTCGTCCGGGACGACCGGCGAGCCGAAGATGATCCTGCACGATTTCCTGCTTCCGCTCGGACATATCGTCACGGCGAAGTACTGGCAGCAGGTCTATGACGGCTGCAGGCATCTCACGCAGGCTGACTCCGGCTGGGCGAAATTCGCCTGGGGCAAGATCTACGGGCAGTGGATCTGCGGGGCCGTCATCGTGACCTATGATACGCAGAGATTCAATCCTCAGAGGATGCTTGAGATCATGGAGAAACTCCGCCTGAATTCCTTCTGCGGACCGTCCACGATTTACAGATATCTGATCCAGGAAGATCTGACAAAATATGATTTCTCCTCCATAAAGCACTGCTCGATGGCAGGGGAGCCGCTGAACCCGGAAGTCTATTACAAGTGGCAGGAAGCTACGGGACTTGAGATCCGTGAAGGTTTCGGGCAGAGCGAGGGCAGCGTCCTCTTCGCGAATTTCCCGTGGATCGATGTCCGTCCGGGCTCTACCGGAATGCCGACGCCGCTCTATGATATCGATATTGTGGATGAGAACGGCGAATCCTGTGAGGATGGTATCGTTGGAACGATCGTGATCAAGAATACGGACAAGCAGCATCCGACTGGTCTTTTCCGGGAATATTTCAGAAACCCCGAGGCGATGGCAGAGCAGTGGCCGGCCGGAACTTACAGCACAGGCGATACAGCCTGGCGTGATCCGGAAGGATACTACTGGTTCGTCGGAAGAAATGATGACGTTATCAAGTGCTCCGGCTACAGGATCGGCCCGTTCGAGGTGGAGAGTGCGCTCATGACACATCCGGCAGTCCTCGAGTGCGCGGTTACGGCTGTTCCGGATCCCATGCGCGGTCAGATCGTAAAGGCAACTGTCGTCCTCACGAAGAAATTCACCCCGTCTCCGCAGCTCATAAAGGAGCTGCAGAATCATGTCAAGCATGCGACTGCGCCGTACAAGTATCCGCGTGTCGTGGAATTTGTCGAGGAGCTGCCGAAGACCACCAGCGGCAAGATCATGCGCGGAGCGATCAGGAAGGCAGATCTCATGAAATATGCGCAGCAGAGATGAGATGATCCGGTCTTTCTCCGATATGAGACCGCGATGCGTTCTTGAATTAAGAAGTAATACGTGAACATATATAAGGCTGATGACTTCTGCATTTTTTACAGTGCAGAATTTATCAGCCTTTTGTTCCATTCTGCCGTAAGCTTTTGGCTGATCATAATTGAAAGGCGAACTGTGCGCAAAAGTGCGGTAAAAAATGGATGGATCAACTGCGCCCGGGGGAACGGATTTCCCGGACGGGAAGGGGAGAAAAATGAAAAAGGTGGTTGGACTTGTCTGTTTGCTCTGCCTTGTCTTTGGGGTCGGCATTTTCAATGCAAGACCGGCTTCGGCGGATGCGGGTTTTGTCATCAATGAGGGAATCCTGCAAAAATATACCGGAAATGCGGACAAGGTCGTTATTCCCGGCAATGTAACGATCATCGGATCGGCAGCGTTCGATGAGAACGACATGATAACTGAGGTCGTAATGCCGGCAAATTTACGGGAGATCCAGGGTTCGGCTTTTCAGGGGTGCGATAATCTCAAAAAGGTCACCATGAACGATAAGCTGACGAAAATCGGGCAGATGTCGTTCCGGAACTGTACGAAACTGGAGTCAGTCGTCATTCCGGAATCAGTGAATTTTATCGGATCGGCAGCCTTCCAGTACTGCAACAGTCTGAAAAGCGTAAAGATCCCTCAGAAAGTCACGACAATCGAGTACGGTGCCTTCAGCGGATGCAGCAGTCTGACTGAAATAACGGTCAGCGAGTCCAATGAAAAGTATGAAGCCCGGGACGGTGTTCTGTTCGATACGTATGAAAGCATGCTCGTGTCCTATCCGGCAGGGAGGAAGGATGCTTCCTATACTGTGCCTGACGGGACTTACGCAGTGGAGCGGCAGGCTTTCTGGGAAGCAACAAATCTTACGGAAATTACGCTCCCGGATACGCTGAGGACCTTAAATATCAGATCGTTTGCCCACTGTAAGATGATCAGTGAAATACACATCCCCGCATCCGTGACAAAGATTGATGATGGAGCTTTCGAAGAGTGCAGGGCTCTCCGGGGCGTTTATGTTATGAATGACTGGGTCTCGTTTGGGGCGGATGTATTTAAAGGGTCTCCCGGAGTGGAGCTTTATGGCGGGATCGGATCTGCCGCGGAAGAATATGCGGGGCTGATGCGTATTGCGTTTCACGTTGTGGATACGGAGTCCTCTGACGGGGCAAATGAGGAAGGCTCCGGTGATAAAAAAGATTCAGAGAAGAAGGCAGCCTCCGAAGAGGATGAAAAAACAGAATCCTCCGGGGGAGACCTGACTCGATGGATCCTTTTCTTCGGTATTGTCCTTGCAGCCTGTCTGGTCCTTCTTTTTGGTATTTTGATGGTCAGGCGAATCGGCAGAAAAGGAACGGATGATGTGCCGGAGGGGCATGACAGGAATCTGTATATGCCTCCGGAATGGGAATCGGGTGTTCCCCGGGAACAGGATCGAACGACAGCTTTTGGAGAGAGGAGAGTGTCGGATCCGGGGACGCGGTCTTCCGGAGATCAGGATGGGACGTGGGTCCTTGGACAGGACAATCTATATGATCAGCAGGACGGCCGTACAGACCGGAACGGGACACAGGTCCTTGGACAGGACGATCTATATGATCAGCAGGACGGCCGTACAGACCGGAACGGGACGCAGATTCTTGGAAAGTACAGCATAAATGATCAGCAGAACGGCCGCTTCGACCGGAACAGGACAGGAGCGTTTGGGAGGTACGGCGACATGAGCTATGGACCGGACGAAATGGCAGGACGGGAAAAGACGACAGCTTATGGAGGACAGGGAACTGTGAACCGTGAGCCAAGGACCGGCAGTGCGTATGGAAATCAGGAAATCGTCCGGAGAGGGCAGTCTGCGAAGACAGACAGTGGCGCTTTGAGCGGCTGTACCTGCAGGGTCTGCGGCACGGTGAACGACCTTTCGCAGGAATACTGCATGAGATGCGGAGCTGCCCTTCCGGGAACAGGAAGGACCTGTCTGCCGCAGTCCGGATCTGATCTGTCTCCGGGCCGTCCTTCGGGAACGGAAAGAACTCTGTACAGTTCACCGAATGAGACAGAGTTCATCGTTTGTCCTGAATGCGGCATGAAAATCAGGAAGGGCGGCAAATTCTGCACCAACTGCGGAACCCTGCTTCAGAAGGATCTGCACCGCTCGATAAACAGGAATTTAGACTTATGACCTGGACAGATACCGGGTTGCTGCGTTTGATCAATATTAGACGGAGGATATCATCGATATGGCTGAGGAGAAATTGAAGATTCTCTATCTCATGAAGATTCTTCTGGAGGATACAGACAAGGATCATATATTAAGCGCCAGCGGGCTCTGCGACCGGCTGCAGTCAAGGTATTCTCTGGACTGCAACCGCAAGACCATTTACGGAGACCTCGAACGCCTCCGGACATTCGGGATCAAAGTCGAGCAGGTCAAAGGGGAACGGCAGGGGTATTATGTCTCTGAGCGAGAGTTTTCCCTTCCCGAGCTGAAGCTCCTGGTCGATGCGGTACAGTCCTCGAAATTTATCTCAAAGACCGAATCGGAGGAGCTCATAAGAAAGCTGGAGAAGCTCACGAGCCGGGAAAATGCAAGAAAACTGCGACGGCAGGTCTTCATTATCAACAGGACGAAGACCGTGAACGAGGCAGCCCTTCTCAGCGTTGATCTGATCCATGAAGCGATGTCGGAGAACCGGCAGATCCGTTTTCTCTACTGTGAGTGGAACGTGAAGAAAGAACTTGTCCCCCGCCGGAACGGTATGATTTATGAGATCTCTCCCTGGGCGCTTACCTGGGACGATGAGAATTACTACCTGGTCGGCTATGAGGCGAGTACGGACAGGATCAAGCATTATCGTGTCGACAAGATGCAGAATATGGAAATCAGTAAAAAGGAGCGCGCCGGTCAGGAGAATTTCCAGAATTTTGATCTGGCGGCATTTTCCAGAAAGACATTCGGCATGTTCGGCGGGCAGGATACGAACGTGACACTTTCGTGCGAAAACCGTCTGATCGGCGTTGTGCTTGACCGCTTCGGAAGGGATATTATGATCGTGCCGAAGGCGGACGGTACATTCCGCGCCCATGTCGTTGTGACGGTAAGCCCGCAGTTCTTCGGGTGGGTGACAGGAATCGGCAGCGGGATGCATATTGCGGGTCCGCAGAGCGTGCAGAGAGAATACCGGGAATACCTTTCTGAAATTCTGGCGGGTTATGAAGCGTGAGAAGTGCGATCGTCTGTGCGTTCGCCTGAAGGGCTCTTTCAAAAATCCCTGATCATGAGGCTTAAAAATCTCATGATCAGGGATTTTTTTATGGCAGGACTCTACGGCATTTGCAGGCCGGGCAGGGCGTTTTTCTCAAAAAGCAGTTCCGGCCGGCTTCTTCCACTGACGCGATGTTTTAGTGCTGTTTTGGTACAGTTCCGGTCTGACGGGTAATCCGCAAAAGGCAGCTCCGGAGATATGTTGATGAGCGGAATCCGCGGCATGTATCGCTTGCAAGCACCCACAGAATATTTATAATATTAAGAAGTAAGAGGACTAATGCAAGTAAGCCTCAGATTCCTTAATAAAAACGGAATCGCAGGAGCAGAGCAGGGAACCGTATGCCGTCCGCGAATGCGAAGCATGAGCGGTTGCGGAACCGGTATCCGAACGGATTTAGTCAGATATTAACATGCGTTTACAGAGGAGAAAAAATATGCAGTTTGGATATTTTGACAATGAAAATCTGGAGTATGTGATCACAAGACCTGACACACCCGGCCCTTGGGCCAATTATCTCGGGTCACCTGAATACGGCGCGCTTATTTCCAACCATGCGGGCGGGTACAGCTTTGCCAAATCCGGCGCAAATGGCCGTATTCTCCGCTACGTATTTAATCGTTTTGATGAGCCGGGCCGCTATATTTATCTGCGCGACAACGCAGATGGAGACTACTGGTCCGCTTCCTGGCAGCCGGTCGGCAAAGATACGGACACATATAAGAGCGTGTGCCGCCACGGGACGGGTTATACGGTATTTGATGCGGACTATAAGGGGATCCACAGCGAGACCGTCTACTATGTTCCGGACGGTATGAGCTATGAAGTCTGGATGCTCAGAGTGCGCAATGACTCCGATGCGGAGAGGGAACTCACGATCACAGGTTCCTGTGAGTTCACCAATCACGGCAATTATGAGCAGGATCAGGTCAATCTCCAGTATTCGATGTTCATCACGAGGACGCTGTTTGCCGGGAACCGGATCCGTCAGCAGATCAACGGAAATCTTGAGGGCTATCAGGGAGATGTGGCTGTCAGCGATAAGGGCGTCACAGAGCGCTTCTTCGGGCTTGCCGGTGCGGCTGTCTCCTCCTGCTGCGGCGAGCGGGACGCATTCCTGGGAAATTACCACACATACAGGAATCCGGTCGGCGTTGTCACGGGAGATCTCGGAGGACGCATGGCATACAACGGGAACTGTGTCGGCGCGCTGTCGACCGTTCTCGGTCTTAAGCCCGGGGAGAGCAGAACGATTGCATTCGTCCTTGGTGAGAAGGGCCCGGTGGAGAGCGAACAGATCATGAAGAGCTACGCTTCTCCGGAGGAAATCTGCGGGAAGGAAGTCGAAGTGCTGAAAGCCATGTGGCGTGAGCGGTTCTCACACTTTAAGGTAAAGACGCCCTGTCCTGAATTTGACACCATGATCAACACATGGAATGCATATAACTGCTTTATGACATTTACCTGGTCCAGGGCAGCCTCCTTCTTCTACTGCGGCCTCCGGAACGGCTACGGTTACCGCGACACGGTACAGGATATTCAGGGTGTCATTCATCTGTCCCCTGAAGAGGCAGCCGACAAGATCCGGTTCATGCTTTCCGCCCAGGTACATCACGGCGGCGGACTTCCGCTGGTCAAGTTCAGCCACAATGCGGGACATGAGGATACACCGGAGGACGACAGCTATGTCCGTGCGACCGGGCATCCGGCCTATCGCGCGGATGACGCGCTCTGGCTGTTTCCCACAGTCTACAAATATATCTCCGAGACCGGAAATATCGCGTTCCTTGACGAGGTGATCCCGTTTGCGAACCGCGACGAGGGAAGTGTCTATGAGCATCTGAAGAGAGCTTTGGATTTCTCCCTGAATCATCTCGGACCGCACGGAATGCCGGCCGGCCTTTATGCGGACTGGAATGACTGTCTTCGCCTCGGAAAGAACGGCGAATCGGCTTTCGTCGCCTTCCAGTTCTATTACGCATTCACGATCCTTCGGGAATTCGCAGCTGAGAAGAACGATGCCGAATATCTGAAGTATCTGGAGGAGAAGCAGGAGGCACTCGGCAAGAAGCTGATCGAGCTCTGCTGGGACGGCGACCGCTTTATCCGCGGCTACACGGAGGAAGGCGAGACGATCGGAAAGGGAACAGATCCGGAAGCCAACATGTGGCTGAATCCGCAGAGCTGGGGTGTGATCAGCGGACTTGCTGATCCGGAGAAGGCAAGGCTTTCCATGGATAACGTCTATGAGAGACTGAATACGGAGTACGGTGCCGTTCTTATGGATCCGCCGTATCATTTACATGCATTTGACGGGGCGCTGGCAGTCATTTTCAATGCCGGTGTCAAGGAGAACGGAGGCGTGTTCTCCCAGTCCCAGGGCTGGCTGATCCTGGCGGAAGCCCTGATGGGACGCGGAAATCGGGCATTTACCTATTTCTGTGAAAATGCGCCGTCCATGCAGAATGACCGGGCTGAGATCCGTGTCATAGAGCCGTACTGCTACGGGCAGTTCACGGAAGGCAAGGCTAGCCCGCATGCAGGACGGTCCCATGTGCACTGGCTGACAGGAACGGCTTCCACGGTCATGGTCGGCTGCGTCGAGGGAATCCTCGGCATGCGTCCGGACCTCCACGGTATAAAGATTGCTCCGTCCATTCCGGCTGACTGGAAGGGCCTTGAGATCGAGAAGGACTTCCGCGGCAGGAAGCTGCACATCACGATCGAAAATCCCGACGGGAAGGAAAGCGGCTTCACAACGATGACGGTCAACGGAAAGCCCTGCGAGGGCAATTATGTGCCGGAGGCGCTTCTTACGGAGAACACGGAGATCGTGCTTACGATGTAACTGTATTGCAAAGACATTTGCAATGTAACTGTTCTGTAAAGACATTTGCAATGTAACTGTTCTGTAAAGACATTTGCAATGTAACTGTTCTGCAAAGGCATTTGCGATGTAACTGTTCTGCAAAGGCATTTGCGATGTAACTGTTCTGCAAAGGTATTTGCGATATGCCTGATTTGGAAAGAAATTGCGATGTGACTGATTTACAAAGACAATTGCAATGCGTCTGTTTTGCAAAGGCAGATTGGAGTAAGTCGGGTCTTGTAGTATAAATATTGCATAAGAGTTGTTAAAAGTAACGGATATAAGTGTTTTGGAGTCGAATCACTTGTGCAAAATAGTATAAGGAGCCGGGCGCTGTTCCACGAATGCGGGACATGAGCCGGATGCTGTCTCAAGGATGCAGAACATGTCTCACGGATGAGGGCGAAAGAGATGCATGAGCGCGTACTGTTCCGCGGACGCAGGGCATGGGTGGATGACAGTACCGGCATCCGACAGTTTCAGGAAGATATAGACATACGCTTATTGAGGAGGCGGCAATGAAATTCAGAGACGATTTTGTCTGGGGCGCGGCCACGAGCAGTTATCAGATCGAGGGCGCGCAGTATGAAGGCGGGAAAGGCCTGCATCTCTGGGACGAGTATGTAAAGGAAAAAGGAAAAGTCTTCGAGAATCAGAGGGGCGATGTCTCCTGTGATCACTATCATCTGTTCCGGGAAGACGTAAAGCTGATGAAGGAGCTCGGCCTGAAAGCATATCGTTTTTCGGTGGACTGGACCCGTATTATGCCGGAGGGCAAGGGCATGGTCAATGAAGAGGGTGTTGCCTTCTACAACGCCCTGATCGATGAACTTGTCGCAAATGACATCGAGCCGTACCTCACCCTGTTCCACTGGGAGCTTCCGATGGAGCTCTATAAGCGCGGCGGCTGGATGAATCCCAAGATGCCGGAATGGTTTGCACAGTACGCAGCTGTCATCGCAGACCGTTTTTCAGACAGAGTCAAAAATTTCTTTACAGTCAACGAGCCGCAGTGCTTTGTCGGCTTAAGCTTCTCCGAGGGTGTTCATGCTCCCTGGCTGCAGCTGCCTGACCGTGAGACGATCCTCATGTCCCACAATGCCCTGAAAGCACACGGAAGAGCTGTTCAGGAGCTGCGCGCACATGCGAAGCAGCCGCTTGTGGTCGGCTACGCGCCGACATCGGGCATTGCGCTTCCCGCAACGGACAAGCCGGAGGATATCGAGGCTGCAAGGCAGGCTTACTTCGGAATCCCGCAGGAAGGGACCTGGGCGTGGAATACGGCGTGGTGGTCGGATCCGGTCATTTTCGGAAAATATCCGGAAGAGTTCCTTGTTCACTTTGAGAAGGACCTGCCGAAGATCACGGACGACGATATGAAGCTCATCAGCGAGCCGATCGATATCTACGGACAGAACATTTACCTCGGATACCCCGTCTGCATGGGCGAGGACGGAAAGCCGGAGCTTCTGAGCCGCAACACGGGCTACGCGAAGAGTGCGTCCAACTGGCCGATGACGCCGGAAGCGCTCTACTGGGGACCCAAGTTCCTGTATGACCGCTACAAGAAGCCGATCTTCATCACAGAGAACGGTCTGGCCTGCCATGACTGGATCCATCTGGACGGGAAGGTCCATGACCCGAGCCGGATCGACTTTACGGCGAGATATCTGGGAGCGCTCAAGCGCGCGGCCCAGGAAGCGGATATCCGCGGATATTTCGCATGGTCGCTCATGGATAACTTTGAGTGGGCGGAAGGGTTCGGTCAGCGTTACGGCCTGGTCTTTGTGGACTTCAAGACCCAGAAGAGAATTCCGAAGGATTCGGCTTACTGGTACAGAGACGTTATTCGGACGAACGGCGAGAATCTCTGATCGTATCGGTTGAGAAGTAAGCTGCAATCCGCCGGAGGCTTTTATTATGAGAACCGCTTCGCGAACCTCATAATCATAATGCGGCTTGCTCTGCAAGCCTTTTATCGGGAGTTCCTATCGGAACTTCCGATAAGATCTATTCTTCATCGCGAGATTGTACTCACGATGAAGGCGAGCTTCACTTTGCGCGAGTATCTCATGATTAAAATTATGAGTATTGTGCGATGAAGAATAAAAAAATTCCGGACAGAGCAGCTGAGTGTCTTATGATCCGGGGACAGTGATATTGCGTAAAGAGACGTACACTTTCGCTTTTCACGCACTTGCTAGTTTATCGACTTGGTTTTTTGTTTTGAAGGGCGATGGTTTTACGGGGAACCATCGCCCTTTGCGCATCCGGGCGTCATTTTCTTCGCTTAGTGGAAATGAAAAGCGGGGCAGATGCTCAGCAGGAACAGGGGAGGAAACGAATATGAATATGATGATGATAATACCGGTCTGTGCGGTTCTGGCACTTGTATTTGCAGTGTATCTTGCAGGGAGCGTCCGGAAGGAGGAAGAAGGGACCGACCGGATGAAGGAAATTGCCGGTGCGATCCGGGAAGGAGCCAATGCGTTCCTCTTCTCGGAATATAAGGTACTTGTCATATTTGCCGCAATTCTTTTTGTTGTGATCGGATTCGGGATCGGGAACTGGATCACGGCGGTCTGTTTTCTGGTCGGTGCGGTCTTCTCGACGCTCGCCGGATTCTTCGGCATGCGGATCGCGACGGAGGCAAATGTCCGCACGGCCAACGCAGCCAGGACATCCGGCATGGCAAAGGCGCTTGCAGTCGCTTACCACGGCGGTGCGGTCATGGGATTTTCCGTTGTCGGGCTGGGGCTTCTCGGCATTTCCGTCATTTACCTTGTGACCGGTGATGCGTCGGTCCTCTTCGGCTACAGTCTCGGCGCATCGTCAGTCGCGCTGTTCGCCCGTGTCGGAGGAGGTATCTACACGAAAGCTGCCGATGTAGGCGCGGATCTTGTCGGAAAAGTTGAGAATAACATTCCCGAGGACGACCCGAGAAATCCGGCCGTCATCGCGGACAATGTCGGCGATAACGTGGGTGACGTGGCCGGTATGGGCGCGGATCTTTTCGAGTCCTATGTCGGTGCCGTCGTCTCCGCGATCACCCTCGGTATTCTGGCATTTGGAGAAAAGGGCGCGCTGTATCCCCTTCTTCTCGCGGGAGCGGGCATTCTCGCGTCGATCATCGGAACATTTTTCGTAAGGGGCGATGAGAACGGGAACCCGCAGGCGGCGCTCAACCGCGGAAGCTATGTCGCCTATGTCATTATGATCATCGGTGCTCTGATCGCGGGAAATTTTGTCCTCGGCTCCATGAAGCCGGCCTTTGCGGTGATCTTCGGCCTTTTAGTCGGATTTATCATCGGGCAGGCGACGGAAATGTTCACGTCCGACAGATACGGTTCTGTAAAGAAGATCGCGGAACAGTCCCAGACCGGATCCGGAACCAACATCATCTCCGGCCTTGCAGTCGGCATGAAATCTACGGTCGTTCCGATCGTATGTATCTGCGCCGGAATCATGGGTGCGTATCTGATCGCCGGGCTTTACGGCATCGCGCTCGCGGCAGTCGGAATGCTTGCCACGACCGGGAGCACGATCGCGGTCGATGCCTACGGACCGATCGCTGACAATGCGGGAGGAATCGCGGAGATGTCCGGTCTTCCCGAAGATGTCAGAAAGATCACCGACAAGCTCGATTCCGTCGGCAATACCACGGCTGCGATTGGCAAGGGTTTTGCCATCGGTTCCGCAGCGCTGACCGCGCTGGCTCTCTTCGTATCCTATGCGCAGGCTGTTTCGCTGCAGTCCATCGATATTCTGATGCCGAGAGTCATTACCGGTCTCTTTATCGGTGGCATGCTCACGTTCCTTTTCTCCGCGATCACCATGGAGTCCGTTTCCAAGGCGGCTTACAGCATGATCGAGGAGGTGCGCCGCCAGTTCCGTGAGGATGCGGGAATCCTCAAAGGGACCAGCCGTCCGGATTATAAGACCTGCGTCGGGATCTCTACGATCGCAGCGCTCCGTGAAATGATCATACCCGGAATCATCGCGGCTGCGGCTCCGATTGCGATCGGTCTGCTGCTCGGGATAGAAGCGCTCGGAGGCCTTCTGGCCGGTGCCCTTGTGACCGGCGTTCTTCTGGCAATTTTCATGTCCAATTCCGGCGGTGCCTGGGACAACGCGAAGAAGTACATCGAGGGTGGGAATTTCGGCGGAAAGGGATCCGAGTCTCACCACGCAGCCGTCGTCGGAGATACGGTAGGCGATCCTTTCAAGGATACGTCCGGCCCGTCGATCAACATCCTGATCAAGTTGATGACGGTCGTGTCCCTCGTGTTCGCGCCGCTGTTCCTCTCAATCGGGAGTCTGCTCTGAGAAAGCAGATCAATTTGAAACAGGCAGCGAAACGGATCGCAGACGTACGTTTTACGCTGCACCATCGCCTGAAGATGAACCGGCAATCTGCTGTGCGTCTTATCGGACAGGGATTATTGAGATATCAGTATATTCTTTCTAAAGTTTGTCAGCTAAGGCGGCTCTTCCTGCAGGAGAGCCGCCTTAGCTGTTAATGATTCAGGGGTTATTCTTCATTGCGCTATACTCGTGATTTTAATCATGAGATACGCGTGTAAAGTGATGCTCGCCTTCATCGTGGGTACAATCTCGCGATGAAGAATAAAGCCTCAGCTACACAATGCTCCACTGGAGCATTGTTACGCATGCTTAGGCACGGCGGATTGCAGCCGCGCAAAGAGGAAAGTGCTTCGCATCCTGCGCGGCGCGGTAAGAACGCTAAGGCGTTCTTGAATATACAGTAACAAAGAACCGTGAATGGTTAAAGAATAACAGCACTTGAAATGAAGAAGCCGTCTGGAGCGGCCTGCGAAGATAAAGTTTTCCGGATAGGGTGGAGGGACTCGAGATCGGGAGTAAATATATAAATATACTGTCATGATCAGGGAACCTGAAATCTCCCGGGAGAGGTTTTTCGGAACGTTAGGTACAGGAAGTGGATTTCTCTGTAGTGTTCCCCAAGGAATTTTGCTTTTTTATGAGATTTAGGTATGAAGGGGAGATTTCTGCCAGAATTTCTCCAAGGATTTCTGCCTATATGAGCTGTTTAGGCACAGGAGAGAGATTTCGGACAATTGTTCTCCATATATCAGACAGACATAGGGGGAACAAATGCGAGATGATCCGCCGCTGTACCTAATCCGCCGCAAGGCGGTGAAATATGAGGGGAACAAATGCGAGATAATCCGGCGATATACCTAATTGTACAAAGACGAGAAAAATGCTATTTAGCGATTTTTCTTGCCTTGACAGCGCAAAAGGATTAACCTCATAAATGACATCTTTTTTATACTGAAATATAGAGTGGCGCAGGCGCTGTCTGAATGATGGCTCAGGCAGCGTGGTTCACTGGGAGGAGATAAGATATGAAAACAAAAGTATATATAGATGGGCAGGCCGGTACGACCGGTCTTCAGATCTACGAGCGGATCGGGATGCGGGAGGACCTTACGCTTCTGCGCATCGACGAGGACAAACGCCATGATCTGGCGGAGAGAAAGAAATTCCTGAATATGGCGGATATCGTCTTTCTCTGTCTGCCTGACGCGGGTGCAATCGAGGCTGTCTCTCTGATCGAGAATCCGGATGTACGGGTCATAGACGCGTCCACCGCCCACAGGACTTCTGATCAGTGGACGTATGGATTTCCGGAGCTCTCCGGCGAACAGAGGGCGACGATCGCTGCCAGCAAACGGGTCGCAAACCCGGGCTGCCATGCGACCGGACTGATCTCTTCCGTCGCGCCGCTCATTCGCATGGGAATTCTTCCGAAGGAGTATCCGGTCACATGCTATTCCCTCACGGGCTACTCCGGAGGCGGGAAAAAGATGATTGCCCAGTATGAGGCGGAGGATCGGGAGGAAAAGCTCTCGGCCCCGGGTATTTACGGGCTCACATTAAAACACAAGCACATCCCCGAGATGCAGAAAGTCACAGGCCTTGTCAATCCGCCGGTCTTTATGCCGGTCGTCGACGACTACTATAAGGGGATGGCGACTTCCGTCATGCTGCAGAACCGTCTGCTGAACGGTCAGCCGACTGCGGAGGAGATCTGCCTGAGACTTCAGGAGTACTATGCAGGGGAACATTTTGTCACGGTGATGCCGTATGATCCGAAGCAGGGGACACTGTATGCCAACGCGCTCGCCGGCACCAATCATCTGCAGCTTGTCGTCTGCGGATATGAGGAGCAGACGACAGTGACAGCGCTTTTCGACAATCTCGGAAAGGGAGCGTCCGGGGCGGCGGTCCAGAATATGAATATTATGCTGGGGCTTTCGGAGACGGTCGGGCTTGAGTGAACTTCCATGAATGCGTGGCTGCCATTTGAGAAAGACATAAAGACGTCGGCGAGTCGCAGCAGCGAAATAACGAGGGTGCTTTGCGCCTTGCGTGACGCGGCAGGAACGCTGAGACCTTCTTGAAACAGAAAAGCAATCCCCGTCACTCTGATCGGATCCGAGTGACGGGGATTGATAGTTATTTGGCACCTATTTTTTTCTTAATAATATCTTCTGATACTCCGGCTCTTGCCGCGGCATCTTTTATGGACAGGATTCCATCCTTCACGAGAGAAGCCAGTGTATCAAGAATTCCTTCCACACGGCCTTCTCTTCGACCATCTTCTTTAAAGAGCTCCATTTGCTCTGCTTCGTTATACTCTGTTAACAGCATCCCCTTCACCTCCGCTCTATGTGCCACAAGAAAGGGCTTGATTATAAAACTATCAGGCATTTCAGAAATTGCCAGATCAATTGCGCTTCCTGCACCTTCCTGATCTTTCGTTTTGTTGTTCTTACGAATCTCCTCCACCAGCCAGGAATATTCTCCAAGCGGTTTACAAGTTTCCAACAGTCTCTGATTTCGTCCGGAATTCACATTCAGCATCCGTACTTTGACTTCAATATCAGAGTCAGCACCTTTGGGGAAGGAGTCTGATAGTCTGAGAATTTGTTCATCGGGCTGATCTGCATTTCCATTATAGAATACGACCAGTTTTGGTACTGGCAGCATGAGAAGAGCGCTTCCATACTTATTCAGTTTATGCTGCTTCACGTATTTCTCATACAAATTTCCTGTATACTGAAGCAGTCTGAGCGGCATGTTAGGGTTGTAAGAACTCTGCTGCTCATACAGATTCATTTCTCCGGCAATCAGGAAAGAGACGTCGTTATGCATTCCAAGATACATGACCTCTTTTATAGTAGTAAATTCGATTGCTGACGGATCTGTATAATGTGAATTATTCACCGCGTTATATAAGCTGAGCGTCCATTCCCTGTTCTCTTCTGATCCGAATAGAAAGTTGAACAGTCTGTCTTTATACTGCTTATGATCACCAGCCAAGATCTGAGCCTCCTTCTTTTCTTCACGTGTTCTCTTAAGAAAATAGTAACATAGATGAATCTTTTCTTCAATAAATCTGCCTCGAATCAGGCTGTCGGGTGTACAGCCCAAAATATGAACAAAGTGCGGGGCTGCCTGAGATGGTATG
Organism: uncultured Eubacteriales bacterium; assembly: GCA_900314565.1. Classification (GTDB taxonomy): domain Bacteria; phylum Bacillota; class Clostridia; order Lachnospirales; family Lachnospiraceae; genus Chordicoccus. The sequence continues at coordinate 27,497 of OMVU01000026.1, forward strand.
GGCGGAATGAACACTACGAGAGGTGCAAGGAATTGTTTTATCTCGGTGGGGAAGACCTCCGCTTCTATAAGCGGGGAATAGAGCAAAACCTGTTCATCTCAGTGTGGGTGGTAAGGTGAACTTACCTTCTTCATAGTGGTAATAAACTTCCCGCATAAACCGGTGCCTCGGCAGCCGGAATGCAGGCGCCTCGGTCTGTGAATGAAATCATTTGGACCTGGAATCATCCGTTATGGATTCGATGAACTGAAGCAGAAGCTCTCTTTGGTAGCTGCTCAATCTGTAAATAGTTCTAAGCAAAGTGCTGTTTTCCAGTTTATCCTCGGTATCCTCCATGAAGAAATCGGACATGGAAATATCCAGAGCATCGCAGATATAGGACAGAGTTTCCACGGTCGGATTCTTATTGCCAAGTTCGATATCCCTCAGATGGCTTTGTGCCAGTCCGGCTTTGTAGGCAAGTTTCGTCGTTGTGAGTCCTTTCAAATTTCTGAGAAATACAATTCTTTTTCCCACATCCATGATTTTATTACTCCATTTGTAATCACAAAGAGCAAAGAGAACGTTTGTGCATAGAAAGGGTAGCAGAAAGGCGACACTGCAATAACATCTAGAGAGATTGTAATGTATCTCAATAGGTGTTAAAATCGTATCAATAATTCATACAGGAAGCATATATCAGAAGAATATAAAGGAACGTATCTTTGCATGGGTGAGGTAAAGGCTTATGAAATGAAAAGAGGTGAATTTGAAAAATATTTGAAATCGCATGGAGAAGTAATGATGCCCATTCAGGGCACCAGTATGCTCCCGCTTCTGCGTCAGGGAAAAGATCTGGTCCTGATTGAGAGGAAGAAAGAGAATCACAGATATGAGGAGGGAGATGTCATTCTCTACAGGAGAGTGGAGAAGAAGCAGTATGTCCTCCATCGAATTATCCGTGTCTGTGCCGATGACTATGTTCTTCTTGGAGACAATTGTTTCTCAAAGGAATACGGTATCAGGGACGAGGATATTCTCGGCATCATGACAGGGTTCGTAAGATCGGGCAGATATCACTCTGTACTGGAAAAGAGATATGGGCGGTATAGGGAGTTCATGCTTTCTACGATTGATTTCCGCTGTCGTTGGAAAAGGCGTTTATTTTGTTACAGACAGCAGCTCAAATCTGTCGGAAAGAAATGACTCCGGCGCTGAGAGGTCGTTCAATCATCCATAAATCCGTAAAAGAAGCGGCAAGGTCGGCTCAAAAAACGACCAGCAATGTGAAGAAGTTCAGAGAAGCAGGTTGTGTGAACACATTTTATAAAGGGGAAAAGATGAGGAATTACAGGAAAAAACGGGTGCATTTGCCGGGAGTGATCGCGCTTTGTCTTACACTGATTCTCGGAAGTCTGCCTTCCGTACCGGTTCTGGCAGATGAGGCCGGGATGACAGAAAGCACTGTGATAGCCGGTGAATCTGGATTGGAGAATGCGGAGAAACAGGAGGGAAATAGCTCTGTCCCTTCGGAGGAGGAGCAGGCAGCACCAGAAGAGGAACAGGCACCCGCAGAAGAGGAACCGGTACTGACAGAGTCGGAGCCGGCGGAGGAGCAGACTCCTGCAGAAACTATCTCGGATGACTCTGAAGCATCGGCTTCAGAATCGATGACATCCGAGCCTGCAGAAGCTGTTGTTTCCATGCCTGCGGTGGAGCTCAGGAAGGAAATCGAGGACAAAGGAATCACTGTTATTGTGCAGGCTGAGGAAGGAACATTTCCTGAAGGAACTGTTCTGGAGGCAGAATGGGTAGACGATAAGGAAATCCTTGACCGTCTCACGAAAGAAGCCAGAGAAGCTGCGCTTAAATTGAAGGCGGAGCAGGCTGCTGCGGAAGGTCAGGCGGAGCAGGATACAGAGGCTGCGGATTCGGTGGAAGAATCAGTTTCCGCAGATGCGGACGGTAAGGCAACCGTAGATGCAGGAAACGCTTCGGAGAATCCGGAGGGCTCGTCGGATGCAGATGTTTCTTCAGAGGATCAGGATGGTGAGGATGCAGTGGAAACGACTGCCTCCGGAGTTCCTGATGATATGGCTGCCGAGGGGGAAGCTGCCTCCGAGGCATCTGCTGATGCAAATGCAGATGATGAGACGAGTTCCGATACTACCGGGGCTGCGGGCGGGGAAGCAGAGCTTCTTTTCGACATAATGCCACTTAAGATTGTCTTTCAGGATGTGCAGGGACAACGGGTTGAACCGCTGAAGAAATTCATCCTCAAGATCGAATCGCAGCATGTTGTGCGCGAGAATGAGCCGATCATCATTCAATCCTACGAGGATCCACATTCCGAGGAGGAAAAGTGGATTACGGCAGCTCTTGATAAAAAGGAAAATGAGATCTTGGAAGAGAGCACGGAGGAGAGGGATACTGTCTCTTTCAGGATTGACCTCGAGGCCTATTATGGAGTTTTCTATCTCAAGGAGAATCAGGAGAGAAGCGGTAAGAAGGCAACGGCTGCCGTAAGGAGAAAGACAGCTGGGAATCCAACTGCAGTAACTGGCCTAAATGGGATGAAGGTGGTTGTCAGTGGCTATTGCGGTGAAAACGTGCAGTGGTATCTGCATGAAGACGGGACCATATGGATCTTTGGTGAGGGGGCGATAACGGATCATCCGTGGAGCTCA
>OMVU01000123.1 GCA_900314565.1 uncultured Eubacteriales bacterium
TTTTTAGTTGCAATGTTCCCGCCCATGTAAAAGAAGAATCGTTCAGAAAGGAACTCGGACTGAAAATGTAGTCCTACTTTTGCCGTCATCTAAGGTTAATTTATAAAGGACAATGCCAAGGGCGTAAAGATCGACCGTTGCATCATAGCGCATTCCCCTGAACATTTCCGGTGCCATGTAATCATAGGTTCCCCTGGAAGACAGGGTCCCCGATGCGCGGTCCATCTCTCTGGCAATTCCAAAATCACCGAGCTTATAGGTCCCGAATTCGGAGACGAATATATTTCCGGGCTTAATATCTCTGTGTATGACCTGCTTTTTCTCACATATTTCCAGAGCACTGCAGAGATCGACACCAATCTTTGCGACCTCCTTCTCAGAAAGCTTTCTCTGCGTAATAATATCGGTCAGGCAGGTCAGATATTCCATTCGGATAAAGATATCCCATCGAATTTCATTTTCGTATTCGATGACCTTGAAATCCTCGACCTCAACAACGTTGGAAGCTCCACGCAGATCCATCATAATTGTGATCTCGCGAATGCAGTCGTCGACCAGCTCTTTAAAATGCGCCTTCGTTGCAGAGTGGCTTCCCTCCTCCGCAAAAACTGCTTTTACTTCCCCTTCGTTCTGCGGAACCGTGATGACCTTCACAGCTGAATAATACGTTCTGTCCGCAACGATGCGGCTCACCTTGTAGACGTGACCGTAAGACCCGGCTCCGATTTTATCCACAACGGTCCAGTCGGGCCAGATTTTTTTCATTTGACTGATTATGTCCATAAATGTAATCTCCAATGCGTTCGTGCAGCTCTTTATCTGATAATGAAATTGCTCTTTATTAAAAAAATGGCCTCGAGGATCATTCCTGGAAACCGTATCCCGAGGCTATGGGAAACCATATTTATTTTATCAGAATGCATTCCTGCTTACAACGAGGGGCTAAGTGTTTTCGTCAAGGCATAAAGGAACACTCATATTCCACGCAGGCGATGCTTCAGGTCTGTGTACTCTTCCTCATTTTTTATAGAAAAAACTGCGGCGCACTGATAAAATAAAGACAGCAGAGCCGGGTCGGTCCGTGAAAAATGCAGAGCGCATTTTGCCACCCGGACAAATGGAGGTATGCTATGCCGGATGTATCCAAACTTCTTAATACGGTAAAGGGAAATGAGCAGGTAAAGCAGGCTGCGGAGAAGGCCGTCGATACGGCTAAGACCGAGGTCGAAAAGAAGGTCGGTGAGAACCAGGTCGTTGATACGGTGGCGGAGCAGACCAAGAAGAAAATCAACGAAGCACTTTGAATTCAGATCCTCACAGGAAAAGACCACCCGGCAGAGCAGACAGCAGTCCGCCCGGTCAGGTGGTCCTTTTATCCTATGGCAAGCTAAGACTCTTTACTGCAGTCATGGGTTGTTGACTCGCCTTTCTTTATATGTCCTTCCGCAATATGTTTCTTAATGATCTCGTCCGTCACCTCGTAAAGCCTCTCTGATCCGAGCCGGGTCTGTCCCTGCCGTGTGTAAATCTGGGATGCTTTTATACCGTGCGCCATCCAGTCACCGCCCTCATTGCTGTCATTGAGTATGAGCGGCTGAAGATTGTCCATCGCCCTCGCGAACCTGGCCTCCGCAGTCTCAGCGGCCTCGAATTCATCAAAAATCGCCATGAGTTCCACTTTCTGGTCCTCCGGAAGCATTGAGAAAATGCGCTCCTTCGCTGCATCCTCCCTCGCCTTCTGCGTTTTCTTCGCCTCCTCGTCGTAGGCGTACGTATCGCCCGCATCGATCTCGACGATATCATGAATCAGGCACATGATCATGACGCGGCATATGTCGATCTCTTCATTTGCATACTCTCTGAGCAGATAAGCCATGATGGCCATGTGCCAGGCGTGCTCGGCGTCGTTCTCGTTCCTGCCGTGGCCGCTCAGGTGCGTCTGTCGGAAAATGTTCTTCTCCTTATCGATCTCAAGCGAAAAAGCAAGCTGCTTCGTCAGACGTTCATCAATCATTCTCCGCTCCTTCTGCCCTTCTGCCGGGATTTCGCAAAAGTCCGACCTGCAGTGTTGCCAGATCTGTTCTGCCAAATATCACACAAGTCCTGCTTCCTTTGCTGCCAGATCTGTTCTGCCAATCATTACACAAGTCCAACTTCTTTTGCAGCCAGATCTGTTCTGCCAATCATTACACAAGTCCAGCTTCTTTTGCAGCCAGATCCGCCTTCCTGCAGAATTCAGCGACCTTCGGTATATCCTTCTCCATCACACCGTCGTTATATTTCCAGGTGGTCTTGGTCAGAGAATCAACACCGGCCGGCTTTACCTGCCTTATGCATTCTTCTACATTTTCCGGGCCCAGACCGCCTGCCACGATGACCGGAACCTTCACAGACTGTACGATTTCCGCGTCATACTTCCAGTCGTGCGTCATACCGCTGGCTCCGATTCCCGTGTCCTTTGCAAGACCGGAATCCGTCAGAATATAGTCGCAGTATTCTGCGTACTTTTTCGCTCGCTCGACAGCTTCGGGACCGTCCACCAGCACAGCCTGCATCAGGGCGACCCCGGGACATTCCGCACGAAGCCTGTCGGCAAATGCCTGATCCGATGTATATTCCATACCTGCGACATGCAGAATATCCGGCTTGATCCGTTTGGCGAGGAAGATCATTTCCTCCGGATCCTTGCACAGCATGATGGCGACACACTTCACACCTCTGCGCTTTGCCTCCGCAAAAATTCTGTCGACCACATCGAGCGGCACCCGGTGAGCGGGTACTCCGCCTGACTGCATCGGGACCAGGCCGATATGGTCTGCTCCGACATCCATGACTGCGACGCTCTCATTATAATTTACAAGTGAATAAATCTGTTTGATCATGTTATTTCCCCCTTAGTACCGACTATAAAGAAATGTTTCATTACAATGCTATTTATGCTTCCATCCTTTTAAGGATCTGCTCCTCACTCAGATATGGCGACACCGATTCCTCCGATTCGAGCGTAATGCATGCCGCCGCCTGTGTGATTCTGCCGATCGTCTCAAGGTCGATTTCACTCCCATATTTGAAACGGATCCACGCAATCGCTGCCATCGTCGTATCGCCTGCTCCGTTGACGCTCACAATGTGTGTCTTCTGAACAGGGACCAGGCATTCTTCTCCTTCCCGGAAACAGAAAATTCCGTCCGCTCCCATGGAAATGAACACATTCTTCACGCCCCGCTCAAAAAGCGCGTGGGCTGCGAGGGAGGCGGTTTTTTCATTTTCCACATGAATGCCCGTAAGGATCTCCGCTTCCATGGAATTCGGCTTCAGCGTATCTATGTGACACAGAGAACTCTCTATGCGTCCGACTTTGGCGGCCGATACCGGATCCGCAAAAAGCGGTACCCTGCAGTTTTGCGCCAGGTATCGAATGCTCTCCTCCGGGATATTTGCATCAAAAATACAGAGGGCAGCATGGTTGATCCTGTCCATTTTCCCAGCCAGGAACTCCGGCGTGATCCTGCGGATCAGCTCCATCGCATTGACCGCTGCCACCATCTCGCCCTGATCGTCCGTCATATAGAGGTAAATACAGCTCTTTCCGCCGGGCACACAGAGCGCATCGTCAAGAATGATGCCATCCTTCCCGCACTCTTTTGCGAGGATTTCTCCGAACCCGTCATCCCCATAGGCCGTGATCAGGTACACCGGGACCCCGAGCTTCACAAGATTTTCGGCGATATTGTGACCGACTCCTCCGGCAGACATCGTCACTTCTCCGATATTGGAATCATGCGGACGGTAGACATCGCCGCAGATTCCTGCAAGGTCCATGTTCAGGCCCCCTACAACAACTATATACCTCTCCTCCACGGTGCCAGTCCTTTCTTCATCTCCAGGGTGCCAGTCCTTTCTTCATCTCTTAATGTCACAGCAAAAAGAAAATCAGAATAAAGGCAGTGCCCGATCCTGCTGCCGATAACGATCTCAGGTTTCACGGTAAAGCGGTTCAAGCCCGCGCTCCGTGAGATTGTTGTTTACTGTCTCTATCTCTTCGCCCTTCATCTTACCGAACCAGATGATGACATCTCTCTTTCTTCGAACATACAATGGCGAATGCCCTGCGTATTTAAGCAGATACTGTAATTCCTCCACTGTCGCCCCCATAGCAAAGCATATGCAGATCAGAGCGTTGCGGGAAGGATTGTTCTTTTTGCCGTTGATAATGTTTCCCACATAAGACTCATGAAGATGTGCTTCAAAGGATACATTAGATGCCTTTTTGTCATATTTCATCAGCAGCTCCCAGAGATAGTTGCCTATTCTGGAGTCTTCGTTCAAAAATTCATCTGAGAATTCCTTCTCAAATGCCTCATAAGAATCATACCTGCTTATATAGTACTCCAGCGGAGCAGTCATTTTATTATTTCTGTAAAAAACGTCTTCTCTCATGTCTCCACCTCCGGCATACATTTTCTTTATACCACAGAATCTACCTTCCTTCCACCAAAATGACTCTCCTCATATCGTGGATACTTAGAATACGCCACATTATATCTGCTGCGTTTCCTTCAGATAATCGAGAAAGCCCTCGCAGCCTTCCGTCACGTCCCGCCAGGTCTCTTCAAAATTATCGGTATACCAAGGGTCGGCCACCTCGCCGGGCCTGTCCGTGTAATCCATGAGCAGAGAGATGACTTCCCCTCTGCGCCCAATGGGTTCATAGACATGCGGAATCTCCCGCTCCGGTTTTTTCCGGGAAATATCTCTCCGCCACCAGCCACCATCATACGGGTCATTCCCTTCACAGATGGCATACATATCGTGAAGGTTCTCGTCATCCATGCCGATGATGTAGTCGTAGCGGTCGTAGTCTTCCTTGACCATCTTGCGGGCGTGGTAGCCTTCACAGCTGATTCCTTCCCGGGCCAACCGGCGCCGGGCAGGAGGATAGACCGGGTTGCCGATTTCCTCTCTGCTGGTGGCCGCGCAGTCGATCTGGAACAGGTTCTCAAGACCGCGCTTTTTCACCATGTCCCGCATGGCGTACATTGACATGGGGGAACGACAGATTGTGCCGTGGCAAATGAATAAAATTTTTATCATGCAGTTTTTTGCCAGCTTATGCCGCGTTTTGCCTTATTTTATGCGGGTTTCCGCGATTTTCGATTTCA
>OMVU01000024.1 GCA_900314565.1 uncultured Eubacteriales bacterium
ATATGTTCGGGAATTGACGAACGAATTATACATCAGCAGAACAAAAAGGCGCATTCCTCTCATGACTCAAGTCACGAGCATCCTGCGCTAGTTGGTGAATCTCCGATCTGTCAGATGATCAGGTACGGGTACCGCCCCCGCATATCCTCGCGCATCCTGCGGTAAGCTCTTCTGCCCATGGGGATATCCACCTCCCCGGCTTCGCCCATTAAGTGCAGCGAGACATAATAGACTGTCTTGTTTTCTTCCGGGTCATCATTAAAATGGACCCCCTGCACATCCTCGAACAATGCGATCCCGCACCGCTCCTCGCTGATCCAGGCGCATATTCGTTCACCGATCCGCAGCCTGCCATCCGCATAGGAGCGGGCATTTTGATAATCGCTTTCCAGCGCCTGCATTTCCCGGGGCGAAAAACGGCTGAAATTCTCACGGATCGCTTTTCGGCTGTCAGCAGGATCGAGGATCTTCCTGCGTCGGAAGATTCCGAAAACCATGATCATGAGCGAGACCGCGGAAGCCAGAGACAGATATCTGGAAACAGAGTTGAGCGGATTATAGAATTTAAGAACGATCCCGAGCACAGCAAACAGCACCATCGCGATCGCAGACCGCAGGATGATGCTCTTCATACTGTTCCTGTTCAGTTTAAGTGACCGTTCTATGATGTCTTCCGTCATACCTCCCACCACATTTCGATCCGGAACGCAGAGACGTTCCTGATCACAAAGCTCATTCGCCTGTCCCGCGTTGTCACTTAAAGAGCGGACCCAGCACTCTGGCTGTAAACGGCGTTGAATCGTTCGCTGAATTTCCCCAGAGCCAGTACGGAAGTACGTCAAGTGCGAGATGCCCGATGATATCCTCCGTACTGTCGACCTCGACATAATTATATGTCCCCATATTTCGAGGATCCGTTACGATCTGCTGCCCGTCCGGCGTATATACGACCTCACGCCCGTCTCCGGATATGTACTTCCGGTTCCCTTCCGGAAAACCTTTGGCCATATCCGCCGCGATCTCTTCTCTCGATCTGTCGTCGAACTGATGATAGAGCGATGCATCGCATCTCTTCCAGCCCTTCGCCTCCGCCTCTTCTGCAGTTTTCGGCAGATCTGTATTCTTTTCATTGCGCGCGTAATGGGCTTCACGCATATTTTCAACGGTCTTATATACATCTCCCCGTGAAAATGCAAACATCGCCACCGTTCGGACCCCTGCCTCAATATACGCTTCTTTATTGCGGCCTTTCTTACTTACAGAAGAACCGATTTCCGCTTTCGTGTAAGAAGAAGCTGTAAGGACAGTACCGGCACTTCCAACTGCTGCAGAGACATATGCCGGAGATACAGAATTGGACGCCACTGCAGAGCCGAAAATTCCTTCAGCTCCGGAGACTGCTCCAGCAACCCCTGCAGCTTTCCCTGCATTCTTCGCTGATCCCGCACTTAAGCCTGCGAAGTCATTGGAAGCCTGCTCCTCTGCATTTACATAACTCGCCGCACAGTCATCCATCGCACGGTGAAATCCGTGCATTTTTCCCGAGAGGACATCCAGTGAGGCGGAGAAATCGGACAGTCTGAGCGCCGCAATGCTCTCTTCCGGAAAGCATCCGTGCAGATTCCGGTTCACCAGGCCGACCTCCCGGCTTATATCCTGTATCCGTTCTGCAATTTTCATGGTCTTCATCGAAGTGTCTGACAGTATGCCCGTGCTTATTCTGAAAGATGTCATGGTGCTCACCTCTTCTATGATTTCTAAGTATATCTTATCGAAAGATGTAAAACAACTTTCGATCCTGATACTGTACATTATAGCCACGAACATCGCACAGAGCCGGTTTTTCGATGAACAGACACTTTATTACGACAAATGGACTCTTTAAAGGAAAAAGGCTGCCGTGCCGACCCGGAGTACAGCCGTATGGTCACGCCAAAAGCAAGTGCCAACCCATACAGCTGTACTTTGCGTTAACACGACAGCCTCTTCAGTTCAGTTTTTATTCATAGATGTTCACGCCCGTCATCAGGTTCAGGAACGGAGAATTCCAGTAGATCGCTACCTCGTTGGTCGAGTAAGACTGCTCATTGTCTGCATAGCATGCAGCAGGTGCCGCATCTGCCAGTGCGCTCCTCGCATAATCATCCTCAAGTCCGGAATTCGGTCCGCCGACAAGCATGCCTGGAATCGCTTTCTCACGCACCTGTGAGATGCGATGATGCGGGTTCTTCGGCTGGCCTTCGCCGTCGCCTGTTACGAAGGACATGTTATTGGTGTTGTTGCCTGTCAGATAGGCCAGCTGCATCTGCGCGCTGTCCACATATCTGCTCTGACTGTAGGACGCCGGAACATCCGCCCCTTCTTCTATATCCTCGAGAAGCTCCGCCGCCATGATCATCGCCATTCCGTTGTTTGCGACAGACATGTTGGATCCCCAGATATAGTCGTCCGCGCTCAGAGATACACCATAAGAATCCCTGCGGGATTTTCCTACATAGCTATCGACCTGTTCAAAGAAACGCTCCTCCACCTTCTTGTAGAGATCCTTATCCGCTGTCTCAGCGTCCGATGTAAGGACTGCGTATTCGCCGTACAGACCGACAGCCTGCCAGCCAAGTCCGAGAGGAACTGTCTTTTCAGTGTAAGGCTTCAGATCCTTGAGATAATTTGCATCTCCGGTCGTCTTGTAGAGTTCTGCAAACGCCCAGTATCTCTCGTCCGTATCGTTCGAATCCTCGTACTCGCCGGTGCTGATCTCTGAAGGATTCTTAAATCCCACGTTATCTTCGGGATTTTTCTCAAGCCATGTCGCAGCTGTCTTTGCCGCGTCAAGGCAGGTATTCGCAAACTCCTTGTCGAACGGCTCATAGACACGGGCTGCCATCGCCATCGCCGCTGCGTAATCCGCTGTCGCGGTCGAGGAGACCGGGAGGAGGATCAGCTCATCCCTGTCTTCTTCCGGCATAATGACAGACGGGAATTTGGCTGTCGTCACTTTGTGGTGAACACTGCCTTCCTCTGTCTGCATCTTGAGCATCCACTCGAGCTCATAGCGGGTCTCCTCAAGGATTTCCGGAAGAATCTTCTTTTCTGATGCTGCAGTACCGGAAGAAGCCGTGCTGCCGGTCGTATTTGTGCTGCCGGTCTTTGTATTTGCGGCACCTGTCTTTGTGCTCTCTGTCTTTGCGGTTCCGGCTGCATTCCCGGTCTTTGGTGCTGCTGTTCCGCTCTTAGCGGATTCGGTCTTTGCACTGTTCTTGCTCGTGCCGGTCTTTGTGCTGTCCGTCTTCGAGGCCTTTGCACTTGGTGTCGCGGTCGGTGTTGCAGTCGGGGTCGCAGAGACTGTCGGAGTCGGGGTCGCGGAAACAGTCGGAGTCGGGGTCGGTGTTACAAGAATATCCGACTTGATGCCGTCCTTTTCCATTTCCTCTTTGTCAAGCGAAGCATATCTCTCATACGCGAGCATAAGGTCAGAAACAGACTTTGCTGCCGCAACGACATACTTTCCGTAATCTCCGGCGTCATGCCAGCCGCCGCTCACGTCGACTGTCTTGCCGGTCTCATAATCTTTTGCTTTTTCCGTATGGCAGGCCTTATGACCAAATGTATCGTCCTTGACTTCCTGTCCGCAGCGCTGCAGGTAGTACGTGCGGAATGTCTCGTCGATCGTGTCATCATACACCGTGTCACTGATCGTAAAGACAGCTGACTTTACCTCATCTGCAACGATCTGATAGTTTCCGGGTGTCTTCAGATCACTGAAATCGGCGACAAGGAGAGTCTCGCCGGAGGCTGCATTTTCCTCCTCGTCTCCTGCCACGCCGGTATAGACGACATCACCGGAATCCACGTCGACGATCGAGTAATCCTCAAGGTCCGGATTCTTGAAGACCGCGATCTTCTTCGCATCTTCCTGATATCCGAGTCGGCTCGTCGTAATGACATTGAGTTCTTCCTTGTCGCTGTCATCTCCATCGATCAGAAGAACAGTAACGTTGTCGAGATGGATGGTATGGGCAGCTGTGGGATCTGCACCCTCCCAGTAACCGCAGTTGAAGCAGAGGCGCGGAGCCTTGTCGGTCTTTTCCGTCATCGTAAATTCCGCCTCAAAGTGCTTCTTTTCCGGTCCGACAGTGACCGTGTCGATCACATAGGGGTGATAATCCTTGCCGTTGATCTGTGCGCGCCAGATGAGCGGTCTTTCGACATCGCAGCTGGCATCAAATGAAATTCTGTAGGTACATCCCCTGGCCAGCTTAAATCCGTCATAGTAAAGCTGTACACCGTAGTCAACAGTGCCTGTATTGCGGATATTTAAGAGCATCTCACCGTCATTTACGATGAAATCGCCGTCGCCGTCCTCAAGAAAGACATCCCAGCCGTCACTGGACGTGAAGTCGCCGGACTTGATCAGGTTGCCCTCGACAGGCGGATCGTCATGCTTGTCCACTTTCTCTTCCTTGCTGTCTGTTTTACTGTCTGTCTTGCTGTCCGTATCAGTTTTGCTGTCTGTATCAGCTTTGCTGTCTGTGGACTCTGTTCCGGACTCAGTGCCCTCTTTGCTTTCCGTTTTGCTTTCTGCAGACTGATCAGAGCTGCTGTCCGTTCCGCTCTCTGTGGACGTCTTATCGCCGCTTCCGGACTTGGAAGACATATAGCCTGCTTCCGTCTCGCTCTCGGTGATTTCCGAATCAGGTTCGGCGGAAACGGGGACCGCAGTCAGTACGGTCGGCGCCGCGACTGATGTGATGCCCAGAAGGGCTGACATTAATATTGATACAAATTTGTTCTTCATTTCTTTTTTGCAAACGATTCTACTGCGCTGCCCAGTATAGATGAAACAATATCTGCGGGTTTCTTTGAGCCATCCAGAAGAGAATTGATCATCTCGTTGGTCGTATCCTTCTCGCCTTTCAGGATGCTCATAACGGTTTTTTTCTCGTCCGTGCTGGCCTTGCGATAGAGTTCAACAAGTTTTCTCTCTGTCGCCGTGACCTCCATGGTCTTGCCTGTGTTCGTGCCTGTACTCGTGCTGCCTGCCGGTTTCTTGCCGCTTGTGCTGTTTGCCGGTTTCTTGCCACTGCCTGTTGAACCTGATGTACCCGACGAATTGTTCTCAGTCTTTGATTCCTTCGCCGCGTCAAGAAGGGACTTCTGTGTTACACCTGTCACCTTCGCGATCGTCTTCAGCTGTTCCTGTGTGGGAATCAGTTCTCCACGCTCAGCCCGGCTTATATCCAAGGCAGAGAGGCCCGTGACCTTCATTGCGAGCTGCTCCTGTGTGAGCCCTGCTCCGGCACGTGCCTTTTTGATCATAGGTCCAACTGTGTTCGTCATAGCTGCTCCTTTCCGGAGATGAACGTATTACAAACGCCCATCCAAATATATAAATATATCCTCAATGTAACATCTTGTCAAACAATTTGAAACAATTTTGACCGTCACTTATTTCGGGTTTTCAGAAATCTCGTAGTCTTTCGCCCGGTAAAGATCATCAAGTCTCCGCTCTACCTTTTTGTCAAGGCTGGGATCAAGAGTTCTCGCCGTCTCGTAATCGTTTCCTGCACTTTCTGTCTCACCCAGTCCAGCATAGGCATCGCCTCGTCCCATATAAGCCTCTCCGCTCTCTGTTCTGATCTTGATCGCAGCATCAAATGCCCTTACCGCTGATGCATATTCATTGTTCGTAAGATACCGCCTGCCGAGATTCATATTGTGACGATACTGCGCGGCATCTGTCGAAAGAACTACTATGACGGAAGCAGTGAGAATCATAAAGATCACTGCCAGTGCAATAACCGCTCGGTTAAGCGCTCTGCGCGATTTGTTCATGGCTTACCTCTTGAAAATGGTGGATACAGTTTTCTGAAACAAAAGCAGGCTTCTGTCCAGTATCGTTCGGCCCCCTGTTAATTATATAAAAAATGCAGTTATACATCAATGACACAAAAAACTGTCATCCCGTACAGCTGCTTTTTTCTCCGGTCAATATCCTGCACACAAAAAGAGGCGTCCGATTAAGGACACCTCCCGATTATCATTATCAAGCCTCGCTTTTCTTCTTTGCCACAAGCGCTACTGCTGCCAGAGAAGCAGCTCCGCCAAGGCCGTAAAGCATGTAATCAGCTTCGCCGGTCTTCGGTGACTTTGACGGTGGATTCGGCTTCTTCGGCGTCTCTGTTGCCGGCGTTCCTGTCGGGCTGTAAAGCGGATCCCTCGCCATGACCGGAACAGTGGAGACCATAATCATAACTGCAGAAAGAAGAATAACTAATTTCTTTTTCATCACAATTCCCTCATTACTCACAATATTTCCAATTCATTTCACTGAAATAATTCCTGCAAACGTCTGTTAATACACAGAACATTATACAGCAGCAGGCATTTCCTGTAAACAGAAATTGATTTCGTCGCAAATACCGCAGTGCTTATATTATGAACGAATTTCTTTAAGCTTCTTTCATTTTCTTTTTCCAATCGTGCTCGCGGGACTTGGCAGGGAATCCGTATCAGCGTCGACTGACTCAGGGATTTCCCCCACTTCAAGAACGCCTCAGCGTTCTTGCCGCGCCGCGCATGGTGCGAAGCACCTTCCACTTTGCGCGGCTGCGATCCGCCGGAGGCGTTTATCTCAGTGGGGCAGGATATTGACCTTTCCCCCGCTTATAGAAGCGGAGGTCTTCCCCACTGAGATAAACAAAAAGGCAGCGTGCCTAAGAGAAACACGCTGCCTTTTTTGCTTTCTTCATCAAAGAAACCGCGATAGAATTACAGTCTCTCGTCTTTCTCAATATCCAGGAAGTAACGATACGCATCGACTTTCAGCTCACCGCAGGCTGCCTCGTCGCAGGCAATGATCGCGCCGTTGTGCATCTGAAGCGCGCTGCAGGTCCACATCTGGCTGACACTGCCGGCCACTGTCTTCGCAAGGGCTCTGGCCTTATTATGTCCGTTGATCAGGACCAGCACTTCTTTGGAGTCCATGACCGTTCCGATTCCGACAGACAATGCGTAAGCCGGAACCTTCTCCGGATCGTTTCCGAAGAAACGGGAATTCACGATTCTTGTGTCCGTTGTCAGCTTACGGATACCTGTGCGGGATGAAAGAGATGTGAACGGCTCATTGAATGCCAGATGACCGTCGACACCGATCCCGCCCATGAACAGATCGATTCCGCCGTAGGACGCGATCTTCTTCTCATAGTTCGCGCACTCTTCTTCCGGATCCTCAGCCATGCCGTTCAGAATATTAATATTATCCGGATTCATATCTACCAGATGATCAAAGAAATTGTCGTGCATGAAGTACCAGTAGCTCTGATCATGTTCACGCGGAAGTCCGCAGTATTCATCCATATTGAAGGTAACAACATTCTTAAAGCTGATCTCTCCGGCTTTATTCATGCGAACGAGCTCCTTGTACACGCCGATCGGTGAAGATCCGGTCGGAAGGCCCAGTACGAAAGGTCTGTCTTCCTTATGCGAATTGATCTTCTTTGCGATATACTGTGCTGCCCACTTGCTCATCTTTTCATAATTATCCTGGATAACTACTCTCATTTTCTTTTCCTTTTCATATGTATATTTTTTATCAAGACCGTCTCTGTGAGTCTGTTTTGGTTGCCCTTATGTTCTTCCGGTGCTGAAGCTGTCCTCTGTTACAGTTTTCATTCTGCTTTTTTATACAGCCCCTCACGATTCACCGATCACCGCGGCAGCATCCGCCGAATCTTTCGATCACTGCCGTCCTCGTCGACCTTCCTGTTCGGTCCCGGCGCTAACAAGACGCGTTTCCTCCTTACGCGGTCCCTGTTTTCAAATCCATGTCTTCAAGAACTCCTCGGCGTTCTTGCCGCGACGTGCGCAGGGCGTTTGCGCCTTCCAGTGCACACGTCTGCAATCCGACGGAGGCTTTGAGACACCTTAACTATTTTACATGATAAACCTTTAAAAGAAAACCCATAATATATCCTGGATTTTCATCATCAGACGGTCCGCTTTACTAATGTTTTTTTGAAAGAGAGTAACTTTCTATCCTCTACGACGTGACCGGAATCAGCAAACAGCTTCTCTCCAGATCAGACGATTATGTAAACAACCTCGGTCCGATTGAAAATTCTCGGGATCGGCCTGGCCGGATTCGAAAGTCCGCGGGATATGATCAGTTTTCCATTCGGTCCTCCGTGCACACCGGATGTAAATTTGGGGAACCAGCCCTGTCCCGGCGCATAAGCCCCCTGCCCCAGGAACCGGAACTGGCCGCCGTGCGCATGCCCGGAGAGGACGAGATCGATCCTTCGACTTATAAGGAACGGGTCGCGAAGACACCAGTACTCAGGATGATGACAAAGAAGGATCTTATATCCCTTCTGCCGTTCGAATTCGGAGAGCCAGTCAGAGCTCGTCATGATCTTATCATGATTCCGAAGATCAGAAAGCTTCGGATAAAGCACTCCGGATCTGTCTCTCTCAAAGCTGCATATATTCCTGAGGGCAGAAGAAAGACCACCGATGACAACACCTTCTCTCTCTGTCCAGGTATTGTCCAGCACAGCTGCACCGGCGGAAGCGAAAAGCCCAAGCTCATCATCGGTCAGCATCCATTCATGATTTCCGATGGAAACATAGGTGGGCGCGATTGCAGCGCATCCCCGAAGAAAAGGAAGAACGAACTGCTGACTTTCCACCCTGTGCCCGGCTTCCTTCGGGGTATGGCCGGCGATCAGGTCACCGGCGACCGCGATCAGATCCGGGTTATTCTTTTCCATGCTCCGAAGTGCGCTTCGCCCGCTGACGTTGTGGAGGTCGGCGACCAGGGCGATTTTCATTTTCTTTTTGTTAGATATTCTGTAAACCGTCTCTTTCATCGTCGCCCACCTGCAACCCTTTCGGGTATTCTCATTAAGAAAAAAGCGGCTTATGCAGCCGCTTTAATTTGTTTTTACAAAAGAATATTCCGGGACATGTTCATCGTTGAGCAATACCGCTTCGACCAGAAGGCGTGTCGATGAATCTCCCGTACACGTCGAAAGCGTAATTATATGATCTGTCGTATCGACAGTCACATCATTTCGAATGTGCCCCGACATATCTCTGCTGTTCAGTATTGTATATATATATGATTTAAAGGTCTCTTCATTTGTAAAATCATATGCTCCGAGGATATCTTCATCTCCGCCTGTCCTTGCCGCGAAGATCTCGTACACCAGAGTCCCCTGATCAGGTGTATAGATATATACATACCGATTATTGTTGAAGAATTCACCATCCTCATAATAATGGAGAGACGCGAACATCGTTCCGCTCCTCATATTATGACCATAAATTATCGTGTTGGGATCCGACCAGTCCTTGTTGTTGCGAAGGTGTGTATAAATGCACCCCGGATATCCCTCACTGTGGTCGATATTATGATCAAGATAATAACTCTGCTCTGTCGGATGTTGCAGAATCGGATAATCCACATTCGTATTCGGAATATAGATCCATGCATAAATATCCGGGTTCTCCGCTTCCAGACCTTCCCAGTCGATTGCTTTCTCCGGAACATCCACACCCGCAAGCGGATCGACAGGCTCCGGTGTCGGCTCAGGGGTTTCCGTAGGTTCCGGTGTGGCTGTCGGCTCCGGTGTCGGAGTCGGTGTATCCGTCGCAGTCGGCGTGACACTTTCTGTATAGGAATCCGCCAGAGAAGTCATATATTCGTCTGCATCTGCCTTCTGCTTTGATTTATAGAGCAGGAATCCGCCATAGCCTATTGCTGCAGACAGAAATAGGATAAAGAGCACAAGATATATGTTTTTATTGCTTTTCTTCTTTTTCATATAGTTCAACTCTCATACCGGTTGCAGATATTTCTAAAAAAACAGCCGGACGTATAACGTCCGACCGTTCTTTGCCTGCTACAAATTTTACTTTGTAAGCTTGTACTTTGCGCCAGCTACAACAGCACCGCCTGCAAGAAGAGCCTCGGCCAGCATCGGGATAACGGAAGCATCCGCTGTCTTGTCAGACTTGCCAGCTGCATTCTTTGTAACAGTTGTTGTAGTTGTAGGTTTCTTGCATTCAGGCTTCGGTGTAACCTTCGGGCTTGAGGCAGCGAATGTAGCTGTGCTCATTCCGAAGACCATAAGAGCGCTGACAGCAAGGGCAACCATGGCTTTTTTGAATTTCATGTTAATAGCCCCTCTCTTTCCTAGGAAAATATTAGTTTAAACTGTAGTAATGATAACGCCAATTTTGAAAAAATGCAAGCCCACGAACTATTTTTAGTAATTATTACAGAAATTGCATTCTCAACTCTTATTTATATGCATTCTCTTCCTAAAAATTCGTGTGCGAAATGTGTGACCTTCAGCTAAAGTGCAGTCATTTTGCACAGTTGTTCTGCCTGTTAAGAAATTTCTTTATAGAAGATCTCCAAAATCATTTCATAAAATTCCGTCTCATTCGTATAAAATTCCTCGTATTCTTCGCCCATCCTGACCTCACCGGGAATCTCATACATGTCCTTGTCCGGATCATAATCCAGGCCAGCCAGTTCCTCTGCAAGCCTCGCATATTCGACGTTTGTAAAGAGATAGTCTTCAGCCTTTTTATATATAGACATAGCGCCGGATGCTGTCTTTGCCTTCTGTCTGGCCTTCGGAATAAATGCATTCAGGTATTGCTTTTGACGCTGCATTCTTGCTGTAGCACTGTCAAATTCACCGGTATCTCTGCTTCGAACATAGAGATATGCCTGATCACCGTTCAGTTTGACGGTCTCACCCTTCACAAGAGCCGCATTTTTTGACGTCAAATCGTCGAGTACTTCAACTTCGACGCCACCCACAGCATCATTCAGAAGGCCTATTCCGCCCATATTGAGCGAAATATATCCCTTGATTGGGATACCATAGAAAAGGTTCGATACTGCCTCCGTTTGCCACTGACAGCTAAGTCTTTCTCCGTCCCCATATCCATGCTGCAGACAGATCTGCGCGATCTCATTTCCGATATCTTTTCCGTTATCATCGCATTCCCGGATATCGGTCATAGTATTCCGATGAATCGCTATCACGGAAAGCTTCCCGGAATCAGCATCTTCCACCAGCAGGAACAATGCGTCTGCCTGGTTTCCCTCGATTCCCTTCGCCTTCTTTTGTACCGGTTCATCCGTATCGATACCCATAAAGAGATAGGATCGGATTGTAGAGTTGTACTTATACTGTTTTCCACCATACGTAACAATCCCTTCAGACCACTTTCCTCCGGCATCTGTGTCAGCCTCTGTGATTTCACTGCTCTTTTCTGTGCTATTCATTTTGTAGAAAAAGAGGAAAACGCCAATCGCTACAGCGAGCCCTACAATCAGCAAAATAATCGGAAAGGTTCCTCCTCCTCTGTCTCGATTATTAATTTTTTTTCGTCTATCCACGAATCGTATTCCTCCCTTACCAACTTTCAGATCCATTCTCTATATTATGAGAACCGCTTCGCGAACCCGAAATCAGAAATTACCTTGTTTCACACGCATTTTCACCAATAAATATTGATCGTATAAAGCGCATCATTGCAGACAGGCACGTATTCCAGTTCCTCTGTGCCCATGAGCGACATCCGATACTGCGAGGCCTCGTCCAACAGACCCCCGGAAATAATTGTGTCCACAGCCGCCGCGTAATTTTCAAAATCTGAAAACTTCATATAGACAGATGCCTCTTCCGACTCTGGTGCGCCGATCAGTGCCGAATAGATCTCATCGTAGTCAAAAACTTCGTGATAACATCCGTTCACCACATAAAAATCCCAGGTTCGCATATACGTCTCAGGCACTGCGTATTCTTCTGAAGCCGTATATCCCAGTCTCAGAAGATCTTCTGAGGTCAGGCACAAATAGGAATAATCCGCTTCCCTTGCGAGTCCGGTCGACTCCTCGGCTTCTACAAAATACGGATCTCCTTCCGTTGCATCAAGAAAGAAATATTCACCGTCAATCATGACCAGGTTCCACGCATGAAGTGCCGCCGTTTCACCTTCACCGTTCACAATACTTCCTTCTACGTATGTACAGAATACACCTGCATTCGTCAACAGATACTGCATCTATAAAAAAATGATTGCATTCTTTTTCATAGACCTCTCATTTCCGTTTCAGCCGAAATTCCTTCAGTTCTCTCACGCAGAAGCAGAATTTTAATAGTCGCAAATATAATTTTGAGATCCATCACAAAGCTTTGCTGTGAGATATACATCAGATCCATCTGCAGTTTATCATACGGCTCTGTATTATACTTTCCATATACCTGAGCATACCCGGTAAGACCTGCTTTCGCACGAAGCCTGAGCGCAAATTCAGGCATCACCTTTTCGTATTGTTCAGCGATTTCCGGTCTCTCCGGCCTTGGGCCTACGACCGACATATTTCCGGACAGAATACAGAATACCTGAGGCATCTCATCGATATGCACTGCACGAATGAATTTTCCTACCGGAGTGATGCGGTCATCATTTTTGGAAGCCAGGCGCGCTATACCGTCTATTTCAGCATCCACCCTCATACTGCGAAACTTATATACGTAGAATTCCTTTCGGTTCTGAGTCAGTCTTACCTGCTTATAGATGATTGGGCCCCTGTCATATAGCTTAATCGCAGCAGCAGTCAGAATCATGAACGGTGAAAAGATGATCAATCCAATAACCCCGAATATAATGTCAAAAATCCGTTTGCCCAACACATAAAAATCAGACTGGGGATTTCCTTCACAGAACAAAACGGGAAGATTCGCAAGCTGAACTTCTTTAGCACTGTTCACAAGGAAGTCTCCGATATTCGGCCTGATCATGACCGTGATATGATTCTCCATACAGTATTTCAGAATAGTGTTGCGCGGTGTGGAATGTATGCCGCAAAGCATCACCTGATTTGGGCTGATTCTTCTGATTTTTCCAATTGTCTCCTGTACATCTTCAGCGACATGCTCCTGACCGGTCAACGTATATCTCCATGGGATTTTTTCAATTATATACTGGCCGTTGACGCGAGCCTGCTCATTGTCATATATAATCAGGACCTTCTGGATGGGCACCGCAAACTGCGTCACCTTAATAGCAATATATGACCAGAGTATACTGACCGTAACACCCGTTAACCAGAATACGAGTAAAGGAAGGATATCGGGCAGCTGCCGGGCAAGAAGTATAAGAACACAATACATGATAAATCCGGTCATAAGCAGTGCAACTGCATTTGAATAAATCAAATCTGCGACTCTGCTGATTCTCAGCCGAAAACCCCCGTACAATCTCGCAAAAATCACAAAAAGAACCATTTCGACAAATATGACCACCAAATTGCCGTAAAAATGAAATTTGAGATAAATTGCCTCTGCATAAAAGTTATACCAAATTACAGCAAAATCAACCGTTACCAATAAAATCAGCAACGCCTTCATAAAGTGCAAGCACAAATTTCTTATGTGTCTGCTCATATACTACATCTCCAACAGTCTGCGTTTATAACCTGGCATATAAATAATAATAAAATGTAAAGCGCGACCAGAAGCCACGCTTTTCACTGTCATCCTATCTGATTATGATCTCTTATCGTCAACAGATTTTTTCTTTTTTGCCTTTCTGTTCTTTCCATGGTCACTGTCATACTTTCCATAGTACTTCCCATAATACTTTTTATAATAATGGCCATAATATCCGCTGCTGTTCAGCTTCACCTTGTTCAGTACAGCACCAAGAATCCTTACACCGGATGCCTCCAGCTGTTTTTTATGCTCGAGAATCACACGGCTTCCGGCTACTCCCTGCTCTATTACCATGATCGCGCCATCACAGACACGTGCAACGACAGCCGCATCGATTGCAGCACCGAGCGGTGCACAGTCAATCAGAATATAATCAAAATATTTTCTGCTGATATTTACCAGCTCATCAAGAGCATCTTTTTCGAGAATTTCGGTCGGATTAGGCACAGTCGGCCCGGCAAAGACCATAAAAATACCATCGATATTTGTTCGATACATCACATCATCCGCGCTCTTCTGACCGGAGAGATAATGGGAGAGACCGAATATTTCCTCGTTATTGTCCCGGACAACATGATGTCTGCGAATCATGACCGATTTTCTCATGTCGGTATCTATGATCAGGACTTTCTTTCCGCTGTCCGTGATCGCTTTTGCAAGATTAAAGACGCAGGTGCTCTTTCCTTCATCCGGAACACTGCTCGTGAACATAATGACTTTCACGTCAGCGCCACAGAACGCAATATTCGTACGGAACGTACGGAGCGACTCCTTCATCGCATAGCTGGGTTCTTTTCCTGCATCGATGTTAACTAAATCCATTTCACTCTCCTCTAAGTAACGGCATTTATTATCTGACTAAATCCGTTCGAATGCCGATTCCGCACCCGCCAATATTTTGCATTCGTGGATGGTATCCGGCTCGTTTGTTTTCTGAGTCAAAACCCATTTACAGTAAAAAATCTTATTCCATCGGAAGAGTCGCCAGCGAATGAAGGCCTGTCCGTTTTTCCAGTTCTTCCGGCGTCATGATCTTATCATTCAGAAGGAACATTAATACGATCACGCCGGCTGCAAGGAGAAGGCCCAAGGCCGCACCATAGAGAGCGTATTTCGCAGGGCTTGTACTGACCGCCTTCGCATCCGTATAGCCATACTGGATGACCGTCGGCGGATCCTGATCCATCTTTTCGGAAATAAAGGCAGCAGACACATCCGCGATCTCATCGGTAATCATCTTAGCCTGCTTTATATCCTTGTTCTTCACCGTAATGCTGAGCATTCGAGTGTTCGTCTGATTCATGACCGTGACACTCGAGGCAAGCTGTTCATACGTCATATTGAGCCCAAGGTTCTCAATGACCTGCTCAAGGACCGGCCTCGCCTTGATGACCTGCAGATAATCGTTCGTCAGGTTTGAACCCACCTGAAGATCTGCAACAGATGTGATGGATGTACTTTTGCTCAGGACATAGAGGACAGATGTCGAAGAATACTGTGGTGTCGTCATAAATCTGCCATAGGAATAACCGACTGTCGCCAGAAGTACAGTGCAGAGCAGAATTGCCGCCCAATGCGAGACTATATTCAGGAATAATTCCCCAAGATCTATCTCTATTTCATCATTTTTCTGTGCTCCCATTACATTCTCCTCATCTTTACTTAAACTGTTCCTGCTGTTCGTTTTACTTTCCCTATTCATCTCAATCGACAAATTATAAGCATTCTACATCATAGATTAAAATTCAACGCCGTTTCAAGGCTCGTTCACTGTTTCTTCGAAAGATCCACAATGTTCTGCGGATTTCTCCGCATAATAAGATCCGCGTAATCACGGCCCATCTTTTTCTCAACATAATCGATGCATTCGCCCATATGACATCTGCGATCCATCATATTGTGCGCATCACTTCCTATATAAGAAAGCAGTCCGAGCTTCATGAGTTTTCTGCAAAATCGTTTAATTCCCCAGCCGTCGCGTCCGATTACGGAATCCGCGTTGACCTGCAGTTCAGCGCCCATATCAACAAGCTCTTCGGCCAGCTTGATGTTGGTCGAGATCGGCCGATATCGTTCGCAGTGAGCAATGATCGGGCAGAAGCCTCTGGATATCAGGGAGTATGTCTGTTCCCGTATATAGGATCCTGAATGTGCCTGGCTGAATTCGAGCAGAACATAATTTGTTCCGAGCATCCTGTATCTCGGATCGGTACGCAGCATTTCATGCATATCGTGGTTGGAATGGTATTCACAGCCAAGATAAAGATGAAGGCCCGGAAACTCTTTCGTTGCAGCTTCCTGCAGGAGATTGTACTGTGCCTCGACAAAATCACGGTCTGCCTCGAACATCTCCCGTCTGAAATGCGGTGTCAATATAATATCAGTCACACCTGCGCGGACTTCCATGTCAAGTATGGCTAATGACTCTTCGAGTAAGTCCGAGCCGTCGTCGACTTCCGGAATGATATGGCAGTGCATATCAAAGTATCCGCCCATAGTACCCCCTTTTAATACTCACACACTTTGTTATATTATACGTTTAGCTCACATTTAGCAAGCAAAAGAACCCGGCTCGAGAAAAATCTGTCAATTTCCTGCACTTTATACGCCATAAAAGACAGGGGTCAGTCATATTGCATGATATTTCACACAAGATGTGTCTTCGTAAAACACTTCACAAAAGATATTGTATATCTCAGTATAAAATACTCGCATCAGTTTGTCGGGCTGACATAGATACCGTGGAACCCATTCGCCTGCTCCTCACTCTCAAAGACGACTGTGACTCTTCTCCTGGCTTTCATATTATCTCCGATCAGCTGTGCCCTCTCGATATTCGCCCCGTAATAATTGGATGTATCATATCCCACGATTGGTTCTCCATCGATAAACACAGACATGGAAGTTTCTCCCGGAATCAGCTCATAGTCAATGGCAAGCGCCCCGTCAAAAGATGTTTCAAAGCTGTACTGATTTTCAGCTCTGCTGAAGCTGTCCACCGGGACATAGTAAAATGCATCATATTTTGACGTCTCATTGTGCTGTGCTTTGACCCTGATCTTCTCATATGGCGTCTGATATTTGACACCATGCATGATTGTTTCAAGAATGGCCTGCTTATAGAGTACCTGTCCCTCGTCATTCAAAAATCTTCCGTCAATCACATAAGGATCCAGATTTTCGCCTGACGGAGTGATTGTGTCCGCTATATCTGCTTTATAGACGTCAGAAAGATTTCGGATGATATTGCTCTTCCACGTATGATCTTTCTCAGTATTCTCTAGAACGGTGATAATGGAGCACTTTTTAAAGGCATCTCCGATTGCCCGGAGAATCGCTTCATAATGATATGCAAGGCTCTCGTTCGTGTCGTAAGCACCTGTGCAGACGATGCAGAGGTCGTATTCCATCTTTTCATCGAGCGTCTTGATCTGGGAATAGGCAGAGTAAGCGTCACTGTCGATCAGTGCCAGATTGTCCATTTCGACCTGAATTCCATACATGTCCCGGAGTTCCTGCGCGAGAAGGGAGGACCAGGTCAAATCGGCACCTGACGAACCATACCCCGATGCAAGAGTATCTCCAACAACGAGAATATTGACGTTGAAGCCATCCGCAAGTTTCTGATAAAAGCTGTCCGTTTTCTCCCGGGCAGCCTTCGCTTTTGCAGCCTGAACAGATTGTGTCTTTTCCTCAGCTCGTGTCCCCTCATTCACTTCCGCTGCAACGGCTTCGGTCTCAGCGCGGCTTTCTTTGTCCGTAAGATGAAGGTACCCCATAAAGGCAATACAGGAAATTGAGATGATGACAGCGAGTATTTTTCCAATTATTGGTAAACTTGATTTCATAAACTTCTCCATGCACCGATCGTAAACCGTACATACGACAGGATTTTTATCTCTGAAACACAAAGCTCGTGATTCCTATCGTGAGCTGACTGCGCTAAGTGAATTTTTTCTTTTGCATAGGATACAAAGTACACATCAGACATCATCGCCTTTTGCGAAGAACAATCGCATAAAAAGAACGATGTCTCTTGCCTGCGCGGGGAATCAGGAATGTGCAACGTTACTGATTACTTGTTTCAACAGATAGTAATATACTAAAAATGAGAGACCTTGTGAAGATATGATTTTCCCAGATTCCTTTTTAAAAGCCTGGAAAGACGCACAGAAGCGGAATCCATAGTTCTGCCGCAGACCATTTTATCTCAGTGGGGAAGACCCCCGCTTCTATAAGCGGGGGATAGGTTAATATCCTGCTCGTCTCAGTGGCGGGTTTCAATCCCCCACTGAGATAAACGCCTCAGCTACACAATGCTCCACTGGAGCATTGTTACGCATGCTTAGGCACGGCGGATCACAGCCGCGCAAAGAGGAAGGTGCTTCGCACCATGCGCGGCGCGGCAAGAACGCTGAGGCGTTCTTGAATTGATTTTTTCCAACAATCATACATCAAAAAACGCTTATCAATTGCACTATTTTCCCTATTAAAAAATTACAGATAATTTTTTTATACGATTTTTGCACAAATTTCTTAAAACTAATTCGCATTTTACGAACAATATGCTACAATAAATGTACGTGAGTAAAGGCCTTTTATTATGATCATTATAAAAGAAAGAGAGGTTTCACATTATGCAAAACTCAATGTTAGCAATGATTCTGGCCGGTGGCCGCGGCAGCCGTCTGAAAGACCTGACAAACAAAGTGGCCAAACCTGCCGTCTCATATGGTGGAAAGTACCGCATCGTTGACTTCCCGCTTTCCAACTGCGCGAACAGCGGAATCGACGTTGTCGGCGTACTGACACAGTACGAGTCTGTTGAGCTCAACTCCTATGTTGCCAAGTCCGGTAACTGGGGTCTCGACAGCCGTGACAGCGGTGTCTTCGTACTTACACCGCGTGAAAAAGCTGACTCAGGTCTCGATGTCTACCGCGGAACTGCTGATGCGATCTCCCAGAACATCGACTTCATCGACAAGTATGATCCGGAATATCTTCTTGTTCTCTCCGGCGACCACATTTACAAGATGAACTACGATCAGATGCTCGATTATCATAAGGAGAAGGGCGCTGACGTTACCATCGCTGTCCGTGAGGTTCCGTGGAAGGAAGCTTCCCGTTTCGGTATCATGAACACAGATGAAGACCTCAATATCGTTGAGTTCCAGGAGAAGCCGAAGGAGCCGAAGAGCAATCTCGCTTCCATGGGTATCTACATGTTCACCTGGAAGAAGCTTCGCAAGATCCTTGTTGCTGACATGAAGAATCCGGATTCCAGCCATGACTTCGGCAATGATGTCATTCCGTGCTACCTGAACGGCGGTGACAAGCTTGTCGCATGGAAGTTCGCAGGATACTGGAAGGATGTAGGAACGATCAATTCTCTGTGGGAAGCCAACATGGATCTGCTCGACAAGAAGAACGAGCTCGATCTCGGCGACTCCTCCTGGAAGATCTACACCGACGATGCTCCGGCTCTGCCGCAGTATATCGGACCGGACGCTGTCGTAGAGAACGCTTACATTACACAGGGCGTTGTCGTTGACGGTTTAGTTAAGAATTCTGTCCTCTTCACAGACAGCCAGGTAGCTGAAGGCGCACAGGTCATCGATTCCGTCCTCATGCCGGGTGCTATTGTCGAGTCCGGTGCTGTCGTCACACGCGCACTCGTTGCAGACGGCGTCAAGATCGGCAAGAATGCTGTTGTCGGCTCCGCTGACAGTGAAGATATCACACTTGTTGCAAAACGTGTAAAGGGGGAAGAATAAGATGGCAGCAAAAGCATTAGGTATTGTCACTTCCGGCAATCGTATTAAAGTTGAAGGAATGCAGGCATTCCGTCCTGTCTCCGCATTTACATTTGTTGGCCGTTACAGAATGATCGATTTCCCGCTCAGTAACCTCAGCAATTCTGAGATCGAGCGCATCCAGATCTTCGCAGGTCAGAACCCGCGCTCCCTCGCCGAGCACGTAGGCACAGGCCGTCATTACGGCATCAACAGCAAGCGCGGCAAGATTCAGCTTCTCTTCTCCCCGCAGAGTGAAGTCAACGAGATCTATAACACAGATATCGCTTCCTTCCTTTACAACGAGGATGTCATCGATCGTGTAAAAGCTGATTATGTGATCATCGTTCCGTCCTACATGGTATTCGCGCAGGATTACAAAGCTCTCCTTGCAGCACATATCGAGGCAGGCAACGATATTACTCTTCTCTATCACAAGGTCAACAATGCGGACACCGCTTTCATGAACTGCGAATTCCTTGAGCTCGACGATGAGAAGAGTGTCAAGTCGATCCAGACAAATATCGGCGGCAAGAAGTCCAAGAACATCTTCATGAACAGCTACATCATGAAGAAGGATCTCTTCATCGACCTTGTCAACGAGGCAAAGAAGAAATCCTCCATGTACAATCTGTTCAACATCGTAAATGACAAGGCTGCTGCAGAAGAGCTCAACATCAAGGCTGTACAGCACAAGGGCTACTTCGAAGCCATCACTGACTTCAAGTCCTATTACGATGCAAACCTTGAACTCACAGATTATAAGGCAGCTTCCAGCCTCTTCACGACAAAATGGCCGATCTACACAAGAACAAATGACGCATGCCCGACACAGTATGTCGAGGGCGCTTCCGTCAAGAAGTCCCTGATCTCCAACGGCTCCATCATTGCCGGAACAGTCGAGAACTGCATCATCGGCCGCGGCGTTACGATCGAGCCGGGCGCTGTGATCAAGAACTCCGTCATCTGCTCCGAAGTCACGATCGCGAAGGATACAGTCATCGAGAATCAGGTCGTTGATAAGTATGCGAAGATCCTCCATGCAAAGGAGATCATCGCGGATCCGGAGAATCCGGGATATATCAAGAGACTTGACACGCTTTGATCATTGAATAATGTGAAACACGTTAAAGCCCCCCGCACTCATCTTTCGATGAATGCGGGGGGCGCATTTTCACAGAAAATGAGCCCCTCTTGTCCGAGGGGCTCAAAACATTTCATAATCAGGAACGCTTCAGCGTTCTTACCGCGACGCGAAGGGTGCGAAGTACCTTCCTGTTTGCGCGGCTGCGATCCGCCGGAGGCTTTAATCTCTGACACAGAATTGGCATCTTAAGATGATCAGCCTGCCGTACTCACGAACAGCCCGCGGAACGTGTCCGCCTCCTCTTTTGATTCGAATTTCACGCGAATCTTGACTGTCGCATTCACGTCACCGGATGCATATACGATCTGTCTCTGAGAAGCCGGATTGTTGAACTTCTTCGTCTTCTCATAGACGATATCTTCACCGTCGATAACAACGGTCTCCCCGTTCTCACCGTTGATGTAGTCAAAATCAATTCCGATATTTCCGGCAACCGCAGCATTCAAAGTGTAACGGGTATTGTCTGTTTTTTCAAAGTCAGAGACCGGGATAAATGTCAGAACTTCATAGTTCGCAGCCTGTCCGTCCATCACATCTACACTTTCCGCTGTACGTCCGGTCCCGGCTTCCGCATTTTCCTTAATAACTCCCATCAGGGTATCGCAGTAAGCCTGATGCCCCTCGTCATTCGGGAAGAAATCGTAAGTAGTATAGGGGTCATATTCTTCCCTGAAGGATTCGATCGTATCCGCAGTCTGAAGTCCGTAATGCTCTGCAAGCGACTGGATACCCGTGATCTTTGGAGTATACTCTTTCTGCGCATGCTCAAGGACAGAGATCATGTTGATATCTCCGAACTTTTCGCGGAGCGCACGGATAAGCGCCTCGTAGTGGACCGCACTTGTCTCTTCCGCGTCGTACTGACCGCTGCAGATGATCACGAGATCGTACGATTCCTCAGCACTCATCTGCTTGACCATGGCGTAGAACGAATAACTCGTGTTGTCATCGAGGATAAGTGTCTTAAGGTCGGCTTTCACATCATACTCGTCTGCAATCGCCTTCGGAAGCAGGCTGGTCCATCTTTTATCTACAGAACTGGCAGCGGGTCCGTCCGCAAAAGTATCTCCCACGACAAGAATCTTAACGTCAAATCCGTCAATCAGCTTCTGATAGAAGCTGTCCGTGTTTTCATCCGCTTCCCAGCCGCGTCCGGAATCTTCCGCCGTGATCTCCGACGCTGCCTGCTTCTGCTCCTCCCGCGCTTCGGCGATTTTAGCAGTCTCAGCAGCCTTCTCCTGACGGATCCCGATGACTAGATACAGGATCCCTGCCAGGCTGATTAACACACAGATGATATTCCTCACTGTACTGTTCATGTACTCCCCCTCCGTAACGCTTCGAGTAACGTTTCATACGTCCAGGTATCTTATAATAAAAAAGCAGTCTTTTTCTTCAAATTCTTTCATGTAAGCCGGGACATACTCCACCATTATACAGCATCATCGGCCGGAATTTGAAGGGTTTTTAACGGATTTATTGCTTTTCTTTGAAATAAATATCAATTACCATGATTTCCGAGTCCGTCAAAGTCCTGAAGTAAGGACCAAAGCAGCCGACACCGCTCGTCACATACGTCTGCAGATTATCGCACGTCCTGTATCCCCATGCGTTGTACCAGATAAGATCCATTCCGAGGGTAATCGGAAAATACTGTCCTGCATGGGTATGGCCTGCCATCAGGAAATCGTAGCCCTCTGCCGCCAGCGTCTCCACGTCAGCAGGCTCATGTTCCAGATCGATGATGGTCTTCGACTTATCAAGTTTTTCGATCAGTTCGGCAGATGAGAGACGAGTCTGACTTTCATTTCCTGTCTCCTCACGGTCAAGTCGTCCCACAATATAAACAGAGTCATCAATCGTTACGACCTCATCCGAAAGGATCTTTATGCCTGCCTTCTCACAGAATTCAAGGTAGCGGGAATCGGTCAGATTGGTTCTGCCTGCGGAGAAGTTGAACCCGAAGATCAGATTGTCCTCGACATCGTGGTTGCCCATGACACCATAGACACCGTACTTCGCTTTAATCCCTGCAAGGTTCTCCTCCGTTCTCTCCGGCTCGCGGACCGCGCTCCACTGATTGTCGAAAATATCCCCTGCCACAAAAACAATATCCGGATTTTCGGCATTGATCTTTGTGACCATCTGCTCCATGAGCTCAGGACCGGCGTTGTAACCCAGGTGCAGATCTCCGATGAGGACGACTTTCATGCGGTCGATGTTCCCTCCGCTCTTCCCGACAGTCGTCTCATATCTGTGTACCTGTATATCACGGGCATGATGCTGTCCATATACGGCCACGTTCATGACAGCACCGATTATGAGCGTCCCGAGGATCCGATAGGTCCAGGGGCCCCAGAGAGGTCGTTTTGTGCGCTTCACCATGTCATTGCTGTCAGTTACTTCGCAGTAGATCCGGTCAGGATGGAAATGTCCTATGACCCGCTGTACGATCCACAGGACTACCGTCGCCGCAAAGACGAACATGCTGAGGTAGATCACGACGACAACGGTCATGTATCCGACCCTGCGGAAAAACATCTGCACTCTCCCCGCAGCCAGAAAGAAGGCCGCCGGCATGAGGAGGGCAAAGACAGTAAAAATCATTCCGCTGATGTATCTGAAGTGAAGGTTCCTGGTAAACGGTAAGAACGAATCGAACCATCCGTACGCCCAATTCAGAAGAAGCGCCAGCGCAATAAGATAGGTAGGGCCGATGAGAAGAAGAAATTGTGCCATATCCCAGTCATCCTTTCAAATCCAGCAAACAACAATGAAATGTTCTTTAAGGTTTATCCCTTCCTGTCCTCTCTCGAAGCCATATTATAATAGATGAAGGACCCTTTCGATACCAGTCTTCCGTCTGTTCCCAGAACATCCACATCGATATAGGAAAATGTCCTCCCGTTCCTTCTGACACGTCCTACAGCCCGGAGCTCCTTCTGCCCCTTCGTCCCGCTGACATACTCTACATTGCCCGAGACAGTAGGTCCGTAGCCTCCGCCGCAGATGTTCGCAACGCCCGCGACGACGTCCATGAGATTGTATGTCTGCCCGCCGTAGACCATTTCATAAAAGTTCAGCATCTCGGGCTTCACTTCCATTACAGCCTCGCAGAGATCCTTTTCCAGTCTTGTGAACCTGAGAGGATGATCTTTTTCAAGGCGTTCGATCATGTAATCGATTTCTTTCAGCTTTTCATCTGAGGGATTGAGAAAATTCTGTATCATCAAAGTCTCACTTCCCTTTCAAATGGTATGCCTGTATGGTCTGCTTTTCCGATTCCGAATGGCATGCCTGTAAGGTCTGCTTTCCCGATTCCAAATGGCATGCCTTTAAGGTCTGCTTTCCCGATTTCGAATGCAGGCAGCGCACGCATGCTGAGGAGCGTCATCCTATTGATCATGTCATAAGAGAAGGGCTGCGAAAAATGATCGCTCATCCTTCGCAGCCCTTAAATCTGCCGGCAACCGGGGTCGAACCGGTACGATTGTGATAATCGAGAGATTTTAAGTCTCTTGCGTCTGCCTATTCCGCCATGCCGGCGTAAATTATTGCGATCTTTAGACGGCCGACACGAAACAGGCCAAAAAAAGATAACAAAAAAGCGACTCAGAAGGGACTCGAACCCTCGACCTCCGCCGTGACAGGGCGGCGTACTAACCAACTGTACCACTGAGCCGTAATGAAGATATTCACTTTTCCTGCGACTGACGGGCAAATTGCCCGCTCTGCCGCAAGTGGATCATCAGGGACTTGAACCCCGGACCGATCGGTTATGAGCCGACTGCTCTGACCAACTGAGCTAATGATCCAGGGAATACGAAGATCTGCTTCTCAAATCGGAACAATGATTCGGTCTGAAAAGACTTCGCAGCTCCCCGAGTAGGGCTCGAACCTACAACAACTCGGTTAACAGCCGAGTGCTCTACCATTGAGCTATCGAGGAATATACGCAGAACACGTGCTGCATTCCAGCGAACAAAGTTATATTATCATCTTCACATCTTATTTACAAGATATTTTTCTGATTTGCTGCAAAAATTCTTACGATTAAGCGGATGAATCCCGCTTTCATCACAGCGTCGTATATCCTTTGTCCGTAAGCATCGACTCAACGAGCTCGATATCCGGAACACGAAGGACGCCGAGCGCTTTTCCGTTCTCTGTCGAAAGGGCGACATACATATAATCAATGTTCACGTTCGCATTGTGAATATCGCCGAGGAGCCTGTTCAGGCTGCCCACCTCGTCCGCAATCTCAACGCACAGGACATTGTCGATCCTGCACATATATCCCGCCTCGGTAAGCCTGGCAAGCGCTTCATCCGGCTTGTTGCAGAGGACTCTGGCGATCCCGAACTCCGCACTGTCGTTTGCTACAAGCGACGACATATTGATACCCGCCTCCTGCAGGATCATGGTCAGCTTATGCATCGCTCCCTTTTTATTCTCGGTAAATATCGAGATCTGTCTTGTCATATTTCCGTCCTCCCAAAGCGAAGTGCGTAACGCTCTCCTCCCTGCGTGCGCCTGCGATCCGCCGCAGGCACTGCTTTTCAGTAAAAAAGCGTATTTCCGATCAGAGTCATCGACTCAGGTGTGATGGCGTACCGGCTGTTCTCATTTTCGGAAATGAAGACCACGACCTCCTGCGGCTCCCCATACTCCGGATTGCTGACGCGGTCCTTCAGGATCTCAAGTTCTTTCTTCAGCGTGTAATCCATGACCTCATCCTCGGCGAGCTTCTGGATCTCCTCCAGATTCTCGCTCATCTTATCGTTGAGATCAGCGTCGATATCCTCAAAGAGCCGGAGCGGACGAACCGTTACAGTGACCTCAAAGCCGTTCTCCACCGAACGGGCGTCTCCCACAGAATAGTCGATCTTCTTGTAGGCATTGCGGAGGACCGTTTTGAAACCGGATGTGATCTGCTCATCCGCTGTAAGGTTGAGAAGTCCGGAATTCTTCACCATCTCGTCCCTGACAGCCTCAAAATCCTCCTCGCTTGCCTGTGCGGATTCAATCGCAATATCTGATTTCCCGGCGCTGATTATGTCCAGAGCCATCTGGGTATATTCCTTCGCATCCTTTTCTCCGTAACCGCAGGCGGAAAGAAGACCTGCAAAAATAAGCGAAAAAGCAAGGGTCATGATCAGATGAACTCGATTCTTCATAAATTCCTCCGGGGAAATTAGTTTCAGGAATTGATATATTCGGTAATTACTGCAGAGACTCTTATTATCTCAGCACTGAGTAAAAAAGTCAACCTGAACGTAAAAAAGTCCTTAACATTCCATTAACCGGAAATTGCGAAAGTCTGTGCTTCAATCGCAAGAGCCGGTTCCCTTAACACTTGTACGGAAGAATCAGAAACGGCAGTCCAGGAACCGGAACGGCTCCTCATCCGGCTGCTGCAGAAAATGCATCATGAGAAACGCGCACCGAAGCGATACTTTTTCCTCCCTGAGGATCCTGCGGACTTCCTCTCTGTCCGCCAGGAACACCTCGATCCACTCCGAACTTTCCAGCTCCCGCCTTCCGTCCGCGTCAGCAAATCCGAACACTGCACTGCCCGGCTCATCGGTGAATCCCGGTGCAAGAAAGAACGGCC
Source organism: uncultured Eubacteriales bacterium (assembly GCA_900314565.1). Taxonomy (GTDB): domain Bacteria; phylum Bacillota; class Clostridia; order Lachnospirales; family Lachnospiraceae; genus Chordicoccus. The sequence continues at coordinate 26,074 of OMVU01000024.1, forward strand.
TTCTCGCAAAAGCCTCTCCTCCGGTGTATTCCGTAAAATGAAAGCCCGTCTCCTCTCTCATCTCTCTCACCGCCGCCTGACCGGGTGTCTCTCCCGGATCGATCAGGCCGGCCGGAAGCTGATAGATCTCCTCATCGACGGGAAATCTGTACTCTTTTTCGACCACCAGTCTCGGATGTTCTTCTTTCGTCACGGCATAGATGACGATTCCCTCCGGATCCAGCGCATGTGTGCGGATCTTGATATGATCATCGTCGTTGCGCGTGACGAAGTAGTAATTTCTGTCCGTACCCTGGCGGTCCGTAAAATCAAGTTCATACAGATTCAGGAATTTGTTGTCAGTCTGTTTCCGTATATTCTTTATGTGCGTCATTTTTCGTTCCTGTTCTATCATTCGATCCTGTTTTTTCGTTCATGCACTTTTTCGATTCTGTACTGTAATTCAGTCCTGTTCTTTCTCGCTCATGTAATTTTTCACTTCTGAACTCTGTTTCTGTCCCGTACTGTATTTCCGTTCTGTACTGATCAGGAACGCCCCGGCGTTCCTGCCGTGCTCTGATCCGCTTCTTCCGTTTCGTCCGGCTCTTTCTCCTCCGGCATATACTTCTCAAAGATCTTATAAAGATAGATCGCGTCGATCAGATGCGCCAGCGCGAACCCGAACACGATCCACGGTCCGACGACATAGGCGAACGCACCCGGAATGGTATAGAGAAGCAGCAGGAGGAACGAATTAAGAATGACGCACATCATCGTCACGGGAAGATTCGCAAGCGCAAGTCTCCATGCGTTGTTAAAGAGGACCGGCGTCGTATTATCAAAGAGTGCCAGCAGCGGATACACATAGGAAAAGATCGCAACTGCAGCCACACATAACACGATCAGAATGCCATAAAGAATCGAATTAGGCTCTTCCATCCCGCGCAGACCGACGATCCCCGTCGCAAGAAGCGCGGCGGTGAAGAGCATGATCACTGTGATCGGGAGTGCCTGACGGAAATTCCTGCGAAAAGCCGTGAAGAATTCATCCGTAAGTTTGCCTTCTTTTCCGCGGATGATCTTGAAAGCCGACGTGTACATGGCCGCAGTCGACGCGCCGAAGGTAAAGACCGGCAGGCAGCATACGATCCAGAGAATGTTCACGATCGCCATATAGAATAAATTTCCCATGAACCGGTGAAATTTATTGTCAGAACCCATCATTTTGTCAAGCATCTCTCTGCCTCCAAAAAGGTAATTCAAATCCGGCGGAAATCCGCACGAACGATGTCTCAAGGAACGCCTCAGCGCTCCATTCTATGGATCCGAAAATTGGCATCCGCAGCCTCATAAGGAGCAGCTCAGGCTCCATTATATGGATCCAGAAGCCAGCATTCACAGCCTCACAAGGAGCAGCTCATTGCTCCATCATGAACCTGACAAAGTTCTCCGCATTCTCCGGATTTGCGCCAAGTCCGAGGATCCCGCACACATAGTCCCCGTCGCTCTTCTTAAGCTTCCGGTAGGTCTCACTGTCGGAAATACGAAGACCGAAGTCTTTCACCTCGCCTTTTCCATAGTACTCATAGATATCTTCGGGTGCGGAGTCCGTTTCAAGAAGCCCCGGGCAGGAGACGACCGAATTCGACCAGTCTTTAAGCTCCTCCTCCGTAAAGACATCCTCGAGCGGGAAGAACATGCCCTCTCCGGCAAATGCCGCGAAGTCTTTCTCCCTGCAGATCACAAGGTCCAGCTGCTCATCCCCCGTAAAGGTCGCAAAAAGGAGCGCATCCGCATCCGGGTCATGCCCGTCCGATATCTCGATGAGATCCGGGCGCAGTCCGTATTCCCTGCAGAAGGCTTCGACAGTTTCCTTCTCCGCCTCGTCCGATAAGACATCATTGAATATATATACAAAAAGCTGCCTCTCCGGTACCGGGTGCAGCGCTTTCCATATCATCGTAAAAAGGAGGCCGGCGATCAGGGCTCCGCCGGCCACCCGCAGAAGATAGTAGTCTTTAAAGTACCCGATCTTTTCCTTCGGGCTCATCGACTTCCACTGTTTCTTCAGTTCTTTCTTCTCATTCATCCCAAACGTCTCATCATCTCCAGGCACATGCGGCCATTGTGGTACGGGCATTTCCAGGGCTCGACGATCGGTCTGTCCTCATAGGGCTTCCCATCCCTGTCAAGGAGCCAGAACCACTCGGATCCCTCGCGTCTGTCTGTCAGCACATCACGTACGAACTCCCAGGCGGCCTCAGCATTTTCCTTATACTCCGTTCTGGCCGGATCATGCTGAAAGCCATTGTAAAAAGCGGTGACCATTTCGCCCTGGGCCCACCAGATGCGGTCTTCATTTTTCACACCGTTCTCCGCTTCCATGGCCAGCGAATGTCCGTCAAATGCCTCCCTTGTCACATTTTCGAGCATCTCTGCATCCATCTGATTGACACGGTCAAGGAGCGCAAAGACCCCGGACATCGTCTCATCGGTGGAGGCGAACTCAAAAAGGACCGGAGCGGGTTCGGCGGCCATCGCCGTAATGCGGTCGACCGTGAGATCTGTTCCGGCGAACGTCGCGCGGATCACATCCACCGTGCGGTCTATGAGCCAGGAAGACTCAATGTCATGCCCATAGGAAATAAGGTCGATCAGCGTATTGTATTCATGGTCAAAGAAAACTTCCTGACGGTGTTTTTCCGGATTATACATCTTATCGGCAAAAATACGGAGGATGGCGACGAGCTTCTCGCCGACTTCTCTTGCCGGAACACTTCCGCCAGTCTCCTTTCCTTCCCGCTCGCAGATCACCAGCATCCTGTAGAGCTCTGTGTACGCCTCAAGGACATGCAGCGCGGTATTCATAGTACGCTCTGCAATGACGCCGTTCTCCGAAAGCTTGTCATTGCAGGACGGCCGGAATGCTCTGTCAAAAGCCTCGAGATAACCGCCCTCGTCCCGGCACTTTGTCTCGATGATGCTGTAGATCTCCAGTGCAAGCCGGAGAGCTTCCATATCTCCCGTCGCGTCATAGTAGGCCGAAAGCGCATAGATGGAAAATGCCTGATTATATGTATGTTTCGTCGTATCCTCCGGCTGTCCGTCATATGTCACGGACCAGAGCATGCCGCCGAATTCCGCGTCACAGCATGCGGATCTCATAAATTCGTATCCGTGGCGCGCATAAGAAAGAAGTTCAGAAGCCTTTTCCGGATCCCTCTTCTCATAATATTTTGCCGCAGCAGAGAAGAACCATGTGATGCGGCTGTTAAGGATACAGCCCTTCACCGCCTTCCTGTCAACGACGAGGTCATAGCCCATATATCCGTAGAAACCGCCGTTTTCCTTGTCTTCCAGTTTCTCCCAGAAAGGAATGATCCGCTCGTTCAGATGTTTCTCGATTTCTGCTCTCATTTCCATAACAATGCCTCTCCTCATTCTCCTGTGATCACGTAAAAGAATGGCATTTTCCTTCTGATATGTCAAGAAAATGATAGAAAGGTTTTTCATTTTCTCAGTTTCTTTACCGACGCTCTTTCGATGATCCGCCCGTCAATATGTCGAAGCTCCATTTCCTCCGACTCATGAAGTATTTTTCCCATGAGCATCCTCACCGCTTCCTCGCACATTCTATCCGTATCTACTTGGTATGTCGTAAGCGAATTAAGGAACGGATCACCATCCATCAGGTCATCAAAGCCGACGACCGATATGTCCTCCGGAACCCGGAGCCCTCTCTTTGCCAGTTCTCTCGACAGGATAAGCGCACTGTAGTCGCTGGAGCAGACAAATGCCGTCGGCAGCTGCTCCGGCAGCCTGATCTTCCGTTCTCCGTTACAGGAATCTCTGTCTTCAAGGACCCATTCTTTTCTGATCCCGATTCTTTTCGCGGCATGCGCTTTCCTGTAGCCGAAATATCTGTCATCGATCGCAGTTCCCAAAGACCTGCTCCCTACGAAACCGATCTCTCTGTGCCCTGCATCCATGAGATATTTTGTCATCCGATACATTCCGTTATAATTATCAGATACTACCGCGTCCGCATTGATGCCATTGTTCATGCAGTCAAGAAGAACGATCGGGATATGAATTTTCTCCCGAAGCAGTTTCATATACTGTTTACCGAAGCTGCCAATCAGAAGGACTGCGTCATTTTCCATCTCGAGAATGCCTGAAGGGATCCTGCCCCCTTCCTCATCCTCCCTCCTGACAAGTTCAAGGATCGTGAAGCCTTCATTTTTAGAGATCTCCTTGGCCGCCTTCTGGTAAAGCTGCCAGTAAAATGAAGTGCCCGCCATGACATTCTCCGCCGGCATGATCACACTGATCGATTTGCCCGGAACAGAACGGTTCATATATTTTGCGAAGTCAAATCCCATTTCCCTCGCTGTCTGAATGATGTTTTTACGTAGAGCAGGACTCACTCCTTTTTTCCCGGACAGCGCATTGGATACGGTAACAATGCTGACCTCTGTTTTTTCGGCTATATCTTTTAACCTGATTTTGTCACTCATGCTCCACTCTCCGGTTCCTGTGTTATTGATGCTACGGAATTTCCCGGATTCCACTTTCCCTGAACCGATATCACACCGCAGGCATCCTTCTCCCCCTCCATACGCCTCCTCAGAACGTTCAGCGCTTCTTTCGCCATAAGCTGAATCGGCCAGGTCAGAGACGTGACGCCGGGATCCTCTTCGTCATCTATTTTAAAGAATCCCGTGACCGAGACATCCTGAGGGACCCGGATATTCATTCTATTAAGAATTCTGATCGTCTCCTCCGCGACCGTGTCACTCCCACATGCAAACGCAGTCGGTCTTATCTCACGGCTCATCAGCTCACGAACAAGGAAATCAAGGCGCTCACAGACTTCCTGGTTCTTCTGAGGACTGATATTTCCGATTATAAAATTTCTGTAGGTCATATCTTCGGGCGGAACCAGTCCCGCTGCGTCAAATGCCTTGTAATACCCCATCTCCTGATCCAGACCGTATTGACTGGTCGCACCGATCAGACAGATCCGCCTGTGTCCCATCCCGATCAGATTCGAGATTACATGAAACATTCCGTGAAAACAGTCCATTACCACACTGTCCGTGCGGTCAGACTCATTGATCCTGCCAAAGCTCAGTACCGGCACACGGGCCTTTGTGCAGATATAATCAAGCAATGCCTGAGACTCCGCGCCAAATACAATGTACCCGTCAAATTGATCGTCCTGAAAACCGTCGTACCCTCTGTTGATCCTGGGTATCGGCAAAAAGACCAGTTTTTCATTCAGACGGTTCCGCCGGAGTTCCTGCTTTCCAAGCGCAAGAAAAACAGGACTCAATTCAAACCTCGCTTTCTGCGGGGTAAATACGCCGATCCTGATCGTCCTGTCGTTTCCGGACATATTATAGGCAGATTCATAGCCCATCTCTCCTGCCAGATCAATGATCTTTTTCCGCATTTCCTGCCCTACTCCTCTGCGGCCGGCAAGGGCATTGGAGACCGTGACCACGCTGACATCAAGCTGTTCCGCTATATCCTTTAAAATAACCTTTTTGCGTACTGACATATTGACACCGATACTTAATGCACTTAATTAATTACTTAAATTAATAATTAGTATACTGTTTTTTTATAAAAAATCAATATGTAGTGACATCAAAAAGAAAAAGTCCATATATTGCCTTAAGTGAACAGCAGGAAGACCGTCGGGCCGAAAGATCTTTCACTCGGGAACTGTCAAATCAGGAACTTCCCTGTGTTCCTGATGCGAAGGGATCCTGATCAGCACAAAAAAAGAGCCATGTGCTTTCACACATGGCTCTGAGGCGGAGAAGGAGGGATTTGAACCCTCGCGCCGCTATTAACGACCTGCACCCTTTCCAGGGGTGTCCCTTCGGCCAGCTTGGGTACTTCTCCACAAATTGCTCGAATCATAATTCCTTATGATGTTGTACGCCGCTGCTATCCGCAACAGCAATAATGATTATAGCAGACAGATTTCTCTCTTGCAAGTATTTTTTTCAAGTTTCCGAATGTGTTATTTTTTCGGTTCCTGCGGGCTGAATGCAGCAGGTCAAAGTTTCCTTTTCCTGCCTGTCCCGGCAGAAGAAGAAATCTTTGACCTGCTGCAGAAAGAACCCTGACCGTTTTTAAACAGCTGCACTGATTAATTCTACAGGCTGCAGAATCAGCATCAGCTGATTATACATACAGCAGAGTCAGCATCAGGTGATAATACACACAACAGAGTCAGCGCTATCTGATTATACACACGACCAGATCAGTGCTATATGATCATTATACGTGCGACAGGATCAGCGTCATCTTTCCGTCCGCAGACAGAATGCCTTCCATCGCCGGTACAAAGACACTGTCGCCTGCCTTCACATCCAGAGAAGACCCGCAGAAGCTGATCGTTCCCTCGCCTCTCATGCAGATGACGGATGTGAATTTGCTTGTGTCCATCGCTACTTCGGTGTGGTCTTCGACCTCATAGACCGTGACCTGGAAATATTTGCAGCGCGTGACCGTCGTTCCCGCTTCGTCTTCTTCCTTCTCGAACTCTGCCGGCACATACTTATTAAAGTTCAGGACGTCGAGTGCCTTCTTTACATGCAGCTCACGGGGATTGCCGAATTTATCACGGCGGTCAAAGTCGTACAGACGGTATGTGCAGTTGGAACTCTGCTGGATCTCGCAGATCAGATTTCCTCCGCCGATCGCATGGACGGTCCCTGCCGGAATGTAATAGACATCTCCCGGCTTCGTCTCGAAGAAGTTGAGGACTTCCATGATCGTGTTCTCGGCGATCCGGCGCTCTACTTCCTCAGCGGATACATCCCTGTTGAAACCGACATAGAGTCCTGCGCCCGGCTCTGCATCCATGACATACCACATTTCGTTCTTTCCGTAGTCATTTTCGCGTTCCAGAGCGTAGTCATCGTTCGGGTGGACCTGGACGGAGAGCGCATCCTTCGCGTCGATGAACTTCGCGAGCAGCGGGAAGTTCTGGAGCGGGCTGCATTTCCATCCGAGGACTTCCTTTCCGGCTCCCTTTATGTAATCACCGAAATACATGCCGCGGTAGTCTCCGCTCGCCAGAATACTCTGGCCCGCCTTATGCGCCGACATCATCCAGGCTTCCGCGATGATGTCATAGTCGCACTTCATACCGTAAATATCACGGAGCTTTGTACCGCCCCACAGATTGTCCTTAAAGGCCGGAGACAGGCGGATGAGCGGTTCCATCGCATAGCCTGCGCCGAATCTGTCCGCTCTCTTGCTGAGGACAAAATCCGATTCCTTTCCGGTATCGCCGATCGTCGTCTCGATGAAGACAAGCGTGTCCTTTCCGTTGTTGCTGATCGAGTGCTCACACCCTACCGGGAAGGATTCGTTCATGTTGACGCTGTAGATCTTCGTCTCGCCTTCCTTCACGATCTTCGCCTCGCCCTCGACGATCATGACATTTTTAGTCCTTCTCTCATGACTGTGCAGCGGGATCGTATTTCCTGAAGGGACAAAGACACGTCTCACACGGTAATGGCCCGTGTTGACCAGCTCCTCATAATGTCCCCACGGCCTGTAAAATGTGATTCCTGATTCCGCCACGGCTGAAAGCTCAGGCGTATTGTGAATGATTTCCCTTACATCAGCGGATTTTCCGTACCTTCCGATATAGACTGCATCCGGGGTATTGGCCACGATCACGTTGTCGAGACCATTGACCACGACCGTCTGCTTGGATGAGTTGTTCATGACGACCGCATTGTAGCAGCCGGTTGTCACAACATTTTCAGAGCCAAGGAAATAGTCCGTATTGGGGATATCCTCGAGCGCATCGATCTGGCTCCAGAGGAAAACACCTTTAACTGCAGACAGCTTATCTGTCTTCTCGAGGATCTCTTTCCCGATCGATACCTCCCTGAAAACTTTCTCGATCTCTGCGGGATAATATGCATAATTGCCCGTCAGTGTCGGTGCGTCGATAAGTGCGCTCCGCTTTCTGGCATCTGTCAGATCGTAGGTCACCTGGGAATCCTCGATCTCGTAGGTGAGCTTCGCGTTGACGGTAAGACGCTGGTCATAGACGACACGGCACTTGTAGTATTCTTCCGGAGATGTGATGCGAAGTTCATTTAAGAACACATCTACCCGGAACAGAAGCATTCCGAGATTCCGATAAACGGCTTCCTTGCGGAAATCGATCGCGGCAGCCTGCTCCTCAGTCGGCTTTTCAATGAAACGCCCGACGACACCGTCCGGCTTCAGGTCGAGGATATAGCCAAAACGTCTGTTGATCGCGGTCTCACGGAGCGTAAAGAGAGCGATCCTGTCCTGGCGGGCATATTCTTTCGCCTGCATGACGCAGTCTTTATAATCCATCTCACCGTTTCCGGTCTCCGGTCTCGAGTAGATGACATGGTCGGAAACAACGACAAAGACATATTCCGAAGGAGTCAGGTCAAGGCAGGCAAGGGCGATCGCCTGCATGGTCCCGCGCGATTCCTCCTCATACACACAGCGATAAGGAGTGCCCTGGAAAGCCTTCATCTGATCCTCTACGATAAAGCGATATTCAGCCCTTGTGATGATGATGAATTCATCACAGAATGGAAGATTTCGGGAGACCGTCTCCTGAAACAGAGAATGATTCTTCTGAATTTCGATGAACTGTTTCGGATAATTATGTCTTGAAAGCGGCCACATACGTTCACCGCGTCCGCCGGCAAGAATCAGACACTTCATAGTTAAATCCTCCGTTACGATAATATGCTATAATGCGCACCCTGTATTCATTTTATCATAAAGGGATGCATATTTTGAGTGACCATTTTCAAATTGCAGAGACTTTTTTACAAAAAAAGGCGGCGCCGGCTTCAGATCACCGGTACCGCTTTTCATTCCTTTAACTGTCCTCCTGCGCCCTGCACTCTATGCAGATCCCTCGGAACTCGATCAGGTGGTTCTCCACCAGAAAACCATTTTCAGATGCAGCCTTATTCAACGCGAAATCATACGGCATAGGGCTGTCCCAGATCCTTCCGCACCGCACGCAGTGCAGATGATAATGGGGTTCGGTCTTATAATCATAACGAACATCCTCTCCGAGCAGCTGTAACCGGCTGATCCGGCCTTCGTCTGCAGCGTCCGCAAGAACCCTGAACACCGTCGCGCGGGATGCTTTGTGGACATCTCCCGAGAGTTCTTCCGCCACCATAGATGCGGTCGGATGGTTGTCCAAACGAAAGAGCGCTTCACGGATCGCATTCTTCTGGTTCGTCCGCCTCTTGTCAGTTTTTGTCATGGCACCCTCCGGAATATGAGCTTCTGTCTGATTGCCAGTTCCCTTCAGAAGTATTTGTCAGCGCTAACTAATGAGATTATATCTCAATTAAATTATACAAAAATAAAGCCCTTATGTAAAGGGCTTTCAGCTTTGATGACCTTTTCGTTGATGATTTTCGTAGAGGAACCTTTTCGCTGATAATTCGGCTGATGGACTTTTCGCTGATGTTTTAGCTGATAAACATTTCTCTTCTCCTGCTGTCGCTCTCCAATCGTCTGCACTGTCCTCTTCTTCGGAGAACGAAATCCTCAGATGCCGTATCGCAGGATCGGCGAACCAGGTTCCTCCTGCTTCGCGCGGAGCCTGTCGACAAGATATGGGATCGCCTCCTCAAAGTTCACCCCGTACCAGCGGTGATCCGGATCTCGCAGAGTGATTCTGGCGCACTCTGCAATGAAATCCACCGCAAGCCCCATCGATTCCCGAAGCTCCAGTCCTCTTGTAAGTGCGCCGGTCAGAACAGAGGCGTACAGGTCGCCCGTTCCATGAAAATGTTCCGGATAAAATGTTGCAAAATGCTCATAGAACAGCTCTTCCCGCGAATCGTAAGCGGCCGAGCCGATCCTCCCCTCCATGTTCCTCACTCCGGTAAGGACAGCCTTCTTTGCACCAAGATCCGTAAGCCGTCTGAGCAGCCTGCGGACATGGAGCATGGCTGCCTCTGCGTCTTCGGAAGTCAGTTTCCCTTCATAATTTCCCGATGACTTATTTTCCCACGGATCATGGTAGGGCTCGTCAAGGAGAAAGGCTGCCTCTGTAATGTTCGGAACAATGATGTCGGCGTTCCGACAGAGTCTGCGCATCGCCGTTACAAACTTTTTGTCAAAGCCCTTATAGAGGACGCCGAAATCTGCCATGGCAGGATCCACGATGACCAGCGTCTTCTCGTCCCTGAATCTGGAAATAAAATCCTGCACGATCCGGATCTGATCCACTGATCCGAGATAGCCTGTGTAGATCGCGTCAAAATGCAGGCCCTGCCTCTCCCATTCATCCGCGATCTTCCCGATTTCATCGGTCAGGTTACGGAAGGTAAAGCCCGGAAAGGCTGTATGGTTCGACAGGACAGCCGTCGGGATAACGCATGTCTCGACGCCCATGCATGAGATGACCGGAAGAGCTGCGGTGAGCGAACATCTGCCGATACAGGATATATCCTGAATGGTCACAATTCTTTTCATAACTTTACTCCAAATATTTTATCTATCATGGCAGAACACTGTCCATGACCGCAGTGATTACGCAGAATGCTTCGGATCAACGGAATTTTCGCAGATTCCCCGGAATCAACGGATATTTTGCAGGCTGCCCGGGATCAACGGATATTTTGCAGGCTGCCCGGGATTAATGGACACGCCGCAGAATATTCATCACATGAGCGGAGGCTCGACTGTGATCATGACGCTCTCCCCGTTCTCTGTCTGATAGTCATAAAAATCTCCGCCGCAGATCACACTGAGAATCGACATGATCGTTCCGCCATGGACGACGAACGCCACAGAATTCACAGGTTCCATGAAAGGATCGGATTCCATAAGGAACTGATCCGTCATCGAATCAGCGCCGCTGTACGCCAGCTCCATCGCACGATAAAACCCCCGCATACTTCGTCTCCGTACCATATCCATCGACTCTCCGCCCGGGAACGGGTCTTTTCCGCCCCCGTCGATCCAGGCCTGATAGTCTGCCCGGCCGTTCAGCTCCTCATAGTTCTTCATCTCGAATTCCCCGAAATCACATTCGCGAAAATCGGGAATTTCAATAAGTTTCTTTCCCGGATAAATGATCCGTGCAGTCTCGATGCAGCGCAGCATCGGGCTCGTAAAGACGATGTCTGCAGGAGGATATTCGTTTTTCATTTTCCGGCAGAGGATCTCCTCCCGACTCTCCGGAAGTAAGGACTCATCAGTCCGGCCGACATACCGGCCTGCAAGATTTCCCGGTGTTTTCCCGTGCCTGATAAAGATCAGTTCCATATTCCACCCAATACATACGCTCTCTTCACAGGAGCATCATCCTGTATCCGTTAAGATCACTTCATCTGAGCACGATCCTGCAGCCGATCAGCAGGAGAAGCCCCAGCTGCATGATCAGGCAGCCGCACAGATCACCGGTGATACCGCCGAACTGCTTCGCAGTATCTTTCGTAAAGAATACAGCCCCCATAGCCGCCAGAAGTGCGAACATGACCCCGTTCCAGGGATCAAGGATCCCGACAAGGACGGGAATTGCCATGTCCCAGCAGATCATGACCGCCCTGACCGCCGGAAGATCGCCCGCTTCCGCGAAAGTGTACGCGATTCCGCCCTGTCTGGCACTTTTCCCGAAGACCAGGACTGTACCCGTCACTGTTCTCGAAAAGGTCGGAATGAGAAGAAAGGGAAGAAACCGAAGCAGAAATTCATTTCCGGAGAGACCCGGTTCGGAAAGCCGATCCAGTACCGAGCTCAGCACGGCGATGTCCAGCAGGTAGTAAAGGAGCAGCATGATGACCGAAAACGCGCCGATATGACTGTCCTTCAGGATCTCGAGCTTCCGCTCCCGGTCCTGCCAGGAGTTCACCGCATCCATTGTGTCCATAAAGCCGTCAAGGTGGATACCGCCGGTCAGCATGATCGGAATAGCTGCGAGGATAAGTACTTCCGTGAGATGTCCGATGCCGAAGCGCATGCAGAAAAAAATCCAGAGCCCTTCGAACAGACCGATCACTGTTCCGACGAGGGGAAGGAAACAGATGGAGAAGCGCATGTTTTCTTTCGTCCATTCAACATGCGGCATGGGGATTTTCGAGTAGAGGGCAAAGCATATAATAAGCGAATGCAGCAATGTCATACGTGACCTCCACATAAACAAAAAAGGTAAGATTTTTCATATCCCCAAAAGCAAACAGATTATAGCAGATGCCAATCCCCTGCGCAATCGTTTTAAGTTCTGCACGGAAGACTTTACGACTTTCTGCTCGCCTGTCAACGTACTCATGACTGAAGTCACGAGCTTGTACCTGCCCTGTGGTCGAACAACGCTTTTGAGCGTCTTCCACATCAGGCTGTTCGCTTAGCCCGTA
>OMVU01000009.1 GCA_900314565.1 uncultured Eubacteriales bacterium
CAATGCGTGGATCGCGGGCAGCCTGATCGGATACTAATTCAGAAGAATCAGAATATAATGACAAAATAAAGGAGGTTCGGCTTCTATAAAAGGAGTCGGATCTCTTTTTCATCTCAGTGAGAGCTGTCCTTTTCATGAGGCTGGGAAGCAGCAAATCAGTCTCACAACGGCGGTACCATCCCTCCTGAGATATGCACTCAGCTCTGGAATGATCCACCAGAGGCTTCGGTAGAGTTTGTTCTCCATGATTCTCGCTGTATTCCGGGCAATTAGGCACAGCGATCCTTTTCATCATGTTTGTTCTCCCTCATTTTCGCTGTATTCCGGGCAATTAGGCACAGCGGTCACTTTCATCAAATTTGTTCTCCCTGATTTCTCTGATCTATGTAGTACAATCACAGGAAATCTGCGGCCTGTGCCTAAAAGCCTTGACAGATGCAGAAATCATTGGAGAACAATCATAAGAAATCCGCCCCGTGTGCCTAAAACACCTCAGGAAGACAAAAATCCATGGGGAACATTCACAGAAAATCTCCCCTGTGTGCCTAACAGCCAATTCATGGGGATCAATTCAAAAAAATTGTTCCTGTGTTTATTCAAATTCGTGTTTTGCCAACTTATCCGTATTTCCCAGCCTTATATGTGGTTCCTGTTCGTCAGGCCAAGGATTTGCCTACAGCTTCCTTCAGATTCCACCTCGCAATAGACACGCTTGCTGTTCAGCTATGTACTTCGTCGTTGCCTACGCGTACTCGAGTCTTTCACCCTTTAGAGCGCGCCCATGGCGCGCGAATCTTCCCTCCCCCTGCATAGCAGGGGGGTTACACAACCGGAAGCACTTGGGGGGCAGACCAGACGTCCCTCCCCCTGCACAGCAGGGGGATTATTTTGTCTGCGACACAACAAAAACAGCCGACACCGGCTCATCCGGTATCGACTGTTAATTTTTTCAGGCTGAATACATTTCCACATTCATAATTCTTATTGGTCATCAGTCAGACCTTCTTTGAAATTTCCACATTCATAATCCTTATTGGCCATAAGTCAGACCTTCTTTGAAATTTCCACATTCATAGCCCTTATTGGCCACCAGTCAGACCTTGTTTGAAATTTTCACATTCATAATCCTTATTGGTCATCAGTCAGACCTGTTTTAATTATATTCCGGGTGAAAATCCGGGTGAAAATCAGAAGTCAAGCTCCTTTACGTGGAAGATCAGCTGCGACAGCGCCACCGCACCGCCTACAAAGATTACCATTCCCAGAACAAATGAAATGATCCCTCTCCCTGTCATTCCCAACATGAAATTGGAATAGGCATTTCTAAGGAATCCGTCCAGATCGTAACGGGTCAGATTGTACCTCTTTACAATGAAGATGGCATTCAGCAGGCTCTTCATAGTGCTTAACAATATGATCAGCACAATGTCCAGGATGATCCCCAACGGCATACTGTTCGTCAGATAAATAAACATTGCTGATATGGTCACATAGCCCAATAACGCACAGACGTTCTGAAGATACTGCAGCACATACGCCTTTGTCTCGAATGCAGTCATATTCGTACCGAGCACAATTGCAATAAAATAATTAAAAACTGCCATGATCAGAAACATTCCGAAAAGAAGGATCACGCTGTCAAGGAACTTGGCGAACACGACCTTCGTTCTGGAAAAGCCTCGTCCGATTACCGTACTTAATGCTCCGGATTTCTGATCATCGCCGTATACTCCAAGAAGCACTGCCAGACTGGTCAATAAGTATACGATTGGTGCAGGGACCCCTTTGTTCACGAAAACAAGTCCGTTCCAGATCGGATTCGATACATATCCGATGAAAACTGACATGGCGCACAAAAAAGCGCTTACTATGAACAATACCCAGACATTGACCTTTTTTAAAATTCTTCTCAAATCCGCTCTTATCAGTTTTCTCAAAACTCAATCTCCTTTTTCCTGAATACCAGAGCTGTAAGAAGGAGCGCTCCGCCAATATAAAGTACAATCGCCAAAATCAGCGTATATCCGATATCTCCGGCCGCAATCGAAGCATAGGCATTGTCAATCATGCCGTTAAAATAGAATTCGCTGAAGTCTGTCTTCAGAAAACCATCCAGCATAGTGAACAGCATAGGCATCAGAAATGCCGAAACCAGAAGGGCAACGATACCGGGCGCGACGCTCCAGGCGATAAAGAAAAAGAATGTTGTAAATGCAAAGTATCCGCATGTCTTGATAAAAGCAAACAGGACAAAGATCGTCAGCATCTTATTCTGATTCGCTGTGAGACCGGCGTCACCCACATTATTCCTGAGGAAAAATGCGAGCCAGATGAAAAAGAAGAAGAAGAGACACATGAGGACACATTCCAGATATTTTGTCAAAATAAGCTTAGTTCTGGACATCCCTCTGCCAATGACACACTGCATGGATCCTGCCTGAATCTCTCTCCCGTATACACCGAGAAAGACCGGGATCGAGACCATAATAGGTCCCAGAAGCGATGTCACGCCCTGCTCCATGCCGACAATATCGGCAGTATAGTCCTTGCTCAGCGCACTTAAAAAGAATATGACAAAAATCAGGAAAAGCCAGACATAAATCGATACTCTTTTCAGTATCCTGCGAAGATCCGCTCTCAATAGATTTCTCATTCCGTGCGTCCTCCGACAAGGTCGAAGTAGAAATCTTCCAGAGAAGACTGCTCTTCCACCTCTTTTAAAATCCTGACACCGCCGTCCGAAAGGAGCTTGCGGGCTTTCTCGAGATCATCCACCCTGATTTCGATTGCCGGCTCTTTTTCTTTCAGATCGTCATGTGTAATCTCCCGCAGTAACGTCCCCTCGTGGACAAAGCCGAATTTGTCAGCAGTGTGTTCCAGCTCACCGAGAATGTGTGAAGATACGATAACAGTCATCCCAAACTCATCCCGGAAGCGCTTGATCATATTTCTGACATCGGCAATTCCCTGAGGATCCAGGCCGTTGGTCGGCTCATCAAGGATCAGGATCTCCGGATTTCCAAGAAGCGCATTCGCGATCCCGAGTCTCTGCTGCATACCAAGAGAATATCCCTTGAAAGGTGTCTTTACGTTCTGAAGACCGACGATCGTGAGGACTCTGTCGATTTCCTTCTTCATCTCCCTTGCAGGGATTCCCTTGACGGTAGCAAAGTATTTCAGATTGTTCCTGGCATTCATGTATCCGTAGAACTTTGTACCTACAAGGAACCCGATTTTTCCGCGGTTCTGATACAGCTCCTTCTCTGTTTTTGAGCCGGCGATCGATACGTTCCCCGAATCTCTCTCGCTGAGTCCGAGAATCATTTTAAAAATTGTTGTCTTTCCCGCTCCGTTCTTGCCGACAAGTCCATAGATGTCTCCCTTGTTGACCTGCATATCGACATTTTTGAGAACCTGATGACTCCCGTAGTTTTTTACGACCTGATCCAGTTTAATAATTGCTTCTCCCATAATGAATCCTTCCTCAAAGAACAGTTGCAAACCATAATAGGTAAGTTTCAAGAACGCCTCGGCGTTCTTGACGCGACGTGCGCGGCGCGTAAGCGCCTTCCACTGCGCACGTCTGCGATCCGCCGCTTTATTCTTCATCGCGAGATTGTACTCACGATGAAGGCTAATATCACTTTGCGCGCATATCTCATGTCTGAAAACACGAGTATTTCGCGATGAAGAATAAATTTACCAGACAGAAATCCGTTTATCCGGCTCAAGGTACATGCCATCACCCGTCTTTATATCATAAATCTCATAGAATTTTTCGAACTGCTGAAGCGTTACGTTTATCCTCAGGTAAGCGAGCGGATGCGGATCTCCTTTCACAAGAGAAATCTCCGCATCGGTCGATCTCTGCGTCGCCCAGACGAGGGCCCATTTGCGGAAAAAAGCATCGTAGTTAAATCCGGGAAGCTTCTCTGCTGCTTTAAGAGCAATGCGTACACCGCCCATATCCGCGATCGCCTCCTTATTTACAGCTCCGCTTCCGTAATTTCCTGATCCGGAGAACAGATACAGACTCGAGTAATAAGCCGAGACTTTATCAGCTCTGTCATTGAACGCCTGCTGATCTTCTTCAGGCATCCAGGGCCGTTCGCTTCCGTCCTTATTATATCGGACGCCGCCGTCATCAAATCCATGGGTGATCTCGTGCCCTACTACAATAGCGAGACCTCCGTAAAGATCTTCATCTGTTATTCCTTCATAAAAGACAGGCATATCGACAATGCCGGCGCAGATGTAAATACCATTATACTGCGGTGAATAAAACGCATTGGTCTGCAGCGTATTCGTCATAGCATCATAAGGATCCCAGACAGCCCGGTCAAAGTTCCTTGCTACCTTTTTTCCTCTTGCGGCCAGTGACGCTTTCCGCGCTTCAAAATAAGCCTCGACCAGATTGCCCCCCTGCTCAGCCGGCACGATATTTAAATCGCTGAAATCGAGCAGCTCGTTATTCGGGAACATAACATGAATACACATAGCATCAAGCTTTTCAACAGCAGCCTGTTTTCCCGCATCAGACAGCCAGGACTCTTCCATGATCACATCGCGGAACGCATCGATCAGATTTTTCGTCAGTGTCTCGAGGCGTTCGATATTGGCCGGGTTCATATACCTGTCAACATAGGCCTGATTGATCGCAGCCATCAGCGCAGTATGTTTGTTGATCTCTTCAAAGAAATGATACTCGTCACTTTCTTCATCGCTCAAAGATTTGTCCTGCGGATTTTCCGGATTTACATTAGACCCTTTGGTCTCTTCCATTACTGCAATTGCATCGGAACCCACCAGATCGGCGACCTCAAAGAGATACCTCACGATCAGGTAAGACTTGATCTCGGAGATATGAGACTCGTTACAGAGCTGATCCAGCTGATTGACATAACCGATATCCATCATATACTGAGGAGCATCCTGAAATCCCCATGCATCCAGATAGGCAAGGATCGGATAGTTCTTCGCCGCCTCCTGCACATCAGTCCTGCTATAGCTGAGATTTCTGGCCTCATTCTGAGACAGAATGTTGCTGTTTCTGGCAATTGCCTTCTCAAAGCTGTAATTTTCATCAATGATCCGCTTAACATCGGAGGCTTCATATCCCAGATTTTCAAGGAAAACGGACAGCACCTCATTGAGCATCTCTACCTGCGTGAGCGCTTCGTCAGTCAGATCAAAATACAAATCATCCTGCAGGCACAGACCGCCGTGCTCAAGCAAGGTCATATAAGCGGTCGGATCCGTGTAGGACTGGCCCGACTGGCCTATTACGAGAGGCGCTGCTCCAAGCGGATTCATCGCAGGATCACAGATCCAAGCATAGAGACTTTCCGTATCTTTTATTGCCTCGATTCCGTCGATATACTTTTTTACAGGTTCCCATCCCAGTCTGTCCCTGGTCTCCATGTCTTCAAGCAGGGCACCGTACTTTCGTACTTCTTCTATTCCCTTGCCGGTCACCGTCGTATCTTCAAGCAGGGTACGCTTTTTCTTCAGTACGTTGGTGAGCACTTCAAGCATTGTGGACGCTCCTCTCCCATCAGAATGTGCGAGGATCCAGTCCTTGTTGACCGCCGCGGCATAATCATCCTGCAGGCGGACATCAGTCTCCGCTGTTACCGTGCCGGCAATGTCGCTCGCGATCCACTTCTGCTTTATCCCGGCCATTTGCAGAATTTCGCCTTCAGAGCAGCCGGTCATCAGCAGGCTGAGCATGAGCACGATCACAATTGTAAACGATATGATTCTTTTTCTCATTCTGCTCCTTTTCCCTTTCGTTAATTTGTATCTTTTTTCTAAAAATCAAATCCGGTACACAAAATAATTCTCATCTGGTTCCCGAAATAATACTCATCTGATCCTCGAAATATTTTTCATCTGATTCCCGAAATATTCTTCATCTGATTCCCGAAATGATCTCCGGGCTCTCCGACCCGTCGATCAGCTTCGCATATCCCTCAAGCATCTTTGCCTTGGAAGTCAGCAGGCCTGCGTGCGAACTGACAAAAATCTGGGCCTTCTTTTTCCCGTTCCTTGCCTCCTGGACAACATTGATCGCGGAAGAGTTTCCGTCGATTGCGATAACGACGGATGGCCTCCGCTTGAAGATCTCGTAGGAAAAGCTCTTATAAAGGCCGAGTCCCGTCGGCTCGATGGAAATTCGGATACCAAGGTCATATCTGCGGAGACGTCCGGCCTCAGTAAGCGTGATCTGTGTCGGTACGATCGCAAAGATCCTGAACTTATGACCGGCCAGATCTGCGAGCTCCCGCTCGTAGCCGAGAAGCCTGTGACCGATAACAAAAAACACTTTCTGAGGATCTGCCTTCTTTACCAGCTCCTCAATGAAAAGCCTGAATTCCTCTTTTACCCGCGTATGGTGATGGTCATTGTTGAAGCTTCCGCCGAGGAGGACGACCGGCAAAGCGTCTGTCGGCATTTCCCGGATCTGTGCGGAAAGGACTTCCGCGCTCTCGACCTTGCCCGGAGGCGTCTGGTACGAGCTCTCCGGTCCCTTCTCTTCGCTGATTCTCCTCTCATAGAAAAGACGCACATCCTCCCCGCCATTTATGCGTGTAAAATTCTTCTTCTTTTCCTCAAAGACGTTCATACTGTCCCGAAGGACCAGATTCTCGGCCTCTTTCATGGCCATCAGTTCCTCATACGTCAGATCCAGCATCCTCTCCAGCGCGAGCTGCTCATCGATGGAATCCGTTCCATAGATCGCGCCTCCGTCCGTTCCCTGCACACAGAGAATATCTTCTTTCAGGTACTGCTTTAGCGGGTGCTGTTTCAGCGTGCTGAGGTTGTTGAGCCGGACATTCGATGTCAGCTGAAATTCCAGGACGACCCGGTCCGACCGCAGTGTGCGGAGAAGCTCCTTCCCTCTCTCCGTCTTCAAATTAGGAGTATACAGACCGTGGCCGATCCGGACACGGGGCATTTTCTGGCCGGGCAGGAGCGCCTCCCGGACGCACTGTACGCTTTTTTCAACATTATCCCTGAGTCCGTCATTTTCTCCGGCGTGGATCCGGATCACGAAGCCCGGGTTGTCCGCCGCAATGCTGACCAGTTCGGCAAGGACGGGCTTGAGATCCCTGATATCATTGATCTCCTCCCCGATGATATCGCTGCCGGCGATATAGGGATCAGCTGCCGTTGCACGAAGCGTCCTCAGCTGGTCCCGCAGGACCTGCCGGGACTCGACATTATCTTTGACGATCGTCAGAGGGATCCGTCGGAAGGATGCAAGGAAACGCAGGGTAACGCCGGTCTCCGCCGTGATGTCCGGCATGGACGCGTGAAGGAAGGCAAGGACTTTTGGAGCATCCGCCGGCTTGACCAGACTCGTATCGGAGATCTCAGCGTAGACGATCCCTCTCTTCTTACAGCCCCGGGCAATCCATAGCAGCTTGTTCTGGTACAGCGTGTAGTCCGCAAATCTCGGATCCAGGCGGTCCGCCTCCATCTGCCGCAGTGCATCCGTGATCTCCCTGTCCGGGATCTTCTCTGCGTTCGTCAGCGCAATCTTCTCCTCCGACTTGATGCCTTTTGCGAAGACGTAACGGTAGAGGTAGACCTTCTCAAGATTTGAGAAAACAGCCTGGCCATCCTTCAGGATCGTGAGCGACGCGCGGATCCGGGGCAGATTGTGGTCAGCATTTTCCAGATTATTCAAAATGAAGTCCGCAAAGTTGATAAATGTATTGTCATCGATCCTCCGGACCTTGTACTTTCCCTGCAGGGGAGAATCCTTAAAGCGCTTCGCCACCTCCTTCCGCTCCTCTTCCAGCCTGGTCTGCTGAGCCGGACTGGGAATGAGCCCGAGCTTCTTTATATAGTACAGCGGGTAGCGGATCTGATGACGGATGCCCAGCGCTATGAGGATATCCGCATCCAGGTTCGCATTCATATGCGTATGCAGGTCGGTCCGGAACTTATGCTCCCGCCGGATGTAGGTCTTCACGAGGGTCTTGCGAAAATCCAGATGATAGTCCTTTGTCTGGCTCATGAGCGTCTTGGCAATCGCCGGCACGTAGGCCTTTCTCTCAATTTCACCGTCCGGATAAATGTTCGCCACCTTCGTATCATTCAGACGGAAGACATAGACCTCCCGGTTGTCCCCGTCTATATAGCAGGGAATCTCGCCCCGAATGACTTTGAGACCGCTCTCGTCGAAACTGATCGGCAGATTACAGAGCGAGGCAAGGTTCGTGATCAGATTCCCGGTCTTATGGTAGGGCGTCCGGAGAATGTAGGAGAGCTGAGCGTCCTTGCTGTAGAGCTCCACAATAATATCTTTTTCCTTATCCAGATAGAACTGACCGAATTTCTGCATTCCGACTCCTTTTCTTCCAGTTTCACTTTGCGCAGTCATTCATCATAGATTTACACCACGAGAATTCTGCGTCAGAGATTAAATTCCCATCACCAGTGATACGAGCGGCATCGTTACGATCGACAGGAGCGTCGTCAGCGCGATCCCCTTGGACGCCAGCGTGTAGTCTGCACCGTTCTGCTGGGCGATCATTGCGACCAGGGACCCTACAGGCGTAGCAAGCATGACCATGGACACGCCGACAAGGACCGGGTCATGTACAAAGAGACGGATGATCAGCATGCCGGCGATCGGGATCACAAGCATTTTTATAAATGAAAATCCGAGCAGACGTACATCCGTGAACAGCTCGCGGATCGGAAATTCCGTCATCGACGCCCCGATCACTACCATGCTGAGAGATGTCGGCAGCGCTCCGAGACTGTCCACACTGGTCACCAGGAACTCCGGCACGGGCAGTTTGACAAAGGAGAGGAACAGTGTGACCGCGCATGCGATCGTTCCTATATTGATCATATTCCCTGCCCTGATTTTTTTCTTTTCACTCCCCTTAGGCTGCAGGATCGACGAGCCGTACGTGTAAATAAGGAAATTGAATGGGATCGTAAAGAGCGACGCATAAAGGAGGGCTTCCGCGCCATACATGGCACGGATCAGCGGGAATCCCATAAAACCGATGTTGGAGAAGATCAGCATGACCCTGTATACGCCGCGGTCCTCCGGCTCTGTTCCCAGGAGCCGTGGAACAAAAAGGCCGCACAGGATCGTGAACCCATACACAAAAAAGCACAGGATGACTGTCAGGAGGAGCATTCTGCCGGAAGGGGCTTCCGCGCGCGAAATCGCTCCGGAAATGAGCATGCAGGGATTTCCTATATTTACGATAATAAATGAAAGACTGTTCATGCCGGACTGATCAAGATGACCGCTCTTTCGAAGGATGTACCCGATCAGCATAAAGATCAGCATGGCGAGCATCTGCTGCAAAAGTATCATAATTCTCTCCTGTTTTTGCCGGAACGCCTCAATTATACCACAAGGAGGAGATTCTGCGCACCTGAGATTCAAGGTCGCCTCAGCGTTCTTGCTGCAGCGTGCGCGGCACGTAAGCGCCTTCCGCTGCGCACGTCTGCAATCCGCCGGAGTTGCACAGTCAGAAAGCTTCTCAGTTTACAGAATTTTTTCAAAAAAACCCTTTCCCCCCTTGATTCCCGGCGCCATTCGTGGAATAATAGAATCAGAAATGTAAGGGCTTACATTTCAATATCCAGGTATTGTTTTACCCGTTACGACGGCTGTTTTTCTATCATTCATCAATTAACAATCGGAGGGTTACGCATATGGCACTGCATGTTATGGAAGAAGCAAATCATTGTCTCGGCTGCAAGGTTCCCCGCTGCCAGCAAGGATGTCCGATTCACACAAATATTCCGGAAGTCATCCGCCTTCTGAAAGACGGCAAACTCAACGAAGCCGGCTGGATGCTCTTTGAGAACAATCCCCTCACCACGGTCTGCTCTCTCGTCTGCAACCACGAGAAGCAATGTGAAGGCCACTGTGTACGGGGGATCAAGGGCAGTCCTGTGCATTTCTCTGTCATCGAGGATTATATCTCCACGACCTACGCGAACCAGATGGTCGCAGGGCCGAAGGAATCGAACGGACGCAGCGTAGCGATCGTCGGTGCAGGTCCCGCCGGTCTCACGATCGCGATCATTCTTGCCAGATACGGCTACTCCGTCACGATTTTTGACAGCCGCGACAAGATCGGCGGTGTTCTGCGCTACGGCATTCCCCGCTTCCGCCTTCCGGACACGGTCCTGGACGATTTTGCCTATCGTCATCTGGAACTCAAGGGAATCCGCTTCCGCCCCAACACCACGATCGGCACCGCGATCACGATCGATGACCTCTTCCGCGACGGTTATCAGAGCGTCTTCCTGGGGTCAGGACTCTGGAGACCCCGCAAGCTGGCAATCAAGGGCGAGAGCCTTGGCAATGTGACCTATGCGATCAATTATCTCGCATCCCCGGAAGCCTTCAGACTCGGTGAGAGGATCATGGTCATCGGTTCCGGCAACTCTGCTATGGACTGTGCCCGTACCGCGATCCGTCATGGCGCAAGATACGTCACTGTCATCAACAGGACCGGAGAAATCGCCGCGAGCCAGTATGAATCAAGCTACGCAAAGCTTGAAGGCGTCCGGTTCCTGATGTACAGGATGCCTCTGGAAATCCGTGAGGACGGGATCGTGCTCGCAGATGTCGAAGTCGCCGAGGACGGTTCCATCGCAGCAGTCCCGGGCTCAGAGAAGCTCTATCCCTGCACCGGGATCATTATCGCAGTCAGCCAGGGGGCTGAGAAGAACCTTGCGAGCAACGCAGGTCTTGATATGGGAAAAGGCGGCCTTCTCACCGTCGATGAGAGCGGACATACCTCCCGCGAGGGAGTCTTCGCTGCCGGTGACGCGACGAGCGGAGCCCGCACGGTCGTCGAAGCGGTCGCAAAAGGCAAGAAAGTCGCCGAGGCAATGCATGCCTATATGCAGACACTCCCGCTTCCCGAGCCGTCAAAATATGCTGATGCTCCTGTAGTCGAAGAGATCGAGTCAGCAGCTCAGGCGGAACAGCTCATCCACGGGGAATAAACTGCACTGATCCCTGCGAAGTGTATTCGTGATACATAATACAGCGCGGGAGTCCTATCACAGTGATAGGGCTCCCGCGCTTTTTGATCTCTGACAAGGTCTGTATCCCCCCTGTCAGGACCAGGTATCATTTTGAACATTCATCTCCCGATTGACCTCACGAGAATTCTGTGTCAGAGAATCGGGAACACCTCAGCGTTCTTTCCGCACCGCGCAGGGTGCCAGGCACCTTCCACTTTGCGCATCCATCTCATGAGCGAACTCACGGGAATTCTGTGTCAGAGATTAAAGTTCAGCCACAAATGCCAGATATCCGTCGAGCACCGCTTCCCATCCGTCCTTCGTTTCAACGAATTCCGGCTCCTTTCCTCCCGCGAGGGTGGACAGAAGGATCTTCTTCGGCTTAACGGGCAGAGGCAGCACTTTGTTTTCATTTCCAAAGGCGGCAACGACAAGCAGCGTCTGGTTCTCTCCCTTTCTGTAGTAAGCCATAATGTCATGAAGGTCCTGCCTTACGGGGATCATTTCTCCCCAGACAAGCGTTTCCGCATACGCAGGATCTTTTCTGAGTGCGATCAGCTTCTTATAGTAATTGTAGACCGAATCCGGATCTGCCTTCTGCGCCGCAAGATTAATTTCCGTATAGTTCGGATTTACGGGAAGCCACGGCATACCCGTCCCGAAGCCCGCATTCACGGTGTCATCCCACTGGTAAGGAGTCCTCGCGTTATCCCGCGAGAGCTTCCCGAGCGCGTAAAGCGCCCGCTCCTCCGTCACGCCGTCCGCAAGCGCGACCTTGTAGGCATCCAGAGACGAAATATCATCCACCTCTTCGATCGACGTGAATTTTTTATTCTCCATCCCGATCTCCTGCCCCTGATAAATCCAGGGAAGACCCTTCAGGAAGAAATACCCTGTCGCGAGCGTCTTCTTGCTGTCCTCGCACTGGTCTCCGTCCGGAATATAGCGGGACACGCCGCGGGGCTCGTCATGATTCTCGATGATGTTGGAAATGAACCCGATCTCCCCGATCTTCTTCTGTGTGTTGAAGACGCAGTCACGGTACTCGTCCGGGGTGATGTCTGCATTTTCATGCCAGCCTTTTCCCGACTGACCGAAGACAGTCGGCGCAAAGTCGAACATCGTTGAGAAGTAGCCGGAATCCCCGATGAAATCCGGGATCTCCTCCGCCTTCTCGTTAAAGACTTCTCCGACCGTAAAGGCCTCGTGCGGTGCAAAGCAGCGGTCCCGGAGCTCCCCGAGGAATTCACCGACACCCTTTGCATCCCGCAGCATATTGCCGATGGATGTAAGGCCGTCCGGCCGGTCAGCCGGGTAATCCTTAAAGGGCAGCGCTTTCTTGATATTGATGATCGCATCGATCCGGAATCCGGCAAGCCCTTTATCGAGCCACCAGTTGACCATGTCATAGATTTCTTCCCGGACCTCCGGATTCTCCCAGTTGAGATCCGGCTGCTTTTTGTGGAATACATGGAGATAGTATTTATCCTCATGTCCCGGGAGCTTTTCCCAGACCGGACCGCCAAAGTAAGATCGCCAGTTACAGGGGAACTTCCCATCTTTGACCGTCTCAATATAGAAATATTTCCCATACTTTCCGTCGGGATCCTCACATGCCCGTCTGAACCACTCATGTTCATCAGAACAATGGTTGACGACCAGATCCATGACGATATACATGTCGCGCTTTTTCGCTTCGGCGAGCAGGCGGTCCATGTCGTCCATCGTCCCGAAACGCGGGTCAATGTTCCTGTAATCCGAGATGTCATACCCCTGGTCAGCAAGCGGAGAGGCGTAGACCGGCGAGAGCCAGATGATATCAATGCCGAGCGCCTTCAGCTCATCTAATTTTTCAATGATACCGGGGAGATCTCCGATTCCATCTCCGTTCGTGTCATAAAAGCTTTTCGGATAAATCTGATATGCGACTTTTTTGTGCCACCATTTTCTTTCCATTCTGTATCTCCTGTTCATCAATCAAATTGTTGAGTAAAGTTCAATTTATTTCAGACATTGATAAAGCTTAAAAATATCAGTCCACGCTCTGTTCTTAACACTTACCATTATATCCTTATTCGTTTTCTTTGTCTGCTTTAAAGATTATCAGATTTTCATCGCACAAGTCTTTCACTTTTTCGTATACTTCTTCCGCTTTTTTGTTATAATATTATCGTATGTCAATACTTTTTCGGTATGGAAATCATTCTTCGCCGATATAACAGGAGGTCTTTATGGATTTGCGGCAGATCCGTTATTTCTTAACGGTGTCAGAAGAGCTGAATATCACCCGTGCGGCAGAAAAGCTGCACATCTCGCAGCCGCCTCTGAGCCGTTCTCTCATCGACCTCGAGGAAGAACTCGGCTGCCAGCTTCTCATCAGGGGGAAGCGGCATATCACGCTCACGCCGGAAGGGCTCGCCCTCAAGAGACGCGGCGAGCAGCTGCTTTCACTCGCCGATATGACGAAATCCGAGATTGCTGAAATGAATAACGGGATCAGCGGGACCATCTATCTCGGCCACGTTGACAGCAACGGACCTTATCTGGCTGCCGAATGGATCGCAGGCTTCCGGGAAAAGTATCCCAATGTGACATACAATCTATGGTGCGGAAATGTCGATGATCTCACAGACCGCCTGAAGACAGGCGTTCTGGATCTCGCCATTACGATGACTCCCCTGAACACTGAAATTCTCGACGGATTTCCGGTCTACAGTGAACACTGGGTCGCGATGATCCCTTACGGTCATCCGCTGGCTGAAAACCCGGAAGAACCGGTCCATATTGCCGACCTCGTTGACTATGACCTCATTATCTCCTCAAGACGGTCCCGCCATGAGGAGATCCTGAAATGGTTCGAAGGGTGTCCCGGACAGCCGCATTTTGCCGTGCAGATCGCGCACTCTTCCAATGCGGACAAGCTGGTCACACGGGGAATCGGCATCGCGATCTTTCCGGCTTCCGTCGCGAAGAATATTTCCCCGGATTCCTCAGTCCTCATCAAGAGGATCGAGCCTGCCGTCAGAGTCGGCTATCTCCTCTCCTGGGACCGCGCGCACACGCCCGGCAGGCTTGCGTCAAAGTTCATAGAGCATGTGCGGGAACAGCTCGACGGCACGTTCTGAGGGGGATGCATTCTCATTCTTCATTATACCGAAAAGGTATTACTGTTCCAAACGTTCAGGTATTTTAACTTTTAAAAGATGGGGCTTATACTGTATTCGCATCATCCGTCCGGATCGCGGACACGTACAGTGGAAAGTGCTTACGCGTCGCGGCAGGAACGCCAGGGTGTTCCTGACCGGTCAATCAGTCATTCATAAGTTTTCAGGCTCTTGCGAAACCCTGTACGAAATGGAATTCTGTTTCGCAATTGCCTGATCAGTTTTACATATAAGGAGGAAAACATGCCTGTCACAGCTATTGTCGGTGCAAACTGGGGAGACGAGGGAAAAGGAAAGATCACGGACCTTCTCGCACAGAACGCGGATTACGTCGTCCGTTTTCAGGGCGGTGCAAACGCCGGCCACACGATCATCAATCAGTATGGGCGTTTTTCCCTTCATCTGCTCCCTTCCGGTATCTTTTCAGCGCGTACCATGAACATTATCGGCAGCGGCGTTGCCTTTGATGTCCGGAAATTCGTGACAGAGATCAAAAGCGTTATTGAGGGAGGCGTTCCCGAGCCGAAGATCCTTGTATCCGACCGCGTCCAGCTCCTCATGCCCTACCACATCCTCCAGGATACCTATGAGGAAGAACGTCTCGCAGGAAAAGCGTACGGTTCCACAAAATCCGGGATCGCGCCTTTCTATCAGGACAAGTATGCAAAAACCGGTATACAGGTCAACGAACTGTTCGACGACTCCATCCTCAAAGACAAGGTCGCCAATATCTGCACCCTTAAAAATGTGCTCTTTACGCATCTGTATCACAAAGATCCGCTCGATCCCGAAGAAGTCCTTGCGACGCTTCACGAGTACCGGGATCTGATCGCCCCCTATCTGGCGGATACCAGCGCAATACTCACGAATGCACTCAAGGAGGGCAAGCGTGTTCTCGTCGAGGGACAGCTCGGAACGCTCAAGGATCCGGACATGGGAATTTATCCCATGGTCACAAGCTCCTACACCACGGCGGCCTTCGCTGCAGTCGGTGCAGGCTTCCCGCCCTATGAGATCAAAGATATCGTGACGGTCGTGAAGGCTTATTCCAGCGCGGTCGGAGGCGGTGAATTTGTCAGCGAGATCTTCGGAGATGAAGCGGAAGAACTTCGGCGCCGCGGCGGAGACAAGGGCGAGTACGGAGCGACGACCGGACGTCCGCGCCGGATCGGCTGGTTCGACTGTGTCGCTTCGCGCTATGGAGTCCGTGTCCAGGGAGCCACGGAGGTCGCGCTCACAATCCTTGACGCGCTCGGCTATCTGAAAGAGATTCCTGTCTGTGTCGGATATCAGTACGGGGACGAAGTCCTTCGAGATTTCCCGACCACACCTGTTCTTAAGAAATGTAAGCCGATCTACAAAACACTCCCCGGCTGGAACTGCGATATCCGCGGGATCCGGAAATACGAGGATCTGCCGGAGAATGCACGCGCGTACGTCGAATTTATTGAGAAAGAGATCGGTGTGCGGATCTCCATGGTCTCCAACGGGCCGGGAAGAGAGGATATTATCTACCGCTGAACGCAGAAAAAAAGATCCTGTGAATCAGGAACGCATTAAAGAAAACCGGCTGCAGGCCGGCAGTTCCGGGCAGATTCTCCAAAGAGTCTGCCCGGTATTCTTTCTTTTTTTATAGAACGCCGGGCATTCTTCATACTTTTTCAGTATGGTAACTAGTACAATTTAGGTATTTTACTTGTAATTGCATTAAATGTATATTATTTTTAATGTCGAGAAGGAAGATGCGTTCCCGCGAACGGATCGTCTGACAGGCTTCTGTTCACACAGATCCCGGGAAAAGACCTGTTCGGCCGCGCAGTCCGAAAAGGATATGAACGGATTTTTCGCCTTTCATTTTCGGGAAATGCGCATTTATGCTGCTAATTATTTTTAAGGAGGATATCAAAATGTCATATGTTGATGAAGTCTATGATCGCGTAGTAGCCCAGAACCCGGCTCAGCCGGAATTCCATCAGGCAGTCAAGGAAGTCCTTGAGTCCCTCCGCGTCGTCATCGAGGCACACGAAGAAGAATATCGCAAAGAAGCTCTCCTTGAGAGACTGACGACACCGGAGCGCCAGATCCTCTTCCGCGTACCGTGGGTCGACGATAAAGGACAGGTCCAGGTCAACAACGCGATGAGAGTACAGTTCAATTCCGCGATCGGCCCGTACAAGGGCGGTCTCAGACTTCATCCGTCTGTAAACCTCGGTATCATCAAGTTCCTCGGCTTTGAGCAGATCTTCAAGAATTCCCTGACAGGTCTTCCGATCGGCGGCGGCAAGGGCGGTTCCGATTTTGACCCGAAGGGCAAGAGTGACAGAGAAGTCATGGCATTCTGCCAGAGCTTCATGACAGAGCTCTTCAGACATATCGGCGCTGATACAGACGTACCGGCCGGCGACATCGGAACGGGCGCAAGAGAGATCGGATATATGTACGGCCAGTACAAGAGACTGACAGGTCTCTATGAAGGCGTTCTCACAGGCAAAGGCCTCTCCTACGGCGGATCTCTTGCAAGAACACAGGCAACAGGCTATGGCCTCCTTTACCTCACAGAGGAAATGCTGAAGTGCAACGGCAAGGATATCAAGGGCAAGACAGTCGCTGTCTCCGGTGCCGGCAACGTTGCGATCTACGCGATCGAGAAGGCACAGCAGCTCGGCGCAAAGCCGGTCACCTGCTCTGATTCCACAGGCTGGATCTATGATCCGGACGGAATCGATGTCGAGCTCCTCAAGGAGATCAAGGAAATCAAGCGTGCAAGACTCACAGAGTACGCTGCAGCAAGACCGAACGCAGAGTATCACGACAAGGCAGCCGAAGGTACGAATCAGTGGCAGGTCAAGGTCGACATCGCTCTTCCGTGCGCAACACAGAACGAGCTGAATCTTGAGGACGCTAAGAAGCTCGTCGCGAACGGTGTCTTCGCAGTCGCTGAGGGCGCTAACATGCCGACTACGATGGAAGCGACCGAGTACTTCCAGAAGAACGGCATCCTCTTCTGCCCGGGCAAGGCATCCAACGCAGGCGGTGTCGCAACATCCGCTCTTGAGATGAGCCAGAACTCCGAGCGTCTCAGCTGGACTTTCGAAGAAGTCGATCAGAAGCTGAAGGGCATCATGGTCAACATTTTCCATAATCTGGATGCAGCTGCAAAAGAGTACGGCAAGGATGGCGACTATGTAGCAGGCGCGAATATCGCCGGTTTCCTGAAGGTCGCTGACGCAATGAAGGCGCAGGGTATTGTCTGATCGATCCGATCCTCTTTGATCTTCCGGCGCTGCGCATCTGCTGCATGAAGGTGAAGTTATGCAGCATACTCATGTATCACTTCACTCGGTTGAATGACATAGCGCCATAAACTGAATAAACCAATGACTATCATGACCTCTCCGGCTCCTGCAGTATATTGGACTAAAATCCTGCAGGGGCTTGAGAGGTATCTGTGGTCTATGGGCATGATTGCCTGCAGACGAAAACAATTGGGGGAGAAGCTGATTTGGTCCCGGATCCCGCGCTCTTTGCGAGCGGGTCTTGAAATTAACGAATTTTTCTTTAGGATACAGGAAATAATATGTGTGGAATAGTCGGATTTACAGGAACCAAACAGGCTGCTCCGATCCTTCTGGAAGGCCTGTCAAAATTAGAGTACCGCGGATATGACTCCGCCGGACTTGCCGTCCGGAACGGTACCGAACTCGCCGAGGTCGTCAAATCGACCGGCAAGCTCTATAAACTCGCCGAGAAGACGGACAACGGGCGTACGCTGACCGGGACCTGCGGAATCGGTCATACGAGATGGGCCACGCACGGCGAACCGTCTCAGACCAATGCACATCCCCACGTCAGCGGGAACTGCCAGGGATCCGGCTCAGGCTCCGTTGAATCAGATGTGGTCGGCGTACACAACGGAATCATTGAAAATTATCAGGAACTCAAGGAAAAGCTTCTGCGCCACGGTTACCAGTTCTACAGTCAGACGGATACCGAGGTCGTGATCAAGCTCATTGATTACTACTATAAAAAGTACAAAATCGGTCCGATCGATGCCCTCGCAAAGACCATGGTCCGTGTCAGGGGTTCCTATGCACTGGAAGTCATGTTCAAGGATTACCCGAACGAAATCTACGTCGCGCGTAAAGACAGCCCCATGATCATCGGCATCGCTGAAGGGGATACCTATGTTGCGTCTGATGTTCCGGCAATCTTAAATCACACGCGCCAGGTCTACTATATTGACAATCTCGAGATGGGACGCCTTGTTCCGGGCAAAGCGCATTTTTATGACCTGAACGGCGACGAGGTCGAAAAAGAATGCGTGACGATCTCCTTCTCTGCGGAAGCCGCAGAAAAGGGCGGATACGAACACTTTATGATGAAGGAGATCCATGAACAGCCCCGCGTCCTCCGGGATACTTTCGGAAGCGCAGTCCTTGATAACGTGATCAATCTGGGCGTCGACGAGGAAGCTCTGGCAAATATCCGCCAGCTTTATATCGTCGCCTGCGGATCTGCCTATCATGCAGGAATCGCAGGACAGTATGTCATCGAGGATCTCGCGGAGGTCCCGGTCCGGGTCGAGCTGGCCAGTGAATTCAGATACAGGAAACCCAAGTTCTCGGATGGCTCCTTTGTGATCATCATCTCGCAGTCCGGAGAAACTGCGGATTCTCTTGCTGCTCTCCGCCTTGCAAATGAAAAAAACGTTCCGACGATGGCGATCGTCAATGTGGTGGGAAGCTCTATAGCGAGAGAGGCAAAGTACGTCTTTTACACGCAGGCAGGCCCGGAAATCGCTGTCGCGACGACAAAAGCCTACAGCACTCAGCTCCTCTCGCTCTACCTTTTCGCCATCCAGCTCGCGAAGGTGCGCGGAAATCTGGATGCGGAAGCGGTCAAAGCACTGCTCGCTGAGCTCTCCACGCTTCCGGCAAAGACCGAGCGGCTTCTCGAGGACAAGGAGCGACTCCAGTGGTTCGCCTCCAAGCTCATCAACGCGAAGGATATGTTCTTCATCGGCCGCGGGCTTGACTATGCGATCTGTCTGGAAGGCAGCCTGAAAATGAAAGAAATCAGCTACATTCACTCTGATGCCTACGCTGCAGGAGAACTGAAGCACGGAACGATCAGCCTGATCGAGGACAATATTCTGGTCGTCGGCTCTCTGACACAGCCTGAGCTCTACGAAAAGACAGTCAGCAATATGGTCGAAGTCAAGAGCAGAGGCGCGTCCCTCATGGCGATCACAACGTACGGCCACTACAGTATCGAAGATCTGGCGGACTTTGTCGTCTATGTCCCGAAGACAGATCCTCATTTCCTCACCAGTCTTGCGATCATCCCGCTGCAGCTGCTGGCCTACTATACCGCAGTTGCCCGCGGCGAGGACGTCGATAAGCCGAGGAACCTTGCAAAGAGTGTTACTGTTGAGTAAAACACTGTCACAGGGCAAAACGTCACTGTAAGGCACAGTGCTGCTGTATGATACAACGTTACTGTATGGCACAATGCTGCTGTACAGAAACATTTTGCTGCAGAACAATACTCTGCAGCAACGGAAACCTATAAAGACGGAGATCCCGCACTGAGCTGTTTCTCAATGCGGGATCCCCGTCTTAATTATACTGTGAAGATTATCTCAAAGTTCATGCAGTGAAGATTATCTCAAAGTTCATACTGTGAAAATTATCGCAGCGTTTAAACAATGTGCGTCGTTTCCCTGACGATCAGTCATACGCCTCAAGGAACACCTTCTCATATCTGTCTGTGATATACCGCCAGCTGTAGGCATCCCTGATCCTCTTCTTCGCCCTGCGGCCGTACTCCGCTCTCTTCTCCGGATCCATGGCGTCTGCTTTTGCGATCACATTCGCCAGACTTCCCTGTTTCCGGCCCCAGTACAGAGCGGCATTCTCACCCACCTCACGGTTAAAGCCTACACCGATCAGGAGATTCAGCTCTGTGCTTGCAAGCGCCTCCAGGAGGGACGGATTTGTACCGCCGACCTGATGTCCGTGAATGTAAGCCCAGGCATTTTCCCTGATCTTCTTGAGGAGCTCCTGATCATACACCGTTCCGACAAATTTGATTCTCGGATCCGCTGAAAAATGAAGCTTTTCCTCTAGCTCGGCATGAAGCTTCGGATTCTCCGTGGTAATGATCGCCAGATCCTTTGTCGTATCGGACGCCATGAATTCACGGATGATTGTCTCCACGTTGTTCTCCGGAACAAAACGCCCGACAACGAGATAGTACTCGTTCGGAGTAAGTCCCTTCTCTGTAAGCCAGTTCACATACTTCTCGTCGTCATCGGCAAGCACAGACGGCTCTGTATCTGCGCCGTAAGCGATAAACGCAGTATGCGGATCATGCTTTTTGTATTCATCCCTGATATACTGCTCGATGCATTTGCTGTCGCAGATAATAAGGTCGCTCCACTCGATCATGCCGTTCTCGGAGATCTTCCAGTATTTGCGGATCGGGAGAGACCACTTCGAGCGCTTCCACTCATGTCCGTCCGGGTTGAGGTAGAGGACTCCGCCCAGATCCTCGACCTGCTTTTTGATCTGATGAATGAACGGACCGATGCGGCTGGCAAGGACATAGAAGATCGGGCGGGGAATACACATTTCCTTACAGTATTTGATCGAGGCCCGGAGCGCCAGCAGGTCATAAACTACCGCTTTCGCCGGTCCGATCTTCGGAACATTTACATTGAATACACGGGCACCGAGATATTCGAACTCATCGTTCCTGTCCGACATGCGGGCTACGTGATACTGAATCTCATCCGTCGACTGATTCTGCACCAGCTTATCGACAAAGGTCTCAAATCCACCGTACTCTGCGGGGATTCCCTTTGACCCGACAATAAATACATGCTGCTTTTCCATGTGATCCACCTCTTTCCTTTACTTTGCTCCGGATCCCGTAAAGATCATTCCGACTGTCTTCAGGATGATTCTGATGTCCTCGAGAATGCTCCAGTTATCAATATATTCCATGTCCAGATTGACGACCGTCTCAAAATCCGTGATATCGCTTCGGCCGCTTACCTGCCACATTCCGGTAAGACCGGGCCTGAAGGACATACGGGCGCGGTGATGCAGCTCATAGTGCTCCCACTCATCCACTGTCGGAGGTCTTGTGCCGACCAGTGACATCTCACCGATCAGGATATTCCAGAACTGCGGGAACTCATCGATGGAAGTCTTCCGGATGAACCAGCCGATTCCGTGTCTCGTGCCGTCCGGACCGCTGCCGATAATACGGGGGTCATTTTCCATCTTGAACATGTTGCCTTTTATTTCATTTTTCTCCATCAACTGCTTCTTCCGCTCTTCCGCGTCTTTATACATGGAGCGGAACTTGAACATCAGGAATTTCTTACCGTTCTGACCGATACGGACCTGGCTGAAGAAGATAGGACCCGGATCCGCAAAAAAGATCATGGGACCTACAATGATCGTGATCAGGGCAGTGAAGACAAGGCCGATGATCGCTCCCACGATGTCCATGGTCCGCTTTACTATGAGGCCCCAGATACTGGCTCTTCGAATATTCTCGGTGACGACCATGGTCCCGCAGAACTTCTCAACGAAGAGCTCTGCCTGCCGCTCGATCTTCAGATTGATATAGGAGTGCGTTGTAATGCCCATGGCCGAAAGCTCAGCCATCGTCTTTTCCGGCAGACCGTCGTCCGGTCTCGTGAAAATGAAAACATCATCGACCCATCGATCCTGAATATCCTCTGCCAGCGAGTCTTTGCGGGCGAGGACCCGTATGCCTTCGTACTGCTTTCCGAAGTACTCGTCTGTATCCGTCAGGACCATACCGACGATCGAATATCGATCCTCCCCATAGAGCCGGATCTTTCTCATCACCGCATCAAAGGAAGCCGTATCCGTCACGATCAGGAGCAGTTTATTGAACATACGGCTCTTAAAGACATGCCTGATCAGGAACTTCCAAATCTCATGGGCTGCAAATACAGCGACAAAGCCGAATATTGCAAAGAACTGGATCAGGCGGCGGGCCTGGAAAAAATCACTTCTCGCGACATAGTAAAAGAAGACCAGCAGGATGACAAGAACACCGACTTCCTCAAGACAGACAAAAAACTCTTTTAAGGTATCCCTTCCCTGCAGATTATTGTGGACCTTCAGCATGATCGACTCGCTGAAGATAAAGAGCAGGATTAAAATGGCTAAGCCTGCCACATCCCTTGAAGGGGGAAAGAACGGCACTTTATTATATACTGCATATGAAAACCCGAATATCAGCGAAAGTATCAGTGAATCTAAAAGGATAAATTCCAGGTACCTGAACCACCCCTGTCTCTGCATTCTATACATTTCTTACTTCACCCCTTTTGATCAAAACCGAATACTGAACTCTTCTGTCTCCTGTATGTTTTATGAGACATAATTTTTTTTATTTTACCATAAAGAAGAAAAGGACGCTCATACAAAATCAAAATATTTATTCATAAAAGCTTCCGGCGAATCGCAGACGTTCGCAGAGGAAGGTGCTGACGCGCCGCGCATATCGCGGCAAGAACGCTAAGGCGTTCATGAACCAAACGCCAGATCCTTCACGACTTCTCCGGCAATGATCAGTCCCGCCACGGACGGTACGAACGCAGTACTTCCGGGCACCGACCGCCTTGCAGCACTTATATGATCGGCGTCCGGACGGTCTTCCGCCTCGTCCCTGTAGAGTCTTATTCTTTCCTCAGGGATCTGAATCGGCTCCTCTTCCGAGTATACGACCTTCAGTTTCCCGACACCGTGCTTTCTGAGTTCCCTGCGCATTACCTTCGCGAGCGGGCATACTTTCGTCTCATAAATATCCGCCACCCGGAAAAGACTGCCATCCAGCTTATTGCCCGCACCCATGGAACTTATGACCGGAATCCCCAGTTCCTGCGAGCGAAGAACAATCTCGATCTTTGCGGTCACGGTATCGACGGCGTCGATGACATAATCATAGTCCGCAAACGGAAACTCCCCCGCATTTTCAGGGAGGACAAAAGCCTTATATGTACGGATCCGGACATCCGGATCGATCTCCAGCATCCGTTCTTTCATGACATCGACCTTATATCGACCCACTGTCTTTCTCGTAGCGATGATCTGCCGGTTAAGATTTGTGAGGCACACTGTGTCATTGTCGATCAGGTCAAATGCCCCGATACCGCTGCGGACCAGGGCTTCGCAGACATAGCCTCCGACGCCTCCTATGCCGAAAACGGCAACGCGTGACCGGCGCAGCCGGTCTATTCCGTTCTCCCCTATAAGAAGTCCGGTCCTTGAAAATTGGGTAAGCATGGCATTCTCTCCTTCTTTTGATTATTTTCTGTCCAATTACCACGATTTCATGGATATTCTCTCTGCAGAGTTGTAAAATACAATTGAAAAAGACGGCTTTTCTACAGCTACAGTCTATTTATTTCAGTCAGATACAGCATTTAACCGGAGGAACCATCCC
The DNA here is from genome assembly GCA_900314565.1 of uncultured Eubacteriales bacterium. Taxonomy (GTDB): domain Bacteria; phylum Bacillota; class Clostridia; order Lachnospirales; family Lachnospiraceae; genus Chordicoccus. The sequence continues at coordinate 23,679 of OMVU01000009.1, forward strand.
CTTGGCGAAACAAAAAAAACAAAGAAAAAAGAAAAAAATCACCCGGGCGATTCTCCTGAGACTCGTGATTTTCGCTGTCGTTTTGATTGCTTTCAATATCTATATGGGTGCCACTCAGATCGGCGGACACGTAGCGGATACGATCAGCAGCCAGATGAAAACGACCGCCGACTTCTTCTACGACTATGTCGATTACGATACTCTTGACGACCCCGATGCCGCCTGGGTCGATATTGCGGGAACTTATCTCACTCCCAGCCTTTTCCCGCGAATCGAGACAGCCGAATATGCGGGAGTCTATACCCTTCTCTGCGGCGAAGGAGATACGCTCCGATACGGCACCGGTGTCTGGGCGGCCGACACCGCGGATCTGGAGGACGCACGTAAGGCCGGGCTCCTGAGCAATGACCCCGAGGTAAATGAGGAGCTGTATCATCAGCTGCTGGATAATAAAACGAATACTTATATCGAACTCGATCCGGAAACCGCAGATGACAGTCCCCGTCTTCCCGGTATAGTTGTCGTTCCGGTCTCCGATGAGAACAGCAATATCACAGGGTTCCTCTGTCTCGAGATCAGATACGGCGGAAGAATGTTCGTTACCGCTGTCTATATCGTCTACGGTGCCATCGCGCTCATGATCGAGCTCGTCTTCACGGTCCCCTTCTTCCTGATCCTATATTTCATGATAGGCCGGAGAGTCGTAAAGCCGCTCAACGCTGTGGAAAAGTCGGCACTGAATTTTGTAGACAAGACACGTGAAGATTCTGATCCCGAAAAGTGGATCTTTGACCGTCCGAAACTCAGAGTCCACGACGAGATCGATTCTCTCGGCGAATCGATCGAGGTGATGGCCCGCGATATGCAGACTTACATGAAATCGACGCTCGATAAGACAAGGGAAAACGAAAGGATCAGCACAGAGCTCTATCTTGCATCCCGTATTCAGCAGTCAATGCTCACGACGGATTTTCCGGCTTACCCGGACCGAAAAGATTTCGATATTTATGCCTCCATGGTACCTGCAAAGGAGGTTGCCGGCGATTTCTACGATTTCTTCCTGATAGACGATGATCATCTCGCCCTTGTCATGGCGGATGTCTCCGGAAAAGGTGTTCCGGCTTCCATGTACATGATGGTCGCAAAGACGCTTCTCCACAACGTACTTCTGCTGGGTCACACGCCGAAGGAGTGTCTGGAGACTGTGAACGACCAGATTGACGAGCATAATGACGAAAATATGTTCATCACGGTCTGGCTCGGCATCCTCGAGCTGTCGACCGGACTCGTCACGGCGGCAAATGCCGGCCATGAATACCCCATCGTTCGGAAGGCGGACGGGCAGTTCGAGATCTTCAAGGATAAGCACGGAATCGTACTCGGAGCGATCCCGCACAAGAAGTACGATCAGTATGAATTCTATCTGGAAAGAGGAGGAACGCTCTTCCTCTACACCGACGGTGCCCCGGAGGCGACCAACGCCGAGGAAAAACTCTTCGGGATGGACAGAGTCCTTGAAACGCTCAATAAAGATCCTGATGCAGGCCCGGAAAAGCTCCTCAAAAATGTCGAGGACGCAATCAACGTCTTCGTCGGGAAAGCTCCTCAGTTCGACGACCTGACGATGATGGCAGTCAGGCTCGAGAAATAACCGCAGAATGGTAAAAGCTCTGACTCCGGTCAATATTCAGGAACGCCGAGGCGTTCCTGATATGTCAAGGATCAGATCCAGTTGTAATCTCCTCCGGTGAGCGCGAGGGACAGGAGACGGTCGTAGAGTTCGACTTCCTCCCCCTCCACCACGCGTATGAGCTCCGCATCCTCACGGATCTCCGGCATCGGATCATCCGGACCGAGTTCCATGTCAGGCTCTTCCCCGCAGTACGGGCATACGATCTTCGGCGCGAGCTTCAGGTCAAGGAACCGGTTACTGCAGCACGCGCATTCAAAATATCCTGCTCTCTTGGTATCATCAGGTACAAAATACATATCTCTGCTTCCTCTCTGATGCGTTTACGCATCTGTATCGGAGATCACTTGTGAAGCCCCGCATTCGCGGGGCTTTTATTCTTCATCGCGCAGTACTCGTGATTTTAATCATGATGTACGCGCGCAAAGTGATGCCCGCCTTTCTTTTCATTCCGTCCGAAATAGTTTTACTCTGCGCATTCATCTCATGGTTGAAATCACGGGAATTCTGCGTCGGAGATTAAAAAGACCTGCCTTCTATATTCATGTCCGCAGTAAACTCCGCCTCGATCGGATCCTCCGCATTTTCCGGAAAAGATACATCCCGGAAAGTCACATCCGTAAGATAATACGCAGGTTCCTCAAATCCGCGGAGAACGACAGGCTGACACGACTCAAAGAGCTCCGTCTTTTCATTTTTTGCGAGACCCGTGATCTTTATATTTCGGAAATGAAAACCGGAAAGCACCGGCGGATGCTCCGCCCCCTCCCCGTCATCATTGTATCCGACGCTGTGGATCTGGATCCTCGGTGCAACGCAGTCCGTGAAGAAGATATCTTTCACATACCCGCCGCGTTTAGCGGTCGCCTTCACTTCCAGTCCATAGTAAGAGCCGGAGAGATCGCAGTCCCAGAACTTCACGTCCCGGACACCGCCCGACATCTCGCTTCCGATCGCAAAACCGTGCCCGTAATGAATCTTACAGTCAAAAACACGGATATGTTCGGTAGGGATCGCAATCACATTTCCCTCCGGATTCTTGCCGGATTTGACGGCAACAGCGTCATCCCCCGTAAAGAACTGCGAGCCGAAAAGGATGCAGTTCGACGAAGAATCAGGATCCCAGCCGTCGCCGTTCCAGATGTGCTTTGAGATCAGCGTGACAGCGTCCGTCACGATATCACTGGAATAAATCATGTGGATATTCCAGGCAGGCCCGTCACGAAGGACAAGATCGCTGATGCGGACATGCTCAGCGCAGGAAATGTTGATGAGCCTTCCCCGCACACGGCCCGGGACTGTGTCTTCCTTCTCGATACCGTATGTGTCCTCCGGTCTCGCGAATCCGGATTCGGAAAGAAGCGCTTTCTCCCTCGCGATCGTATTCTCCATGAGCGCCCTGCCGCCGCCGCAGACCATACCGCCGCCGGTGATCCGGACATTTCTCGCCGTGATCCCGCGCTCCCGGTCGAGCTCGCCGATATTGAGCAGGGAGGCATAGCACATCCCCTCAATTCCCTCGAAGCGGCTCATAATACGCGGCTCATAGTCAGACGGATCCGCCGTTCCCAGGAGGACTCCGCCCTCAGAGATGTACAGTTCCATATCACTGTGCAGATTCAGCGCACCGGTCCTGAAAACTCCGCGGGGTATCACTACAGTGCCTCCCGCCGGGCAGTCATCGATCGCCCTCTGGATCGCGCTGCGGTTCATGGTCTCCCCGTCCCCGACGGCGAAATACGGCGCTTTCGTCACATCGATCTTCGGCCGCTCCTTCTCTGTCCGGACGCGCTCTTCGAGCTCCCAGACCGGTCTTCCCTGATGCAGAAAGCGCACTTCCACGATGTATTCACTGTCCGGGAAAAGCCCTTTTGCCGTGACATGGGTCACGACTGACGTCTCCCGCCGGCTCGCCGGCCCTGTGAGCCGGAAAATGAACTTGTCACCGGGGATATACTCTTCCGGTTTTTCCCACCAGACAGTAACAGAAGTTTCCGTTCTTAATATGTGCAGTTCCGACATGGATCTTTCTCCTATAAAAAAATACTTGTGACGCTCATGCTTGAAAACACGAGATTGCGCCGGTCGGTTTTCAACAGGGCCACCTCAGCATTCCTGCCGGGCGTAAAAAAAGCGCCTTTTCAAAAAAGACGCTTTTGATGCATCCGTCGATATTCGTTTTCTGTGTATCAGCGCCTTTACACAGACGAAAGAGTCTACAGATGCCTGTTTCGTTCGATCTTATCGTAATGCTTAAGAAGGAACGGTTCAATACGGGCAGTGAGCTTCATATCAAGGTTCAGAATATAGACCGTGAAGGTGATCACAAAGAACCCGGCAGCAAACATAAGAAGCTTACAAAGGAATTTTATCAGTTTCGACATAGCAGATCCTCCTTTCTCTGCTTACCAGGATTCTTCGTCATGGAGGACCTCCAGTGACGGATCGAGCGGTTCTTCACGCATGACGGTGCGCATGTAGGAATTGATCTGGTCACGCACACCCTGACGGGAAACGATTCGCGGATCGAACAGATCGTGGACGACCCAGATCAGAGGAATGTTCTTTTCACGGGCACGCTCCTCGAAAAGACCGTGCATACCGTCCAGCGCCTTGCAGGACATGTGCTCCCAGAGAATGACCATGTCGGCGTTGAACATTTCAACGGTCTCCCACAGCTCATCCAGCAGGACCTTGTATCCGCCGTGTGTACGGTTGCGCATGATCATGTTCTCGGTCAGCCATGCCATGTCATAGTACGCGGTCTCACGATTCTCCGGTGTATCTTCTTCCCTGATCACACGGGTGGAGACCATGGAGAGCATATCGGTCAGCGGCACAATGCCCCAGCAGTTGAGCAGCCATACAAGGAAGTCCATATAGTAATGAGACTGTACACCCCAGATGATTGCCCTGTGGCGATATTCCTTCGCAGCCATCTTTTTCTTCTCGTAGGCCTGCTTCGCCAGTTTTGAGATTTTCCGGTCCGCCTTTTCAAAGGCAGGAATACGGCCGCAGATGGCCATGTAGTTGGTCTCCGTATACAGGGCAAGGTTGGAGCCGAATACCTGCGGATACTCCGTACGGTTCATTTCCAGCCATTCCTGGCGGCACTTTGTCGCATAGTTGACTCGTTTTGCGCACTCGAAATACGCTTTCCAGTCCCATGCCACACCGGTATGCTTTTCCACGAACGCGATTGCATTGCGGATCTCCTGGGCGGCGTAGTCCTGTACGTCATCTTCCCTATGGCGCAGCGGAGCGGCCAGCTGGAAGACCGGGATCCCGTCTTCTTTTTCCAGACGGCGGGAAATGACACCGTTGCCAAGCAGTGATCCGTCGCAGGTGGTATTACACTGGATCGCGCACGCGCCCAGGACCGGAGCGTCATCGTCAATGGAGACACCTGCTTCAGCTTCCGGCATCGGACAGACATCCGAGGCAAGTCCGAATTCCTGGGCAACGTCGATGTAGTACTCTGCCGCATGCTGGTTCAGCAGAACGGATACATAGGTGGACGGTGTCTCACGGCTCAGTACCTTCAGGGTCGGGAAGCCCATCATGACCGCGGTCATCTCATTTTCATCCACAAGGACGACTCTCTTTGAGAATTTCTTATCATTGCCGATGCGGCGGTCACCGCGGAACAGGTTTTCCAGCAGCTGGGCGACGTCATCGATAATAAGGTCCTGCTCTGTATGGCAGATCCGCAGATACTCACCGCGCAGTCCCTGTGTGTGACGGTCGACCATCATCGGAACAGCGAGATAATTCGCCATCCAGCGGTAGCGGAACATGGCTTTGATGTTGCGGGGCTTTACGATGAACTTGCCGAGCGTCATCATGATCTTCAGCCATCTGGAGTAGTCATATAATGTATCCGAGACACCGCGCCATTCACGTCGTTTGCGTACCTTTCCGCCGTCGATGTAAAAATCGCCTAAACGGTCAGCGCCAACTTCCTTAGCCATTGTGCTCCTCCTTTCTGATCTTCTTGATGTCTATGCTTTCGACAAAGGCCTGTACTCTGGTGCGCATCTGTCCGGAGGAACCGATCGCGTACGGACGGTCTACCGTCAGGACCGGATATCCGAACTCCTCGCGCAGGATGTGTGAACCGAGCATTTTTTCGTATGCCCACGGGTCGCAGAATTTCATCTGCTGGTAGATGACGCCGTCCGCTCCGTATTCTTTCGCCAGAGCGGCCACATAGTCACGGCGGGCATCCATCTTCGTGCTGTCCATGTAACGCGGGCACTGTCCGCGGTACATATAGGCGCGGCAGATCTGCGTCAGCGCGTCTTCCGTATCGTTCAGTTCGATCGGATCACGTCCCGGATAGGAACCGTAGCAGTAACGGTCAGCACATACATAGGCGCCGCTTTCCTCCACGAGCTTGATAAAGTCGATGTCATCCACTTCAGACCCTACGACCACGACACGCGCGCCGTACGGGAATTCCGGATCAGGTTCACGTGTTTTCAGTTCTTCCAGCGTTTCCTCAAGCTTATCCATGATCAGATACTTCGGAGCCGCGTAGGTCGCCATTGTAATAATATGGAATTCATAGCCGGTGATCCTCGGGTGCTCTCCCTTGCGGAATTCACCGATCGCCCGGATCAGTTCGCATACTTTGTTATGCTCTTTGACCGCAGCCCGGATCGCTTCGTCAGAGATATCGATGCCATAATGCTCCTTTAAAGGCGTCAGGATATGATTCCGGCACTGTACGACGTACAGATTCAGTCCGTTGTCATCCGCCTTCATCGGGATCTCCATGTAAGAGAAGAAGAAATTCTCTTTGTCTTTCCCGAGCGTCCCCAGCAGCTCCATGTTTTCGACACAGCGGTTCATCATGGTACAGCCGTCCGGTGTAAATATACAGTCCGCAAAATTATATCCGCCTTCCACTGCACGTTCCAGCAGAGCGCGGGAATACTCACACAGGAAACTTGTAAGGTAATAGGTGGCCACTTCCATCGAGCCGGACCGCGGGGCACGAAGCCGTGCAGAAAACACGCCCGGCAGATTCAAGAGCGGCTCAGGGGTGTTCTCACAGGTATAAGCCGCGCAGATCTTCCCTTCCTGCTGGGCTTGCCGTATGAGGGGGTTGTAAGCCTCCATAAGAATATTCTCAAAATACGTAAGATGCTTCAGATCTTTCAATGTTCATCCCTCATACTTTCCAGGTCCCCTTCCGTTAACACACGTACGAAAGGTTTGTTTATCTCTATAAAAAAAGTATAATTCATAGGAAAATCACTGTCAATAAACGGGAAAACTGAGGGGTTCTTTATTCTTCATCGCGAGACCGTACTCACGATAAAAACAAATAAGAAAAAGAGCCCTCCACCCGAAGGCGATGGGCTCCTGCTCCTTTTAAAATAGTACTGAAGCACTCACAGTACCTCAAGGTATATTGCAAAAAAGTGGCAGATCGTACCTCCGAGCACGAAAAAATGCCAAATAGAATGCATATAGCGAACATTCCTGCCAAGACTGTAGAAAACAACTCCGAGCGTATACACCACTCCGCCGATGAGCAGCAGGACGATCCCTCGCGGACTGACCGCAGATGCCAGGCTTTTATATGACAGGACCACAAGCCATCCCATGATCACGTTGATAACGGCGGAGCCTTTTTCAAATTTGTCAACGTTGACGGCATTGAAAACAATACCCAAAACCGTCAGGCCCCAGATGATCCCGAAAATCGTCCAGCCCTTCCATCCGCGGAGGCTCACAAGAGTGAACGGCGTGTAGGTCCCGGCGATCAAAAGAAATACGCTGCAATGATCGATCACACGCAGCACGCGCTTAGCGCCTTTGGCGGTGATGGAGTGATACAGCGTGGACATGCAGTAAAGGAAGATCATCGCTGCTCCGAAAACGGCGGCGCTGACGATCCCCGCTGCACCAACGCGGTCGCATGCAGCTTTGACTATGCATAGTACACATGCCGCTATGGCAAGTCCTGCACCGACTCCATGTGAAATCGCGCTGATCAGCTCCTCAGCCAGAGAATAATTCGGTATAGCTATTCTTGAATGCATGGCAAGACCTCTTCCGGATTCAAACTAATTTGCATCAACATAGTAATCATTTCCTCTTGATATAGTTTTCATTACTACATTATACAATTATCTGTCAGTTTGTCAAGAGTTCAGCTGCCAAAGCAGGCATCTGCAGCCTGATCGTACGAATACAGAGCCCGCAGGGATTTATTCTTCATCGCGCAATACTCGCGACTTCAGTCGTGAGATACGCGCGCAAAGTGAAGCTTGCCTTCATCGTGAGTACAATCTCACGATGAAGAATAAAAGCCTCCGGCGGATCGCAGACGTGCGCAGTGGAAGGCGCTTACGCGCCGCGCACGTCGCGGCAAGAACGCCGAGGCGTTCTTGAACTGCTTTGAAAGAGCGATGCCATTTGTATTCTGCTTACGCTTCATGCTCATTATCGCGCTGCCACCACACAGGTCGGCTGCACCATCTCCATCTTTATATCCGTGAGCGAAAGCGTCTCCGTCTGCCTGTCAAAATGCATGACCGTGACCATATCCGAATCTTTATTGGCTACGATCAGATGATTGCCGAACACTCCGAAATCCCTCGGCGTGATTCCTCCGGTCCCCATGGTGCAGAGATAGGTCAGCCGGCCGTCCTCCTCCACCCGGAAAGCTGTAATGGCCTGGTAGCCCAGGCGCAGGGAGACAAAGAGATATTTTTCATCCGCGCTCATTTTGATCGCCGATCCGACGCTCAGGACATCGGCGCTTGCGGGGACGCAGAGCTCCTCCGAGGGTTCCATTCCCGGCAGTGCGTCCGCCCTGTCAAGGAGCTCCCAGCCCGCTTCGGTCTTCCTGTAGGCAAAGACCTCCGAGCTCATCTCCGTCAGCACATAGAGGCGATCCCGCTTTTCGCCTGCCATAACAAGATGACGGGGTCCGGATCCGGCCGGAAAGTCAATATCCCGGTCTGTGGGGACGAGGGTTTCATTTTCCCGGTCGATCCCGTAAATGAAGACCTTGTCCAGCCCCAGATCCGCTACAAAGAGCTCGCCGTCCCGGTCCCCCGCAAAATGACAGTGGGGCACAGACTGACGGTCCGGCCGTGCTCCGTGTCCCACGTGCTGTATTTTGCAGAGATAACGGAGACCGCCGTCTTCCAGTATCCTGAAGACCGCAATATTTCCCTTTCCGTAGCTTGCGCAGTACACAAGATCCTCCTTCTCGGAGACAGAGATATGGCACGGCCCGATCCAGTCCGCGGTGAAGCGGGAGAGCTCCTGCGCACCTTTCTCCGACAGGAGCAGCGCAACGACCGCTCCACCCTGTCCCGACCTCTCAAATGTATAGAGGATCCTGTCTCCGCCTTTTTTCAGGATGGCCAGATATGTGGGGGCTGAAAGGCCTCCTATCCCTGAAATTTTTCTGAGACTTCCCTGTTCAGGAGCAAATTCCGCGAAACAGATTCCCTGTTCATTCTGTTTTCCGTAGCCGCCAAGTACTATCTCTCTCTTCCTCTTTTCCATAAATGAGACCTCCCAAAAAAATCGAAAAGGACGTGTCACGAAACCGTATCCCTGTATCCGTTTCATTTGATTATATATTACTATAGCTCATCGGAAGTTGTGAAACAACTTTCGATAAAATAGCCCTCCTTTCATACACTATGGCACTTTCATCTGCTATAATGTATTGGCAGGTCCTGAACTCAATTCCCGCATATGATTAAGCCAAGTCTCGCAAATGATACGCCCGGCACGGCAGATGATATGACGCATACAGCCTGCCGTAAGGAGACCTCCTATGAAGCATTTATTAAGACAGCTGAAAGATTATAAGAAGGAGACGATCCTCGCCCCTCTCTTTAAAATGCTGGAAGCACTTTTCGATCTCTTCGTCCCGCTCGTCGTCGCCCGCATTATCAACGTCGGCATCGACGGAAATGACCGGGCCTATATCATCCGCCAGTGTCTTCTCCTCGTCGCCCTGGCTCTCATCGGCCTCGCCTGCAGCGTCACTGCCCAGTACTTCGCCGCCCGTGCGGCCACCGAAGGAGCCGCGGGACTCCGCCGTGATCTCTTCGGCCACATCCAGAAGCTGGATTTCCAGGCACTCGATACGATTGGAACGAGCACACTCATCACCCGCATCACAAGCGACATCAATCAGGTCCAGAACGGCATCAATATGACCCTGCGCCTTCTTCTGCGCAGCCCCTTCATCGTATTCGGCGCGATGATCATGGCCTTTACGATCAACTTTAAGGCCGCGCTGATCTTCGTCGTGACGATCCCGGTACTCTCCGTCATCGTATTTTCCATCATGCGCGTGACCGGCCCCGGCTACAGAAATATCCAGAAACGTCTCGACAGGATCATGGGCGTCACCCGGGAGAATCTGACCGGTGTCCGCGTGGTCCGTGCCTTCGGAAAAGAGCAGGATGAGATCGCCCGCTTTGAGGAAGCCAACAGCTCCCTCAACACCATGCAGACCCGTATCGGACAGATCTCCGCCCTCATGAATCCGCTCACCTATGTCGTCGTCAACCTCGGCATCATTGCCATTCTCTACGTCGGCGCACGCGAGGTCGACGGCGGGACGCTCCTCAGCGGAGATGTCGTCGCGCTGATCAACTACATGAGCCAGATCCTGGTCGAGCTCGTCAAGATGGCAAACACGATCGTCCTGATCAGCAAGTCTCTCGCCAGCCTGAACCGGATCAGCGAGATCCTCGACACAGAACCCACTATGAAATTTGAAGATGCTGACCGGGCGTTCTCTGACAGCACCGAAGCCGTCCGCTTTGACCATGTCAGTCTCACCTATGCGGGTGCGGGCGACGAGAGCATTTCTGAGATTTCCTTCACCGCAGAACAGGGCCAGACAATCGGCATCATCGGCGGAACCGGCAGCGGCAAGTCCACCCTGGTCAGCCTGATCTCCCGCTTCTATGACGCCACGAAAGGCAGTGTATTTCTCTTCGGCCGTCCGATCACAGAACTCGGGCGGGATGAACTTCGCAGCAATGTCCACGTCGTCATGCAGAAAGCCCAGCTCTTTAAGGGCACGATCCGCGAGAACCTTCTGTGGGCGGACAGAAATGCCTCCGACGAGGAACTCTGGAAAGCCCTCGAGATCGCGCAGGCATCGGAAGTCGTCCGCGGCAAGGCAGGCGGGCTCGACGAGCCGGTCGAGCAGGGAGGCCGCAATTTCTCCGGAGGCCAGCGTCAGCGTCTCACCATCGCGAGGGCTCTTGTCGGAAATCCGAAAATCCTCATTCTGGACGACAGCTTCAGCGCACTCGACTTTGCGACGGACGCCGCTCTGAGACGGGCTCTTCATTTGCTTCCTGCGGAGACGACAGTCTTTATCGTCTCCCAGCGCACGTCCAGCCTGAAAAATGCCGATCAGATCATCGTCATGGACGACGGCAGAATGGCCGGAATCGGAAAGCATGATGATCTCCTTAAGACCTGCGAGGTCTACCGCGAGATCCATGAAAGCCAGTTCCAAAAAGCGGAGCAGGATGCCGTCTGAGGCGATGCAGGAAGCAAAGCGGGCTGCAAGCGTCCGCTTACCCATCCGGAACGCTTCGGCGGCTTAACAGGGAAAGACATCCGGCAGATCAGAACAGATACAGTTTTCGTGTTTGCGGAAGTGGAATAAAGACATGGAAAAGAAGAAAACGAAAAAGACAAACAAGAACAGAGAAGTCCTCCGGCGGATCCTCCTCTTCACAAGACCCTACGCTCCCTTTATCGTGATCAGCTTCGTCTGCGCTGCAGTGAGCGTGGCCGTCTCCCTGATCGTTCCCGTCTTCTGCGGGAAGGCGATCGACGAGATGATCGGGGCCGGATCCGTTCGCTTTGAAGGCGTCATGACGATCATAGGAGGGATCGGGATCGTCGTCGCTGTCGCAGCGCTTGCGCAGTGGATCATGGCGGTCTGCAACAATAAGATCACCTTCGGCGTGTCCAGAGATCTCCGGAACGAGGCGATCCGGAAGATTCAGACGCTTCCCCTGTCCTTCCTCGACAGTCACCCTACCGGCGATCTTCTGAGCAGGATCACGGCAGATGTGGACACATTTTCTGACGGACTGCTCATGGGCTTTACCCAGCTCTTCTCAGGCGTCATCACGATCCTCGGGACAGTGGGATTCATGCTCTACGTGAGCCCGCTCATCACGCTTGTCGTCGTCGTGCTCACCCCGATGAGCCTCCTGGTCGCGCGCTACATCGCCAGCCACACATATCGCTATTTCCGTCAGCAGACGGTTGCCAGAGGAGATCAGACTGCATTTATCAATGAAATGATCGAGGGAATGAAAGTCGTCCAGTCCTTCGGCTACGAGGAGGAGAGTCAGGAAAAATTTGACGGTCTGAACCGGAAACTGACGGAAGCCAGCAGACAGGCGACCTTCTATTCCTCCCTGACGAACCCGGTCACCCGTTTCGTGAACTCAATGACTTATGCAGCGGTCGCCCTCGCAGGAGCCCTGTACGCGATCTCGGGAGGCATCAGCATCGGCCAGCTCAGCGTCTTTTTAAGCTACGCGAACCAGTACGCGAAGCCGTTCAACGATATCTCGAGCGTCATTACCGAGCTGGAAAATGCCATCGCCTGCGCAGACCGTCTCTTCCGTCTCCTGGACGAGGAAGAACAGCCGAAAGAAAAAGAGACCATCCTGCAGACGGACGGCCATGTCGAGATCTCCGGCGTCGATTTCTCCTATGTTCCGGAGATCCCTCTGATCGAGAACTTTAATCTTGATGTCTCACCGGGCAGGCGGGTAGCGATCGTCGGCCCGACAGGCTGCGGAAAGACGACGCTCATCAATCTGCTGATGCGCTTCTACGATGTGAAAAACGGATCCATCCGGGTCGCCGGAACGGATATCCGCGACGTGACCCGGCATTCTCTGCGGGGCAGCTACGGGATGGTCCTCCAGGATATCTGGCTGAAAGCCGGTACGATCCGGGAAAATATCTGTTACGGAAAGCCCGATGCCACCGACGAGGAGGTCATCGCAGCGGCAAAGGCCGCGCATGCGCACAGCTTTATCCGCCGGCTTCCGAACGGCTACGACACGGTCATCACGGAGGATGGCGGAAACATCAGCCAGGGACAGAAGCAGCTCCTCTGCATCACACGCGTCATGCTGCATCTCCCCCCGATGCTGATCCTCGATGAGGCGACATCCAGTATCGATACCCGTACGGAAATCAAAATTCAGGCGGCATTTGCGCGCATGATGAAAGGAAGAACAAGCTTCATCGTCGCCCACAGGCTCTCGACGATCCGGGAGGCAGACGTGATCCTCGTCATGGACAGCGGTCATATCGTGGAACAGGGAAATCATGACTCCCTGATGGCGAAGAACGGAGCGTACGCAAGGCTCTATATGAGTCAGTTCAGCGCAGAACAGTAAAAGATTTGGAAAGTAAAAATAAGGGGCTGTCGCACTGAAGCGAGTCCGTATTATATATAGCAGCCATCATTTATAGATGAATGCTTTATACAGTACGGAAACTGCTTAATGCGACAGCTCCTTATTATTTCCTGAGATTGCAGTTTTAAGCATTGACTTTCCCTTTCATCCGGATTCTCTTTCAGGTAATTACGAAAGTCTGCGCTTCATGGATAGTGTATGAGCAAGCAGACGGCTTCCGCGCCCGTAGCCCGGGAAACTGTTTCATCCGATCGCTCTCTGGATCTCTCCCTTCGTGCGAAGAACAAATTCGGCAAGGGTATGGATCCTGTCATTGTCCATGCGCTCCACAGGAGCTGAGATACTGAACGCATACTGAGCGCTGCCGCCCGCCGGAATCACGGTCGCCGCGATGCAGCGGACGCCGGACTCATTTTCCTCATTGTCGAGCGCATACCCTCTCTTCCGGACATCCTCCAGAGAAAACATAAAGTCCTCATAGTTCGTAATTGTGTACGGCGTGATCCTTCTGACATCACTCTCCTGCCACACAACAGCCGTCTCGTCCAGACTGAGCGCGGCGCAGATCGCCTTCCCGACTCCGGAGCAGTACAGCGGGATCCGTCCGCCGATCCGGGAGCCCATCTCGGCAGAGTGCGCCTTCCCCATTACCTTGTCGATATAAACTGCATCTGCACCGTCCCGTTTCACAAAATGAACCGTTTCCCCCGTCTCCTCGGACAGTCTGGCAAGGAACGGGTGCACGACCACAATAATATCTGTTCTTAAGACCACTTTATGACCAAGGGATGCGAGCTTCAGCGTGAGGGAATACTTTCCGTTCTCCTCATTCTGGGTCACATAACCCATATAAATAAGTGACCGAAGTATCCTGAAAGCCGTCGTCTTGTTGAGCCCGAGGGCCTGTGCGATCTCCATGAGGCCCAGCTCTCCCTTGTCTGCCAGCAGTTCGACTGCGCCAAACAGCCGGTCCGCGACCTGAATCGGATTTTTCTCCATATACTCTTCTGACATAACTGCTGCCCCCTTATCATGCATACAGTCTCTCTCAATCGGGTCTTTCTTTATCCTGCATAAATTTTATCACAGCATACATCTCTTTTCAAGCTTAAGTTTCACATTGTGAAACCTTGTTTATATATTTTTTCCAGATTCTTTCACACTTTGACTTGACATTTCATAATATGGCACTATAATTAAGGTAAGGGCTTACAAAAAAGGTTCAATATTGTTTTACAATACGAAACTTATAAACAAAAACTAAGGAGGACAATATCATGAATGAAGTATTAAAGAAACTCGGCGAAATCGGTATCATCCCGGTCGTAGTTCTTGATGACGCAAAGGATGCTGCTCCGCTCGCAAAAGCGCTCATGGAAGGCGGACTTCCGTGCGCCGAAGTCACATTCCGCACTGCAGCCGCTGCAGATGTCATCCGTGAGATGGTCACAGCTTATCCGGAGATCTTCGTAGGCGCAGGCACTGTCCTCACAATCGATCAGGCCAACAGAGCCATCGAAGCAGGCGCTAAGTTCATCGTCAGCCCGGGCCTCAATCCGGAAGTCGTTCAGTACTGCATCAACCGCGGCATCGCTGTCTGCCCCGGCACATGCACACCTTCCGAGGTTGAGCAGGCACTTGCTCTCGGTCTCGACACAGTCAAATTCTTCCCGGCTGAGCCGGCAGGCGGACTCGGATTTATTAAGGCGATCGCTGCTCCGTATACGAACGTTATGTTCATGCCCACAGGCGGCATCAACGCAAAGAACGTCCGCGAGTACCTCGCATATAACAAGATCCTTGCATGCGGCGGAAGCTGGATGGTCAAGAAGGACCTCGTCACAGCCGGCGATTTCGAAAAGATCACTGAGCTTGTCCGCGAGGCAGCTGACATTGTCAAGGAAGTCCGCGGCTGATCACAGCTGACGTACCGTTTCAAATTTCAAAAAGAAACAAATAAATCAGATAAAGTAAAATAATAAGGAGATCTACCATGAATTTGAATCTGAGACCGAAAGAAGAATGTATGTATGACGCTGTATCCCTCGGAGAAGTCATGCTCCGTCTCGATCCGGGCGAAGGCCGTATCCGCACAGCCAGATCCTTCCGCGCATGGGAAGGCGGCGGAGAGTACAACGTTATCCGCGGTCTCCGCAAGTGCTTCGGCATGAAGACAGCTGTCCTCACAGCCCTTGCTGACAACGAAGTCGGCAAGCTCCTCGAGGATCTCATGATGCAGGGCGGCGTTGACACATCTCACATCTTCTGGAAGAAGACAGACGGAATCGGCCGTATCTGCAGGAACGGTCTCAACTTCACAGAGAGAGGCTTCGGTATCCGCGGCGCGAAGGGCTGCTCTGACCGTGCGAACACAGCGATCTCCCAGGCAAAGCCGGAAGATTTCGATTTCGAATACCTCTTCGGAACACTCGGCGTCCGCTGGCTGCATACAGGCGGCATCTATGCTGCTATCTCCGAGCAGACCTGTGAGACAGTCCTCGCAGCGATCAAGACAGCCAAGAAGTACGGCACGATCGTATCTTACGACCTGAACTATCGTCCGTCCATGTGGAGCGCAATCGGCGGCCAGGCAAAGGCTCAGGAAGTCAACAAGGAAATCGCTCAGTATGTCGACGTCATGATCGGTAACGAGGAAGATTTCACGGCTTGCCTCGGCTTCGAGATCGAAGGCAACGATGCAAACCTCAAGGAGCTGAACCTTGACGGCTACAAGAAGATGATCGGCGAGGCAGCCAAGGTCTATCCGAACTTCAAGGTCGTTGCAACGACTCTTCGTACAGTCCGTACAGCTACAGTCAACGACTGGAGCGCGATCTGCTGGGCAGACGGCGAGATCTACAAGGCAAAGCAGTATGACGGTCTGGAGATCATGGACCGCGTCGGCGGCGGTGACTCCTTCGCTTCCGGTCTTGTATACGGCCTCATGACAACAGGCGATCCGGAGAAGGCTGTCAACTATGGTGCAGCGCACGGTGCACTCGCTATGACAACACCTGGCGATACAACGATGGCTTCCGTAGACGAGGTCGAAGGTGTCATGGGCGGTGCCGGCGCACGTGTCGCAAGATAATTCCGATCCTGTCAGGCGGGTTTTCGATCAACGTAAAAAGAAAAGGCCTCGAAGCACATCGGAACCTGCCAAAGTACGTGTCTGACTGGATTTGAACGATGAAGTACTTAACGCCGGAAGGAGTACGCATAAATGCGATCTCTCTTCCGGCGTTCCTTATCCGCTTACCCCGAAGCGTGGCCGATTTCCCGGAGTTTCCGCCTGATCCGCTTCGCCCTCATTAATCTGCACCCGCATAATATTGCGGATTTTAAAAGGACTGAATTATGAAACACATAGTTGCAGACAACAAAGACTTTGATATGCTGACTTTCGGAGAAGTCCTTCTCCGCCTCTCTCCCACCGGTGACGGCCGTCTTGCAGATGGCGAAACATTTGTAAAGCGAGTCGGCGGCGCAGAACTCAACGTTGCGACAGGCGTCTCCCTTCTCGGACAGCGCACCGGCGTTATCTCCGTACTTCCTGCAAATGATATCGGTGTGTACGCGAAGAACCGGATCCGTTTCAGCGGTGTCAGTGATGACTTCATCGCGTTCGACGAAGCTCATGACGCAAGACTCGGAGTCTATTACTATGAGAGCGGCGCTTATCCGAGAAAACCGGGTATCGTCTATGACCGTGCGCACGCATCCTTTACGAAAGTACGCATCGAGGATTTCCCGGAAAACATTTTCAGCTGCACGCGCCTCTTCCACACTAGCGGAATCACTCTCGGCCTTTGCGAGCAGACCAGAAAGACCGGCGTGGAAATGATCCGCCGTTTCAAGGAAGGCGGAGCTGTCATTTCATTTGACGTAAACTTCCGCGGCAATCTCTGGACCGGAGACGAAGCAAGGGAATGCATCGAGAAGATCCTTCCCTATGTAGATATCTTCTTCTGCTCGGAGGACACAGCCCGTCTTACATTCGGCAAGACCGGGACAGCTGAGGAAATTCTGAAGAGCTTCACGGAGGAATATCCGATCAAAGTGGTCGCAGCCACCCAGCGTATCGTTCACAGCCCGAAGCACCACACGTTCGGCTCCATTCTCTACGCACGCGAGACCGATACCTTCTACTCTGAGGAACCGTACCACAGGGTCCAGGTCATTGACCGGATCGGAAGCGGAGACGCCTATGTCTCGGGTGTTCTCTACGCGCTCCTTACGGATGCACATGATTATCAGAGAGCGGTCGAGTTCGGCGATGCGACGGGTTCCGTCAAGAACACGATCCCGGGCGATATGCCTTCGTCCGATCTCGATGAGATCGAATCGGTCATTGCGTCACATAAATCGACCGGTTATCAGAGTGAGATGAACCGTTAATATTATTGAACGCCGGACTCTTCTTCACGAAAGAAGAGTCCGGCGTTCTCTACATCCCTGACCGGCGGCAGCTTATGCTGATAATTGCGATTTCCTGATGACCTTAATCCGTTACTTATTGATTTTCCAAAAAGTCCTTCACTTCATCAATCCATTTGGATTGCTCAAAACTGAGAAGCTGCGCATGCGCATATCCATTATAGCATCTTATATTCGTCTGCGGATTCACCTCTTTCATCTTAACTGCACTCTTCTTAGAGACCAATTCATTTCCCTTTGTTCCGTGCATAAACAATATTTTACAGGAGTCATCATATCGCCTGAACTCAAAAGCGGAGAATACGCTGCCGAGTATATTTTTAATAGACAATTCATCCATATACTCCGCAAGTCTTAAGAAATCCTCCAGAAATCGTTCCGGAAGAAAATCTTTTTTAAAGTTTTCCAATACTTTAGGATCTCTTTTTCTTGATTTTTGAATAATCCTGATATAATTCCCGGTCATAAACTTTATCACTATTTTAGGCATCGGAAGAAGCGGTGCGCCATCAAGTACCAGGTACTCCGTTGAAATCCCCTGCAGCCCAGCCAGTGCTGCAGCAATGCGGCCGCCCATTGACAGACCGCAAAGCATATAAAGTTCTCCGTCAAAATTCTGAATAAGATAATCGTGAATTTTAGCAGCTTCATCTTCCACCGAGATAAAATGACTGGGCTCCTCTTGCGTATGAGCATCCAGTTCAGGAATTACTACATAGTATTCCTCCGAAAAAGCATTCGCAACATCCATCCAGATCTGCCAGGGATTCAACAGTCCATGTATAAGCACTATTACTTTTCCGGATTCGTTTCCAACTGTATGAAATTTCATTTTTCTTCGCCTCATCCTGCGAGATAAGCGAACAGCCTGCTATTGTTGACAGTGCTTTATTCGCTCATATTCTGCACACCATAATATATTCTTCTTCATTTTCATCTGTAATCTCAAAGCCGACGCTCCTGTACATCCTGACCGCATAGTTGGCTTTCTGAACGGCAAGTGACGCCTGCCTGTAACCATGGTCTTTCAGCAGAGAAAGCATCTCTTTCATCAGACCGGTACCGATTCCCTGCCCTCTGTATTCCGGAAGCAGCGATATGGCAAATGACGGAGTTTCATCATCCACATGACCGTAATCATTCATGATCCTTGTCCATACCGCACCGACCACATGACCGGCTGCCTCGGCCACAAGACAATGATCTGCCCGTCCGCTTCCAAAGTCGTCATAATAGAGCCGCAGTTCCGGGCGCTCAACGATTGTCCTGTCGGGCGGTTCCATGCCTTCAGGAATGAAGATCGCCTCGTACAGAAAATCCTTCAGCAAATATGTCTCTTCAGGGAGCAGCTTTCGTATCCGTACACTATGATGCAGTTTTCGTATCTGTACATCACGATAGACTTCAGCCAGATCTTCCACGTCAATCACACGAAATCCGTTCTCCATCAGGAGCTGCGCTGTCACGCCGGTTCCATCCACCAGTGTTCCGGAAAATGTACCGTCATATCTTTGTTTTACGCCGCAGCTGGGACTTCTTGACTGCAGCACGATCAAGTCCGGTTGTCCCCGCATGGCGATTTCCAGACACTTTGCAGCACCGGCACGGAATTCCGCATCCACGACACGTCCGTCTTTCGCCGTGACCACACCATTCCTGATCTCGGAAGGAACACGCGGTGTCGGAAGGCCGCCCATCTGTTCCGGGCAGACCGTGATCACTTCATTTTCCTCCATGAGCTGCAGGACCTTCCGGTTCCGGTTGCTGCCGCCGTTATATTTACAATTCTCGCCTGCCAGGCATGCGCTGACCATGATCTTCATTTTCTTTCCTTCTTCAGGTTTTTTCGCTTTTTTCCCAGTTTTCCGTTCCGATTTTTCCAGGCATTAACTACACTTCAATCTATGATTTTTCTCAGATACGGATCTGCGCCGTACTTCCCTTCAAGGTACTGCTTATCATATTTGGCGTCTTTGCGAACGACCTCACCATTTCCGGTTTTGAATTCTACCAGAGAATATAGTTTTGAATTCTGATTGTTTCCTTTGGCAACGAACCAGATTTCATCGCGTCTGAACACTTCACTATTCATTGTAGAGAGATCATGGGACGTCTGCTCGGGCTGTTCTTTATAACAATTATACTACTTTATCACGCTGCCTTCTTGTACCTCAACACTTTTCCGGTAATAAAATCGAACAGGAACCCGCAGCCAAGCGAGAGCACGGCGACCAGTGCGCCTCCGATGATCAGCAGGTCCGTCCGGTTGAGTCCGAGCCCTGTGAAGATGATTTCTCCGAGTCCGCCGGCGCCGATCTTGGCCGCCAGCATTGATAGCGGAAGCGATCGTGCTGATGCCGATGGTCGATACGACAGCCAGGCGTATGCCTGCGTACAGAGCTACTTTGGCAAGCGGAACCTGCACCTTGAACAGGATCTGCATGTCGGTGAGGCCGATGCCGCGCGCCGCCTCTACGACGGCGGGATCGACTTCATTGATGCCTGTGACAAAATTCCGCAGCAGAAGATACTGGTTATAGATCACCAGGACGATGATTGCCGTTTTCTTTCCGAGTCCCGTAAGAGGTATGAGCAGCGCGAACACCGCCAGTGACGGAATGGAATAGATCATTGAAAACAGCTGAATGAGCGCGTAGCCGAGTCTGGGGAACTTCACCGCAAGAATCGTGAGGACCGCGGCAAGAGCGACCGAAATCACGAGTGTGGCCAGCGTCAGCTCCACGGTCTCCAGGAGCGGGATCAATATTTTGTCGGGGTGATCGATCAGATATTGGATCATTCTCTCACCGCCTCCCAGAACTCTTCCTGATCCCGCGCCGAGCGGATCAGCATATCTACGAAATCATCCGCCGGATGCCGCACGATCTCGGCAGGGGTATCGAACTGAAGCAGTCTGCCTTCGTTCATGATCATGACGCGGGTCCCCAGCTTGAACGCCTCGTTGATATCGTGCGTGACAAGCAAAAATGTCTTTTTTGTTCCCTCATGAAGCCTTTTAAGTTCATTCTGAAGGTTGAGCCTTGTGATCGCGTCGATCGCGCCGAAAGGCTCGTCGAGCAGCATGATCTTCGGATCCGTGACCAGCGCCCTGGCGAGGCCGATACGCTGCTGCTGTCCGCCGGAGAGCTGCCCCTCGGTCGTATAGGCAGGCGATGCGTCGGCTTCTCCCTTTTCAATGACTTCGTACTTGAGGCCGTTGTCATAGACCTTGGATGATTTCCAGTTGAATTCCCCGTAGACCCGAGTCAGTCCCGGAATGCCGTCGTCGCGCTCGTCAAACTCGCCCTGCGAAGCGAAGCGAATCTCGGAGGCATGCGCCTGCAGATCGGAGATAGTCCTGATCCCAAGTGAATCGGAGATCTCTTTGCTGACGAATATCCCCTGGCCGTCGTTTGCCTGCGCATAGTCGAGCCATGTCAGCTGAAATTTCTCCTCGTACTTCTCCTTCACTACGTTATACACTTCGTCCGGGTCAGTGATCAGGTCTTCCTGCAAAATAGACAGAAGGCCCGTTCCCGTGTATTCCGGATAGAGATCGATCTCATCGCTCACAATGCTCTGGTGGATGAGGGAAGAAGAAATATCGTATACCCTTGTCACATCATAGCCCGCATCCTCAAGTGCCAGCGAGTACAGTTCGGCGACGATCTCATTTTCCGTGAAGTCCTTGGAGCCGATCCGGATCTCTCCGGCGCTCCCACTGCCGCCGGCTCCATTTCCGCCGCACCCGGCAAAGGCTGCTACGGTGAGTATCAGGGTCAACATGATCGAGATTGTTCTTTTATGCATATTTTGATTTCCTTTTTCTCTTTCTACAGCGTTTTGCTGTGGTCATTATTTCTGCAGTTTCTATTGCTGCAGTTTTTACTGCAGCAGTTTTTATTGCTGTGATTTTTATTGCTGCGGTTTTTATTGCTGCGATTTTTATTGCTGCGACCTGTCCAGCGCCTGGCCGATATCCGCGATCAGGTCCTCCGCATCTTCGATACCGACCGAGAGACGCAGGGAATCGGGAAAAACACCTGCCTTGGCATTTTCTTCCGGCGTCTGCCCGAAATGGGTGGAGGATTCCGGATGTACGATCAGGCTTTTGGCGTCTCCGACATTTGTCATATAGTCAAATATCTCCACATTTTCCAGGACCTTAAGCGCATTTTCACGACCGCCTTTTACGCGGATGGACATGATGGCACCGGGACCTTTCGGGAAATATTTCTTTCCCAGTTCAAAGTAACGGCTGCTCTTAAGACCCGGGTATAGCACCTCTGAGACAGCCGGATGTCCATCCATGAATTCCGCCAGTTTCTGCGCGTTGCTGACATGCCTGTCCATCCGCAGCGAGAGCGTTTCCATTCCCTGGAGGATATTGAACGCCGCCTGCGGCGTCATATGCCCGCCGAACTGCGTCAGATATACGATCCGGAATCGCTGAGTGAACATCTGCGTGAGCAGCTTCTCCTCTTCGATCTTGCCCCTGAACTGGTCATAGAATTCTTCGAACTGCGGGAATCTTCCGCCCAGCCAGTCAAATGTACCGGCTTCCGTGACCATTCCCGCGATCGTCGTTCCGTGCCCGCCCAGATATTTGGTGGCCGAATAGCAGGCGATGTCCACGCCGTGCTCAAAAGGCCTGAACAGATATGGGGTCGCAAACGTATTATCGATCACAATTGGGATCCCATAGGAATGGGCGAGCTTTGTGATCGCGTCAACATCCAGCACGTTCATGCCCGGATTGCCCAGTGCTTCGATGTATACTGCTTTCGTGTGCTCGTCAAAATACTGCCTATAGGACTCCACGTCGTTCTCATCGTCGATAAAACGTGCCTCGATCCCGTACTGCGGCAGAACGTTCTGCAGAAGATCCGTGCTTCCGCCGTAAAGCGTCTGCACGGAGACGATGTTGTCACCGGCCCGGCACAGATTCAGGAAAGTCCCCGAGATCGCCGCCATTCCGGAAGCGAGGGAGAGTGACGCCGTTCCTCCCTCCAAAGAAGCGAGCCGCTTTTCCAATACGCGGTTGGTCGGGTTTGAAAAGCGGACGTACGAATCGCCTTCCTCTCTGTATTCAAAGAGCCTGTTGCACCGTTCATAGTCCCCGAGCTCGAACGCCGCCGTCTGGTAGATTGGAACTGCTTTGGAACGGTAATGCTCCCCGGGATCGTAACCGGCGTGGAGCTGTCTTGTAGTAAAACCCAGGTCTTTTCTCTCATACGCTTTGTAACTCATGCTGAGATCCCGTTCCTTTCCTTTTAATTAATTTCAGTGCTCCCTTCGGACATGTGCTCCTGCAGATCCCGCATCCTGCGCATTTCGATGGATCTGCAACAACGGACTTTTTACCTTCAGCCGTGCTGTATTTTGCAAAGACCTGCAGATGACAGCGCTGAATGCATTTCCCGCAGCCCACACATTTCTCTTCATCCTGCGCGATGATCCATTCGGCCGCGGGCCAGACTCCCACGCTGTGCCGTGCCTTCTGGGCCCGGAAGAGATAACAGCAGTCGCCGCAGCAATTGCAGATACCGCCCATGGCCGATGTATGCATGAGGCCGTCCTTCTCTGTCTGCCGGACGATCCCGGCGGCCCGCTCTGCGTCGATCTGCTCCGAGAGCCCGCGGTCGACAAATGTGTTGATCCCGTTCTTATAGGTGATACAGGTGCGCCTCGGCAGACCGCAGGCGCCGGTCAGGGACCGGCAGTCACAGTAGTTCAGGTAGACCGGGCGCGGATCCGACAGGATCTCCTCCTCGATCTCTTCGAGGGGAAGAACCCGGTCGGATGTCGGCGGATCCTGCCCGTTATCCAGTGTCTTCAGATACTCTTTGAAATACCATTCATCCAGGATGACCCGCTTCTCCCAGGAAAGCATCTGATATTTCTCGTAATTGGAAATGCAGTAAACGTCCAGAAATCCGTAAAAGTTGTTCAAGCGGAAGAAATTCCCGGTCTCATCTGTTTTGTTCAAAAGCCCGCGCCGGTACTCTTTTGCCGTGTCGATCCGGGGTGCCTTAGCAGGAACGGGCATCCTGATCTCTCCCGCCGAGACAGCGAGCATGAACCGGATCTCCTCTTCCGTGAAGAAGAAGGTGATCAAATCCGCCCCCTCCGGGGGAATCTCAAACAGGTCGCACATGATCTTCGTCTGGTCATCTGATAGTTTCATGGGTCCTCCTGACAGTTTTTGAGGCGTTTTGAAAGCAGGGTATAAAAAAACCGGGAAAATACATTCCCGGCACAGTGTATATGAATTACTTTGATGTTTGATCCTGCAGTCTCTCCTTCTTCATGACATATACATGTGCACAGCAAACAGACACCGATTACACATCAGTACGGAGGTCATTCGCATATATGTGGTGGTGTTCGCTGACATGATTTTCATAGAGAGCTGCCCTCCTTCTGGTTTCTTCTGGATGTTTATGTGATTTTATCTTATAAATACCTAGTTTGCCAATAGGTATTATATGATATTGCAGACCATTGTTCCTGATTCATGTGTACAACTTCGCCGGATTTCATTGATCAAGAATGTTTTTTAGTACAGGTCATCCCCTATACTTAAGTCATCAAAACAAAGAGGAGGACATGTCATGAACAGAATCTATTTCACGATTACCGGACCCGATCATCATTACGGTCAGGAATTCTTCGAACCGAAGATGTCTGTCCACCTGGTCAAAGAGCCGGATAACGAAGTTGATAAGGAAGCCATAAGAGAGATCACAAACCGGAACGAATCTGGGTACGCGGCGATCATCTGACAGAAAATGAGGTGCGAGATGGAAAATGTTATGTGATTTATATGCTATACCTTCTCATAATCATCAGGTATACTATGCTTCGTGGAGGAATTTCCGATCCGAGAAACAAGGCAATCATGAAAATATTAAATTTGATTGCTATCGGTGAACATGCCGGGAGCGGCGTTCCGGACATTTACTCTGTTTGGGCCGACAACGGTTCTGTCTCTGAATAAATAAGCGGAGTGAAAGTGTAATGACCATAATAAAGAACGAGATACCTATTCTGGAGTATGATACAGATCCGTCAGGCGTGATTATGCCAGATCACGAACATATAAATATCAACTTTCCTAAGAAAGCAGTATTCGCTTTCCTTCGTGACGATGTAGACCGGTACGCGAAAGAGCATAATGCGGTGGCTGTAGCCCATTTTGAATCGGCAACAAAGGAATACCCCGTTTTCATTCTTGACGTGGATGGACAGCAGACTTGTCTTGTGCAGGCTCCGGTAGGTGCGCCTGCTGCAGCCCAGATCCTGGACTGGCTTATCGCTTATGGTGTCCGAGAGATAATCAGCTGCGGCTCTTGTGGCGTATTGGTTGATATCCCCGAAAACGCATTTTTGGTTCCTTGCAAAGCACTTAGAGACGAAGGAACTTCATATCACTATCTTCCGCCTGAACGGTTTGTTGATGTTTCTGAAAAGGCACGCCATGCCATTGAGAAAACGATGAAGAATCATGGCCTTCCTTATATGGAAGTTGTTACGTGGTCAACAGACGGCTTCTTCCGAGAAACAAAAGAGAAAGTGGCGTACAGGAAAAGTGAAGGGTGTTCGGTTGTTGAAATGGAATGCTCTGCGCTTGCGGCTTGTGCTAAGATGCGTGGTGCAATTTGGGGAGAACTCCTCTTTACGGCTGACACTCTTGCAGATGCGGAGCACTACGATGAACGCAACTGGGGCGATGATTCCCCATCTTATGCGTTGGAATTGTGTATTGAGGCGGTCTTGAATATTTAACTACGGAAACTATGGAGGAAAAAATGAATTTTCTTGAACAATACTACAACAATTATGACGAAGAGGGGCGCCTGCTTTCTCGTCATGGGCAGGTGGAATACCTGACCACGATGAGATACATAGAAGAAGCTCTGGAAGGCATTTCAACTCCAAGCATCCTTGAAGTAGGCGCAGGCACAGGACGCTACAGTGTGACATTGGCAAAGCAAGGGCGGCAAGTAACTGCTGTTGAGCTGATTGAGCATAATCTGGAAATACTGAAATCCAAATTAGAAGGTACGGAACCCATCACAACATTCCAGGGAAATGCTTTGGATCTGTCCCAGCTTTCTGACAATTCTTTCGATCTGACCATGTTGCTCGGTCCGATGTATCACCTTTACACGAAGGAAGAAAAGCTGCAAGCACTTTCTGAAGCGGTGCGTGTGACAAAACCAGGCGGTTATATCCTGGTGGCTTATTGTATGAATGAGCCGACCGTCATACAGTATGTATTCGGTCTGAACCATCTGCATGAAGTGATGGAACTCAATATGCTAACCTCTGACTGGCATTGTATAAGTGAGCCGAAGGATCTTTTTGAGATGGTGCGCACAGAAGAGATTGCGGACTTGGATTCGGCGGTTCCTGTGAAAAGAATCAAACTGGTCGCTACAGATGGGGCGACGAATTATATGCGAGAGTACATTGACGTCATGGACGATGAAACTTTTGATAAATGGATGGATTATCATCTCACGATCTGTGAACGACAGGATTTGATTGGGGCCTCCCACCACACGTTGGATATACTCCAGAAAAAGTGACAAATACCGGTTATAAAGGGAGCTTTGCAGCCTCTGATAAAAGCCCGTCAGAGGATCATCGGAGATCCTTTGGCGGGCTCACTCTCTTAAGCCGTCAGATACGCAGCCACCGTCGCTGATTAGCAGATATCGTAAATAAGCGCAGTCATAGTAACCGGTCTCAAACTGACTTTTTTCTTGTTCCGGCATAGCCTCAAACCTATACGCTCCTTAATAGATTATCTGTCTCTTTTTTTTCCAGTCAACCGCTTCCAGATATGTGTCACATTCATCATGAATTCCGACAAGTTCGCACCATCTGGCTGACAAAAGCCTGGCGTACTGGATCGGGTCAGCTCCGTAGCATCCAAGTGCAAACCCATCGTTGATCTCCACCAGCAATGTCTGCCCTTTTTCCGTCACGCCTATATCCATCGCATATCCTGCCGGTGCACTTTTAAATGCTTTTACGGCCTGTTCCAGAATCTCAGGATCAAAATTCCTGTGCCAGTCTCCTCTATAAGGGCGAACGTCCCAGATATTCCCATACCTCACAAACGCCCTCCATTCTGTGTCAAAACTGACCAATTCACTGCAGAGAACCGGTTCATCAGATTTTGCCTGCCTGCGTCTGGGGACATCCTTCTCCGATTGCAGAATAAATCCGACAAATACTTTATCCTTAACAGGTTTCACAAACACAGGCCATTGTTCCTGTTTTGACAGAATCCCTTCCAGCGTATCATTCCATACTCTGCGCCCCAGAAAGCAAGATAATTCTTCCGGATAATCATACTCAGATATTTGAATACCATACTCATTCAGTTTTCGTGTAATCGTAGAAACTCCGCCTACGATCAAATCATCCGGCGTGCAACCTGATAATTCTTTGTCATTTGAGTAGAAAATCGGCTTGAAGCCAAGTTCCCGGAACCCCTGCCAGGCATTGTAATCTGTCTCTGTTTCCGGAAACCCATTCATATCTGTTTTAATGAATATTCTCATATTTTCATATCCTTTACCGCCTGATATAAAGCCCTGTAATATGCAGCTGCATCCTGACCCGGAGACAATCCGGACACGCCCCCGTCTCCGGCTTCAATTATTTTCCACGTCCCATCTGTCAGCTCAGCATAGTCGATTGTGTAATACAGACTTTTCAAGCCTGAATATTTGTTAATTAGTTGCTCGGGAGGCATGCGGGTATAGCCCGGCTGTCCGGAGTTCCTGCTCAAACTGATGATTTCATGGTTCGCATAGAATACGCGGAATTCATTGGTCTTCCCGTCACAGCGTTTCAGATCCAGATATTCCTTAATACAGATTCCACCTGTCAGCAAATCACCCCTGTATTTATAAAAAACCTGCATCCATTCATCGAATCCCTGCTGTGTCACGTTACGATCGAAAAATGCAGGGAACTCAGTCCCTTTTACTGACTTTACACTGTCCTTGACCATAAACCTTGAGAATGTCCTTTTGACTGTCTCCACATCAACGTCACCGCTTTCAAATATCATCATGCCTGCAGTATCTTCCCTTATGTCCGGGTAGACATTTGGAAACAAATGCAGATTCTGATATTCCTCCGGAGATGTAAGCAGTCGAATGCCCTGAGATTCAAGATCTGAGTAAAATTTTTCATATTCATTCGGTTTCAGCATCCAGCCGCGATAAATCACGGGATTAGTAACACTCTCATCCGTTCTTATTTTGAGCTTATCTCCCGCAAGCCATTCATCATAATTAAAAAGTACCGTCCGGAACAAACCGGTTTCTTTGGCAGCAAGATATTCCTCCCGCATATCCTCTTCAATCTCCCGGAAATTCATATAACTTCCTGGAAAGAGCAATGTCATCCTGCTCATTTTCTTATTTCTCCTCACCCAAATGCGTTATCGCGCTTAAATGTATTCCTGTTTCGTTCACGAGCCAGCTCCTCCATTACATGATAGCCATTCTCATCAACAGGAATTCCCTTCCGTGCCATTTCATCAATTACAAATTCCAAAGGAAATCCATATGTCTCAAACAGGCAATACGTAAACACTCCCGATAGAATCGGCTCCGGACTGTATTCAAAATAAACACACTCTTCCTCCAGTTTCACCATGGTATGATGGAAGAAAACCGGTCTTCGTATCGCAAGGGTGTACCCGTTCTCAAAAGTAAAGCGATAATGATCTTCCTTACGGTTAAATATCGTTTTTTTGAGCTTTCCGATCCGGTTCCGCCGGCCGTTCACAATCGTGCCAATCTCCATGTTCTGAATCAGTTTGAAATTCAGCTTAAATTTTCTGCCCCCATGTCAGCTCCTCCTTCGTGTTATAACATGCAGAATCGTCAGATTCTGAAAAATAAAAGAGCCGCTTCACAGAATGGCTTCTGCAAGGCGGCTCCGGTTACCAGAACAATGAATTATCACTTCGTCTCCTGTATTCGGATGACTGAGTGACCAGACGGACCGCCTGAAAAAGCCTTTGCTGCAAGCCAAGAAGCACGCGCGCCTTCGGCTGCCCGTGCTGCAAATGCTGCATCTGCTTTATTCATGCGGTACATCATAATCGACCCCTCGTTTCAAGTGATATTACTTATAGTAAAAGTAATATCATCGGAACCGCTTCGCGAACCCGATGATCATAATTCGGGCGATTCCATCGCCCTTTTATCGGGAGTTCCTTACGGAACTTCCGATAAGATATATTACTTGCAATATACTCCCAAAATCCGGCCAGAGCAACAAGAAATTTGAAAAACGCCCAGACATGTCGCTCTCGAGCGACATATTAGGGCGATTTCCCGATAAACCGGGCCAAAGATTACGCCCGTCCCGGATATGTGCAAATCAGTTTGATTGTCTTACCTGAATGAACCGACTCCACTCTTCATCAAATACATAATTCCCATTAAACATCCCTAATTTACCGGTATCACTGTGAAAGAGACCATTAATATATGAAAAAGGAATGTAGTCAGCATTGTCTTCACGCCAAAACTGTGTGTTATTGGTGAGGGTGGTCTTAGATTATACTTCCCGGAGGCAGATAAATCAAAGGGACAACCTCATCGTACAGGATTTTTCGGGTTTGTGAAATCTTGGGTTGAAACTGCCTCTCACACGGGGCCTTCGTTTTGTGAAATCTCAAGTTGAAGACCATTGTCCCAATATCCACTTCGTACTTCATTCAGT
>OMVU01000036.1 GCA_900314565.1 uncultured Eubacteriales bacterium
CTGATAATACCCACCTCCTCTCAGGGAGGTTTAGAATACCACTTTTTCGGGACATTTTCATCTGTGGTTTAATAGGACATTATCAAAAATGGCTTACAGTCTTTACTACTTTACAGCCATTTCATTTGACACCGTTTTCCCCGGGTGTTATAATCAGGCACTTGAAATATTAAAGACATCTGAATAGCACCAGATCCGTATATTCGTCTGGTGATCTTCATCCATTATACGAAAGGATTTTTCAATGTTTGTCCTTAACGAAGTACGATTCATTCTTGTGATCACGATCATCTGGATCCTGATCCGCCTCTTCTTTGCGCGGATACATAAGCCGGATGTAAAGCGCGAGCTCATGCTTCTCCTTGTCTACATATGCATCATCGTCGTCTTCCACTTCACGATGGCCGGAAGCACTGTCTGCCTGACCGACCCGGAGCTCCACCGATTCGCCCCCAAGCTGAACCTGAAAGCATTTAACTTCCTCACTGACAGGTATGACGGCTGGCAGCGAAACATCATCGGCAACTTCGCCATGTTCATACCCGTAGGATTCGTATGGCCGCTCGTATTCAGAAAGCTGAATACATACGTCAAAGCGGTCGGAGCCTGCTTTCTCTACACCCTCGTCATTGAGATCCTGCAGATTTTTCTCTATGAGCGCACATCCGATGTGGACGATCTTATTCTGAATACTGCCGGAGCGGCAATCGGAGCAGGAATCTGGTTCCTGATAAAGAAGTCAAGACCGGATGATCGATAAACGGCGACGTTCTGTTTTCCATCATCGAAAAAGCGGGGCCGTCTCATTTGTTTAGTGCGACAGCCCCGCTGCTTTTTAGAAAACTCTGAATATTCTTCCTGTATTCATCAAAGATACTCACTCAGTATTGCAAGGTCTTCCAGAATGCCCTTCTTAAGAAATCCTTGTCCTGGTCACCGTTGTATTTTATGCGGGCAGGAAGTTTTAGTCAGTTACTATTTTCCTGCAATTTACGAATAAGCTCTTGCTGCTCAGCCAGTTGCTTTTCAAGCATATCAATTTTTGCAGAGAGTTCATTGTTCTTACTCTGAAGCCCGTCCTTCTGGCTCTGAAACTCGTCCTTCTGGCTCTGAAGCTCGTCCTTCTGGCTCTGAAGCTCGTCCTTCTGGCTCTGAAGTTCTTTATTCTTTTTCTTGAGCTCCTCATTCTCGCGGTTTCTCTCATCGATCATATATTGGACAGTGTTTCGGTCCATCTCCAAAAGTGCTTCTGAAAAAAATCCCATGACATCCTCCGTATTAAGAGAACTGCTTCGCGGTTCTCTTAATCATAATTCGGCCGATAAATCGGCCTTTTTATCGGGATCTGCTTCGCAGCTTCCGATAAGATCTATTCCTGCAAATCTCATATATATGTCTGTACATTGTCTCGAACTCAGGATACCTGTCACAAAGATCCATGATCTGCTCCGGATCTTCCGTGCTAAGGAACATGAGCCACGCTTCCAGTTCATCCTTTATGATTTCATTCTGATGAGTTTTTCTAAAGATGTCAAGCGCCACGAAGATGTAATGATGTACCAGGTTCATCTGCATACCTGTGTCGGACTTCTGTATAAATCTGTGAATATACCTGTCAGGAAACCTTGCAAATTCCTTTCCGGATCGCTCAATTGCAAATTGCGCCACAGACCGGACGGTTTTGCGGAGCAAAACGGACGCGGAGCGGAGCGAGCGGACACCTTAACCTTATGATCTAAAAGCCATTCTCCTATACTGATGATAACCATCAATAGTGGTGGGAATTCATTTTATAGGAGGTAGGCTATGTTAGACTACAAGGACATTCTAACCAAGCGGTACGTACTGCGGCTTTCTCTCCGTGAGATCGCGGAGCAGACTGGAGCGGGAAAATCAGGAGTACATGATTTCCTGAAAGCATTCGAAAAGTGTGATGCACTGGAGTTCCCACTCCCGCCCGGGATCACAAACGCCGGGATTGCCATGAAGGTGTATGGCAAGGTGCCGGGTGAAGGCGGCCGGGACGAAAGCTACGAGTATCCCGATTACCAGCAGGTTCTGAAGCTCATGAACGAGAGAAAGAACATGACGCTTCAGGTATGCTGGGACCGGTATGTAAAGCGCTGCAAGGCAGAAGAGAAGAAACCTTACCAGTATCGGCAGTTCTGCGAACTCTTCGGCAAGTGGTGCGAAGAGAACTACGAGACCGCCCACTTCACAGCAGTGATCGCCCAGACAATGGAGGTTGATTTTGCGGGCAAAACCTTTGACCTTATCAACCGTTTTACCGGCGAGATCACACCGATCGTTGTGTTTGTTGCAATCCTTCCGTATTCCCAATACATCTACGCTGAGGGTATGGAATCCACGAAGGAGATGCAATGGATCGAGGTCAACAACAACGCACTGAAGGCCTTCGGCGGCGTTCCGGCAATCGTTGTATGCGACAACTGCAAGCAGGCCGTGATTGCGAACAAGGACTGGATCCAGCCGGAGTTGAATCAGGACTATGCAGAATGGGCTGAACACAACCACACGGTGATTCTTCCCGCCA
The DNA here is from genome assembly GCA_900314565.1 of uncultured Eubacteriales bacterium. GTDB lineage: Bacteria > Bacillota > Clostridia > Lachnospirales > Lachnospiraceae > Chordicoccus. The sequence goes on from OMVU01000036.1 coordinate 2,555, forward strand.
AGGTTCGGAAACCCCGTTTCAAATCCTCTGTGGAAAACGCGGTCGGCATTCTCGAGAAGGGGTTCTTCCATGATCTGGAAGAACGCAGGTATTTCTCGCTTGAGCAGTTCAACGAAGACCTCTGGGAGAAGCTGGAAGAGCTGAATGACGCTCCGTTTAAGAAGAAGGAGCATTGCCGCTCCTACTATTGGGCAGAAGAAAAGGAAGAGTTGATGCCGCTCCCCTCCACGCAATACCACTACATGGAGAGGGCAACGGCAAAGGTATCAAGCGACTTCCACGTACGCTTTGACAATGCTTATTATAGCGTAGACAAAGCATACCTGCACAAAAAAGTTGTCATTCGTGCCACCGCATCCGTTGTCAAGATCTTCAGCCTCGAAGGCGAACTGATCATTGAATGGCCCAGAGCCACTTACAGAGGCGAATGGAAAACGGACACAAGCCGCCTCCCGAAAAACTATGAAGATTTCTCAGAATGGAACAGCACCTACTTTATCCGGAAGGCATCCACGGTTGGCAGCAACACTACGGAAGTGATCAAGCGGATCCTGAAGAGCCGGAAGCTGGAGGTCCAGACCTACAGACTCTGTGTGGGCGTTCTTGGCTTCACAAAGAAGTACAGCAGCCCTGCCCTGGAGGAATGCTGCAGGCGTGCTCTCACTGCTGAGAGGACAACATACACCTATATCAAGAATACCATTGGCGCAGTAGCTGAAGAGCTTGGTGCCGAAGGCTACAATACTGATAAGAATAAAAAGCGGAACGAAGGCTCCTACATCATGGACAGCAGCTACTCCGATATGGAAAAACTGCTGAATCGCAGCCGTACTCTCGCGGATCAGTCCGGAAAGGAGGCACAGCGATGAATACAGGAACAAAGGAGCTGAAGTCGATCCTGGAGGAACTGGATGAGTTAAGACTGCCGCATATGGCTGCAGAGCTTGAAACTCTCTATAAGCAACCGGCTTTTGTCAATACAGGCCGTCTGGAGCTGATCAGTTCCATCATCCACGCCGAATACATCGTATCGATTACAAACCGCTATACATCGCGCTTAAAGAAGGCAAAGCTGAAAGGCAGCGACAGTTGCCTTGACCAGTGTGTTGATTCCAAAGAACGCCAGTACCAGCCACTGGATATCGTCCAGACGCTCTCATCGCTGGATTTCATACGAACTGGCATGAACCTTTGCATCTTCGGGGCTTCTGACAGCGGAAAAACTTATCTTGCAAGAGCGCTTGGCGCTGAAGCATGCAGAGAGTATCGTGTAGGCTACTACCACTGCGAAGAACTGGCAAGTGAGCTGGCCGCCATCCGAAAGATTGATTTCAAGCAGTATCAGAAGAAAGTAAAGTCAGTCATAAACCTTGATCTTGTGATTCTGGACGACTTTCTTCTGCACCCTATCACGGAAGATGATGAAGTCAAGGCTCTGTATGATGTCCTGGAAAAACGGAATGAATTGTCAAGGAGCTGTATTATCTGCTCACAGCGTGAGCCAAAGGCATGGCCTTCTATGCTGATGGAGGATGAGGTCTCATCCAACTCGCTACTCAAGCGAGTGACGAAACATTACATCGTTATGATTGAACGCAAAGTGACTGATTAAAGTGCTGTCCGTTGTCGCCGCCGAGTGTCCGCTGGCAAACGCACCGGTGTCCGCTCGGCGGCGCAAAACGCACTCAATCAGTACGATTGTATAAACAGGACGAATCGAACGATAGCTGAAGGTCTTGTCCGGATCCTGAGAAGCCTCATTTCTTGCCCGGGCATATTGGCGGATTGCCAGGTCTGAGGCATAGCAGGCAGCTCTCTCGCCGGGGAAGTCATACCCGATTTTCTGAACCTCGAGGTTGATGATCTCTCCCCCTGCGATTTCCACGACAATATCCATGATCACTAAGGACTTGTCGTCTCCGATGGAAAATGAAGACCTCTGCATGACACTGAACGAAGTGACTTCCTTTCCGAGAAGTGCACTGATCAAGTGCCGCACCCGCTCAGGGTAGATATCAGGATTCATGACCGCATTAAAAAAGCTGTCATATAATATTTTGACACCTCTTTCGCCTGTGCAGAAATCCAGAAATTCCTTCTTCCTGTCTTCTGTAAAACTCTCAAATTTCGCTTTCAGTACTATATCCGACTCAATATCCTGCAGAATTTGTTCTCGTGTACGGATCATCGGAAAATAATCTTTTAGCTTTCTTCCGGACATGTCAGCTCCTTTATCAACAGATGTCATCGCTTCCGGGAAATGAAAACGGATTGGATGGTACAATAGCGTTATCGAAGTTCCTCAAGGAGCTCCGATAAAAACTACTTTACCAACCAATCCAACGCGAATTCTATTGACGAGTGCGACTAAATATTCCCAATTTCCACCATCGAAAAAGCGGGGCTGTCGCATATCAGCCCAATGCGGCAACTCCGTTTTTACGACTATCTTTTCATTAGTCTTCTCTTCAATTTCCCCAGATGTCCTCGCAGCTTCCTGTATTTCTGATATAGCTTCGTTCCCGTCTCCAACTCAGAAAATGCAGATGCATAGAACCATCTTAAACCCGGATATACTGTAAACCATGTCACCACATATCACCGCTACTTCTTACTTTTCTGACCAGCAAAGCTTCATTTATAGGCTTCCTGGAACTGGCCTTCACTATGACATTGTCAATTTTATAATCAGAACAGACTTCTTCCAGATGCAAACCACTCTCTGACCTCACGCACCTTAGCAGGACTGATTGCTCCGACTTATGTTATCTTCTTCGAATTCTTCTCTATAAGCTCCCGCACCACAAAACATAAAGCGAGAACGGTCACTGCCTGTGCTCTATGCATAAAAAAGTAGTGATGGGACGTATGTGTGGGAAGCAACATATATCGAATATATGGGATAACTCCAATTACAAGATAAAGTCGAATACATTTCCAATCGATCTTACTTCTGACCCTCACACGATTACTCCAAACCGGAATTACCATAAAGAACATGATGAATAAGAACAATACAATACTTCCGTAAATCCCATACTCAAACGGCGCCAATGCAAAGAAATTCTTGAGCCAGCCACGCAATATCAATTCAGGTCTTGAAATATGACTCTGAAGTCCAAGATGCAGCATCGTATTATCTTTTAAATACGGCACAACGCTTTGGCCTGTATAAACAGCTGCCAACAGCCACTTCAACACCCACATGGTCACAAATCCAAATCCCCATAAGAATAACCACTTGAGCATTATTTTCCAGGAATCTTCAAACTGTCCTTTACGTCTGCGGATGCTTAGAACCAATAATAATGGAACGAGTGCAGTAATTATTTCAATCGTTAGAAAATCGAGGAAGGCAGCGACAATACCTGTAATCAGGAACAAATAATCCAGAAAAGCATCCTTTCCTGTTGCAACAAATTTCACAGCGACGATAGAGCTCAGAAACATGACCAGAAACATCCAGTAATACTCCAGACATAACGGAACAAACCAGACATTTACCATCACCAGAGCTATGGACAGCGCTACTATTTCCATGCGATATTTGTTTTTCAGGAGCAAATACATAAGCGCCGCTAATAGTATAATCAGTATGACCACATGCAGGATGTAAATCTGATCAATACTCAGAAAAACAAGCAGAGGCCTTACAATTGTAAGTGACCCATGCCAGTACCGAAGATACTCTTTATCAGCCGGGGGATTTTCCTTTACGGCTTTTAAGAAGCTTTCATTTGCTGTCAGATCATCTCCCAAATAATAGTAATCCCAGACAATTGATTTCAGAGGATGCTCCGGATCAAAATAATAAGCAATATTCAGCAGATTCGCATCAGCATACTGGTCCCGGATGCTGGCAGGAGCATTTTCAACCTGATAATGAAATACAGCCGGATCAGCGGCCAGAAACTCTGCAGAAGCAATTGCATTCTCTTCTATTGCCGATTTCGGAATAGAAGCAGCTGCAAGCAAACAACAGAGCAGCAGTATAGCTGTTATAGAATAAGCGTAAATATATCGGAATAGTTTCCGCATAGCCGTTCAACCTCGCATGATATACCACAGATGCCGGAACCCATCCCGTATCGTTCGAAGTTTTTCCTCTCTCTCTGTTTTCGCCTTTCTGAGCGGCACACTAACTTCGCCGATACGCAGTCCTTTTCGGCGCGCTTCTGCAATCATCTCCGTCGCGAACTCCATCCCTGTGGTTATGAACTTGCATTTCTCCAGCGCATCCTTTCGAATCCCACGTACACCACAATGCCAGTCATGTATCTTGACTCCGAATTTAACTCTCCCACACCACGACAGAAATGGTACACCAAGTTTGTGGGACCAGCTCATTGCACCGTCTTCCATCTGTCCCGCAAAGCGATCTCCTGTGATGAAGTCGTATTTGTTGTCTGCGAGCGGTAGGTAGATCGAATCAAGATCTGAGAAATCATAGGTGCTGTCTGCATCGCCAAAGATGATCACCTCTCCATAAGCTTCCTGAAGACCGGTTCGAAGCGCGCGGCCATACCCTGGGCGCAATTCAGAGATAACACGGGCACCACAGTCTTTTGCTATTGCAGCTGAATTATCCGTGCTATTGTTGTCGACAATCAGGATTTCGCCTGTGTGATGGAACCTGGCACTAATGGAGGACAGATAACTCTGTGCCTGCCGGATAGAAAAGGCGATATTCTCTTCCTCGTTCAGACAGGGCATGAGTATAGTCAGGTTTACTTTATCTTCAAATATATTCTGAGTACTCATTTCTCACCTATGCGTTTCCGTTTGAAATTAAAATCGACAAGTTCATAAAATGCAAATATGAAAGCCATAATGCTGGCCGCTTGGGCTCTGTACGTGAAACACGAATGAACAGCCGAATGCCCGGACAACACAATAAATCGCAGATAAGGAATCATTCCGATCAGCAAATATAACATCCCCCACTCTTTTTGAATATGCTTTTTTAAAGTGATCTTATTCAATACAACCGGTAAAAAGATCAGGCAAAAGAACAGAAGAATCGTCAGGGCAGCCCCTATCATCCCATAATTGAGCGTGGAAAGTGTATGTATATTATTGCGTATGCTTTTGCACCATAACTGTACTAGTGAAAGTCTGTTGTCTGTCCCTAGATGCTCAGTAATGCTGTTTCTTACAAACGGCATTACATCTTGTTTTAAAACGACGGTCGCAAATATCCATTTAGTCATCCACATGGCGATATACCCTGTTCCCCAAAGAGCGGAACAGTGTACAACGGAAATCCAATGTGGAGGATCGCTATTCTGCTTGTGCCGGATAGCACTCATGAACAATAACGGAATTAGAAGCGTAATCGTCTCAGTCGTAAAAAAATCCAGAAAAACGGTGATCATTCCTACACATAAGAATAGGCCTGGCATCTTATCAAACTCCTGCTTTAGCGAGAGACGAATTACAATCAATGTAGTGATCGCCATAACCAGAAACATCCATGTATATTCCAGACACACGGGGACAAACCAAACACTAACAGCGATCATAGCCAGTATGAAAGCCACCGCCTCTTTTCTAAAGCCCTTCCGAATTAAGAGAATGACAATGCTTCCGAGCAGAATCCATAAGAGCCCTCCCAGCAGTTTATAGATTGCGCTTATACTAAGCCAAATCAGGAGCGGTCTCACGATCACGAGAGAACCGTGCCAATACCTGAGGTATTGTTGATTTGGTTCGGGTTGGTTTTTGACAGCAAACGACAAATAGTCTGTAACCATACCGTTCCAGTCATATTTATCTTCGCTGTAAAAATGTGCCCACGAGACAGACTCTGCCGGATGTTCACGTTCAAAATAAAAAGCAACGTTCAGGAGCACGGCATCGGCATAATAATCGGCATGGCTGCAGCCTACACCTATTACAGTAAAAGGGAATGCCGCGCCCTTCTGTTGCAGATATGCTGCGGACTTTTCCATGTTCTTTTGTATTTTCTCCCGCGGTATCAACGACACAAGTAAAAGGGATGAAATCAACACTGCCGCTGTGATTATGAAAATGGCAATATACCGCAAGAATAACTTAAGTGTGCCCATTGATTCTTTTCCATTCTATGAGTTCAGTTATGATGAAGCACAAGGCAAGAAGAGTCCCTGCCAATGCACGGAAAGTAAAGGATCTGTGATACCAGGAATGATTGCGGAGCACAGCAAACCTGAGAATTGGAATTCCCCCAATGAGGAAATACAGTGCGATTATCTTTTTATCGATATTGCTCCTTACAGTCACTTTATCCATGACAACCGGCAGAACGATAAAGACAGCAATCGTCACCAGAAGAATAGCAGCTCCTATCATTCCATAATCAAAGGGAAGCAGGCACTTAAGATTCCTGATGATCGAACCAGCGATATAACCGAACAGGGATCCAACGGGATTGACGCCTCCGATCCGGTCTCCAATATGACTTCTTACATATGGCATGACATTTTCATGGAGAACCGCTGAAGCAATCAGCCATTTCGAGACCCACATGCCAACATATCCAATAGCCCACAAAACAGAACCTTTCATGGTAAAGATCCATGGCTTGTCGTGCTCTGCAGAATTTCCCTCCAGTTTTTCCGTCACGCGTAAAATCAGGAGAAGCGGGATCACCAACGTGAGAGTCTCTGTAGAAAGAAAATCCAGATAAACGGTTACAATTCCTGTGATCAGGAACAGATATCCGAGTAAGTTTCGTTTGCCTTTCAGAACCAGCCTAACACCGATGAGGGTAGATACCAGCATGCACAGAAATGTCCACGTGTATTCCAGACAAAATGGCACAAACCAGATGCTCACCATGATCATGGAAAATCCCAACATTACAGCCTCTGCAAGCATGTGATTTTTGCAAAGCATCGCCAGTAAGGCACTGAGAAGCCCCAGGATGACGACAGCATGCAGCCAGTAAATCTGCCTGATATTAAAAAATAAATGCAGCAGACGGACGACGGCAGCAGAGCCATGCCAGTAGCGAAGATACTGAGTTTCAGCTCCTAAGTGATTCTGCACGGCTGTCCAAAATGATGTGTTTACGTCACCATCCTGCCAGTAATATCTGGCCCACATCACAGATTCCAGCGGTTTGTCATTTGAGAAATGGTAGGCAATATTGGCCGTAATGGCATCAGCATACAAATGATTCTGGCTGCTCTCCACACCGGGAATCATGTACCAGATCCTGTTATGCTCACATAGGATGCCTGCCGATTCTTCCATATGCTTCTGAATCAGGCTCTGTGGTATATGAGCAGACGCAAGGAGAAAGCCCATCAGAAGTGCGACAGTAGTGACAAATATTAAAATGTACGATGTAAGGGTTTTGATTTTCTTATTCATGAAACGTTCGTAATCCTTAAAAAGGCTGGCCTCTTGCGAGACCAGCCTCCATGAGGTTAGTACTTATTCATTCGAATATGTATATTAGTTTGCGCTCATGCGGCGGCGGGTAACAAGAACGATGCCGGCGCCAAGAACAAGGATTGCACCGAGGATGTAAAAGATTGTGGTGCCGATACCACCAGTGCTCGGAAGGACTGCACCGGACTTGTTCTCAACATTTCCGGTCAGGGTACCAGCATCAGCTGCTCCAGTAAGTCTGTTTCCACCAGTAAGTGCAGTAAGCTGAGGATCATCAGATTCTGCACTATGTGTAGCTGTTACTTCAAATTCTTCAGCAACGAATGCATTATATCCTTCAGGAATGGTTGTCTCGACGAGCACATATTTGCCATCATCGATACCCTTGAATTCGAAAGATGTCTGGCTTCCAGTTACAAGCGTCATTGCCTTAGCGACATAATTGCTTGCATCTTTGAGTGCTGCTGCATTAATGGAAGAATTCTGCGCTGCAAGGGCTGTTTTAATGGCAGCACCGGTCTGTACCGTCTCACCCTCCTGTGCCACATAGCCAGCAGCAACTTCTTTGTAAAGCGTAAATCCAGCGCCAGTAAGAGGCTCATTATTCTCGTCTACCTTATTGATTACAGGCTTGTAAGTGAAGACAATAACTTTATCCTTCGGAGTTTCGCCTTCATCAGTATCACTGTCATCAGTGCTGTTCGGGTTGTTGCTGTATTTCAGCTTGACTTCATTCGGGTTACCAGTTGCACCAAGTTCTGCAGAACTATTGAGAACAGAGGTATAAGAAACAACTATCGGTGCGCTGTCTGCTCCGTCGCCAAGTTTTACAAGGTTCTCTGTCTTTCCAGCGTTATCAGTGTTCTCAAATGTTACTTTGATCTGGAAATCAGCACCTTCAGTAATAACTGTAGCAGTTACTTTAATCTTTCCAACAGTCTTTGTCGCAGTAGCATTAGCTGTATTAGCAACAGTAAGCGGATCACCTGTCAGTACAGCAATAGAGAACCCTTCCGGAGCATCAAGTCCTGCAGACTGATCATCAACAATAGTTACATGATACTTGACGTAGTCATGAACTGTGCTCGCAGTTGTAGCAGTAATCTTGAACGGTACAGCATCGCCGATATCATAGTCAGCAGAATCCTGGTATACAGCATCTCCACCATCAGTATCGTTTACATCGCCGACTTTCTTAACTACGGACGGAACAGATGCTTTTTCTGCAATAGTAACAGTTCCAACAACCTGAAGGATATATCTTGTCTTTGCGCCACTGTTGTGTTCATTATCCGGAGCAGTAGGAGCGGCAGCATCCTGAATAAGATAATAACCAGGCTGAAGTCCGGATACTCCAGTAGCGGTTCCTTCGATCACATTTGCAGAATTCAGCGCTGCACCAATAGCTGCAGCAACAGCCTGAGCAGTTGCACTATCATGTCTTGCATTCAACTCAGCAATAGCATCAGCAAAAGCTGCTGCAGAGGATGTAGTTGTAAGTGCAACATAGCCATCAGCCGTAGAATCCCTGAGAGCTTCAATTGCAGCAACAAAATCACCATCTACTGTAATACCATCTCCCCAACCGATATTGGACAGGATCTTATTTCCGCTTTCATCCTGTACAAGATCACCTGTAAAAATCTGGTATGCTTCATAAGAATGTGTACCTTCATCAGTCGGATCGGGTGTAACTGTTACTGTAAAACCGCCATCCGGCGTTGCGACTGGTGTGTTTGCAGCAAACACTGCCATGCTCATTGAGAGCATCATTATCATGGCAATTGCTAAAGCCATAATCTTTTTGAACTTCTTCATAATGTTGTCCTTTCCTGAGTTTATAATTTGCTCTAAGGTGATTACCGTATTTTTAAAATGCTTGCTGAAGTTCCCTGTTCACATTTCCTGTCGGTAATCGCCAGTCTGCACGTTCAAATGATTCCGTTTGCGCTTCACTCTATCCGGCAGCATCACCTTCTCTGCCCGGGCATCGAGTCCCACAAACAAAACTATTTATTTCGATGTCTCCGGCTCTGATTTCACCTCGACATCGCTGCCTGCCAGAACACAGGTCTATCATCCGGACCACTCTTCTGCTTAGCGATACAGTGACTTGAAGATTCGACCCCCTGATCCGATGGTCGGATCTGTACCCCCGCGTCCCAGGATAATCATGGTTCTGTCGGGATACAGACCGAGTCGGATCGATTACTGCTACAGTTGGTTCACGTCCTCGTCTTGCAATATCTTGCCGAGCTTCGAGGTTCAATCCTCTCTTCAGGTTGAATCGCTGCTCCTCCGTCTGCAGAACAACTTTTTTTCGCTCTTCTGCTTCTGTCGGGCCCCGATTCGGAGGCAGCGGTGTGAGCCATGTTGCCGGCTTTCCCCTGATGTGAGGAACGATCCGCGCGTTCGGCGCTTTAGTCCTCGTCACCGGGAATCACCACCTCCCCTCGAAGAGATCTCATTTCTTTTCTTTTGATGACCACTTCCTCGTCTGCAATCCCTCGAACAGAGAGAACCGTTCCGTCAGCCACCCCCACGGAAAGGTCGCCGCTGACCACGAGGTCAAAGTCCTCGTCCGTAAGGATCATAACTCTTTTGTCACCGATAGTCTGGACTTCACCGTTGGCAGGCACTTTCACCTCGGGAACGACAGCAGGCGTACTCTCGGCAGGCTTCGCTGTCTCGCTTGCAGAAGAAGTGTCTGCCGCAGAATAAGAATCCTCTGCGGGGGCCGACTCTTCGTACGCAGCGGGAGCCTCCTCGGCTGCGGCGTCTTCCGGAGTTTCATTTTCCGCTTCCACGGTCACGACGTCAGCCGACACTTCCGCCCCGGTCCCCGTGCTTCCCGGATCAGCTTCCTGCACGACAAGACCGCCCACGCTGTCCGTCGCACTTGATTCGACGGTGATCGCAGGCAGGATCAGCGAATAGGTCGTCGTGAAGACGACAATCGCCGCAAGGCAGGAAACAAATGTCCTCCACGCTCTTGATTTTTTCTGTGCCCGAAGCAGGTTCTCTAGCCATTTCACCAGCTTATCCATACGCCGCCCCTATGTTAATAAAATCCCTCTGTCTCCACTGCTGCCTTCCACAGCCTTCCGATCATTCCCGCGGCAGGCCATACAGGCGGTCCGGTTCACTACGTGTTTTTAAGGAACCTTACTTCTTCAAATCTCCTGATCCGTCAGGGTCATCTCTGATTTTCCGAAGTCTCCTGGATCTATATGAACTACTTCAGATTTCCAACGTCCTTCAGCGGCCAAAGCCGGTAGACGACCTTCCCTACGATCTGTTCCTCTGCAACACATCCGACTGCTGTATTACGCGAGTCAACAGATACGCTTCGGTTGTCTCCCATGACAAAGACCTTGGACTCCGGCACCTGGTAAGGAAGCTCGATGTTGCACTCTCCAAATGCCTTCTCATCCAAATACGGCTCATCAATCAGATTTCCATTAACATATACGTTGCCGTCCTGATCGATATCTACCCAGTCACCTGCCTTGCCAATGACCCTCTTGATCAGAATTTTGTTGTTGTAATAAAACGCAATGATATCGCCTGTCTTAAAATCGCTCCCCTTAAGGGATACCACTATGTCCCCCTCATCCAACGTGTCATTCATCGAATGTCCGTATATTCGGAGAATCGGGAGCAGCAGGACTGCGACCAGGACAGCAACGGCTGCAACGACGACCAGTGAATAAATCGTGTTGACCATGACTCTCGAAAAATCTCTTCGATAGTGCACCCGGTCGACCTCCTTTTGGAGCTGGTCAGTCGTCGGCATATCCAGTTTCTTAGTATTCTCGCTCATTCGTTGAAAGCTCTCCTGTCACTTTTTCTTCTCTTCCCACCTTTAGCACCAGTATCTTACGATTTTCTCTGCTGCATTTCGTCCGTCTCTTTGGCTGCGCCGATACTGTAGAGATACTGGTCTGCCGCCTGCTGAGCGGCCTCGAAGATTCCGTTCAGCTTCAGTGCCGCCTCTGCAATCGAACCGGATTTTTCCAGGACTATTTTTCGCTCCGCCAATTGTTCTTTTGCCTCTGCGAGCTCTTTCTTCAGGGAATCGATCTGCTTCTGCTGGGCAAGAAGGATCTCGAGAAGTTCGGAGCGCCGAAGGTGCTGAAGTTCCTTATCTGTCATAACTATTAACGGGACACGCGTAAAAACAGAATTTTCTGCTGTCTGTCGGAACGCAATATCCCCCTTTCTTTATAATTGCGCAATATTTGTTAATTATAAATATAAAACATGCACTTTTTATTTTCAATGTTTTTTTTGAATGTATACAAATATTAAGTTTTTCGTATCTCTCCATCCTTTGCAATTCTCCAAAGCGGGAAAAGCAGCACCCGCTTCTGTTCTTCCCGGAAACTCCCTTTCATTAAGAAGAGCCTTCTTTTTTTAGAGAGTATTTCCATACATTGATTCGGAAAATGCATGGAATATGTCGCCGGGAAATCCAATAACATCTTTTTTAATCCGACATTTTATTTCTTTTTATTGGGTAGCACTGTATTCTTGTCGGTACACATTATTTGCCTGGCAAAATCCTTTTGCTGCAGTCGAATCGAATTTTATTCTGACATTTTTTCCGTCAAATTGATCGTCTTAGGAACATTTGCCTGACTTTACAGACTCATCACTTCAAAGAATCAACCCGATTCCGGTATTCAAGAACGCCTCGGCGTTCTTGCCGCGACGTGCGCGGCGCGTAAGCGCCTTCCATTGCGCACGTCTGCGATCCGCCGGAGGCTTTTATTCTTCATCAGTCGCGAGTATTGCGCGATGAAGAATAAAAATAGTGCTAAACCACAGCTTCTGAGCCATGGTTTAGCACTGCTTTTCCAATTCGAGTCTGAAAGACAGGGTAGAATTCTACCGGCCTGTTAATGAGTTCTTCACACTCTTCTTCTCCGCCGTATCACCAAAACCACTCCCTCCAGGGCAGTAAGCATGGTGCCGAAAAGATAGATGAGGTTGGTGCCGGGGCCTCCGGTGTTCGGAAGGGCTGCGCCGGTAGTGTTCTCTACTGTCGCCTGTGCATTTGCGTACTCTGTAGCTGCTTTGAATGTCTTTACATTGCCATAGGTCACAGCGTCCTTTGGCCAACTGTCCGGAGTACCTTCACCCTTTGTCAGGAGATTGACTCCCTCATCTGTCACTTCGATGAAGAACTCGGCGTCGCCAGTAATAACATATTCTTCTGGAGGTGTTTTCTCTGTAATCCTGTAGTACCCGGCAGCAAGGTTGGAAAATGTTGCTTTCCCCTGGTCAGCTCCTTCACCAGCCGTGGTCACCGTCTGTTCTGACCCGATTATACTGATCGTGGCATTGGTTCCGTCGATTTGGATCAGGCCGAACACGGCGCCGTTCAATTTCCTTGAATCATTCTTATCAACTTTCAGAATATCCAGAGAAACCGACGTTTCTTTTTTGACATTCTTTACCGTAACACTGGAAGCAGGATTGCTCGCGGGAATTTCGTGCTCGGTATCCGCAGCATTCGAACCTGCCGTGATGTAACTATCAAACGCAAAGCCCGTCGGATTGCTGACTTCACGGACGCCATAGGTGTAAACGTATGTCTTACCGTCATCGCTGCCCTTTCCTGTTGTCAGCAATCTGGTAAAGACATGTGAGAAGCTGTTGCCGTTATTCAAAGTTACCCGATTTGAATCGGAATTAAAAGTCGGATCAAGTGCAGCATCACCAACGGCATTCTGAGAAGTTGTAGATGCGGTCATCTGATTTACTTCTCCATTGCCGAAAACCACATAGATATCAGAACTGTCTGGTGTGTCAATCGTCCTGGTTGCCGGTGCAGTTGTCCATCCCCAGTATGCTATATCGGAAGGTACCTGCCAAAACTCTTTTCCGCTTGGATCAACGATGGTAACTTTAGCAGTCGCTCCGTTATCCATGCTGTCGATAGTGATATCTACACCGCTTTGGTATCTCGGTACCAGTAACGTATAAAGTTCACTGCCGCCGCACTGCACAAAGTGCACCGTTGTGCCCGTTGGCTCGGAGCGATACCTCACCAGTTCTACTGTCGCTTCCAGGTCCTTGATTGCATCACCTGTAAGCTCTGTCTCTCCATTACTGTCATACCACTTTTTCTCTACAGAAATCCGGGTAAAGTCAGGCTCCTGCTGATTTGAGATGGTTACAGAAACCTTTCCGGGTTCAGTAGTGGTATCATAATCATAAGTGGTCCCATAACCGGTTACTTCAACTTCATCGACGTAGTAAGCATAATAGGTAGCCCTGCCTCTTGCATCAAAGGTCACCTCCGGGAGACCGGTAAAGGTAACGCCTGTTCTGTCAACATTGAGTTCATATGTGCCCTCTTCGACACGCGCAGGATGATAATTATCCTGATTCTTTACATCATACAGCGTGCCGCCACTGTCAGGCCGGGTATTAAATGGAGTTTTCCCGGTCACCTGATAGAGCTTGAACCGTACCGTCATGCCGGAGGGCCAGCTCTTGTTGTTGCCTGCCTTGTCCTTCCAGACCTTCTGAACGCTGAGGTCAGTCGTACGTTCATCCGGCTTCTTCGTGTTCTTCATCGTCTGGATGACCGTCGTATAATTTGTTCCTTCCTCGACTTCATTGACTTCCTGCTGCAGAGACGAATTATATCCCGGTACCGGCAGTTCTTTTACATAATATGAATAGTAATACCATATCCCGTCTATTTCCTCGACGGAAACGAGCTGGTTATTGGTGCCTTCTCCCAGAACAATTCCTTTCTCATACAGAGCTTTTTCTATCCTGTAGGTGCCCTCCTTCTCCGCATTTGGCTGATAATACCGGCTGCTTTCGATAATGTAAGGATTTCCTCCTGAAGTCGGTCTGACAGCATAGGGCTCTCTGCTGACGACACGGAACAGTTGGAAATCAACATAGTCCGGCAGATTTTCGTTTTCATCATCAGTAAGAGGCGTTTCTCCGTCCTCGTCATACCATGCCTTCGTCACCTTAAAAGCGATTTTGGTTTCTGCAGCTCTGTAATTTCCAATACGATAGACTTTTTCGTTTTCCGTTTCTTTTACGTCGGTAGCGGAAACGAATCCATCCTGTACCTTTGTTTCTTCCAATTTGTACGCGTACTTATTTCCTTCTGTATCGACACGCGGAAGATTGTTCCAGTTGTATACCCACGAAATCGAATCATCGTCCTGCCGTATGGGCAGCGTGATCTTGCCCTGAAGAACCTCTCCGTCGGAATTCGTAATCGTGTCGACCGCGGCATAGTCCTCATTATTCTTCTTTTGATATAGCTGGAACTCGGCCTCATAATTGCTGTTTATTAGAGTTTCATCGCTGATCAACGTACCATCGGCCTCATACCATTTCTTGTCCACCCTGACACTGATCGGTTCCTCTGTCTCGGTATTGTTCATTTTGAGCACATCATTGTAGTAGAAATAAATCCACTTACGATTGTTATACTCGTCACGCTCCGTGCCGTAGCAAACCTCATCCGGATCCGTTGTCAGAGTGAATTCCCAGAACTCAACGGAACTGTCGATCTGATATCCCGGAGGAGATTCTATCTCTTTCAAATAGTAATGTACGCCCTCTTCCAGTTCCGCGCCATGATTTGTCTGGTTCAGCGCAATTAAAACACAGCCGTCCGGATTATCGTCAGCTCCGGTCGTGAACGTGATGGGCATACCGACTTTCCCAGCTGTATCTGTTCCAATCCCCCAGGTCATGGCCTCTTTCTCTTCCACTCCCCAGGTGTATTCACCCTCGGTGACCCATTCATAATTCCCTGTTCCGCGGAAAAGCTGGAATGTTGCTCCGTTCAGTCTCTCGCTGGTCATGCCATTTTTATACTTGATCAACTGAATCTGGTATACGTTTGCTCCGGCATTGATTTCCGTACCGAAGTCACGGCTGTCATGTTTCTCCGAGTGGTATCCTTCCATTTCGGCATAGTTGGAGAACTCCTGCTTAGCAGAACCGATAACAAGGCAGCTATACTCAATCGTATAATGTGTTTCATCCTCGAGATTATAGAACGTACCTATATTGCCATTGAAATTCCACTGAATCGTAGGATCCTCTGTTTTTCTTCCATCCTCATCATACCTGTATACCTTGATTGTCGTGTAATCGACAGTCAGATTATCCGTATGCGTATCCGTCAGATCCATCGGCTCGCCTTCATTGAGACGGAGCTTATCTTTATTGATGTCAATGACAAAATCATACAACCGATCGTTACCGCCTTGCCCCTGTGCTACTCTGAAGGAGCCGGTCTTTTCCACTGTCGGCACAGTATACTCTATATCATGATGGTCTTCCGCGCCATTCCACACAGCAGTATTTCCGATTTTATAAGTACCGCCGTTCTCAATGGCTTTTTGGGTAAAGGAATCCAGGGCAGCCTGGTCTTTCACCCGCATCGTATAATATATTTTGTAGTATTCGTAGAAGGAGCCGTCCGCTTTCCTGGGCAGATCTGTTGCTGTAATGGTCAGTGTACCGGAACCGTTATCACTAAACTCCGCAGTATATCCATCAACTCCGTTGTTCAGTAAATGCATCTGAGATGCTGCCGCAATATTATCATGTCCTGTCCAGTCGGTAGCAAATCCCTTTCCAACAAACACCAGGTCATCCGGATTATAAGTATCCGTTATAACTACGGGCACCTCAGTCACATTAGATAAGATAATATAGTATTCATAATGCGGAAGCTGGACACCATCTACGTAACGAAGATCACTTCCCTGCAAATCCTTGATTACCTTCGTGCTGAGCGGAATCCCAACTGCCGTGAAGGGGGATGCATTGTTCACCTTCGCAGTATTCGTATGGTTATACGCCGGGTCTCCGCCGCCGCGTGTTTCTGCATAAGCGATCCAATCCTGATCATTCCTGGTGCGGATTGTTACCGTGATCGTCCGTGCCTGATCGTCAAGACCCGGGTCTTGTTTTGCTTCATCCTGATAGAATGTCAACGTTACAACATCACGGGTCTTTCCAACATCATCCAGTTCATATGTGTGCGCCTGGGTCGTTTCAACCGTATAAGTTTCATGATTGACAAGACCCGTTACTTTTACAATGCTGTCAAAGGTATCCCGGAATTGATGCTGATAAGGAATGTCATCCACAATCGTGAATCCATCAGGGAAGCCCTCAGGAGGAACCACAACAACGATGTCCCAGTCAATGTATTCCGTGGTAACTGACGTTGCCGTCTTGCCGCCGACAATATCATCTTCTCCCGGATCACCGGAGCCGGGGCCAACGCCGGGAACGATACCTGTCCCGGTATCACTGTCGTCGCCTTCGTTGTACGTGTTATTTTTCACTATGGCATTGCCGCTGGCATCCCCGGTAAGCCTGGTCTTGTCCACCTCCGTGGTATACGTAATCTCATAGGAGAGGATTTCGTTCTCGTCATCGCCAAGCTGTGGAATCGTATACGCCCAGGACTGTATGCCATTGCTGTCTTCGATAACCGCAGCTGTGACATCCCGGCTGTAGGTCTTCGTACCATCTTGATTTCTTGCAGTCAGGTGAAGCGTAACGTTACCGTTCGCATCAACAGTGTACTTCATCGCGTCCTTGCTGTACCAGTCGATGGAGTCCCTGACCTGATCACCAACAATGGAACCACGGTAGTTGTCATTCAGAACGATCTTCCAGCCAATGGTAGCCGTTTCATTGGTCGGATCCTCTGCCTCGTGATCTGTCACCGTTGTGCTGGACTTCGACGTACTGGAGTATTTGATCCGATTGGTATAGGTATTGGTGTCGTCATCGCCCTGATGATCGTCATTATCAACGATAACCGAATTCGTCCCATCCTCCGACACTTTGATATTTCCCTTATGATCCAGGGCAGAAGTATCCACATCTGCAGAATAAGTAATCGTGACAGTCTCGTTATGCGTCATTCTGGGGATTGTAAGATTAAAGCCGCCCTCATTCGCGGAATCAATGGTATAGGAAGTGCCGGAAGGAGAAACCGTAATAGTGCTTGTGTCAATCTTAAGCAAATTCGTATTTGCGAGGGCATCTCTCACCGTTACATTGTTACTGTTTCCGGTAGACTGCACAACAACGGTGTAATCCATTTTTCCGGTTGCGGAGTTGTAAGAGGCGCTCTTGGATACGGAAACACTGCCTTCCGTATCTATATCAACGTTCGGTTTAACTTTATCATTAAACGGCAGCTCAGTGGTCCCTTCGTCGAACTCAGCCGTAAAGTCCAGGTCGAAATGGGCATTGGAAGATCTGGTCAGGATATCATCAGGATCCTCACCGAATTTGATATACAGCTTTCCATTCTCCACCCAGTACTCATTCCCTGTGATGGTACCGGCAAGACCGGCTGGGATATTAAACGTATGGTGCTCGTTCTCAACCAGAGTGAGCCCGGCCGGCAGATCTACAGCGATCGTATCTCCGCCCTTCGGGAATTGGTTTTGACCCTTTTCATTGAACGAGAGCTTCAGGGCATATCCGACATCCGGGTATACATGCCAGGTATCGTTCTTGCCATAAGTCACGCCGTCAATCGTCAGCTGTGCGTCTGTTATGAACTTGTTGCCCTCAACGGTCTGCGCGTCAAGAACAGAGATAACAAACCTGCTGCCATTGTCCATCGTGATCGTCAAAGACTCTTCTGTGCTGAAGGGAGCCAGAGAAGTCAAAAGCCACTCGCCTGCTTCGAGTTCCCGCGTGCTGCGCGGTTCGATTTCGGCATCCTCAAAGACAATGTCAAAGATTCTGTCCTCCACCACCGCCACAGTAGTCGGAACATCGATACGGGTCACGCGGAGCAGCTTCTCATCGCTGAATTCAACATTTTCCACTCTGCCGATGAACGCAGACTCATCGTCGGCGATGCGGAGCGCTTTGATCAGTTCGGAAAGAAGCATTGATGTGCCGCCCTCTATGGTATAGCTGTACTCCCCATAGAAGAAGTCCACAGTATAGATGACGCCGTAAATCGAGAAGCTCTCCGCTTCGAACTCTACACTGCTGGCATCCGTGTCACTGACTTCGACAACTTCAGCACCCTCTTTTCCAAAATGCACCGCACTCGCATCGATCTGCGTATCGGCGGGAGAATCCGTCTCTACCACCGGCTGATCGAAAGTGATATTGACACTTACATTTGCCGCCGGCTGAACTTCCTTCCCGTCAACCATGATCCTGATATCGAAGAATCTTGCCAGCTCCTTCGGAAGCACCCGATCCTTATCAAGACCCATAGCGGCTTTCGCCTGTTCAAGATATTTCTCGTATGCGCTCGTGCCACTTTTAATTTCGGTAACTTCAAGAACCGCATTTGCCGGAATCTTTGCCTCTGCACCATATGCGAGCGTAACAGTATAATCGCTGCCCCTTACAGTTAGAGTACCGCTTTCGGTTTTACTGTCTGCCGCAGCGCTGTCTGCTTCCTTCTCAGCGGCGAGCTTCAGCTCCTCATTGACCGGCCCCGCAACGAGCGTAATAATATCGGAATATTCTTCAAAATTCAGGCTCTTCAGAGTGATGCCCGTGATAACGCCGTTTTTATTGAGTGAGATGACAGGTGTCTCATACTTGTCACCGTTCTTCTCCGCCAGGACCATCTCATCGGTAAGATAATCGTAGATGGCTGCACAGATCTTCTCGCCGGTATGACTGACTGTATTGCTGTGGAAAATGAACTGCACGTCAAAATTGCCTGCCGGCGTATACTCGACAAGGTCCTCATCCGTGAAGACAAGCTGATACAGGATCTCCGTCGTCTTTGTATCGACGAAGCTCTTAAGGAGCTCATCCGAAATACGGTCACTGAAGCTCCTGACAACCTCGGGATCCGGAATTCCGCGGACCGAGAGGACCGTTCCGTCAGACACGCCCACGGAAAGCTCACCGCTGACCACAACATCAAAATCTTTTCCCTTAAGGGTCATGATCCTTCTGTCACCGATGGTACGGACTTCGCCGTTGACGGGCTCTTCTGCATATTCTGTGGCAGTGCTCTCAGCAGTCTGTCCATCTTCTGTCCCTGCGGCAGTGCCTTCAGCCTTCTGTTCTGTCTCCGCCCTTGCGGAAGTTCCTGCAGCAATCTGTCCAGCCTCCGCCTTTGCAGACACAGCTTTCTCTTCGTCCGCAGCAGGCGCTTCTTCCTGCTGAGCTTCGTCCTGCAGAGCTTCGCCCGAGTTCTCGCTTTCCGCATGCACGGCCGCAATATCTCCCGGCGCTTCCACCCCTGCCTCTGTGCTTCCCTGAGATGTCTCCTCCATGACAAGTCCACCAATATCCTCTGTTGCGCTCTTCTCGACAGTGATCGCAGGAAGGATCATTGAATACGTCGTTGTAAAGACGACGATTGCTGCAAGGCAGAAGACAAATGCACTCCATTCTCTCGATTTTCTTGAGACTACATAAAATTTTTGGAATATTTTTTTCAGTCTGTCCATAGGCTGCCTTCTTTCATTTTTTTATTGCCCATAATCATTATCCAACCATCCGTATATGTTATTAGAAAGTCTGACAGCATCGTCTTCTTATTCCGATACCGTTTTTCTTCACGTCGGGCAACGTTGTATTCTTGGTGGTACACATTATTAACCTGGCAAAATCCTTTCGCTGCAGGTGAACCTGATTTTATAGGATTTTTATATGTTAAATTATTGTTCTGAAAATTGTCCGTCTGACTCTGCAGACCCGTTCTTCAAAGGATCAATCCGTCTCTTTCGGAAAGGGAGAATCCGGGAAAATGCCGCTTTCCGAAGGCGTTGATCTCATCAAGTCAAATGTCCATTAATCCATTTTTCTTATGTATTATATTGTTTACAATTTCAATATGTATTTATATTTAATATATTATTTATGTTTTAAGTATTTCTGATCAGCCTTTCCATTTTTCTGAAACTGCCCGCATGCCTACCGTAACTGCCAGGATCCAGGAACGCCTCGGTGATCTCATCACATTACCCAGATCACGAGAATTCTTCGTCAGAAAGAAAAAGCATCCCACAGAAGACCCAAGGGTCTCCCATGAGATGCCTTTTTGAATTCGCCTGCTGCAAATAACAGCATGCTTCTGATCATCAGTGAAGCTCCGCAGCTCTTGAGATCTGACTTTTCATTCTTCACAGTTCTTACACTTACTGTATATCTGTACGCCTATTATCCGACATACATTCTGCGTCGTGTCACTAAGAGGACGCCTGCACCAATCAGAAGGACTGCACCAACGATATAGAAGATCGTGGTACCCATGCCGCCGGATTCAGGAAGTTCATAGGACTCTTCTGCAGTATTAATAATCGCTTCTCCATCCTTCGCACCACCCTGCGTCTCACTCTCTCCCGCTTTATAGACCGGATCCTTATATTTATCAACCCTCTCTTCTGTCACTTTATAAGAATCGCCATTATTATATGGCAGCCCCTTGATCTCAAATTTATACTCATAAGTCTCATTGTTAACAGTTTTAACGGTTAAGATCGGGGCTCCCTCTTCTTGTCCGAAAATCTCTTTTCCTTCTATAAGGTCTCCTTTGGAAATCGTATACGTTCTTGAGTAAGTTTGATTTACTCCGCTTACGGTAACAATGATAGATGTGTTATCTGCCCACGCCATCCGTTCACCATTGTTCATCCAGATCTTCTCAAAGTCGATCTTCGTCGCATTATTCGTGAAAGAGACGACCGGAGCTTCCCTCGCCACCTTTCCGGCAGCTACCACGACCTCTACAGATCGTGAAGTGATTGTCGCAGGTGTGTTATCAATGGTCGCTCCAATCAGTTCCGTCCCTGTTTGAGAAGCCTCAGTGATGACGTATGTTCCCGCCGGCAGGTCTTTGATTTCTTCCGACTCAGCAACATTGCTGCCGTCAATGGTCAGTTCTATCGTTCTGGGCTCAAATTCTTCATCATCCTTTTTCGCGATTTTGAATGTGTATGTACCGTTCACCAGTGAATATGTCTCCGCTGTCGGATCAATACCATTCACTTTTACTATCTTTTTGATTTTCAGGGAGCCTTTCGATTCCTTCTTATTCGTGAACACGATCGTCTCCGTTTCCTGCGTAAGTTCGCCGGTATGCGATCTTCCATTCTCTGTTATGTGCCCTGTTACGTTCCCATCTTCGTCAAATGTATCGTATCTGACAGTCGTCGTGAATTCGTTCCCTTCCTCATCTGTCAGAATCTCTTCGACCTTGTACTTTGTTCCCCTTTCAAAGCCCCAGAACATTTTCTGTTCCCTGTTCTTCAAAATGAACTCGAACACGCCGTTTTCAAACTGATCATTGCCGTACTTCTCGTTATACGAAGTATCAACTCCTCCGCTGTCATCAAGAATCGAGATTTTAAAATGATAATTCGCCTCCAGATCCGCTTCTTCCGTACTCTCGACATTCTTCTCAATGACCAGGCCTTCAAGCGGCCAGTTCTTGATCTGCATCGAATCAGAATAGTAATAAACGAAATGATTATAATCGATCTGTGCCATATCCGTGACTAAGGTAAACAGATAGTCAAATGATATCGTTCCGTACCCATCCAGCGGCTCTATCTCCTGAAGATGATACACTTCGCCATAAAAAATCTCAAACTCGTCACCGTCAATGAGCACTTCGCCGTTCTCATCACTTGTCAGGATCAGTTCCTTTGTTCCTTTGGAATCAAAACTAAGATCAGCATTTTCCGCAAAAAATTTGAACTGTACTCCCTCAAGTTTTTTGCTTGCATCATATCCGTCAACTTTTACAATTTTGAAGCTGGCTAATGCACTTTCTCCTTCTCCTGTAACTTTGTATATTTTTGTGCTTTCCGTGTGCTCCTCTCTTCCGTTAATTTCTGCATCGTTTTTAATCGTGACCTCTCCGTTGCCAACGACCAGCGCCTCGTAGGTAATCGTCACGGCAGTAGAATCAGGAATGGTATATTTGACGACGGTCGAGCCGTCATCCCGACCGGTTGCGGAATATGGAACCGGCATTCCTTCCGGATCGGTGGTAATGGATACCGAACTGTAATCAAGACTGAGATTCGGACTCATCTTATCTGTCAGCGTCATCGGTTCGCCCTGATTCAGCATTGCCTTTGCCTGATTGAAAGTGATCTGATATCTTGCTGTACGGTTGGTGCCGCCCAGTTCATTTTCATTCAGCAGCTTCTTATCAAAATAGTCATAAACCGTCTTATATGTATAAGAAGATTCATGATCTCCCCATTTAGCGGTATTTGTGAGATCATGCTCACCGCCGTTCGCGATGGCCAGGGCATCCAAATCAACACCATCCTTGAGCTTCAGAAAATACTGTATCTTGTAATGAGAATAGAACGGCCCATTTCCCATCCTGGGCACAGTGTTCGCAGTGATAATGACCCCATCGCTTGTCTCTGAATATGAGACAGGTGTCTCTCCGAATCTCTGATCCCATTGGTTTCCTCCCCATATTTTCATATGCCGGTAATCGGTACTCCCGGTATCGATTTCAAGAAGGCTTGTATCAAACGTATCTTTTATACTCACCGGGGTATCTGAAACTCCGGATAATGTAAGAGTATATAGTATGGATTTTACTTTCCCTGTCTGTTCATCTGTTTGTACCTCTCCTGTCTTTTTTATATCAGGTTTATCAAAAGTAACGGTTGCTTCAGCTTTTTCGGGTCCAATGGCAATCGTATTAATATGATTCATCAAATATTTATACTCATCAGATTCGACAGCATAACCAGCTGAAAGCCATTCCTGATTAACTTTCGTTGTAAGCCTGATTTTTATAGTATGTCCTCCCGGAGTACCCAGAAGCCCCGTGGTCTTATACTCACCCTCGCCTTTATAGAAAGTAATAGTCAACATGTTCGAGGCATAAGAAACTTCATAGGATTCACCGTCCAGAAAATCCGAAATAACCAGAGTCCCTTCCTTATAATTATCAACCATCATCTTGCCATCCCAAAAGCGGGCAGGAAAAGTATCTACTACAACTGCTTGTGACAGACCTCCTTCCGGAACATAGAGGCTAGCTATCCAATTGATTTCCTCTGTAGAATATGACTCAATATCTTTTGTGATTTTTGTCTTATCCTTCGGCGTAATTTGAATCCCACCGCTGTCTCCGTTTGCAATATTATTCAGCGTGATAGCTACTCCGCCGTCATTGACCTTCTTCATATCTACCACTGTCTGATAGACAATCTGATAATGATATGGCTCCGTATCTGTCCCAGGAATCGTATAGGTCCAGGACGAATCGCTGTGTGAAGTCAGTGACGTATAGGGAACTTGCCTGGTATCAACAAGATTTCCGCTGTGGTCATAGACATTTACCGTAATTTCAGTCCCGTAATACTTCATGTAGCCTGTTGAATCAGCGGAAATCGTGTCCGTAATGGTATCGCCCTTAACAGACGCCAGGGACAGCTCGTTATAGTCGATCGTCCATTCGATGATCTTATCGCCGCTTTCTGTAAGGCCTGCTTCCGTTCCGTCACTCTTCGTCGTCCATTTATACCGGATCTCTCTCGAGTATTCTCCTTTGTGCGGATCCCCTCCTTCAGGCTGTGCCGTCACTGTGTTCTTCGTCTGGTCGACAGTCAGCTTTCCGTCATTATCCATGTCTTTCGAAAAATCCGCTATGCCGGTATACGTGATCGTGATCTCCTCGCCATCCGCCATGGATGCGAATGTATAATCAAAACCGTTTGGCGCCCCATTGTCCGTATAAGAGCTGCTGTTCCCGCTGACCTGCACATCGTTATTGAAAATGACCGCATTTCCGGAGATGACGTCTCTCACATTTACATTCGTACAACCCCCATCTGCAGTAACCGTTATCGTGTAGTGGAAAATCCCGGTATGCTCGTCATATTCAGCATACTTTGTCGCGTATGCCTGACCGCCCTTCGGTTCTTCAAATACAATATGCCGTACAACATCTTCGCTGAACTCGATTCTGGTCGTATCGTCATCGAATACAGCATCAAATATGAATCGAAAACTTACATTTGTGGATGCTGCAAGTCTGTGGTAATCACTGTCGCTCTGATTGAATTGTATTTCCAGAAGGCCGTCTGTTCCCAGATGGTAGCGGGCTCCGACCTGATACGTCTTTCCTTTATACACGACATTGATATTCATAGTGTCTGACTGTTCGGCTAATACTTCAACTCCGTCAGGCAACTGGTATGTCAATGTCCCGTCATTTTTGAACTGATAAGCAGAATCCTCCGTGAACGTTGCGATCAGATCGTAATGCACACCCTTTTCAACAATATACGCTCCCGTACTGTCCTGTACTGCGCCGGCTATGACAACATTTTTCAGGAAGTCTGAGAGATTGGTGCTCTCCACCGGGTCCGTTACTTTTATAACATAGCGGGACGAGTCCTTCATTGTGATCGTCAGCGTCTCTTCCGTCACAAAGGATTCCTTTGTCTTAAGGATCCAGTCATCGCTGAACAGGCCGAAAAATCCCGCCTTTGTGACTTCAAGAAGATCCGGATTTGAGAACTCTGCATCCAGGACGTCTGCGACAAAGGCACTCCCTGATGTGTACTTCTGTCCGTCTCCGGCAATTCCGAGAGCCTCAGCCAGTTCACTCAGCATCATTTCTCCGCCGCCGGGAAGCTTATAGAAGTAGCCGTTATACTCAAAATCGACAGTATAGATGACGCCGTAAACAGAGAAACTCTCTGCTTCGAACTCTACTCTGCTGGCATCCGCATCGCTGACTTCAACAACTTCAGCGCCCTCTTTTCCAAAATGCACTGCGCTCGCATCGATCTGCGCTTCCGCACCGGGATCTGCCTCTGCCACCGGCTGATCATAAGTAATATTGACACTTACATTCGCCGCCGGCTGAACTTCCTTCCCGTCAGCCATGATCCTGATATCGAAGAATCTTGCCTGCTCCTTCGGAAGCACCTGGTCCTTATCAAGGCCCATCGCCGCCTTCGCCTGTGCAAGATATTTCTTATATGCAGCCGTGCCATTCTCAATTTCTGTGACTTCAAGGACCACATTTGCCGGAATTTCTGCCTCTGCACTATATGCGAGCGTGACAGTATAATCACTGCCCCTTACAGTAAGGGTGCCGCTTCCGGCTATTCCGCTTTCCTTCGATGTCTCCGCCTTTTCAGACGTTCTCTCCGACCTGCTGTCTGCAGAATCAGTCTTTGTACCGGTGCTCTCAGTATTCTCTGTCTCGCTTTTCGAGGATTCTGAACTGCTTTCGGTTTTGCTGTCACTATCTGCGGACTCTTTCCCGCTTTCTGTTCTACTGTCACTTTCTGCGGACTCTGTACTGCTTTCATTCTTGCTGCCGCTCTCTGCGGACTCTGCACTGCTTTCGTTGCTGCTGTCTGTCGCAGCACTGTCTGCTTCCTGCTCAGCAACAAGCTTCCGCTCTTCATTCACCGGTCCTGCGACAAGCGTGATAATATCGGAATACTCCCCGAAGTTCAGGCTCTTCAGAGTGATTCCCGTGATGATACCGTATTCATTGAGCGAGATGACCGGCGTCTCATACGCATCGCCGTTCTTTTCTGTCAGAACCATTTCATCGGTAAGGTAATCGTAGATGGCAGCATAGACCACTTCATCCGTATGGCTGACTGTATTATTGTGGAAAATGAACTGCACATCAAAGTTCCCTGCCGGTGAATACTCGACAAGGTCCTTATCCGTGAAGACAAGCTGATACAGTACCTCCGTAGTCTTTGTGTCCACGAAGTTTTTGTAAAGTTCATCTGTAATACGGTCGCTGAAACTCCTGACAACATCGGCGTCAGAAATTCCGCGGACCGAAAGAACCGTTCCGTCTGATACGCCAACGGAAAGGTCTCCGCTTACCACAACATCATAATCCTCACCCGTGAGGGTCATGATTCTTCTGTCACCGACAGTCTGAACTTCACCGTTGACGGGCTCTTTCACTTCTTCATCGACAACTGCTGTGCTCTCAGCAATCTGTGCTGTCTCTGTCTGTGAGGACTCCGGCTGTGCTGTCCCATTTTCAGAAGAATCATCTCCTGGAGATGCCGTCTGCGATGATGCATCCGGAACTTTCTCCTGCAGGGTTTCGTCCGGGGTCTCATTTTCCGCATCCGCAGTCATGACCTCTCCCGGCGCTTCCGCCTCAGCTCCCGTGCTTCCGGGATCTGCCTCCTCCATGACAAGTCCGCCTACATTCTCTGTCCCGCTCTTCTCGACGGTGATCGCAGGCAGGATCAACGAATAGGTCGTTGTAAAAACTATGATCACCGCAAGACAATATACAAATGTCCTCCATAGTCTCGATTTTTTCGAGACTTTAATAAAATTTTCCAGTATTTTTTCCAGTCTCTTCATAAGCTACCCCTCTTCCGCTTATTATGCTGCCCATAAACAGGTTCTGTCCGGCAAATTCTTATGCTGCAAGCGAATCGGATTATGCCGGGAATTTTCCAGGAATATTTTTTGTGCCGATGTTTGCTCATTTCCTTCTGCAAGCTCTTTCTTAGAAAATTGATCTGCTTCCGTTGGACAAAAAAGCTCCCGGGAAATACCGCGAGCCAAAGTCATTGAAGTTTCCTATATGTCATAAATGTTAATGGAGGGGGGTAAAAAATCTCCGGTATCCATTCATGCGCAAGTATCCCCCGTCCTATCAATAACATGCATACTATTTCCCAATTTGTATTATACACTATAGGTATTTCAATTTCAATAACTAATACATAAGTATTAAATTATTATGTTTTTAGTTCCTATGCTTTTTTATGTTTTTCTCAGTAAAGAAAAACCCTGCTTCTATAAAGTGAGATGTAATAAAAAATTCCGTCCATTTTGCTTTCAAAATGAATGAGAGGGCTCCCGCCCTCTCATTCATTTGTCCATTCTTATGCATCTCACCGCACACCGCGTCTGCCCGCCCGTATTACATGTGAACAGTGTCATATCCCAGTCGTTCGAAACATTTTTGTCATTATGCGAATTTTTGATCATTTGGTCGACCGCCATCGGTTGCACTGTCTCGATGTTGCTGACTTTATATGAATACATCACGCCGTCCACCGTCGTCAGATATACATCCGCGCCCAGATCGATCCATTTGACCGGGCTGAAATGTCTCGCGTAATTGTGCGCACAGATCACCAGGTCATTCGTCTTATAGCTGCCGGAAAATACGCATGGACTGATCTTCAGTCTCGTATAATCACAGTCCGCCATGACCGGCAGATTCAGTCCGAGGCTGGGGATCTTCAGCGTTCCTATATATGCATATCCATCGATCATCTCCGTCGGCATGGTCGGGTCGATCTCAGGCTCCAGACCTTCCGGTACGATCACCTCCTCCGGAGTTTCAATGTCATCAGGAATCACTTCCTCCAGCTTTTCCACGATTGCTGTGCTCGCGTGCTCCGCGCGCTTGCCGTCCCATACATTATATATGACCAGGGTAAGGGCCGCGGCGAAGAGAAGCAGTCCCATGACGATCAATATATTCCCGATAACACTGCGATACTTCTTCTTTTGTTTCATTTTTCTAACCCCATGGCAGTAATAATCTGAAGTCCATATAATAAAGTCCAAACGGCATCCCGAATAGACCGCAATAATCGTCTGCGCTTCAATACCGCCCGATTATTAATACAGCCTTCCATATCGAAGTTAATAACCCCATTATATTCATAATATTGCAGTTTACCAGCAATAAACTTGTGAAGATATTATGAAACAATCGATACATCACAAGGTTTTCGCCTTCTTTACAAAAAAACGCATAGATTTCTGTGATTGGAAATCTATGCGTCCTCAAGAATCTACATATTTAGATTTCTTCTGCCTTCTTATTCTTCAAGGAAAAACAAGGTACTTTCCGGTTTCGCTTTCTTCAACGAGATCAAGCTGTCTTCTTCCTCTTCAGCGCAATCCCGCCAACCAGCAGTGCAAGCCCGATTCCGCACAGTACCGGAACCGGCCACCACAGCTGACCTGTCTGCGGAAGAACCGTCTTAGATCCTGAGGACGGTGTACCCGGTGTGCCCGGCTTACCAGGAGTCGGTGTAGGTGTAGTCTTCGGCGTTGTTGTCGGCGGAACCTCTATACCCTTCTTCGGTGTTGCAACAATATCATAGCTTCCGTTTTCTCCTGGAATGGATACAAGGAACGGATTAATCTTAACGCCGCCATCCGAAGGCTTCGACTGAAGGACAAGGTAGAGTCCCGGCGTAAGATTCTCGAACTTGCAGGCTCCATCCGCAACATCCACTGTTTTCCCCTCAACACCTGCGATGTTTTTCTCAAGTGCCTCCGCAATCGTCGCGTTATTCTTATCCAGTTCATCTGAATTCATGTCCGGAATATCTTTGACAACTTCGGAACTGGCAAAACTACCACCGGAGATATCAAATTTATATCCATTCTCCTCCTTCACAGTCGCTACCGTGTAGATAGACAGACTTCCACCTGACATGTTTTTTTCCGTCTTTGTCCCATTATCCGTATACGTTAGTGTCAGGGTGATTGAGCAGTCTGTCTTCCCTGTATCAACCGGCCAATTCCCTGATGCTTTTGACTCAGTTGCGCAGACGGGCACTGCTGCGCCCATCATGAGGACTGCGGATGCAAAGATTGCTGTGAATTTTCCAATCCATTTTTTCATATCTTTTCCCCTCATATTATTATAAAAGTTGTTGTTTCAACCATATCCTACAGAATATGAGTTGCATCTCCTTTGATACCTGCCTGTAAATCATCCATGCCAGTCAAACTCGTTCTCCGCCTTCTGGCGAATTTTCTTCCGCCTCTTCATATACTCTGTCGATACCATCATAATGATGAGCAGCACCACAATGAACGGTATTGCAAGGAAAGGCGCTATGTACACCGGTTCGATCTGGAGTGCATCAGCTATGACATTGGCTTCGCCCTGCGCATTATCCACACGGTGCCCTCTTACAAGAAGTCTGTGTGTATTAATTCCGTAAGGTGTGCAGGTGACCAGTGTGAAGTAATCCTTCCCCTGCTCGATCTGCAGATTGCTCAGGTCTGTCGGTTCAACGACCCGGATCTGATCGACCTCATAAGTCAGTGTCTTATTCAGAACATTGACCGTCCATGTATCGCCCTCGACCAGCTTATCGATATCTGTAAAAAGTTTCGCTGACGGAAGTCCCCGATGTCCGGATACAACGCAGTGTGCTGATGGTCCGCCAACCGGCAGCGACGTCTCTGAAAGATGTCCTATCGCGATCTGCAGAACCGCATCGTCAATCCCATGATAGATAGGAAGCTCCACATGAATCTTCGGAATAGTGATATATCCCATAATTCCGGTTCCGGTGATATCCAGCTCCTTCTCATAGACTGCAAGCTCTTCCTTGCTCATCTTCCAATTAATGCCATTGATTGCCAGATTGTTATTGTATGCCTCCGCTTCCGCCAGGATCCTTTCATATTCTGAAGTGTCCATGTTCGCGACCTTTTGAGCGTAACTTGCAACAGCTCTCGATTGATGAAAACTGTTCCACCAGTCCGCAACACTCGGATACAGGATAAGTCCAAGTCCAAAAAGTCCTACTGCAACAATTATGAGCGTAACGCGGTTCTCTTTAATCCATCTCATTTGAAATATTAGTAACCTATCACTTTTTCAGTCCCAAATTGCCTGTTATCACAATTGACTCTATCTGTGTATAGCAGAAAAACCCCTTTAAATTCTGCCTTAATTCCTTTGAATCATCGTTCCGGAATTTTGTAACCGAATCTCAGAAAAATCCCGGCAGAAGCTTCCACAGTCCGCCGTCGCTCTCCATCATGTAATCCTGCCCTTCGATTTCAATAATCGAAACAGTATCAAAATTGAAAATGCAATCTGTTCCATCCTGCAGTACCATCGTGATCCGGCATCGAGTCGCATTGTCTCTCATAGCGGTCTGCCCAATCACGATCATGTCGGTCATCTCCTGATAGACCTTAGTTATAAAATCACGGTCTTCCGTCTCGATCGTTGCGTTCTCATCGATCCTCTCGGCGACTGTTCCGTCATCTTCAAGGATGTACTCAATTTTTTCACATGTGAGCTTCTGTGGAACAAGACCTTTCTTCATATCATCGACAAGCCTCTGCTGCGCGGATCTCCTGTCGAATATGAACATAAACCCATTGATATTATCCTTTTGCCCGGCAGACACCTCCGCCGCTTCGGCGCCCC
This sequence comes from uncultured Eubacteriales bacterium, assembly GCA_900314565.1. Taxonomy (GTDB): domain Bacteria; phylum Bacillota; class Clostridia; order Lachnospirales; family Lachnospiraceae; genus Chordicoccus. The sequence goes on from OMVU01000036.1 coordinate 33,129, forward strand.
TCCTTGTTCCCTGAGAAAATATGAGCGCCACGAGCAATATTACAATTGTAACACCGCCGATGATATATGGGCGGGGAACGCGTTCAGTCGCCGTCGTCCAAAAGCGAGAAATCAGTTGAATAAAGCTCTTTCCAAATTCACTGACCTTTCTATACTTTATACTTTTTCCGGCTGCGATGCCCTTTCGAGATACACCTTCGCTTCTTTTTCGCCCTTTGCTGTTCTGCCTCTCTGCCAAGTCCCTCTCCTTGAGATTTCTGGATTTCTTGTAAAATCAGGCTCTGAACACAACTCAAGCATATGTGCCCACAGATTGATTTTACAATCAGCATCCCTATGTTCACTCCCAGTTACAGTAATATTAGTAATATTAACCATATTTTTTACATAAATCAGAATTTCCGATTCAGCACCGTCCAACAGCTGAAAACTCTGTCATCTTTCTTGCCAGTACCACTACCATAGCTGCAATTAACGCCAACATCTTTGCAGCCACAACCAGACGGATACTTTTGATACCCTTTATTATATCACGTGTTTACTGGGATTTGTACCAAAATTTAACTTTTCTGCCTCTGCTGACCGGGAGATTATCCACCAATGTCCGGAAACCTCTTTCTTTCCTTCTAACAAACATTGCGGAAGTATCAATATTACAGCTCTTCCTTTAAATTCTCCCTTATGAATACATATTAATTCTGCAGAATAAACGCAAATCTGAAAAAAGAATTATCGATGACATATTTATGGAGAAAACCGACCCAAAGTATAGTGTAAAACGATACTGTCAGAAAGAAAAGCGCTCTCTGACTTCACGCCGTTATTATATACCATAAATGCCGAAAACCATCCCGCACCGTCCTCAGTTTCTCTGTCCGCACTCTCTGTGCCTTCTTAAGCGGCACGCTGACCTCTCCGATCCTTAGGTCTTTCCGGCTTGCTTCCGCGATCATTTCTGTGGCAAACTCCATACCTGTGGTTTTGAATTCACATTTCTCCGATGCATCCTTCCGGATACCTCGAATGCCACAGTGCCAGTCATGGATCTTTACTCCAAATTTCACTCTGCCACACCACGAAAGGAATGGCACCCCCAGCTTATGTGACCAGCTCATAGCGCCGTCCTCCATCTGTCCGGCAAAGCGATCGCCTGTAACGAAGTCATACCTGTTTTCTGCAAGCGGCGAGTAAATAGGATCCAGATTGGAAAAATCGTATGTGCTGTCACAATCTCCAAAGATGATCACCTCACCTCTTGCTTTCCGAAGGCCTGTGCGCAGGGCACGGCCATAGCCGGGACGCAGTTCAGAGACGACACGTGCGCCGCAGCCCTTAGCAATTGCAGCCGAATTATCCGTGCTATTATTATCGACAATCAGGATTTCCCCGATTTGATTGAAGCGGTCGTTAATGGAAGACAGGTAGCTCTGAGCCTGTCCGATGGAAAAGGCGATGTTTCCTTCTTCGTTCAGACAAGGCATGAGGATAGTGAGATTAAGATTATTCATTCTCCTGTTCCCCCTGTCACACATAGACTGTGATCGGCATTTCGCTGATTATTTTGTTCCCTGAACAGTTCAGCAAGTACAAAACACAATGCCAGAATACTTCCTGCCAAAGCCCTGTATGTAAAACTCCTATGGTACCAGGCATGGTTATGAAGGACCAAATATCTAACCATGGGAATACAACCGATGACAAAGTATCCCGCCAACAATTGTCTGTTTGCAGTCTTATTAAGTTTTATCCTGCGAACCGCTATCAGAGTAATGACGATTCCAACCATTAATCCCAGGATGAAATATCCGAATCGCCCATAATCAAATGGCAGAAGACATCTCAGATTCCTTCCAATCGCTCCAACAGCATACGCCAGTTGCGACTTGCCATTCGGGTCTCCTCCGATACGCTCTTCAATATGTGCAGTTACATAAGGCATGACATTTTCCTGAAGAATGAGCGATGCCAGAATCCATTTTGAAAGCCACATCAGACTGAATCCGGCCAGCCATGAAAAACAAGATGACGCGATCATCTTTACAAACATGGTAAGTCCTTGGATATCTCCTTCCGCATCGGAATTGACGACGCTCTGTTTATTTCTCCACCGGATACTCACCATAAGAAGCAGAGGGATCACCAGTGTAATTGTCTCTGTTGTCAGGAAATCCAGATATGCAATGAAAATGCCGGTAAAGAAAAACAAGGGTGTCGCTTTCTCCCACGCCCCCGTTTGAGCGATTTTCACACTAATAATGGAAGCAATCAGCATTACAAAAAAGCACCAGTAATATTCCAGACAGATAGGAACAAACCAGATGCTGACCATGACAAGCGATATGATCAAAGAAATGGCTTCCAATACATAATGCCCTTTTATCAAAAGCAGCAGCAAAAATGCCAGCAGCATCGCCAGAATAAAAGAATGCAGAACATAAATCTGCCGGATATTTGCGAAAATGTGCATGAACCTGATGATTCCGGCTGACCCGTGCCAATAGCGAAGATATTCTTTGTTCGCATGCAGTCGATTATCGACCGATTGCTGAAACAGTTTTATCGATTCATCCGTATCTTTCGGGGTGCCGTAATACTTGGCCCACATCACTGCTTTCAGCTTTTCGGCATTTGTAAATCGAAATTGATCAAAGGCCCTGTCAAAATTGTGAGGGGCTATTTCGTCTCCCAAGTGGTACGCGATATTCAGCGTCAACATGTCTGCATACGGATGCACTTTACTGCTGTTGATCCCCGGGAGAATCTGCCATGTCGTCGGGCGTTCAGCCAGGATTCCGGCAGACTCTTCCATATGTTTTTGAATGGCATCCTGCGGGATATAGGCAGTTGCAAGCATCACACAGGTGAGAAGGAATATCAGGGCTCCCAGATATATTATGTAGGTGGTCAAATTTTGAATATTTCGTCTCATTTTTCCTTATTTGTCATCGCACACATCATACAGGATATTGCAACTGCATTGTCTACGATCTCAAAACTTTCGTATAATGTGCCGCGCGACTATCAAAATTGTGAACTGCAAAGGATAAAAACAACTATACATCCAGCCGAACCATTTACTAAGGTAGCCAAGATTCCGGTTGTAGAAAGCAAGTGGAACAACCGCCACCAGAGTACCAACTAAACGGCGATTAAAAGATTTAGCCGATTCCATCAGCGCTTCTCCACCACTGAATCCAGCACTACCCCAAATGTACACGCAGATATATATGACGTCGATCAGCAGAAGCACACATAAGCGCTGTATGAAGTTTAAACTATCCGCCCGCTGGAGATACACGTAGAAAAGTACAATCAGAACCACACCTCCAAATCCATATCCTGCTCGCAGGAAATGCGCGGAAAAAGCGGCTATGAATCAGATTACCACAGCGCCCGTTCGTGCTATCACTTGATTTTGAGCATGTCTACCTTCCCACCAGCCCACAAGAATTAGGGCAACAAATCCTATCAGCAACATAGGAATTGTATTCTGCGTTTTCCAGTTCATCCACTTCAGGAGAATATACTGATCGTGGAGCGGCTCGCTCCACGTAGATAAAATCAAAAGTTTAAGCACATGGCTTCGAAGGCGATCAGGCTTCTCCCTCAAATGATAGTAACTCTCTGCAATAAGAAAAGCGTAGACGATGAATGCGACACGGCCAATATTACGCATTACGTTGTTATTGTTAACAAGCCAGAATATGCTCTGTCCTTTTCGCTCTCCGACGCACCCATCGGAATCCATGAGGCCCTGCAGCAGCGCCCATCTCTGTTTCTCCGATGCTCTCAGGTACTCAGCCCGGATTGCCTTATCCCGAAAAGACTTTAAAAGGATGGGCTTCAGTTCCGTATAGTTCAGAACTTCGCTCCCACCGCACTTCTGCGGATAACGATTGTGAAGCTGATAAGGTATGAATGAGATAATATCCTCTACATCTTCATCCCTTACTGTGATCTCCGGCTTCATGGCGTTTCCATTCCCAAGCCAATACCCATAAAGATACGGATCAACTGGAAGATCGGTATCTGGAATTTTCAGCGGAGCAGCTACCGGGATTCTAATAAGAGAGCGCCGTGCTTCTTTCGGATCATCCCTATGACGGTCTCTGAATGCTTGTGTCCTTCGAAATATTTCTCCCGTTGTCCACAGCACAGAGCGCGGTTTCCCATAAATATAATCGCAGTTCCACAAATGTCGTTCCCCAGCAATAATGCTGCTCCCATCGCGAAACGTCAGTTTATAAGCCTGCTCGGTATCATCCACTTCACTCTTAGCCATCACATGGCAGGGCTTGCCATTCTCGTCAAAAACGGTATCGCCCACCTTCAGATCCCCCATTGCCTTAAAGCCAGCAGGCGTCGGGATTGGTGTGTCCAGCGCTAATTGCTTTCCATTCTTCTTTGGTATCTCCACATAAGCCGTCCGGAACTGCCGGTGACCATTCTCATCGACGATCCCAAACACATCCCGGATGATCTGCTCCTGCCATGGCAGAAGCCAGAAGCGCTTCCCGGCCCAGCGGCCTTTCGTATGCTTCAGGTTCTCAATAAACCGGACAGCACGGTTAGCGCGATCCTCATCGTAATGGGAAGTCGGCAGCATGAACTTCGTCGGAATGCCAACATTCCGAGCCTGCACGGCTTCCTCGAAATCATCATAATACCCGAGATGGATTTCCTGCTGGGATACCTTAATCCGTGCACGGTATTTTTCATTTCGCGGATAAAAATCAACGCCGGATACGCCGCTGCTGTTGTTGCACTGCAGGCTGTGGTTGATCTGGTTCTGCTGATGCGTCACGACCCGCAGGTTTTCTGACCGGTTGTCCAGCGTATCGAGACTGATATGGTCGACCTCGTATCCCGGCGGACAGTCACAGAGCACCCGGTGCAAGTAATTGCCGTGCCGGTCAATGAGATACAGCTTCCTGTGACCCGGCTTTCGGTAATTCCGGTACCATTTCGTATCCCGGATGCGGTCAAACCGGTTTTTATCAAACAGGAACCGAGTTCCATCCGGCAACGTGCCTATCCCGGTGTTCCCTTCAAAGCGGTAACTGACATTACTCACTGCCATCACCGCCTTCCGGCTCGAAGGAAGCGACCTCCTCAAACTTCAGTTTCTGACCGTCGCGAATCACATACACATCCGCGTAATTACCGTAATGACTCTGGATATACCGCTTCACGACTACATCGACGAACTTTTCTTCGATCTCGATACCCATCGCCACACGATCCGTTTCATCGCAGGCAATCAGTGTGCTGCCGCTACCGAGAAACGGATCAAGAACAACACCGTTTGTCATGGTACTATTCTTAATGGGATATGCCATCAGTGCCACCGGTTTCATAGTCAGATGATCCTTGTTCGATTTCGGGCGGTCATACTCCCAGATCGTTGTCTGTTTCCGGTCGGAATACCACTGGTGCTTCCCATCTTTTTTCCAACCATAGAGACAGGGCTCATGCATCCACTGATACGGAGACCGGCCCAGCACCAGCGCATTCTTCTTCCAAATGCAACAGCCAGACAGATAGAATCCGGCCTCATCAAAAGCCCTGCGGAAGATCAGACCTTTCGTATCTGCATGGAAAATATAGATGCTGCCGTCATCGGCAAGCACATCCGCCATGCATTTCATCGCCTTCAGCGTGAAGTCATAGGCATCGGCATCGTTCAGGTCATCGTTCTGAATGGTTCCCGCCGTCCCATGGTAAGCTACAAAGTACGGAAGATCGGAAAGCACCATGTTGACTTTCACATCACCAAGCAGGGCCTTGTAAGAATCCGGCAGGGTCGAATCCCCGCACAGGACTTTGTGCCTGCCAAGAAGCCACACATCGCCTTTCTTTGAAAAAACCGGCTGTTTCAGTTCCGACTCCACATCGAAGTCATCTTCCTTCACGGCCTTGTCGTGTACCTTGTTGAACAGGGTCTCAATCTCCGGCGGATCGAAGCCAGTCTTGTCCAGGTCAAAATCGGAATCCTGAATATCCTGCAGCAGATCCGCCAGCAGGTTTTCATCCCACGCTCCGGTGATTTTATTGAGCGCGATGTTCAGTGCCTTCTCTCTGACTTTATCGATATCCACAACGGCGCAGGGAACCTCGGTGTACCCAAGATCCATCGCAACCGTCAGCCTCTGGTGACCGCCGATAATGGTCATATCCGCATTTACCACAAGAGGGTCGGCAAAACCAAATTCCTCGATGCTGTTTTTGATCTTTTCGTATTCCTTATCACCCGGCTTCAGCTTTTTACGCGGATTGTATTCCGCAGGCTTCAGCTCACTTACCGCGATCACTTTCAGTATTGCTGTTTTCATACCCTTCTCCTTTCAGCGTCCGGCCCCGGTTGGCACAAGCCCGGCTGCAATATCTTCTCTGCCTTTTGTTTTCATGCTGGGCAAAAAACGTCCGGCCACAGACCGGGCAGACCTGCTCATGGTAGGAATCCCACTGCTTCGGTTTCGGATGGGCCTTCCAGTACCTGCGCCTGCAGGGATCGGAGCAGAACTTCCGGGGCCTGCCGGTTTCCTTCTGCCGGATCTGTGTCCCGCACACCGGGCAGAAACGCTGCACGCATCCGGCGATGAATTCATCCATATCCACTTTTTCAAATTCGACCACCGGATACGCCCCCTTTCATGTGGCAATGAAAGCCCTGTGGATTTTGCGATTTTCTGTAAAAAGGCATGAAAAAAGCGGAGGCATTTTCGTCCCCGCATGGCTTGCTTTCCCTGTCGTTTCAAATGTCCTCCCGGACATATAAAAAGGCGTAAAATCTGCTGTTTTCCCATGGAATCACAGGTGTTTACGCAGATTTACGCCCTTTGATCTGAAGAGGAGGATCTTGGAAATATCTATGTTTTGTTACCGTATGGGACAGCCTTACCCCCGCCCTATGAATTTCGCGGAAATGCACGCGAGAGGGGGCGGCGGTCTGTGGGGGCTGGCCTTTTAGAGATTCATACCCGGCCCCCGGGGCCGCGCTTTGACTTTCGTCCCGCATGGAATCAGTAATGGTAGGTCGGATGGCTGTCTTCCCGACCGGTCTTTTTGTCATGACAGCTCTTACAAAGGCCGCGCCAGTTGCTCCGATCCCAGAAGAGAACCGGATCTCCCCGGTGCGGTTTGATGTGGTCGACCACGGTTGCCTTGACGTAGCGTCCGTCCTTCAGGCATTCCTCACAGAGCCTGTGCTCCGGCATGGACAGGAAGCGTTTGCTCTCCCGCTGCCACGCCGCACCATAGCCACGGCTGCTGGCCGAGCGCGTCGCTTCCGGGTGGAGCTTCTTATGCTCCTCGCAGTACTTCTGCCCGTATGGGATAAGGGCTGGACAGCCCGGGTGCCTGCAGGGGACGTTGACACGGGACGGCATCACATCTCCCAGGGAAGGCCCTGCTTCCCGAAATGCCCGTAACTGCTCACCTTGTTGTAATCAACGGAGAGCAGATCCAGATCCCTTATAATGCCCTTTGGTGTCAGGTCATAGTTCTCACGGACATACCGGTTTATGAATTCCGGGTTCTGGTATTCCGTGCCGAAACAGTCGATATACACAGCTACCGGCTGCAGGACGCCAATGGCATAAGCCAGCTGCACCTCACACTTATCGGCATACCCGGAGAGCACGATATCCCGCGCTATCTTCCGGGCCATGTAGGCAGCCGAGCGGTCAACCTTCGTCGGGTCTTTTCCGGACAGCGCACCGCCGCCGATATGCCCAATCCCGCCATAGGTATCACAGGCCAGCTTCCTGCCGGTAACCCCGCAGTCCGCATAAGGGCCGCCGATCACAAACCTGCCGGTCGGATTGACCAGCTTTTCAAAGTCCGTATTCAGTACATACTCGGATGCGGCCAGTACCATGATCGACTCAATGATATGCCGGAAATCTGCTACCTCCACATCCGGGCTATGCTGGACGCTGCAGAGGAAGGTCGTAATTCGTCCGGTATCATAATCGTAGGAAACCTGGGCCTTGGCATCGGCCCGGAACATCCTGCTCGGGTGGTTACGCAGGATCTGCAGGAAGCGTGTCGCCACCATAAAGGGAATCGGCATGAGCTCCGGTGTTTCATTCGTCGCATAGCCGTACATGATTCCCTGATCACCGGCACCGCCCTTATCAACGCCAAGCGCGATATCCAGCCCATCTTCTCCCATCCGATCTTGGTAAAGACGCTGACCACAAGAGCCCGGTAATCCGGCTTATGGGTGCTAGTCAGCTCCCCGGCAATGATCACATGGTTATCTTTGAGCAGGCATTCGATGGCAGCTCTCGATTTCGGATCGTACTTCAGGCAGTCCGTTACGATCGCATCGGCGATCTGGTCACAGATCTTATCGGGATGCCCGTCCGATATCTGTTCGCAGGTAAGTACTCTCATAATCGTTCCTTTCATGATAAAAGCCCCGATGGATTTCTCCACCGAGGCCCTGTTCATT
>OMVU01000028.1 GCA_900314565.1 uncultured Eubacteriales bacterium
ATTATATATCACAGGAACCACTCCGCAAACCCATAAATCTGCCGGTAAAAATGATTTCTGCCGGCTGACTCATGTTTGAAAACACGAGAATGCGCCGGCCATTTTTCAACGGGAGAACTGGTCTTCGGATGCGAGAACTTCGGGATGGAGCGCGCTGAGATACACCGCCGTCTGGATAAGACCGTGGAGGATATGAAGCTCTCCGCTCTTCTCGGCCGCAATATTTTTGAACTCTCCGGCGGGGAGAAGCAGCAGATCGCCTGCGGCAGCGTCTACACTGCCGGACCGGATGTCTATGTGCTGGACGAGCCCTCATCCAACCTGGACAAAAAGGCGATCACCCGCCTGCACGAGACACTCCGCCGCATTAAGGACGAGGGAGGGACCATCCTCGTGTCCGAGCACCGGCTCTATTATCTTCTGGATCTTGCCGACCGCTTTCTCTATCTGAACGACGGGATCATCACCCGAAGCTTCACACCCGGGGAGCTCTGCGGACTTCCCGACAGCGAGCTTGCTTCGCTGGGTCTCCGCTGCACCGACCTGCATACACTCGAAAAGAGTCCGCTGATCGGAGAAATCCCTCACGGCGCAAAGCCTGCACTGGAGGCAATAGACCTTGGCTGCAGCCGGGGGAATCATCAGATTCTGGACATCGACCGCATGAGCATCCCGGAGCACAGCATCGTCGCCATGATCGGGGATAACGGCTGCGGAAAATCCACGCTGACGGAATCTCTCTGCGGCGTGATCCCGGCAAACGGCAGCGTAGCCTTCCGGGGCACTTATCTCACAGACAGGGAGCGGGCCGGACGAAGCTATCTCGTTATGCAGGACGTGAACCGGCAGCTTTTTTTCGACAGTGTAATCGAGGAAGTCCTGCTGGGCGCTTCTGTCTCAAGGGAGGAAGCCCTGCAGGTACTGGACGACCTCGGTCTCTTGGAACAGCTGGACCGGCATCCCGCCTCTCTGTCCGGCGGAGAGGCGCAGCGCATTTCCATTGCCCGCTGCATTCTCAAGGACGCGCCGATCATCATCCTTGATGAGGCCACGGCCAGTGTGGACGCCGACAATGAAGTATACATTCAGCAGGCCATGAGCGAACTCTGCCGGAATAAGACAGTGCTGGTCATAGCGCACCGGCTGAATACGATTCGCGGAGCTGACTGCATTCTGGTACTGGAGAAAGGAAGGATCGTTGAGCAGGGAAGTCACGACGAATTGATGGCGAAGAACGGAGCATACTGCCATATGATCGAGCTGCAGGAGCGGATGAGCAGCTGGAATCAGGGATCTGAACCCGCCGTTTGACAGGGTTCGTCACCCGGGTCCATTCAGTCAGACGTCAGAGCTGCGTTTTGAGAGGAGTTGAAATCAGGAATCTGATACAGACGTTTGAACTGTTTCATCACCCGGGGCATTCAGTAAGACGTCAGAGCTGCGTTTTGAGAGGAGTTGAAATCAGGAATCTGATACAGACGTTTGAACTGTTTCATCACCCGGGGCATTCAGTCAGACGTCAGAACCGCGTTTTGAGAGGAGGTTCAAGTACATGAGCAAGAATACATGCCGAATGATCGGGCTCCTTACGATGCTCATCAGTGTCTTCTTTTTGATCGGAGGATTGTATCTCGGAAATGCAGGTCTGCCCGACTATGTCGCTCCATCCTGCCTTGCCGTGGGAGTGATACTGCTCATAATCGGTATAGTATTTTACCGTATCCTTAAGAGCGACTGATCAGAGAAGGATAAATGCCTCCGGCGGATCACAGCCTTACCGTGAGGAAGGTGCTTCGCACGTAAGCGAGGCACGGCAAGAACGCCTCGCTCTTCCGGGTTGGTACAACAAAAAAAGAGAGGTTCTCCCCTTTCAGTCTCACTTATCCGTTCTTATCAGCTCTTTGTAATTACTGCAACAGCACACGGCACACGGCCGTCAATCAGCTTTGTTCTGAATTTCCTGTACCCTGCCCCTGCAAAGAACGCCCGGTACGTCTCGTACGTAAAATCCTGCCTGAAATCAGCGCCGGCTTTATCGATCGCCTTATCAAAGCCTTTCGCCTTGTCCTTATTTACATAGGTCGGAATGATCAGCTTTCCGCCCCTCCTGCATACACGGTCCAGTTCGGACAGCGCTTTATAGGGATCATCGAGCAGATGAATGACATTTGCCGCGATCACGGCATCAAATTCCTCATCGGCGAACGGAAGATTCAGGATATCAGCCGGCCGGATCTCCACATTCGAAAAGGATCCGCATTTCTTTCCTGTCTGCTTAAGCATCCCTTCAGAATAGTCCGTCGCAACGAGCTGTCTGCATTTCCCGGCGACTGCTGCTGTGATCAGCCCCGTACCGCAGGCGCATTCCAAAACACGGTCAGTCTTTCCGATTTCTCCTGCGACAGTGCTGCACATTTTCCGATTGACTTTTCCATTGTATATCTTTCCGAAGAGATCATAGATCCCGGCTACTCTGTCCCAAAACATATTATCTGATTCTCCTCTTTGAACCTGAATCTCTTACCAATTCTTTTTTACTCTTCTTATATCAAACTGCTTTTTCAGGAACGCCTCTGCGTTCTTGCCGCGCCGCACTTACGTGCGAAGCACCTTCCTTACGGCAAGGCTGCGATTTGCCGGAGGCGCAGGGATTCGGTCTGGAAGATGTCAGCTTACGCTGACCCGAATCCCGCGCCAATTCTCGCGAGCGAGAATTGAATCTTTGAAATGCACAATATTACAGCTGATCATACTTTGCCGAGCTTCCTCTGGCCTTTTCCGCCGGATACTTGGCCTCATTCTGTGTCATCTTGGCGTTGACGATCTCATCTTCATCCAGTCCCAACGCATCCAGCAGATTCCGGCAGTAGACAAGTACGTCTGCCAGTTCTTCTTTCACATGCCCGAGATCATAATCCGAATCACTCCACTGAAAGCATTCCAGCAGTTCCCCTGCTTCGATGGAAATGGACTTGGCGAGATTGGCCGGTGTATGATACTGTTCCCAATCACGGTCTGCCGTGAACTTTCTGATCCTGTCAATTGTTTCCTGCTTCATAAATCATCCCTCTTTTTCTCCAACTGACGGCCGACGAAGAGTCTGCTCTGACCTTCTTGTTCAAGAACGCCTCGGCATTCTTGCCGCACTCGTTAACATCCTGAACGAAATCGATAACCTGCTCCTTACACTTTCTTCAAATAGAAATCGCACCGCTTGCCGCCCTTACCGAGAGTCCCGGTCCTGATGAACTGAAGCCCCGGAAGATTTCCGTAAGTCCGCTCGTCATTATCACAGAAGATTTTGGTCAGCTCCGGGCATCCCAGCTCCGAAAAATACCGGTTATACGGGCAGGCAATGATATCCATCCGGTAAGCCCCCTTCTCCTTCGGATAAAATATATTTTGGAATCCGCAGGACTCTCCGAACATGTTCCTGCTGATGGGATTCCACAGGCTGATGAACAGTCTGCACATTCCCGGTATCTTCATCAGCTTTGCCAGCTTTTCACCCATGGCGGTCGTGCTCGTGACCGCAGCATTTTCAATGATGCTGTACGCTTTCTTCGCCGGGATATGTTCTTTTGCCGTCAGGTAGATCGCAGCGGCCGGGAAAATGAACTGATCGGTATGGGTACGGACTCCCTTTGGCAGCGCTTCATACTCCTTCAGAATATCATTCAGTCTTTTTGTCGCTTTCCGCCAAAGATACTCGCTTTGCTTCCCGGTCAGCTGTTTTTCCATCTCTTCCCTGATAAAAGCTTTCTTCTTCATGATCTTCCGAGCTTTCGTCATCTCGTTCTCCCTTATAAAACAGAGCAGGTCCGAAATCGATCGAATCCTGCTCTGTAGAACACACGGTCAATAGTTAGGATTCCCTAACTACGACTATATCTTCATTCCGCTGCATTTTCAAGAAAATTAAGCAAGGATTCTCGGAGATTCAATCTCCGAGATGCTGACTACTTTTCGGCATTTGCAGCCGAAATCTGTGAATACAGGCCTTTCACCGTATCAGGATCCTCTCCTGACAAATCCTCCCCTTATTTACGGAACTCCCTGAAGATGCGAACGAACCTGGTCATCAGCGGAATATACGTCGCGATGAAGACAGACACCGCCGCGATAAAGACAGGCTTCCTGCTCTTTTCCTTTACTTCCATACCAAGAATTACGCCCAGGGAAATAAGGCAGAATTTCAATACGGCAATAATTTTCCAGTCACTTGTTTCCACATATCTGTCGGCAGCTTCAAATAATTTTCTCATGACGACCTCCTTTCAGTCATATCTTTGCCAGGCAATTTTTAATGTTCTGACAGTTTTTCCGGGTCTTTTGCGGCCCGTAAACCGAAATCACCTATGGAACCACACTGATCCTGTCGATCAGGTACAGCGGTCCTTTTCATCAAGTTTATTCTCCCTGATTTTCGCTGTATTCCGGGCAATTAGATAATATGAAGTGACCTCACATTTGTAGCATCGTGGATTTACCTGTATACTTATGATTGACAAGATCAGTGGTAACAGGGATTACCGCATACAAAAGGAGGTCACTTATGAAAAGAATAATCAAAATCGGCATGGATGTCCATAGTACAAATTACACTTTATGCGCAATGGAGCCCATAATTGGAGCAGAAGAACGAGTTTTTGGAGAAATAAAGGTCGAACCAGACTATAAATGGATTATTTGCTTTATCGAATCTCTGAAAATGAAACTCGGATATGAGAATGATTACTCTATTGAATGCGGCTACGAAGCAGGCTGTCTTGGATATACTTTATACCATCAGCTTACTAATGCCGGTATCAAGTGTGTGATTCTTGCACCGACAACCATGCTTACCCCACAAGGGCTGCGAATCAAAACGGATAAACGCGATGCTAATTTGATTGCAAAGTGTCTGTGCTACGGTGGTTATCATCCTGTATATATACCTACAGGCGAAGATGACGCTGTGAAAGAATACCTCCGGATGAGGGACGATCATAAGAAGGCGCTGAAAAAGCTGAAACAGCAGATCAACGCGTTCACTCTTCGACACGGGCATCAATATACCGGAACGAAATGGTCCGTAAAACATGTCATCTGGCTGAACAAACTGGAACTCAAACCAATGTACCGTGAAACACTGGACGAGTACATGATTTCCTATCAGGAACAGGAATCAAAGATCGAACGTTACGATAAAAGGATTGAAGAGATTGCAACTGAAGCACGCTATAAAGAGAATGTGGGAAAGCTGGGATGTTTTCTTGGGATCCGTACGCACACAGCGCTTTCACTGATTGTAGAAACCGGAGACTTTAAACGTTTTGCCAAGGGCAATACCTATGCTGCATTTCTGGGCCTTGTCCCTGGAGAGCATTCCAGTTCAAACAGCGTAAATCGTCTCGGAATTTCCAAGGCAGGAAATAAGCATCTTCGCTGCCTGTTGATTGAGGCCGCAAGAGGAATCTGTAAAGGAGCCATCGGCTATAAATCCAAGACGCTGCGCTCGAGACAGAGCGGACAAGCGCCGGAAATCATCGCATACGCTGACAAAGCGAATATCCGACTCCGCAGAAAATATCACAAAATGATCCGAAATGGAAAAAAGAAAAATGTAGCGGTCGCTGCTGTAGCAAGAGAACTTGCCTGCTTTATCTGGGGAATGATGACAGGAAGAATCAGCATCACTGCATAATCAGTTGATTCAGTCATTACACTCAGTCTAAAAAAGAAAATAAATTGATAATGAATTACAAGTAAAATGGGCCGTGGATTTGTTGATAACCGGCATTGCGCTATGGATAAGGCATGGACAGCCCGTGGACAGCAAAGCTGCCCACATCCTGCCCACACCTTACCCACAGCTCCATAAGAAGCCGGTTATCAACAAGCCCCACAGCCCCTGCTGAGGCGGATTCCCCAGACCATTCTTTCCATCTTATAATACATAGTTTCAAAAATAATATTTGTCAGCATCTGGAAGGAGCTGTGATCACTGTAAGGTTCGAGCTATCTGCGCTGTACCTATGTTGGCGCTTCGGTGATCCACGCTTTTAGATCGCAGAGCTCTCGGCGTAACCATTAGCCTGTCGGTAACCAATCCACGAATAACAGAGTGGCCACATGCCGGGAACTGTTAAATCAGGGCTCCTTCCAGATGCTGACAGATCACACAAATTTGAATAGTAAGAAAAGTTTGTCTGGTGCTTATTTTACTTCTTGACAAGGGTCACTTCATAACAGGTACAGCGGTCCCTTTCATCAAGTTTATTCTCCTTGATTTTCGCTGTATTCCGGGCAATTAGGTACAGCGGTCCCTTTCATCAAGTTTATTCTCCTTGATTTTCGCTGTATTCCGGGCAATTAGGTACAGCGGACCCTTTCATCAAGTTTATTCTCCTTGATTTTCGCTGTATTCCGGGCAATTAGGTACAGCGGACCTTTTCATCAATTTTGTTCTCCCTGATTTCTCTAATCTATGTAGTACAATAACAGGAAATCTGATGCCTGTGCCTAAAAGCCTCGACAGATGCAAAATCAATGTAGGACAATCATTAGAAATCCGCCCCGTGTGCCTAAAATACCTCAGAAAGACAAAAATCCATGGGGAACATTCACAGAAAATCTCCCCTGTGTACCTAACAGCCAATTCATGGGGAACAATTCCAAAAATCGTTCCTGTGTTTATTCAAATCTTAAACAGCTTAATATACTATGGCTGCCTCAGCATCTATTGCCACAGTCCATTCGCTCTCATACCTGTTGCAATTCAGGATCGCTCTATGTTCTGTTATTCATATCTGCTGCGATTCAGGATTGCTTACTGTTATGTTATTCATATCGACTGCCACACAGGATTTCTCCCTGTTCTGTTACTGCCATGTCTTCCATCATATTTGCTCTTGTCTGTTGAGAAAATGAAAATATTATCTCTCCCTATCCTGTTATTGCCATGTCTTCCATACATCCGGCGCATACCCGACTGTGGCCTGCCGTCCGTTCCGGACGATCGGCTGACGGATGACACTTTGGTTCTCCATCACTTTTTCAGCCCGTTCATCCGCTGAAATATAGGTGACCAGTGCAAGCAGGTCTTTATCCTTGCAGTTCGGATCGATCATCGCGTCCACTCCGCCAACGGCCTGCATCACGGAATTGAACTCACCCTTGCTGAGTTCTTTCTCTTTCATATCGATGAATTGAAACTTAATACCGCGCTCCTTGAAGAAACGCTCTGCTTTTCGTGTATCGGAACTTTTCTTTGTTCCAAAGATTTGAATGTTCATGCCTCACTCTCCTCATGCTAAACTCTTCTCCTGCAGCGGCTGATCTGCTTAGCTATAAGAGGCCTCCCAAGTCGAATTTCCCTGAATTCATGCTTCACCTGCCTCTGCGTTGTTCCCGAACGGATCTGCCAGTTCCATTCCCATAAGGATGACCTCCTTCTCCCGGCCAAACCCATATCGCTCGTAGAAATCCGGAAGGAATCCTTCATTGGCCGTGATCAAATGAATTCCGACAATACCGCTCGCTTTCATGTCCTCGATGCACCTCACCAGAAGCTCTTTCGCGATTCCCCTTCCCTGAAAAGCCGGATCTACAGCAAGATCATTGATCTCGAAGGTCCTGCCATGGTGAAAAAGCATGGAAGAACCTAACAGAAATCCGACAGCAAGACCATCCTCAATGTATTCCAGTCCGTATGACTGCCTCATCTCCAGGATCTCTTTCACGTGGATCACAGCATCCTCCTGTTTCCACGGGTCATTCCACGGCTCTCCGGAAAATGCCTTCGCATAAATTTCTCCGTACCTGTCGACATGATTCATTGTACACGGCCTGATTTCACCCATCCCCATAAGTCCTCCGTATCAACATGTAAGTCTTGATCTCATTTGTTCTTCAGTTAAACACCTTCCCGCAGGCTGTGGCATCCGCGCCGGCAAGTCTTGATCTCATTCGTTCTTCAGATAAACATCTTCCCGGTCGGAGAAATTCTAGTTTATCTTAGCGGTGCTATTCGCATTCCGCTTGCGCTCCATGCTCATTGTCGCGCTGTCGCGCTATCGTCTGTTCGCATTTTGTGCGGCTTTGTGAGCAAGCTCCCAGCCGCCCAATTGCTCCATCCGGCACCGCTCGTAGGTACGCGCAACTTATGATCTTCATTCCAGTTCTCCCAGCATCTGCGCCGGGTTATCCGCTGCCTTCACCTTGCCGAAGGCCTTTATGATCATGCCGTTCTCATCGATCAGATAGGTCGTCCGGACCACTCCCATGCTGACCTTGCCATAGTTCTTCTTCTCCTTCCAGACATCATAAGCCTGAATCACTTCCTTCTCCGGATCGGAGAGAAGGGTAAAGGGCAGACCGTATTTCTCCTCGAACTTCTTGTGAGACGCCACGCTGTCCTTGCTCACACCGAGAACGACCGCCCCCTTCTCCAGGAACTGCGGGTACAGTTCCCCGAACGCGCAGGCCTGCTTCGTGCAGCCGGCCGTCATATCCTTCGGATAAAAGTACAGGATCACCTTTTTTCCCTGATAATCCGCAAGGCTTCTCATGTCTCCGTTCTGATCCGGCAGGGTAAATGCCGGTGCTTTGCTTCCGATTTCTAACATATCCTATCCTTTCTGCTCCAGGGCATCAAACGAAGTCAGACCCTCGGAGTTTGAATCTCCGAGAATCCTTGCTTAAATTTCTTACAATTCATCAGCTGCCGATCCCGGAAGAATATCCGAAGGCGGACGAATTTACTCCCTGAAAATGCACAGCATTCACTGCCAATTTTCCTGCATCGGTCGCTGCCAATCTCTTCCCCGCGTATGCACAGCAGCTGATTACCCTCATAGAAGGGTTTTCCGCTCATGCCGATCTTCCCCGCATACGCATAGTAGCTGATCTTCTTCAATCTTAACAAATCCACAGATGATTACAAGCTCGAAGCTCTTCACGGAATAAAAAAGCAGAGCCCAAAAGTCCAGTGTCATCTTATAATTAATGATATTGCCCAAAGGTCCTGCTCCCGAATTTTTCTGTATCACGCATCTGCGCGTTTATGCCGCTTTACACTGCGCTTCTGAAATCTCTGTGTTTGCACATCTGCAAATGAATTTATTTCCATATTATTTCCATATTGTGCTTTTTATGTGTATTTATTGACTATTCAATAATATTCATGTTGACTTTTGGCTGTTTTAAGTGCTATATTGATTACGGAACATTTGTTTGAACCGATACGGAGATTCCCAAGCTGCTTATCTGTAGAAGTGTCTGTAGAAGCGTCAATAAAATCGGGGGATGTCTGTGTCGGCTTTACGAGTTGTCGAAAGGAGTTTAAGATGACCATTGAAGAATTGAAAAACAGAAAAACTGCTTTAGGCCTCACAAATGAAATGATTGCGAAAGCTGCAGATCTTCCGCTGAGCACCGTTCAGAAGATAATGAGCGGCGCCACAAAGGCACCCAGAAAATCTACTTTGATAGCAATCGAGACCATTCTCGCTGCCGAAGAGCAGCAAAGAATGAATATAAATGAAGGAATGAATATAAATGAAGAGAAGTCCTCCCGGAGCTCAGATTTTACTTATGAAAATTGCCCCGGAAGAAACACTCCCGATCCGGTAAAAGAAGCTGCCGCAGACTACAACGTTTCGACTTCCGCCCCCAAAAAAGACGGAGAATACACTTTGGATGACTACTATGCTCTTCCCGATGAGCGCCGGGTAGAACTGATCGACGGTGTGTTCTACGACATGTCAGCCCCTGCCGTTATTCATCAGAAGATCCTTGGAGAACTCTATATTCTTTTCCGCGAGTGCACGGATGCTCATGAAGGCGAGTGCGAAGTATATCTGTCCCCCTGTGATGTCAGACTGGACATGGACAACAAGACTATGGTACAGCCTGATCTGCTTGTGATCTGCAGGTCTTACGATCTCGACGCGAAACGCTTTGAGGGCGCGCCTGATCTTGTGCTGGAGATTCTCTCTCCCTCCACCCGCTCCAAGGATATGCTTCTCAAGCTATACAAATATCAGAATGCCGGCGTAAAGGAGTACTGGGTCGTGGATCCGGATCACGAAACAGTCCTGGTCTATTATTTTCAGGATGACAATTTCTATCCCGAAAAATATGATTTTGACGCCGTCATTCCGATCCACATATCAGAGGGACAGTGTTCCATTGATTTTTCGAGGGTCAACCGGGCTCTCAAGAAAGTCCGTGCTGCAAAATAACATGCAAAATAACAGCAAGATAACATACAAAGTAACACGTAAATAACATGCAAAGTAACAGCAAGATAACATACAAAGTAACATGCAAAGTAACACGTAAAATAACATGCAAAAAGCAGCGGAGCCGACAATCAGCTGCCGGCTCCGCTGCCCGTAATCTTATCATTATATGTCACCGTCTCACTCAGACATTTACGCCATCCATAGCCATATGGTACATTTCTTTGATTCCTTCATAATCTACCGGCTTGATTTTGGTAATCGTAATTGTCTTAAAGTAAGAAGCCTCCAGAGAAAGCTGATCAAGCTCTTCCTCGCTCGGCGTAATGCCCATCTCCTTAATTGATACCGGCATGCCGATCTCCCGGAAGAATTCGACTGTTCTGCGGATACCTTCCTCCGAAGCCTTGATATCATCCTCTTCTGTCACGCCCCATACCTTCCGGGCATACCGGGAGAATCTGGACGGACAGTCTTTGTAAAGATATGCTGCCCATGCGCTCCAGACGGCCGTTACAGTCGCGCCGTGTACAAGGTCGAACATACCGCCCATCTGCTGACCCAGCTTATGTACCGAGAAGTCCTTGCCTCTGCCGCACTCGGTCAGATCGTTATGAGACAGAGCCCCTGCCCACATGATCTCCGCATTTGCGTCGTAATCGTTACGGTTCTCTTTTACGATCCTGGCGTTCTTAATGACCGTACGAAGGAGACCTTCCGCGATCTCATCTGTCAGTTCACACTTGACCCCGGGGATGAAATAGCGTTCCATAGTATGCATCATGATATCCGCGACGCCTGCAAAGAAATAATAATCCGGGACAGCCGGAAGAAGTTCGGGGTTCATAATGGCGAACCTGCAGCGGTTCAGATCCGTACCGAATCCTTTCTTTTTACCGTTCTCCTCATTCGTCAGGACCGCGTCTGCGGACATTTCCGAACCGGCTGCCGCGATAGTCAATACGCAGGCGACCGGAAGAGATTCTGTGATCTTGACCTTCTTATACCAGATATCCCAGAGCGCTGCGTCAGGATGGGAAGTTCCGTGGGCAATAGCCTTGGCGGTATCGATAACGCTGCCGCCGCCGACGCCCAGGATATAATCGGCACCGAATTCCACGGCCTGACGGACACCTTCCTCGGCATGTGCCAGCGTAGGATTGGGCTTGACACCGCCATATGTCATTGCTGTAAGACCGGCATCCTCAATAGATTTTGTCACACGGTCCAGCAGTCCGCTCTTCACTGCGCTGCCGCCGCCATAGACTACAAATACATGGCTGCCGCCGTCCGCTTTGATCAGGCTTCCAGCCTGCATCTCCGTGGCCTTGCCGAAAACAACTCTTGTGGGTGTGTACTGTACAAAATTATTCATATTCTCTGTCTCTTTTCTCCTGATAAAACATGTTCAATTGTTTTGTTCCTTTATCAGAGATGTCCTTGATCACACTGCTGTTACATTTTTCAGATCCCCGATATTCGGTCTATAATATACTCGAAATTGATGTGCAATGCAATAATATAGA
Organism: uncultured Eubacteriales bacterium; assembly: GCA_900314565.1. Taxonomy (GTDB): domain Bacteria; phylum Bacillota; class Clostridia; order Lachnospirales; family Lachnospiraceae; genus Chordicoccus. The sequence continues at coordinate 11,753 of OMVU01000028.1, forward strand.
TTCCAATCCCGCTCATATCTCATGCATTTCTTTATTCTGCAAGTTTTTTCTCACTGTGCCGGTCAGCTTCTCTGAGATTAAATCTCCGAGAATCCTTGCTTAAATTTCTTGAACCGTCCGATCCATACATTATAAAATGGATATCAGGAACACCTCTGCGTTCCTGCCGCACCGGCATGTTCCTCTGATACGTACAGTTTCAGTAAATAAAAGGAGTTCATAAAGTTGGAGAGATTCTTTTCATGGCAGATCAGACATAGAAAATCCGTGATCGTTCTGTTCATTGTGATTATCAGCATATGCGCATTCTGCCAAGCAAAGGTAAAGGTGAATACTAACCTTGCCGACTATCTTCCGAAGGATTCCGCTTCAACGATTGCTTTGGACGAGATGGGAAGGGAATTTACCGGAGATATTCCGAATGCGGAAATGATGGTCTCCGACATTTCCATGCTGGAAGCGGCCAGACTTCAGGATAAAATTGAAACGTTGGTCGGAGTGAAAGATGTGTCCGGTATAAGAAATGCGAACCTTCTGGGGGTTCCCTACGAATTTTTAGGCGAAGACGCTGTCCGTTCATACTATAAGGACGGAAATGCCCTTTATACACTTACACTTGATCCGGAAAGCGGCTTCAGCCTTCTGGAAGATCTGAAAAATGTCACGGACAAAAGAGTAAGCCTTGCGGGTTCTTTTGTCACCAGCAAACACGCTCAGAAAAACAGCGGACCCGAAGTCATCAAGACGGTAGCGATCGTTATTGTTTTCGCTATCGTGCTTTTCATGTTTACCATGGATTCCTGGCTCACTCCATTTTTACTGGTCGGCACGCTCCTCTGCGCGGTCATCATCAATTCCGGAACAAATCTGATTTTCGGAACAATTTCATCCGTGACAAATACTGCCGCAAGTGTACTCCAGATGGGTGTATCCGTCGATTATTTCATCTTTATACTGCATCGGTACAGAGAGTATACGGACATGGGACGGAGTTCGGACGATGCCATGATCCTGGCTCTGACGAATTCCGGAAGCTCTGTGGTATCCAGTTCTCTGACCACAGTCATCGGGTTTGCCGCGCTTGCCTTCATGAGATACGGAATCGGGATCGATATGGGGATCGTTCTCTCCAAGGGCGTACTGATCAGCCTGATCTGTGCCTTTACGCTCCTGCCATGCCTGATCCTCTCTCTGGACAAATGGATGAACAGAACGCGGCATAAACCTCTTATTTTTACCGCTTATAAACTGTCTGCCGTCAGTATGAAGATACGCTATCCGGTCATGGTCCTTTTCCTGATCCTGCTCATTCCGGCCCTGGTCCTTCAGTCAAAAAGCAGATACTACTACGGTTCGTCGCATTTCTACAGTGACGATCATCCTGTTATGGTCGAAAAAGCGGAAATAGAATCCGTATTCGGACAGAAAAATACCATTGTTATTCTTGTGCCGAAAGGAGACACCGCATCGGAATACAGGCTGACAGAGGCACTGAGAGAAATGCCTGAGACCGTCAGCGTCACTTCTTACACCGGAACTTTCAGCCCCCATATTCCTTATGAAATGATTCCCGAAAAGTTCTCCGAACAGCTGATATCCGAAAGCTACAGCCGCTTTGTCCTCACCCTGAACGTGGATGAGGAAAGTGAGAGTACCTTTGCATTAATTGACAGAATAAGAGAAAAAGCTCAGAGTCTGTATGCACAACCGATCTATATAGCCGGGAACAGCGCCTCCACACTGGATCTGAAATCGGTCATATCCAAAGACAATACCAACGTAAATCTGATTGCCGTATGCGCCATTTTTATGATATTGGTGCTCACAATGCGTTCGCTCAGATTACCGCTGCTTCTCACATTCTGCATAAAAGGAGCCATCTGGATCAGCATGGCTGTCTCCTGTTTGAAGGGAGACCGGCTTTTTTATATCGGATATCTGATCGTCAGCTCCATTCTTCTCGGATCGACGGTAGACTACGCGATCCTTGCAACGAACCGATTCCTTGAATTTAAGGAAACGATGCATGCTAAAAATGCGATCAGAGAAAGTATCGCTCACTCGGCTGTTTCCGTGCTTACATCGGGCCTGATCCTTATGGCTGCAGGCGGATTACTCGGAGTCGTCTGCACGGATCAGCTCACGGCACAGCTCGGGACGCTCCTTGCAAGAGGAACTTTTACGGCCATGTTCGTTGTCCTTTTTGCGCTTCCCGGCCTGCTGCAGCTCATATTTCCGGAAAAAAAGGAACCGAAAGAAAAAGAAATTTAAAAGTTACAGGAAAGCTCCATTGCAGACCTGAATGACCTGCCCTTTAACGTGCTTTCCCATATCGGAAGCAAGGAACAGGCATGCGTTTGCCTGATCCATGGGATCACATTCCGGACCGGGGAAGTAGACAAAATGCTTGCTGTACTCCAGCATCTTCGCACCGCCGGGCTGTTCTCCGGCCTTGTTTGCCAGGTGCGCAGGAGTCACTGTTGCACCCGGCGCAACAGCGTTGATACGAATGTTGGTATCGATCAGGCGCATAGCGACATTCTTTGTCAGCGTATTGATCGCGCCCTTGGATGACGTATAGGATGCACCACAGAACGGACGGTCACCGTTGACAGACGAGATATTGATGATGCATCCCTCATTCTTCGGAAGGAAGACTTTCAGCGCCTCCCGGATGAAGCGGAACGGACCGAATACATTTGTCTGGTAGACATGTTCCAGCCATTCATCGTCAGTCTCGTCGATCATTTTCTGCTCTCCGATTGCAGCGTTGTTGATGACGATGTCCAGATCGCCGTAAACGTCTATCGCCGTCTGAATTACTCTCTTTACATCGTCCAGATTTTTGTTGTCCGCCACGACACCAGTGACTTCATATCCCTGATCTCTGATCTTCTGTACCGCGGCATCCAGTTTTTCCTGGCCTCTGGCTGTCATTACGACCTTTGCCCCCTCTTTGGCGAACAGCTCTGCCATACTGTATCCCATGCCGTAGCTTGCACCTGACACGATTGCTACTTTCCCATTCAGCATTTTTGCATCCATTGTTCATCGTCCTCCTCTCAAAACGCAGAACTTATCTGTTTTCCTGTACCCATGTACGAATATTCAGCTCCTCATCCTTTACCGATTCACCGCGAATATCCAGACCCTCGATGATCTCCGCCTCCGGCTCCAGATTCCTGATCGTGTCGATCGTGTTGGAGAAGTGGCTGCCTTCATGGGTAATAAAGACCTTTATTGTTTTTCCTGAAAAATCATATGTATCAAAAAATGAATAGACCGGCATCGGAAGGTCTCCCCACCAATTCGGAAACACCAGATAGATGTCATCGTACTGACCCGGGTTCTCGAGCACTGTTTTCAGCGTGGGGCGGAAATTCTCATTCTGCTCATTTTTTGCCTGTTCCACCGTCTGGTCGTAATCCGCCGGATAGGATTCCTCCGACACAATCTCAAAGGTATCACAGCCTGCTTCGCCGGCGATCCACTCTGCGATCAGCTGCGCATTGCCCTTTACAGAACTGCCGTCTGTCTGCAGGCTGGCGCTCGATACAACGTCCACATTTTCCGGAAATTCCGTGTTCCCGACACGGCTGAAATACACAGCAATTGCCTTTTTTTGGGAGTCTGCTTTTTCCGCAGTGCCTTCCTTCTTTTCACTATCTGTGACGGATTCCGAAACAGGCGCTGACTGTGCGGTCATTTCGAGTGCAGACTGTGCGGTCGTTTCCGATGCGGGAGATTTGCCTCCGCAACTGGCAAAAATCAGGCTTGCGGCGCATAGGACTGCGACTGAAATACTTGATCTTTTCATGCTGTCTCCTCTTAAATTCTTTGTTGGAAGTATCCCGGCAGAGGGTTGCTGACCCTGCCGGGACCCGTGGGTATGTATTCATTTTCAATCAAACTGCAGGGATTCGTCTGTTTACTCTTCATCGCGCAATACTCGTGACAATTCATTTTTCACTCAGCAAGCTCTATCCGCACATCAAAAGAGCCATCCAAAGCAGATATATCAGCAAGCGGGGTGGTGATCACGCCGATGTTGACCTGATAACCATACTGCTCTGACACGTCTTCATCTTCGAAGAGAATTGTAAAGTAGGGTGCATTCAGGGCGTAATCGATATCTCCGTTCAGCCATCCGTAATGAACGTCCTCCTCATTGTATGGAAGCTCATCGGTCACACCGCAGAAATCGTGAGCATACCGGCTGACGTGCTGCGTCATCGGCAGGTTTGCAATCAGTGCCTGTGCCGTTTCGGAATCATTCAGCACACCGGTGATCAGCGTGTCACCGAAATACATGTTGATCTTAGTGCCGTTTTCCGGGGGAATCCTTGTAGGCATGGATTTGTCCTCCGTCTGCATCTCCGCTCCGTCCTTTGCCACTTTGTTTCCCTCAGGCAGAGTCTCTGCTCCGTCTTTGGCCGCTGTATCCTGCTCTGCATTCTGCGTCTGTGAAGAGTTCGTCTGTGCAATCGCAGCCGCACTTCCGGCTGCAGTCTGCCCGCCGGCCTGCTGCTCAGAAGCAGCCTGGGACTTGCCGCTGTTGTTTCCGCATGCCGCAAAAGAAAGACACAAAACGGCTGCCATAATGACTGAAATAAATTTCTTTTTCATACTTTACCTCCTGAAAATAATCTGTCCTGCCTGAATCATAAAGATTGAACTGTCATACTGTTTTTCTGTCTGCCCTGTCACAGGCTCATTCCGCATCCTCCAAACTGATCGTGATCGTCACATCTCCATTTCCCAGAAGATCTGTCATTCCGGCCGCATCCTGATCGGTAATATGGCCGAGCCTTGTATACGCCCAAGAATTGGAGCCGTAAAACACGACGATCTGATTGGAGGAATAGAGCACGATGTCCCCGGCTGACGTACTGGTCTGTTCGTCATCGGACGGCAGTCTTGTCCCGATTGATCCCACCTGCTCGAATCCGCCGTACATGGACATCTGAATGACAAGAGGTTCTTCTGCACATAAATCTTTCAGCGCTTCTGCAGATTCGTTGTTTTCCCAGTCAACGGAAACCTCCGTATCTCCGATTATCATCTTAAGCATTTTATCCTTTATCTCCTCTTCGACCGGTTCCTCTGCACCCTGTTGTTCTGCACCCTGCTGTTCTGTGCCAGGCTGTGCCGATGTCACCGATTCGGCTGACTGTTTCGGATCCTGCGCTGCATTGCTCTTTGTCGACGCAGTCTCTTTCGAAGTCTGCGTCCCGCCTGCCTGAACGGAACTTCCTTCCTTTTCTTTCTCTGCGGCTCCCGCCGCTGTCGATGTCACTGCAGAATGATCTGCAGATGTATTTTGTACCTGACCGCCTCCGCAGCCGATCAGTGCCGAGAGCACTGCCGCTGCAATGAACACATTTATGATCTGCTTTTTCATCTCTCATTACCTTTCTTCGCTTCTGCCTCTGTTCTTCTGTCTTTATCATATAGATTCGCTTTAGAAATTTCAAATACTCATATTGAATTTTTAGATATTCTCAAATAGAATAACTATTGGGAGGTGACTTTATGGAAATACGTGTGCTCAGATATTTTCTTGAAACAGCCCGGGAAGGCAATATGACAAGGGCGGCCGAACGGCTCTTCATTTCCCAGCCCACTATGTCCAAGCAGCTGAAAGAGCTTGAAAATGAACTGGGAACAAAGCTTTTCGTCAGATCAAATTACAGTATCCGGCTGACAGAGGCAGGAATGCTGCTGCGGGAAAGGGCGGAAGATATACTTTCCTTAGTGGATAAAACGGAAGCGGAATTCAAATCTCTCGAGGAGATCAACAGCGGTGATATCTATATAGGTGCTCCGGAATCAGAAGCCATGACCCTGTTCGCTGAAACAGTCCGGGATCTTCAAAAATCCTATCCGAAAATCCGCTGCAATATCTACAGCGGAAATTTGTCGGATGTCTGCGAGCGGCTGGATAAGGGCCTGCTCGATTTTGCAATTGTCATGAGTTATGTGGATCTTTCCAAGTATAACTGTCTTTCATTGCCGATGAAGGATACCTGGGGGGTCCTGATGAGAAAGGATGATCCGCTCGCGGAAAGAGACGTCTTTGCTGTCTCCGATCTGAACGGACTGCCTCTGATCTGCTCAAGGCAGTGGGTCGATCAGGAATTTCCGAAATGGTTCGGTCCTGCGACAGGAAATCTGAATATCATGGCCACCTATAATCTGGTATTCAACGGTGCTGTCATGGCCAGAGCCGGCATGGGATATGGGATTGTTCTGGACAAGCTGGTCGACACCGGTCCGGAAAGCGATCTGATATTTCGCCCCCTCACCGATGTGCCGCAGACAGATATTTTCGTTATCTGGAGAAAATATCAGACCTTTACGCCTATTGCGGAACTTCTTTTGCAGGAGCTTCAAAACCGTTTCAATCTCTGACGCAGAATTCCCGTGATGTAGATTTATGATGAATCCTGATATATGAAAAAAAGCGGGAACCGATTTTTTCGGTCCCCGCTCTTCAAATCAACGTTCCTGGCGGGATTCGAACCCACGACCTTCCGCTTAGGAGGCGGACGCTCTATCCTGCTGAGCTACAGAAACAATTATGATAATATCCGGTTCTGTCAGACAGTGCTGACAAGGATATTTCGTGCTTATACAATTTAACATGAAACCCATGAAAAGTAAAGCACCTTTTTCAGATATTATGTAAACCTAAGGATTTTTCACTTATCCACCAACCTTGTACACATTTGTGCATGATATTGTGGATAACCTGTGTTTTATTCTTCATCGCGCAATACTCGTGATTTTAATCATGAGATACGCGCGCAAAGTGAAATCTGGCTTCATCGTGAGTACAATCTCGCGATGAAGAATAGGCGGATCGCAGCCGCGCAAAGAGGAAGGTGCTTCGCACCATGCGCGGCGCGGCAAGAACGCTGAGGCGTTCTTGAATCTTCATCGCGCAATACTCTTGATATTAATTATGAGATACGCGCGCAAAGTGAAAGCTGAAAAGATACTCATCACGAAAGATCTGCGTCAGTGATTAAGCTTCAGATATAGATGACCTCTCCCTGAATCCATACATTTCCCTTAAATCGTCTGTTGACCGCAGGCTCTCCGTACAGTCTGTCCGCATGGATCGAGACATCTATGATCAGTCCATTTACATGGACCTCAAGCTGCCATATCTTTTCGTTTGTATAATTGTTGACGACCTTCTCACAGCGATGGATCATTCCGAGCACACCGTACTGATCACACTCCACGCCGTTCGGCATGAACGTCGTATCGACGATCGACAGAATGTCCTCGTTCTGCACTCTCTGCTGAATCATGGAATACGTATCCATGTCCTCCATCGTCAGGCTCTCAATCGCCTCCTCATCCCCGAATCTGGCCGCTGACACGAGCTTTGTATGTTCGTTCGTAATCCGCTTCGATTCTTTCTCCCACCATTCATTGGTCAGGGCAGGAAGAATGATCGTCCCTTCCCTTGCAAGAGCACTGAGTTTCACGGAAGCGGTTTTCGTCTTGCCGGCGATGGGGCCTGACTTGGAAATCAGCGCCGGTCCATTGTTCACATAGAAAATGAGTGTCACGCCCAGTCTCGGATCATCACACACACCTGCATAGGATTCATTGCCGGCATGCCTCTCAAATGAAATCTCGTCTGTGGAGCTCACCAGCCTTCCCTTCATATACGGGTAAGAATAATCCGGATGATAATCTCCCTTGTCATCGAATTCACCGCATACTGACAGTCCGATGTTCGGGCCGTAATTCTTTTTGAATTCCCCCATCATCCTTCCATTCTCGTCCCGGAAGAAATTTTTTTCATCAAAATGAAGAACAGTACTGCTGATCAGTCTGTCCATATCCTGACGAGTCTTTATTGACTTAAAACCTATGGATTCCAGATATGTATGCATTTACGTGTTTCTCGATTCCAAACGCCGGATAATCTTTGAGAAATCGCTTAACATATGCGACTTCTGAACTCTAAGTACGTTTCTTCATTTTCCTCAAATACAATGATCCGATTCGGGAAATGAAGAGGATGACCCTGACCGGTCATCTCAGACGGCACACCTGCATTTGTGATGTTACCAAATGATATCATTTAAAAGCAGTATATTCAAGTAAAACGTTCCCTGTCTGAACAAGGATACTGGCAATAACTTAATTTGCGCGTATCTACGAGCGGTGCCGAATGGAGCAATTGAGCAGCCGTGAGCTTGCTCACAAGGCCGCTCATATTGCGAACAGACGATAGCACGACAGCGCGACATGAGCATGAAGCGCAGCAGAATGCGAATAGCACCGCTCGATAAACAATAATTTGCGCGTATCTACGAGCGGTGCCGGATGGAGCAATTGAGCAGCCGTGAGCTTGCTCACAAGGCAGCTCATATTGCGAACAGACGATAGCGCGACAGCGCGGCATGAGCATGAAGCGCAGCGGAATGCGAATAGCACCGCTCGATAAACAATAATTTAATTACTCAAACTTCCCGCATCATAAGGCTCTGAAAGCCTCTGAACACTGATGTACGCAGAAAGTTTGAGTAAACTGCATCTTTTTTACTTATTCACTGTTTTCATTTATTCGGAATGAGCTTTTCCTTACCGCCCATGTACGGACGAAGCACTTCCGGAATAAGGACCGTTCCGTCCGCCTGCAGATTATTCTCAAGAAAAGCGATCAGCATTCTCGGCGGAGCAACGACCGTATTATTCAGAGTGTGTGCAAGATACTTTCTCTTGTCTTCGCCGGCTACGCGGATCTTGAGCCGTCTTGCCTGTGCATCGCCGAGGTTGGAGCAGGAGCCCACCTCAAAATACTTTTTCTGGCGCGGAGACCATGCCTCAACGTCGACCGACTTGACCTTGAGATCCGCCAGGTCACCGGAGCAGCATTCAAGTGTTCTCACCGGTATATCAAGCGTGCGGAACAGGTCAACTGTATTCTGCCACAGCTTATCGAACCACATCGGGCTGTCTTCCGGCTTGCAGACAACGATCATTTCCTGCTTCTCGAACTGATGGATACGGTAAACGCCTCTCTCCTCGATTCCGTGCGCACCTTTTTCCTTGCGGAAGCACGGGGAATAGGATGTCAGCGTGAGTGGGAGAGAAGCCTCCGGAACGATCTGATCGATAAACTTACCAATCATGCTGTGCTCAGATGTACCGATCAGATAGAGGTCTTCTCCCTCGATCTTATACATCATGGCATCCATTTCCTCAAAGCTCATGACACCCGTCACAACATTGCTTCTGATCATGAAAGGCGGTACACAGTAGGTGAATCCGCGGTCGATCATGAAATCTCTGGCATAGGCAATAACTGCGGAATGAAGCCTTGCAATATCTCCCATCAGGTAATAAAAACCGTTTCCGGCGACCCGTCCGGCAGCCTCGAGGTCGATTCCGTTAAAGCTCTCCATGATCTGAGTGTGATAAGGAATCTCAAAATCCGGTACGACCGGTTCGCCGTATTTCTGGACTTCGACATTTTCACTGTCATCCTTGCCGATCGGGACAGAGGGATCTATGATGTTCGGGATGACCATCATGCGCTTTTTAAGCTCTTCCTCGACCTTTCTCTCTTCCTCAGTAAGAGCATCGATCTTTTCGCCCGCCTTGGCAATTTCTTCCTTTACCTTCATTGCCTCTTCGCGCTTGCCCTGGCCCATGAGCTTTCCGATCTGCTTGGAAGTTGTATTTCTGAGTGCTCTCAAAGCCTCTACTTCCCCTTTGATTTCCCTGTTCCTCTTGTCAAGTTCAATGACTTCGTCTACGAGCACAAGCTTTTTTTCCTGAAATTTATTTCTGATATTCTGCTTTACGATTTCGGGATTTTCTCTTACAAATTTGATGTCCAGCATGGTTTCTCCTCTAAATCATTTTTTATCTTAATTTACGATAATTATTCAATTTGCCATTCGAAGCCGTTCAATTCCCGTCACATTCAGAGGGCAGCGGCTCCCTGTGTCCTGCTATATTACTTCCTTGTCATCCCCATACTTCCGCGCAATCCTGAGGGCTTGAACCTCTTCGTCGCTTAAAATAATATACGACTCTCCGTTCATTACTTCCTTAATATATAAGAAGCAATTTTCCTTACTGTGGATCGCATTTAATACAAACCCTGTATCTGTCTGGTCGAGAAGAGCAAGAGAGAAGCTCAGTTTTCCGCCTACGTCATCGAAGGCATCATATTTTACGATTCCATATTTGATCAGGCTTCTGTTCTTGACATCGTCAAGTCTTTTGATATCTTCCGAAAGCTTTGTCGTGATGTCATTCATCTTCTCGATCTGATTGAATTTTCGCATGAAGCTGCGTTCGAGGGTCTTCCCGTCTTCACCCTTCATGAATACCTTGTATCGCTCATCGATTTTTTTAACGGTTCTGTAAAGGTACATTATAACACCGATCAGACCGATCGTGGTAATCATGAGAATGATAATAATGATCCCCGGGTCTATGCCCATGGATGAAAATATATTACTCATTCATATTCTCCTGCATATTTAGCTGAAAGATTTCTGTTACTATTGTATGCCTGTTTGCTTCAGTCTGCCATCACTCTGTACAACTCTGAACAACAAGCTTCTGAGAGTCTGTCTGTTCCATGACTGCTTTTTTATTCTTTAATCTTGAATAGCCGCAATCATTTATGTTCCCGCAACATCAGATTTTTCTTTATTTCAAGGACTGCAGTATCTCAGAATGATCATACGGTCATAGCGATGCCCGCATGATCAGCGCTTTCTTTACTTTAAAGTCTGCAGCATCTCAAAAATACGGTTCAGTTCATCATCAGAGTAGTACTCTATCTCAATTTTTCCTTTATGTCTTGCTCCCTCATGAATGGATACTTTCGTGCCCAGAATCGTCTTCAGCTGTTCGGAAAGATTAGAAAGAATTGCCTCTTTCTCATAATCCCGCTTTTTAGTCTTTCTGACAATTTGGCTCATCAGCTTTTTCACGATTTTTTCTGTCTCACGCACAGAAAGCTTTTCCTTCACGACACGTTCCGCAAGCGCTTTCTGAGCATCCGGATCAGGAAGACCCAAAATTGCTCTTGCATGTCCTTCAGACAGCTCACCGGAAATCAGCATTCCGCGGATATCCGATTCAAGCTTCAGAAGTCTCAGTGAATTCGTCACAGCAGATCTGCTCTTTGATACTCGTCCTGCCACCTGCTCCTGTGTCATTTCGAACTCGTTGATCAGTCTTTCATAGGCCAAAGCCTCTTCAATAGGGTTCAGATCTTCTCGCTGGATATTCTCGATCAGAGAAATTTCCACTGCTTCCTTATCCGAATAATCTTTCAGAATCACCGGCACTTCTTTGAGTCCGGCTTTTCTTGCCGCCCGCCAGCGGCGTTCTCCTGCGATAATTTCGTAATAATCATTTCTTTTCTGGACAAGAAGAGGCTGAATAATGCCATACTGGGAAATGGAAGAGGCAAGTTCCTCTATACCTTCTTCACGGAATTTCTTTCTCGGCTGTTCCCGGTTCGGTTCCACCAGATTTATATTGATCAGTAATACTTTTTCCTTTGATTCATCCGGGAATATCGGTTTCTGTACACTTTCTTCAGAAGATATACCGTCGTCCGAAAGGTCATAGGCTGTCTCCGGTGTTCCCACTGAACCTTCGGAATCCGAATCAATTCCGGCTTCTGAAGCAGCAGCCTGCATTTCATCTGATTCCTGTACAGACGATTTGATTTCCTCAGACATAGTCTCGCCCTGATCAGCCTGACTCGCCTGCGTCAGATCAGAAGCCCCGGTCTCATTACCTGCTTCAATATTGATCTCGTCTGCTTTCCGTGTCTCATTCTCCGAAAGAACTGACTCGTTAGCACTTTCATCAGAAGGCTTTCCCTTCTTACTCTGTGCTGCAGTGTCGTTTTCATCTTCAGGTTTATTTTTCTTTTTTGTACCTGCTTTTTTTCCGGATGTCTTTTTAGCTGCTTTTACCTCATCTTTTGAGGACGCTGACTGCTTTGCTGTCTGTTCTTTTTTCTTATCCGGGATCAGGGAATCCAATCCTCTTCCCAGGCCTCCTCTTTTTAATGCCATATCTCAGCTCCTTTTCACCACTTCTTTTGCAAGATAGCGATAGCTGGTGGCGCCGGTAGACCTGTTATCGTAGTAAATAACAGGCATTCCATAGCTTGGAGCTTCCGCCAGTCTTACATTTCGCGGAATAATGGTATCAAATAATCTGATATCAAGATTTTCTTTGACATTTGCGACAACATCGGAAGAGAGATTATTTCTTCCATCGAACATTGTAAAGACAATACCTTCGACTTCAAGCTTGTCATTCAGCCGTTCTTTTACAAGTTCAATGGTATTCAGGATCTGCGTCAAACCTTCCAGCGCATAATATTCACACTGGATCGGTATGATCACGCTGTCAGCCGCACACATGGCATTCAGTGTGAGAATAGACAGAGAAGGAGGACAATCTATAAAGATATAATCATACTTGTCCTTTACTTCTTTAAGCCGATTTGATAATAAGTATTCTTTATCATCAATCTCCAGCAATTCAATCTCTGCACCTGCGAGATTACTGTTTGACGGAATTACGCTGAGATTTCTATAATCCGTCTTGATAATACAATCTTCTGCGCTGCACTCATCGATCAAAAGATCATAGACAGTATAAATATCATCATTTCGGTCAATTCCAAGACCGCTGGTGGTATTTCCCTGAGGATCCATATCTATCACGAGTACTTTTTTCTTCATGATACCGATGCTGGCAGAGAGGTTGATTGCTGTGGTGGACTTTCCAACGCCTCCTTTTTGATTTGAAATAGCAATTACTTTACTCATTCAAACTCCTTTGTGCTCCATATTGCATAATTTCTCATCGCAGGAATCATTATATCACTTTCATTATTTTAATACTACTTAAAGTAAGATGTTTCACGTGAAACATTTTCTGATCAAGTCAACTCATTTTGTATTATGTTTCACGTGAAACATTTTTCTCATCACCCTGTCTCAATTCATATTATGTTTCACGTGAAACATTTTTTCGAGCCTTTCTGTTTACAAAAAACACAAAAAATAAAGTGATATTTTATTAGCCCTTGTCATAATACATTCGTACCTATTGATGAATCCCTCATGAAGGGTCTTGCAAATTCAGATTTTATATAGGGTCAGCGCCACAGATATGCGCTCCCTGGAATTAGTGAAAAACACTTTTTATAAGGAGATATTAAAATGAGAGATATGATGAACATGGTAATTACTGATAACGAACTTGACAATGTGAATGGCGGTGTCGCAAAATCTGTAAACAGTTACTCTATTCAGCACGCACTGGCCAGAAATGTACAGGGAACTCCGAACATCGCTACAAAAAAAAGCGGTACAAAAACCAGAAGAACTTTTAGAAGTGTTAAAAATACGGTCATGTCCGGCACAAGACCTCGTCTGATCCTGCTTTGATCTTAACTTCTATACACTTCCAAAAATTAAATCAGATATTCATTAGAATCATTCAAATACTATAAAGATTTCTATATTTCATGAGATCCGGCTTACTTTACTGAAGTTGAATCTCTTTTTTTTCATTAACGGCTTACAGTTCTTAGCACACTGCGCAGAGTGCGAAGCATTTTCTTCTTTGTACGGCTGCAATCCGCCGGAGACTCTAATTCCTGATTTCTGACAAGTTTATATAACCCATAACAGAGGCTTGCTTCACTATTCGAATTAATCTCATGATTGAAATTACAAGATTTCTTCATTAAAGAGTAAAGTCATTTCAAAATATCTTTTCAAAAGTTTTTTGGCCCTCTGCATATTTTCTTCGTATCTATAAATGTCCGGCCAAAAGAGAGGCCGAAAAAAAAGAAATAAATCAAATTCAGATATATTAAAAGGAGAAAAAACAATGACAGATATGATGAACATGGCAATCAACGATATGGAACTCGACAACGTAACCGGCGGAGCTACAAGAACAGTTAAGAACAACTCCCTTAAGTACGCGAACATCAGAGAAGGCGCCGGCCTCAAGAGCAAGGTCATTACAAAGCTCAACAACGGCACGAAAGTAAAGACGACCGGCAACAAGATCAAGAAAGACGGCTACGTATGGTATGAGATCACACTTGAAAACGGTTCTGACAATGCTTGGATTGCAGGCAGCCTGATCGGATACTAATTAGACAGTTAATGTCTGAACAGGACGAAATTCAGATTTCGATTAAAAAGATTCATTTCCTGAATACGGAGATGAATCTTTTTTTATTTCAAGAACGCCTCAGCGTTCTTGCCGCGCCGCGCATGGTGCGAAGCACCTTCCTTTTTGCGCGGCTGCGATCCGCCGGAGGCGTTTATCTCAGTGGGGGATTGAAACCCGCCACTGAGACGATCAGGATATTAATCTATCATCCGCTTATAGAAGCGGGAGTCTTTCCCACTGAGATAAAACCATACGTTGAATGCACTATATATAGTAGTTTTACAAATCAGTCTGTACAGAATCAAGTAAAATCAAACGTATCGAATATTATTCATACGGCTTTTATTTCATCCGCTTTTAAATTTTTAAACCTGTCTGTTTTCACAAAAAGTTTCACCTTGACCGCATTGCCTGTCAAATATATATAATATGTTTCACGTGAAACATTGAGCGTCAAATTTGATAAAAATGTTTCACGTGAAACATTGCACGTATTTCTAAGTAATATCATCCTGTCAAGCCGTATTATCATCTTGTTTATATAGCGATTCGTATAATTGTGTTTCATTATATAATTCAAGAACTCCTCATCGTTCTTACTGCAAAGTGCACAGCGCGTAATCGCCCTTTTTTTGTCACTTCCTAACGGAACTTCCGATAAGATCTATTCTTCATCGCGAGATTGTACTCATGATAAAGGCAAGTATCACTTTGCGCGTATTTCACGAGTGATCTCACGACTGAAGTCGCGAACTTTGCGCAATGAAGAATAATCAAAAATCTATTATCCAGAATCTATTATCCAGAATGAATTCTTATTACAAAATTTATCCTGATTCCGATTATACAACCACAAACTTGTACGAACTTAAATGTTGATGTATAATATTCCCATACACTTTTTTATCGTAAAACAGTTTTTTCATTTATGAAATGCCTGAACGGAGGATGCCATGCATAATAATCCTTTCAAACTGATTGCCTTTACAGCTGCAGCAACTGCGGGCGCTTATTTTTTTAATAAACATATTGATAATTATTCAGTCGCGCAGAACAAACTCAAAGTAGAACCGGAAAACTTTTTCAAGTGGAAAAATCTCAATATTTATTATACAAAATACGGTTCTCTCGGATCCCCTGTTATTCTTCTGCATGATATTAACCCGGCTGCCTCATCCGTAGAATGGGATAACATCGTAGAATTATTGTCACAGGATCATCGCGTCTACGTTCTCGATCTTCTTGGCTGCGGACGTTCTGACAAGCCTGAACTCACCTATACGAATTTTTATTATGTAGAACTTTTGATTGACTTTATTAAGTCCCGTGTCTGTGAGAAGTCCTTCATTGTAGCCTCTGGTCTCACCTGTTCGATTGCACTCATGGCAGGTGCATATGACTCCAGCAAGTTTTCAGGAATGGTTTTCATCAATCCACCTTCAACAGGATTACTTTCGCAGATTCCCAACAACGGGACAAAATTTGCAAAGAAGCTCCTTGAATCACCGATTGTAGGGAAGCTCATTTACAACAAGCTTTATTCCAGACAGCGCGTCGACAATCTCTTTACCGAAAAGTATCTCTACAATCCGTTCAAGGTAACTACCTCTTTGATTGATACATACTACGAAAGTGCACATCTCGGAAATGGAAGCGGACGTTTCCTGCAGGGATCTCTCAGCGGTCGTTATATCAACATGAATGTTAATCATGCTCTCAAGAACCTGAAAATTCATGCTGATATTATTGTCGGCGGAGCTCTCAGAGATGAAGATTTTATTTCCAGATCCTGGAGAAGAATCAAACCTGAAATAAAAATATACTCCGTAGCAAAATCAAAAATACTTCCGCATTTTGAACAACCGGAAGAAACTGCTGCATTCATCAAAAAGAGTATTGAGGAATCTAAAAGTATGAATGCAAAATCCTGAGAATCAAAAAACCACTGTACATAGAAAGGATCTAAAAGATCTTATCTGTGTACAGTGGATTTTTTAATTCTCAGACCCAATCGGATTTCTGGAAGGCAGCCCGGCTTTTCTCGGATATTTTGCGGGAGTCTTTTTTATCTTCTTTACAAGCACTATACTTCTCTTCATATCATAAAAATCAAAAATATCTGCATTTTCGATTTTCCCTCCGAGCACAGTGATTGCTTTTCCCGCATTTTCAATTTCTTCAGCGATATTTCCGGATTTGTAGGCGGAAAAATATCCTCCTTCCTTCACATAAGGAAGACAGTATTCTGAAAGAACATTCATTGCAGCAACAGCTCTGGCGGTGCATAGATCAAATTTCTCCCGATACTTCTTATTGCGGGCAAGATCTTCCGATCTCGAATGCACAGCCACCGTATCTGTTAATTCAAGCCTGTCCACAACAGTCTGCAGAAAACGCACTCTTTTTCCAAGGGAGTCAACAAGCGTCAGTGAGAACTGTGGATAAACAATTTTGAGCGGCAGTCCCGGAAATCCGGCACCGGTCCCAATATCCACAACACTCCTGATTTTCTCCACATCAAGTACTCTGGCAATCATAATACTGTCAATAAAGTGCTTCCGAACAACATCCTCAAATTCAGTGACTGCAGTCAGATTCATCACCTTATTTGTCTCGATCAGCATCTCATAATATTCTATGAACTGATTAGCCTGCTTATCTGTCAGCGAAATACTGTTGGCCAGAAATTCATTTTTTAAAAAATCAACGGAAGGATCCAATATATTCCTCCAATCAAGATACACGATTTTTATTACGTATATACGATATTTTGTTTTTGAGTAGTCAGCCAAATTCTGCGCATGTATCATTGATCTGATCGGAAATTCCGCAGGAAGCCGACGATGAAAAGACACATTTATACGCCGAATCAGATTCATAATTTCGCATATCAGTTCCGATAACAGATCATATCGGACGTGCGGCAATGAACTCCCGATCAAGAACGCCTCAGTGTACTTGCCGCGCCGCGCAGGGTGCGAAACACCTTCTTCTTTGCGCGGCTGCTTCAGCTTCACAGATCAAAATCTGCTTTCCACTCAGATCACATATGATTCTGCTTCAGATAGACCAGCAGCACATTCACATCTGCCGGAGAAACTCCTCCGATCCTCGACGCCTGCCCGATACTTTCCGGCCTGAACTCCTTGAGCTTCTGGCGGGCCTCGATCCGAAGGCTCTTTACATCATCATAGTCAATTGTCTCGGGTATTCTTTTTGTTTCTCTTTTTGCGAATTGATCTACCTGGCGCTTCTGCCGGGTAATATACCCTTCGTATTTGATTTCAATATTCACCTGTTCCCGAACGTCCTCCGGATAATCCGGTCTCCCGGGATCGGCAGCAGCGAGCTCATCATAAGACAGTTCCGGTCTGCGGATCAGCTCGATCAATGAGATTCCTGTCGTAAGCTCCGTACTTCCACGGGACCGAAGAAAACGATTGATTTCTTCCGATGGTCCGATGTTGACCGTCTTTACCCGCTCGATCTCCATCTCAATATTTTTCTCTTTTTCCCGCAGTTTTTCCATCTGCTCTTCGGAAATGAGACCCGCCTCGTACCCATACTTCCTTATTCTTCGATCCGCATTATCCTGACGGAGCAGAAGCCGGTACTCAGCGCGGCTTGTCATCATACGGTAGGGTTCAAAGTTTTCTTTCGTCACAAGATCGTCGATGAGAACGCCGATATACGCTTCCGACCTCATGAGGACAAGTCCTTCCTCCCCTTTCAGATAATTTCCGGCATTAATTCCCGCCATAATTCCCTGGGCTGCGGCTTCCTCATAACCGGAGCTTCCGTTGAACTGACCGCCGGAGAAAAGTCCTGCAATTTTTCTGAATTCAAGATTGCTTCGAAGCTGCTTCGGAGCCAGACAGTCGTACTCGATCGCGTAGGCATTCCGGACAATGTTCGCATTTTCAAGACCGGGAACAGACCGATACATCGCGAACTGAACATCCTCGGGCATGGAACTCGACATTCCGTCGATATACATTTCACTCGTATATCTGCCTTCCGGCTCAATAAAGACCTGATGTCGGTCCTTATCCGGAAACTTCATGACTTTATCCTCAATGGACGGGCAGTAGCGCGGCCCTTTGGATTTTATCACACCTCCATAAAGCGGAGAGCGGTCGATATTTTCGCGGATCACCCTGTGCGTCTCTTCATTGGTGTAAGTGAGCCAGCAGGAGACCTGCTCGATCTGTACCGAATCAGGATCCGTGGAAAAGGAGAATGGAACGATTCGCTGATCACCCTTCTGCTCGGTCATCTTCGAAAAGTCGATGCTTCTCCGATCAATTCTGGCGGGTGTACCCGTCTTGAAACGGACCAGTTCGATTCCATTCTTTCGAAGTGACTCGGAGAGATGGTTCGCAGCCATCAGCCCGTTCGGTCCGGTATACTGGCTCGTATCTCCGTAAATACATCTTGCCGCGAGATAGACACCTGTGCAAAGTACGACAGCGCCGGCATGATATACGGCACCTGAGACAGTTTTTACACCGGTCACTCTCTTCATACCATTCTCTATATCCTCTGTGAGAATTTCCGATACTTCCTGCTGCCGGATGATCAGATTCTCCTGTTCCTCGAGGACACGGCGCATGGTTCTCGAATATTCTGATTTATCGGCCTGCGCCCTCAGAGAATGAACGGCCGGACCCTTCGAGCTGTTCAGCATCTTTGACTGAATAAAGGTACGGTCAATACATTTTCCCATCTCTCCGCCGAGCGCATCCACTTCCCTAACAAGATGTCCTTTCGAGCTTCCTCCGATATTCGGATTGCAGGGCATGAGAGCGATGCTGTCTACGCTCACCGTAAAGATGATCGTGGAAAAGCCACGTCTCGCACAGGCAAGCGCTGCTTCACAGCCGGCATGTCCGGCGCCGACGATGACGACATCATATTTTTCCTCTACTTGAATCATAGGAACTACTCCTGAACATATGCGTTATGAAAAACCAAGAACTTCTCTGTACTCCTGACTCGCTGTGTATGACCCGGATGCAGGAATTTTCAGTTACTTACCCATACAGAACTTCGAGAAAATCGCATCCACAAGGTCATCGCCAATCTCCTCACCGGTTATTTTTCCCAGCGACGCGTAGGCGTCCATGAGATCCACCGTGAAGAAATCTTCCGGCATTCCTTCCTCGATACTTGAAAAGACAAGTTCAATACTTGAAAGCGCATCCTCGACCGCTTCCCTGTGCCGGACATTCGTGATCATCGTCTGTTCATTGATCCTCAGATTTCCTCCGAAGAACATCTCACGAATAACTTCCGCAAGGGTATGGATTCCTTCATTTTTCTTTGCGGAAATGACGACGCACGGCGCATCGCACCTGCTGCGCACATCCTGTTCCGTAATACATGCGGGAAGATCCGATTTATTCAGAAGGATGATTGCCTTCCTCCCCTTGATAAATGAAAAGATATCTTCATCATTATCATCGAATGCTGCGGAGGAGTCGAAGACCGCCAGGATCAGATCCGCCTTCTCCGCGAGACTTCTGGCCCGCTCGACACCTATTTTTTCGATCAGATCACCGGTCTGCCTTATTCCCGCAGTGTCCGCCAGTCGGAGAGAGAGACCGCCGAGACGAATATTTTCCTCAAGGGAATCCCTGGTCGTTCCTGCTATTTCGGTGACGATCGCGCGGTCTTCCCCGATCAGAGCATTAAGAAGCGATGATTTTCCGGCATTCGGCTTTCCGAGAATGACCGTATAGATTCCTTCCCGGATCATTTTTCCCTCATTGAAGGAGTCTCTGAGACTGATAAGCTTCTTCTTCACCCCGGTCAGACGGTCTGCAAGCTGCTCCGGATACCCGGAAAGATCCATATGCTCCGGATCATCGAGCGCTGCCTCGATATAAGCGACTTCCGATATGATTTTCTCACGTAAATCGGATATCTCGCGCCGGACAGAACCGCCAAGCTGCATGAGTGAGCTTTTGAGGGCGTCGTCCGAACCCGCCCCGATCACGTCCATGACAGCCTCCGCCTCAGAAAGGTCGATTCGGCCGTTCATGAACGCACGGCGCGTAAACTCCCCGGGCTCCGCGAGCCTTGCGCCCGCTCTGAGCGTACAGGAGAGAATTTTCTGCATAACGAAAGGACCGCCGTGACAGTCGATTTCAACGGTATCCTCAGCAGTATATGTGTGCGGAGCTTTCATGATGAGAGCGAGCACTTCATCAATTTTTTCATTTTCATCGAAAATGAACCCGTAATGGATCGTGTTCGCCCGAAGCTCCATGATTTTCTTGTCCGGATTTGCAGGGCGGAATATTTTTTCGAGGACACGAAAGGCTCCAGGCCCCGAAATCCTTACGATTCCGATGCCTGAAGCCGTAATTCCGCTTGCAATTGCCGCGATTGTATCTCTCACGATTTCTTGGGCGTCACAACGACGTGACGATAGGGCTCTTCTCCCTCCGAATACGTTTCGACGTATCGATTGCTCTGAAGAGAAGAGTGAATGATCCTTCTCTCATAGGGATTCATCGGCTCGAGAGCGATGGCCTTGTGTGTACGCTTCACTTTATAAGCGATATTGCGGGACAGGTTCTCGAGTGTATCCGCACGCCGTCTGCGATAGTCCTCGGTATCGAGCTTGACGCGCGTGTAATCCGAATGATTCTTGTTAATGACTAGGCTGGTAAGATACTGAAGAGAATCCAGTGTCTGTCCGCGCTTTCCGATGAGGATACCCATGTCATCCCCGTCGAATGTCGCATTCAGGCAGCCTTCCTTCTCATCATACTCCATGGTGATTGCAACTTCCGTCTCCATGCAGCGGAAGATATTCGTGAGGAAATCCATTGCCGTTTTCTTCATCTCGGCAACTTCCTCCTCGCTCTTCGGAACGACGACGCGCTCCGGTTTCGGCTGGGACGGCTTATGCGGCTTTTCCTCGACGACAGTCACGCGCTCATCACCGAAACGTTCGCGGCGTATTGAATCACGGCGGTCATTTCTGCCTCTGCCGCGACGGTTCCTGCCGCCGCGCTTTCTCTCTTTTCCTGCGTCTTCCGACGAATCACTGATATCGATTCCGGCCTCTTTCGCGCGGGCTGCAGCTTCAGCGGCTCTCTTTTCAATTTCGTCAGCCGTCACGATTCCGCGGGAGTGCGGGCGTTCCGTTCTCTTTTCAGCAGGCTTTACTTCAACTGCCGGGCTTTCTGCAGCAGCTTTCTGTTTTTTCTCTTCCTTCTTAGCAGTCGCTTTCTTTTCAGCCTGTTTTTCTTCTTTCTTTACAGGCTCTTTCTTCTCAGCCGGCTTCTCCTCGGATTTAGCGGGACCCTTCTTAGCGGTCTTCGTCTCGTTCTTTCCGGAAGAATCCTTTTTCTCAGTCTTCTTTTCCGCTTTTTTCTCAGGTTTCCTGACAGGTTTTGCTTCCCCGGGCATCTTGTTCAGAAGAGCATCCTTTTCTTCAGCCTTTGCAATGGCTTTCGCTTCCTTCTCTCTCTCTTTCTCAGTTCTTACACGTGCCCGAATGACAGCATCTTTTCGTCCGAAACCGAAGATTCCTGCTTTTCCTTCTGTGATGACGTCGTATTCCAGACGATCGGAGCTTACACCGTAACTGATACATGCACTTGTGATGGCATCATCCACCGTTCTGGCTTTAAATTCTTTATATTCCACGATTTAAGACCCCTTTCATCTTATTTTTTGAGATTTTTCTCATCAAATGCCTTGACCATATTGGCCTTCGACGCCAGGCTGCCGGGCTTCGCGTTTGAATTATAATACGCACTCGACTCTTTTGCCCTGGCCTTTGCTCTTTCGCTGCGCTGTGCCTGCGCCTCCTCTTTCATCCGGTTCTCCGACTCGATCGTTCTGGTGGAGACATGAGCAGACTCTGTGATTTTCTGGGGCGGAAGTCCTTTTTTCGCCCTCTTATCATTCATCTTCTTCTGATTCTTCGCAATGATCTCGTCAATGCTCTCGCGGTCAAGCTTTTTGTTGATGATGAACTGCTGAATGCTTCGAACAACAGCACCTGCGATCCAGTAGATACCGATACCGACCGGAAGGGTAAGGCAGAAAAATGCAGACATGAGCGGCATGAACGTATTCATGGTATTCATGGTCTGGGACATGGAGTCCTTGCTGTCCTTGTTGACATTGGCTGTCGGCATGAGCTTCATATTGAGGACCTGTGTTCCCCATGCGAGAAGCGGAATAAGAACTGCCGCGATCAGGACGACCCACTGGCCGGCCTTGAAGGATGTCGTGATCAGATTCATCGGAGTATCTGAAATGTTCATGACCACGAAATTTGTAGCTCTCTCAATATAGTCATGGAGACTTACAAGACCTGAAGAATAATCCTTGTCTGCCGCCTCTTTGAGAAGCTCGCTCCACTGGACCGGATTCAGCTTGTAGATCGTATCCATGACAGATTCGGTCGTCA
This sequence comes from uncultured Eubacteriales bacterium, assembly GCA_900314565.1. Taxonomy (GTDB): domain Bacteria; phylum Bacillota; class Clostridia; order Lachnospirales; family Lachnospiraceae; genus Chordicoccus. The sequence goes on from OMVU01000028.1 coordinate 34,398, forward strand.
GCTTGCTGCCGGTTCCGAGTGTGGCCGTAAGCTGTGCGTTGTTGGGAAGTTTTTCGACAAATTTCGTAAAGAACGATACGAAAGACGCATCCTCAGCAACGACACGAAGCTTGCCGCCGATCAGTCCGATATAACCCGGAATGTGATAAATGACCTGATACAGAGCAAAAAGGACCGGCATCTGGATCAGGAGCTGAATACAGGAACCCGCCTGATTAACACCGTACTTTGCATAGATCGCGTTGGTCTCGTCCAGCATTTTCTGCTGTGATACCTGGTCTCTCTTCCCCTTGTACTTTGCCTGTACTTTCTGGATCTCAGGGCTCATGACCGCGTTCAGCTTGGAAAATCTCTGCTGAGAGATCTGGAGCGGTGTCATGAGCAGGTACATGACGATCGTGAAAAGAATGATTGCCAGAGCGACGTTCGGAATTCCCGCCTTATCGAGCAGCAGGTAGATTCCGTTCATCAGGTAACCAAGGATTTCCGCCACATACTTAACGAGGGGCATTCCGCTCTTTGTTAATACTGTTGCCACGTTTCATCCTCCTTAAAATGAAAATATATTGCATGTCCGGTCACCCGGAGCATGTTGGACAGGACTACCTGTCCGAACTGCCAAAACTGATTGTCGCAAAGATCCGCATCACCGTAATACAGCCTTCTGTCGTTCAATCATCGGAATTCCAAAATCAGATTGATGGAAATTCAAAATCAGACAGATCACGGCACGGGATCATACCCGCCGTTTGAAAACGGATTACAGCGCAGAATACGCCAGGCTGCCAGCAGGCCGCCCTTCAAAAATCCGTATTTTTCAATAGCCTGGATTGCATAATTTGAACAGGATGGGATATAGGGACATTTTGTCCCCTTGTACGGTGAAATATTTCTCTGATAAAAGCGAATCAGAGCTATCGCTTTATTTTTCATGAATCTGCTTCTCCAAGGATTTTCATTTTCCGTGATACGTGAAGAAGAGACTTTTCTATTTCTCTGTAAGATTTATCATTTGAAGAAACGCGCGCAATATAGACGAGGTCATATCCAGAGAGAAATCGTTCTTCGTTCAACCTGTAGGATTCCTTTATAAGACGCTTCACTCTGTGGCGCACCACACTGTTGCCGACCTTTTTACTTACCGAAATTCCGAGTCTGTTCCGATCTGTTCCATTATCCAGAATATAGAGCACGAGCGTTCTGTTCGCTCCGGACTTTCCTTTTTTGTACACGCGGCCGAAATCCGCGTTCTTCTTGAGACCGTCTGTAAAATTCATCTTCTACCCGTGAAAAATTCCCGCATAATCGCCGATCATGCGGAAACTGATCCCTGATTCAATGTCCTGATTCCATTCTTCGCCGGAAAGTCTCCGTATGCCTGTGCGCATCTTATACTAATCTATCATATCAAAGAAGTAAAATAAAGAAGAAAAGACCACAGAATCTGTGGCCTTGAATTTCTTCTCTGATTTCAGATTTCAGATATAAATACTATCAGGCTGAAAGAACTTTTCTGCCTTTTGCTCTTCTGGCAGCCAGAACCTTTCTTCCGCCCTTTGTGCTCATTCTGGATCTGAAGCCATGAACTCTTGCCCTTGAGATCTTCTTGGGCTGAAATGTCATTTTGCTCATAACAGTTTTCCTTTCCGCCAATAGGGACTTTTGTAACTACTCAGCTTCACCCGTGATCTGAAGCGATGAACGCATCTCGTCCGGTCGCTGAACATTTACCTCTTTTCAAACGTGCCCTATAATTATACGGGGGAGCATTTTTTATGTCAAGTAAAATCGTGCGCGTTTTTAACGGGCGGTGCGAGGCTGACAGTTTACGCACAGGATTACATAATGTTATCCACACTTTGTGGACAACTTGTGGATAAATATGTGTCTTCGTATGTGTTTTCGCTTTTACGAATCCACTGTTTTTGGCTTATTCAAGAGGTTTTTCGGACTGTAGATACGTGCTTTTGTTTTATGCACATGCACATGGATCCTCCTTCAGATTATTGTAAACTCACCTTCTTATACAAAGGTCCATCCACGCTTTTTTTATGGTTATCCACATCTTTTTCCTCTTATTCACATCCTCTGCACAAAAAAACAGTCCTGTTCTTTCTTATAAAAAGGTCAAAGATGCATATCAGGAGCGCTTTTTCTTTTCTTCCCGTAAAGCCCTTTCAGCTCTCAAACCTTTTCCTTGTAAAAAATAACTTATTCTAGTATCATATAAAGTGAATGATTGTCGATTTAAGGCGATATACGGGCGTTTATATCGTCCTTTTACACAAAACCGAATAAAAACGCCTTAAATACACAAAAAAAGCCTTTATCTCAGTGGGAAAGACTCCCGCTTCTATAAGCGGGGGATAGATTAATATCCTGCTCGTCTCAGTGGCGGGTTTCAATCCCCCACTGAGATAAACGCCTCCGGCGGATCGCAGCCGCGCAAAAAGGAAGGTGCTTCGCACCATGCGCGGCGCGTCAAGAACGCTGAGGCGTTCTTGAACGTAAAGTTCCGATATCAGCTGCTTTTACGCTTTGAGGTATAAAAATGGACAACTATACGCTGGTCAAAGAAAACTGGCCTGAAATTCTGAACAAAATTAAATATGATCACGAATTGACCAACATATCCTTCACTTCCTGGCTTGAGCCTCTTGAAATTCGAAGTGTGGACAATATCAGCATCACTTTCGTTGTCCCCTCCGGCGTCATGGGCATCAATATTCTCAACAAAAAGTATACGTTCGCGATCAAGGTCGCGATTGCCGAGGTCACCGGTCTCACACTGGATATCCACTATGTAACTCCGGACCAGAAGGATCCTGTCATTGAAAAAAAGGAAGATTCCTTCACCCGTGTCATGGAAAATGCACACCTGAATCCGAAGTACACATTTGAATCCTTCGTCGTCGGCGGCAATAACAAGTTCGCGCATGCAGCCTCCCTCGCAGTGGCGGAATCTCCGGGTGAAATTTACAACCCTCTCTATCTCTATGCCGGCGTTGGTCTGGGAAAGACGCACCTTATGCATTCCATCGCGCACTTTATATTAAGGAACAATCCCGAAGCGCGCGTACTGTACGTGACTTCCGAGGCTTTCACCAATGACCTGATCGATTCCATCCGTAACGGGAATAATTCCGCGATGTCCAGATTCCGTGAAAAGTACCGGAACATCGACGTCCTTCTGATTGACGATATTCAGTTTATTATAGGAAAGGAAAGTACCCAGGAGGAGTTCTTCAACACCTTCGAAGCTCTCTACGGAGCAAAGAAGCAGATAATTATCTCCTCTGACAAGCCGCCGAAGGATCTGGACATTCTGGAAGAGCGTATCCGCTCGAGGCTTGAGATGGGTCTGATTGCGGACATCTCCTCTCCGGATTACGAGACGAGAATGGCGATCCTCCGTAAGAAAGAGGAAACGGACGGATATCACATTGATGATGCGATCCTTGATTACATTGCAAAGAATATCAAATCTAACATCCGTGAGCTCGAGGGCTGCCTGAACCGTATCCGGGCGAAAAGCATTCTGGAAAAGAGAGAAATCACGCTCGATCTCGCAGAGGAGATTCTCAAGGACCTTATTTCCCCTGAGGAAAGCCGCAATGTCACGTCACAGATGATCATCGACGCGGTCGCCGAGCATTTCAATATCACGTCCGCCGAGATCAGAAGCCAGCGGAGAGATACAAAGTACGTATATCCGAGAAAGATCGCAATGTATCTCTGCAGGGAAATGACGGACGACTCGCTGCTTACGATCGCGAACCTTCTTAATAAGAAAGATCACACGACGGTCCTTTCAGCCTGCCGCAAGATCGAGAAGGAAATGAACACTTCAGAAGAGACCCGGCAGAATGTAAATACCATCCGGAAGAAAATTTCACCCGGATCATGAACAGTATCCACGTGAATTTGATGTGGACAGGATGTTGATAATTTTTTTGACACACCCTCTCCACATCTGCTTTTCATTTTATCAGCATGGAAGTGCACATCGCATTTTGGCCTGATTTCTGACCTTTTGCAGTGTTTTCACTTATCCACAGCTCCTATTACTACGACTTCGAATTATTTATCTTTATTGACTGATGGGACGAGAGCCCTGATCTTTCCCATTTTCCAAAGCGCAGGAGGCGCTATATCCAAATGAAGATCATCTGCCAGAAATCAGAGCTGCAAAAAAGTGTCAATATCTCTCTGCGCGCCGTACCGGTACGCTCGACAATGCCGATTCTCGAGTGCATTCTGATCGATGCCTCTACGAATACGATCCGTATGATTTCCAATGACACGGATATGGGAATAGAGACGATCCTTCGCGGAGACGTTGTGGATAAAGGAATCATCGCGATCAATGCGAAAATGTTCGCCGAAGTCGTCCGCAAGCTTCCGGACAGTGAAGTCACGATCGAGACGGATTACAACATGAATGTAGTCTTCTTCTGTGACAAATCAAAAGTTATGATCCCCGGTCAGGCAGGGGATGATTTTACCGATCTTCCGGTCGTCGAACGCGACGAGTCGATCGAAATCTCTCAGTTCACACTCAGGCAGATCATTTCCCAGACGCTTTTTTCCATTGCGTCCAATGAAAACAATAAGCTCATGACAGGTGAGCTCTTTGAAATTAAAGGCGACACGCTGCGTGTCGTTGCCTTGGACGGACACAGGATCTCAATGAGGCGTGTCTCTCTGAAGGAGGAATATCCGGATCGTAAGGTCATCGTTCCGGGCAAGACGCTCGGAGAGATCAGCAAGATCCTGAACGGGGAAATTGAGGATATGGTCAGGATCTATATGACGCAGAACCATATCGTGTTCGAGCTTCAGGACACAACGGTCGTATCCCGGCTGATCGAGGGAGAATATTTTGCCGTCGATCAGATGATTTCCAGAGACTACGAGACAAAAGTCAAAGTCAGAAAGCAGTCGCTCTTTTCCTGTATCGACCGTGCGACGCTTTTCGTAAAGGAGGGAGATAAAAAACCGATCATTCTTGATTTCAACGGAGATAATCTGAATCTGAGCATTGATTCACCGCTCGGAGCGATGAACGAAGATATCGACATTGAAAAAGAAGGACGAAATCTGATGATCGGATTCAATCCGCGTTTTATGATGGATGCCCTGAAGGTCATCGAGGATGAAGTCGTTACACTGTATCTTACCAATTCCAAGTCTCCGTGTTATATCCGGGACGAGGAGAACACCTATACTTACCTGGTCTTACCGGTAAACTTCATGAGATGATGAGAGAATTAAAATTAAAAGGTGATTATATAACGCTGGGCCAGCTGCTGAAGGCGGAAGCGCTGGTCGAGGATGGCGTTGAGGCTAAGGAGAGGATCAAAGCCGGGGAGGCTTTTGTGAACGGTGAGGCGGATGTACGCCGCGGACGCAAACTGTATCCCGGCGATGTGGTCTCATTTGACGGAGAAGAAGTAAAAGTTGTTCGTTAAATCTCTGGATCTTCTAAACTTCAGAAATTACGGGACGCTCTCGATTGCCCCGGATCCGGGAATCAATATCATTTACGGTGCCAATGCCCAGGGGAAGACGAATATCCTGGAGGCAATTTATCTTGCGGGAACGTCAAAGTCTCATCGGGGAAGCCGGGATAAGGATATGATCCGGATGGGACAGGCGGAAGCACATATCCGTATGTACATCGATAAAAATGACAATGACTATCGGATCGATATGCATCTTCGGAAAAATAAGGCGAAGGGGATCGCGATCGGCGGTGTTCCGATCCGCAGGGCAGCCGAACTCTTCGGCATCGTGCATATGGTCTTTTTCTCCCCGGAGGATCTGAACATCGTAAAGAACGGACCTTCCGAGCGCAGAAAGCTGATCGACAGGATCCTGTGCGAGCTGGATAAGATCTATATGTCGGATCTCATCCGCTACAACAAGTGCCTCGGTCAGCGGAACAGGCTCCTGCACGATCTCTATGTGAGACCCGAACTTTTTTCGGAAATCGCCGTATGGGATGAGCAGCTCGTCCATTACGGGCGGAGAATTATCGAAAAGAGGGGAGAATTCGTTGAGATCCTGAATCGGATCGCCGGTGATATTCATGCAGGTCTTACAGGGGAAAATGAAAGAATTACACTCGAATATGAGCCGAACGTCGCGGCGGGGGAATTCATGGACAGGATCTCGGCCGGAATAGAGAGTGACAGAAGAAATAAGACGACAGGTCAGGGACCGCACCGGGATGACATCTGCATACGCGTCAATGATATGGATCTCCGACTTTATGGCTCACAGGGACAGCAGAGGACTGCAGCTCTCTCCCTGAAGCTCTCGGAGATAAAAATTATTGAGGATGAGATACACGATAAACCGATCCTTCTTCTGGATGACGTCTTATCGGAGCTGGATCGGAGCCGGCAGAATTTTCTGCTCGGCAGTCTTAAGGATACACAGACGCTGATTACCTGTACCGGTCTGGATGAGTTCGTTCAGAACAGGTTCGAGGCGGATAAAGTATTCCATGTGGTGAACGGAACGATAGAGTGATAGGAGGAATTAAATGGGTCAGGAAGAACAACAGAATGTTTACGGCGCGGACCAGATTCAGATCCTTAAGGGACTTGAAGCCGTTCGAAAGAGACCCGGTATGTATATTGGCTCGACTTCTCTGCGCGGTCTGCACCATCTTGTCTATGAGATCGTCGACAATTCAGTCGACGAGGCACTTGCGGGATTCTGCGATCACATTGAGGTGACGATCAACAAAGATAATTCCGTTACAGTTGTTGACAACGGGCGCGGAATCCCCGTCGGCATTAATCATCAGGCCGGAATTCCGGCGGTCGAGGTCGTCTTTACGATCCTACATGCGGGCGGCAAGTTCGGCGGCGGAGGATATAAAGTATCCGGCGGTCTGCACGGCGTCGGCGCTTCGGTCGTCAATGCGCTGTCGGAGTGGCTCGAGGTCTGCATTTTCTCGGAAGGGAAAATCTATAAGCAGCGCTATGAGCGGGGAAAGACCATGTACAAGCTGAAGGTCATCGGCGAGTGTGATCCTGAAAAGCATGGCACGCAGGTCACGTTTTTCCCGGACAGAGAGATCTTCGAGAATATCGAGTTCGACTATGACACGCTCAAGCAGCGCTTCCGCGAGATGGCGTTCCTCACGAGAGGGCTCCGGATCACCTTTACGGATCTGAGGCCGGAGAAGGAAATTTCAAAGAGTTTCTGCTATGAGGGCGGAATCGTCGAATTCGTCCAGTATCTGAACAGGTCTTCGAAAGCTCTTTACGATAAGGTCATCTACTGCGAGGGAACCCGCAACAATGTCGCCGTCGAGGTCGCGATGCAGCACAATGACGGGTTCAAGGAGAACACATACGGTTTCGTAAACAACATCATTACTCCGGAGGGAGGCATGCACGTCGAAGGCTTCCGTGCTTCTCTCACAAAGACATTCAACGATTACGCAAGATCGCAGAAACTGCTGAAGGATTCCGAGCCGAATCTTACCGGCGAAGATATCCGGGAGGGAATGACCGCGATCATCAGTGTAAAGATAGAGAATCCTCAGTTCGAGGGTCAGACGAAGCAGAAGCTCGGAAATTCAGAAGCGCGCGGAGCGGTCAATGCAATCGTTTCCGAGCAGATGAAGGTCTTCCTTGAGCAGAATCCGACAGTCGGAAAGGCGATCGTTTCGAAATCTGTCCTGGCCCAGAGAGCCAGGGAGGCGGCGCGCAAGGCCCGCGAAATGACGAGAAGAAAGAACGCGCTGGACGGCATGGCGCTGCCCGGAAAGCTGGCGGACTGCACAGATAAAAATCCGAAAAACTGTGAAATATTTATCGTCGAGGGAGATTCCGCGGGCGGTTCCGCGAAGACGGCACGGTCGCGCGCGACACAGGCGATCCTTCCTCTCCGCGGCAAGATCCTGAACGTGGAAAAGGCGCGGCTGGACCGTATTTACGGGAATGCCGAGATCAAGGCCATGATCACGGCGTTCGGGACAGGGATTCATGATGACTTCGATATCTCAAAGCTCCGTTATGACAAGATCATCATCATGACGGATGCCGACGTGGACGGCGCGCATATAGCGACGCTCATGCTGACATTCCTGTACCGGTTCATGCCGGAACTCATCAAGCAGGGACATGTCTATCTGGCACAGCCTCCTCTTTACAAGCTTGAGAAGAACCGGAAAGTATATTACGCATATTCCGACGCGGAGCTTGACAGGATCCTGTCGGAAGTCGGCCGTGACCAGAACAACAAGATCCAAAGATACAAGGGTCTCGGCGAGATGGATGCGGACCAGCTCTGGGAGACAACGATGGATCCGGAGAAACGTGTGCTGAAGCGCGTGAACATGGACGAGTCGGCTGCATCTGAGATCGACCTCACATTTACGACACTGATGGGCGATAAGGTAGAACCGCGCCGCGAGTTCATTGAGGAGAACGCAAAGTACGTTAAGAATCTTGACGTATAACAGATAATTGTGAAACGGTGTCCTTCCTGCTTCGTACAGCGTTTCGAGAACGCCTGCTATATAAAAAGCGGGAAGGCTCCGTTTCCGAAAAGGAAGAGACCACCGGGAAAACAGATACTGTAAATTTGCAGTCTACAGGAAAGGAATGTAAATGGACGATAAAATATTTGACCAGATCCATGAAGTAGACTTAAAGAAGACGATGGAGACGTCCTACATCGATTACGCGATGTCCGTCATCGTGTCCCGTGCCCTCCCGGATGTGAGGGACGGGCTGAAACCGGTGCAGAGACGTGTTCTCTGGTCCATGATCGAGCTCAATAACGGTCCGGATAAGCCGCACAGAAAGTGCGCGCGTATTGTCGGCGATACGATGGGTAAATATCATCCGCACGGCGATACATCTATTTACGGATCGCTCGTCAATATGGCGCAGGAATGGAATATGCGCTATCCGATGGTCGACGGACACGGAAACTTCGGTTCTGTTGACGGCGATTCACCGGCTGCCATGCGTTATACGGAGGCGAGACTCTCGAAAATCTCCATGGAGATGCTCGCGGATATCAACAAGAATACCGTTGATTTCGTTCCGAACTTTGACGAGACGGAGAAGGAGCCGTCGGTCCTTCCGGCCAGGATCCCGAACCTGCTGGTCAACGGAACGACCGGTATAGCGGTAGGTATGGCAACGAATATGCCCCCGCACAATCTGCGGGAGGTCATCGGCGCGTGCGTCCGCATGATCGATGATAAGATCGAGGGAAAGGATACGACGATCGATGATCTCATGACGATCGTAAAGGGACCCGATTTCCCGACAGGTGCCGTCATTCTCGGACGGAAAGGAATCGAAGATGCCTATCGTACGGGAAGAGGCAAGATCATTGTACGGGCGGTCGCGCGGATCGAGACAAAGCCTTCCGGAAAGTCCGAGATCCTTGTGACGGAGCTGCCCTATCTTGTCAACAAGGCAAGGCTCATCGAGTCGATCGCGGATCTCGTCAGAAATAAAAAGATCGACGGCATCACAGCGCTTGGCGATCACTCGAGCCGTGAAGGAATGGAAATCTGCATTGAGGTCCGCCGGGATGCCAATGCCAACGTCATTCTCAACCAGCTCTATAAGCATACGCAGCTGCAGGATACGTTCGGTGTCATAAACCTTGCGCTGGTGAACGGCGAACCGAAGGTGATGAACATCAGAGATATTCTGGTGAATTACCTGATGCATCAGGAGGAAGTCGTCACAAGAAGAACAAGATATGACCTCAACAAGGCGGAGGAGCGGGCTCATATTCTGGAAGGTCTGCTGATCGCGCTTGACAATATCGACGAGGTCATCGCAATTATCCGCGGTTCCGAAAATGTCCAGACAGCCAAGGCTGAGCTCATGAAACGCTTTGAACTCTCCGACGCACAGTCCCAGGCAATCGTTGACATGCGCCTGCGTGCTCTGACCGGTCTGGAAAGAGGAAAGATCGAAGCGGAATATAAGAGTCTCCTGGAGACGATCGACAGATTGAAGGCAATTCTTGCAGACAAGAATCTTCTTCTCGGCGTGATCCGGAAGGAGCTTCTCGAGATTTCCGATAAATACGGAGACGAGAGAAGAACAAAATTCGAATTTGACGAGTCCGAAATCTCCATCGAGGATATGATCCCGGATGAGCCGACAGTCATCACCGCGACCCAGATGGGCTACATAAAGCGCATGACGGTCGAGAATTTCCGAAATCAGAACCGGGGAGGAAAGGGAATCAAGGGCATGCAGACCGTCGAGAACGACAGTGTTGCCGATGTCATGATGACAACAAATCATCAGCAGATGCTCTTCTTCACCAACAAGGGACGCGTCTACAGCATGAAGGCGTATCAGATTCCGGAGGCCAGCCGGACGGCGAGAGGAACCGCGCTCGTGAATCTTCTGATGCTGCAGCCGAATGAATATGTCACTACTGTCATACCTCTGCGCGACTGGAATCTGAATGACAGTACGAAGTATCTCCTCATGGCGACGAGCCAGGGAATGGTCAAGAGGACCAGCCTTTCCGCCTTTGCAAAAGTGAGAAAGAGCGGAATCGTGGCAATGACGCTTCGTGAGGATGATGAGCTGATCGAGGTTCTCTATACCGAGAGGGATGAGGATATTTTCCTTGTGACAGCCGAAGGCATGTCTATTCATTTCAACGAGAAGGATGTCCGCCCGACGGGAAGAACGTCGATGGGCGTCTGCGGAATCAAGCTGGCCGAGGGAGACCGGGTCGTAGCGATGCAGCTTGCCATCCAGGGAAATGAAATGCTTGTCATTTCCGAAAACGGCATGGGCAAGCGTACGGATAAAAAGGAATTCAATATTCAGGGCCGCGGCGGCAAGGGCGTAAAGTGCTATAAGGTCACGGAGAAGACCGGCCGGGTCGTCGGAGCCAAGATGGTGACGGATGAGAATCAGATCCTCCTGATCACCACAGAAGGAATCATGATCCGAACGTCCGTCAGCAGTATATCGGTCCTCGGAAGGATAACATCCGGTGTCAAGGTCATGGATCTCAACGAGGGCGTGTCTGTAGCAAGTTTCACGAAGGTCCATGTGGATGCGGTCGAAAAGGACGAGGAAGCGGGATTGAAGGAAGATCCTTTCAATGAGGAGAATGAGTCTGACGGGACTGGCTTTGATGAATATGGAGAAGTTGATTCTGAAAAAGGTGAGTCCGAGATAACTGAGTCCGAAGAAGATGAATCTTGAAAATATGAATCTGACGGACCGGAATCTGACTGATCAGCGTTAGATTGTCAGAATATGAACTTAAGGAGCGCCAGATAAAAAATTCAGGTGCCTTTGCTGAGATGATCCTCAGTGTAAGGCACCTGTTTTTTTTTATAGCGCAATAGCCGGGATTTTAATCTCTGACGCAGAATTCTCGTGATTTCAATCGTGAGATGAATGCGCAAAGTGAAACTTTTCTCTGACGTGGGATACAAACCCGCGTCAGAGATGATCGCAGACGCTGCGCAGCAGATGGCGCCCGGCACCGTGCAGGCTGCGGCAAGAACGCCGAGGCGTTCTTGAAAAAACAGCCGCAAAAAAAGCCCCGAAGGATCAACTTCGGGGCTTAAGAAGCAGGTAATGGGAATCGAACCCACCTCTCAACCTTGGGAAGGTCGTGTTCTACCGATGAACTATACCTGCATTTCGAACAAAGCTATTGTATAACTTTTGAAGAAATAAGTCAATTGCGATTTACGGGGATTCATTTATATGAGATCCATTTGTGTTGTGGTTTAATCTCTGACGCAGAATTCTCGTGATTTCAATCGTGAGATGAATGCGCAAATTGAAACTTTTCTCTGACGTGGGATACAAACCCGCGTCAGAGATTAAAGCCTCCGGCGGATCGCAGCCGCGCAATTAGGAAGGTGCTTCGCACCTCGCGCTACGGCATAGAGATTCTCTTATGCTCTCCCGCTCTTTCTCACGCTTTCAGGATGATAAAGAAAAGAATTGTGTCAGGATGATAAAGAAAAGAATAGTGTCAGGATGATAAAGAAAAGAATAGTGTCAGGATGATAAAGAAAAGAATTGTTGACAACAAAATATGGTTTTAGTATAATGAACAAGCACTTAGCAAAAGACGAAAGTCTTACCAAACTGCATCTGTTACGGGTCGCTCTGACGAGTTTCCTTGGACGATAGGCGGTTCGGGCTTTGAGGAGAAGTACTCAAGAGGCCGAAGAGGCGCCCCTGCTAAGGGTGTAGGTCGTTTACGCGGCGCGGGGGTTCAAATCCCCCCTTCTCCGTTTCAGGATTAAAAGGATCCTGCGAGAGTTCACTACATATTGTGTAGTGAACTCTCTTTTTTTGAAAATAACTACTAGTTTTTTAAATTAGAAAAAATTGCTTGCACCGGACAGATAACTTTGATATACTGGAAAAGCTTTATCCAATAAAATAATTGACTTCCACGTACAGATCCGGAATAATTTCTGAAAAAAGAATGAATTTTCAATTGACAGCGGTTATTTTGAATGATATTATGTAGAAGTTACGGCGATAAAGCCAGTAAAAAGCTTTGAAAAAATAATCAAAAAAGTGCTTGACAGATAAAAGCACTGAGTGATAGAATATCAAAGCTGTCAAAAAGACAGAGCACATTGATAACTGAACAGCGAAACACATTATACTCGAAAATTCTTTACAGTTTCTTGAATGAAACAAACCAAAAACAGTAATGAATGGAAACGGGATTTGAACTAACTTTTTAGTCAGTTTCAACCTGTGACCATGGATGAAATCTTTCAGAGAGTTCGATCCTGGCTCAGGATGAACGCTGGCGGCGTGCCTAACACATGCAAGTATATCGGAGATTCTTCGGATGATCTTTTATATCTTAGCGGCGGATGGGTGAGTAACACGTGGGTAACCTGCCCTGCACTGGGGAATAACAGTTGGAAACGACTGTTAATACCGCATATGCGCACGAGGTCGCATGACCTTGGGCGGAAAGATTTATCGGTGCAGGATGGGCCCGCGTCGGATTAACTGGTTGGTGAGGTAATGGCCCACCAAGGTGATGATCCGTAGCCGACCTGAGAG
>OMVU01000018.1 GCA_900314565.1 uncultured Eubacteriales bacterium
CTTCCTCCTTGGTATTATGTTGGATTTGGCGATTAGCATTATACCAAAAGGTTGAGCCGTTGGCTCTATTCAATTTACACCATTATATAAGCACTACCAATTTGTTCTCCGCATGTATGCAGTGGTTTTAGGATGTTAGGTACAGCGATGGATTTCATAAGATTTATTCTCCACATGTATGCAGTGATTTTAAGCTGTTAGGTACAGCGATGGATTTCATAAGATTTATTCTCCACATGTATGCAGTGATTTTAAGCTGTTAGGTACAGCGATGGATTTCATAAGATTTGTTCCCCGTAGGTATGCAGTGATTTCCGGTCGTTTAGGTACAGCGATGGATTTCATAAGATTTGTTCCCCGTAGGTATGCAGTGATTTCCGGCCGTTTAGGTACGTCGGTGGATTTTATAAGATATATTCTCCGTAGGTGCTTTGATTTATGGAGAATAATTGCTGGAAAGCTGCTTCCTGTGCCTAAACGGCTCACTGAGGCAGAAATCCATGGAGTACAAAGGCTGGGAAGCTGCTTCCTATGCCTAAACGGCTTACTAAAGCAGAAATCCATGGAGTACGTTGGTTGGAAACAAGCCTCTTGTGCCTAACGATCCGTAGATTGCTCCCCCAAGTGGATTTCTTTTTAAAAACTGTTCGTGACGACATCATCAATTCTAAGCGCTGCTCTGAGTGACGACAGCATTATTTTCGAAGCGTCGTTTGGTCTCACTGTTAATCCATGAATGGCAGTCACAGTTTTTCGCCAGTAATCGGACCCATAGTTTTTCGTGTGGCAAAACAAATATGTCTATGCTATCCTTACATATGAGAAAACACAGGATGAAGCTGAAAAATCTGTGTATTCTTAATGAAGTTAAAGATACAGAAGGGGTGATATTATCAATGAGTGAGAAAAAGGAACAAACAAGCTTCAAACCTTACGTTTCACACAAAGAAAATCCCAAGGAGCTGACAGTAGCCTCCGTAGTGATCGGTATTCTTCTGGCGGTGATTTTCGGTGCGGCTAATGCCTACCTGGGTCTCCGCGTCGGTATGACAGTATCCGCATCCATACCTGCTGCGGTCATTTCCATGGCGGTGATGCGCGTGATCCTGAAAAGGGATTCCGTGCTTGAGAGCAACATGGTCCAGACGATCGGATCGGCCGGCGAGTCTCTGGCCGCGGGCGTTATCTTTACCATGCCGGTCCTGTTCCTGTGGTCTGCCGAAGGCCTTGTGGATACGCCGGATCTTGTCAGCATTTCCGTCATCGCGATGTGCGGCGGTCTCCTGGGCGTACTGTTCATGATCCCGCTGAGAAATGCCCTGATCGTGAAAGAGCACGGCATTCTTCCTTATCCGGAGGGAACCGCATGCGCGGAGGTCCTTCTGGCAGCGGAAGAGGGCGGAAAAGGAGCAAAGAGCGTTTTCACCGGAATGGGAATTTCAGCACTCTTCAAGTTCCTTGTAGACGGACTGAAGATGGTTTCCGGCGTTGTCACTGTTCCGATTGCCGCGCTCAAGACGGAGTTCTCCGTTGAAGCATATCCCGCACTGATCGGTGTAGGATATATCTGCGGAAAGGATATTTCAGCCTATATGTTCGCAGGCGGCATCATCGGCTGGTTCGTCCTGATCCCTGCGATCATCCTCTTCGGAAGCGGAACGGTCCTCTATCCGGGTACAACGACTATCGCGGAAATGTACGCAGACGGTGGCGCAAGCGCGATCTGGAGCAACTATATCCGCTATATCGGTTCCGGAATGGTCGCTGCCGGCGGTATCATCAGTCTTGTAAAATCCCTGCCGCTTATTGCGACGACATTCCGTGACACACTGAAAGGAATGAAAGGATCCAAGGCGGATTCCGGAAAGAGAACAGAACGGGATCTTGATATGCGGCTGGTGCTGGCCGGTGTCGCTGCAATTATCCTGCTCATCTGGATGCTGCCGCAGGTTCCGGTAGCCCTTCCGGGAGCTCTTCTGATCGCTGTTTTCGGATTCTTCTTCGGAGCAGTAGCCTCCCGTATCGTCGGTCTTGTCGGAAGCAGCAACAGCCCGGTCTCGGGTATGACGATTGCGACCCTGCTCTTTGCGACATTTATTCTGAAAGCAACAGGAGATGTCGGGATGCACGGAATGATCGGCGCCATCACGATCGGCTCCATCATCTGCATCGTTGCTGCTATCTCCGGAGATACATCGCAGGATCTTAAGACCGGTTTCCTTCTCGGCGCAACGCCGAAGAAACAGCAGATCGGAGAGATTATCGGCTGTGTTGCTTCCGCAATAGCGATCGGAGGCGTGCTGGTACTCCTTAACAGTGCATGGGGATTCGGTACAAGAGAACTTGCTGCACCGCAGGCAACGCTTATGAAAATGATCGTTGAGGGCGTTATGCAGGGCAATCTTCCCTGGCCGCTCATCTTTATCGGTATCTTTATCGCGGTCGCGATCGAGATCATGGGCCTGCCGGTCCTTCCGATTGCTATCGGTCTCTATCTTCCGCTGGAGCTTTCCTCGACGATCATGATCGGCGGTGTGATCCGGTGGATCACGGACAAGCGTGCGAAGAAGAGCGAGAAAGAAAATGAGACCGGCGGCGGAATCCTTTTCAGCTCGGGTATGATCGCGGGCGAAGGAATTGTCGGGATTCTGCTTGCGATCCTTGCCGTTACAGGTATTGCGGATAAGCTGGATATCTCCTCGTTCCTGAATCTGGGAATGATCGGCGGCGTGGCCGTACTTGTGCTTATGAGCGCCGGCCTTGTCCTGTCTGCGAGACAGAGCAGATAACTGAAATCTGCTAGACAGAGCAAATAACTGAAATCTGCGGGACAGAACAAGCAAATGAAATCTGCAGGACAGAACAAGCAAATGAAATCTGCGGGACAGAGCAAGTAACTGAAATCTGCGGGACAGAGCAAGTAACTGAAATCTGCTAGACAGAGCAAATAACTGAAATCTGCAGGACAGAGCAGGTAAATGAAGTGAGATTCAGTTTCAGTCTTCGGCTTGGTTAAGAACGCCGAGGCAATCCTGATAAAAGAAAAGAACTGCCGTATTTCATTCGGTTCAAAGACAGACCGAATAAAATACGGCAGTTTTCATATTTTTATGCTGTCAGGCAGATGAATTGATTGTCAGCTGCCTTCTGAGGCATGTTGTGCAGGAAGCCTGTCGTGCCTTCTGAGGCATGTTGTGCAGGAAGCCTGTCGTGCCTTCTGAGGCATGTTGTGCAGGAAGCCTGTCGTGCCTTCTGAGGAATACCGTGCAGGAGGCCTGCCGTGCCGTCAGAGCTGTGCAGGACAGGAGTTATCGGTAAAGACGGTCATGCTCCGCAAAGAAAGATTCCAACCGTCCCTCGATGATCTTTGTTCCGCCGGCAGCCTGCGCCTCCAGATTGATCGGGATGACCGGATCATGCAGGGACATGCGGATCAGCATCCAGCCCTGAACTTCGTCATCGTCAAAGCTGATACGGACCCCCTCGTAGTTGGGAGAGACAATGTGGAATCGCGGGTCCTTCTCTGCAAATGCCTCGAAGTCCGTAAGGACCTGCTTTCCATACTCTGCGAAATTATCGCCTTTTATGGTGTAACGGATCTCTGCGGATTCGGCAGGTGCGCCGAGCGTGCTGATGAGATCCTTGATACTGCGCCCTTCCGCACGGAGCCGGGCAGCCTTGCAGATGATTTTTACGCAGAGGTATGCGCCGTCGTCGGAGAAATAGTTCTCCTTCAGAGCGCCGTGCCCGCTTGTCTCGATCGCCAGCGGGCAGTTGATGCCGGCCGCGTTCAGCTCGATCCCCTTATTGATCACATTCTTGTAGCCTCTCTTGAATCGGAGATGCTTCATCCCGAGATCCTTCTCGAGGAAGACGGCAAGCTCGTCGCTGGTGACAGAGTCGGTGACGATCGTTGCTCCGGGATTCTTCTCCTGTAAAATGGCAGCCATGAGGGCAATCAGCGTATTGCGGTTGACTTCGGATCCGTCGGAGAAAACCGCTGCGCCGCGGTCTCCGTCACAGTCGAAAATCACGCCGAGGTCAGCCCCGGAGGAGATGACTGCGCTCGATATAGCGGCCATGGCGACCGGATTTTCCGGGTTCGGAACATGGTTCGGGAAATTTCCGTCCGGATCCAGATAGACGCTCCCGCTGATATCAGCCCCCAGCGGTTCGAGTATGCGGGAGGCGAAGAAGCCGGACGCGCCGTTCCCTGCGTCGACGACGATATGCAGTCCCAGGAGAGGATGGTCGTAATCGTCCGCGTTGACCTCCTCTTTGATGATGTCCATCATGCGGCTGCTGTAAGCGGAGACCAGATCGAAGCTTTCAGCGGAAACTGACTCACTTACAGAGATATTTTTTTCGGATGCAGTCTTAAGGATCTCCGTGATATCCGCCTTCTCGAGACCACCGTCTTTCGTAAAGAATTTCAGTCCGTTGCGGTTAAAGGGAAGGTGGCTTGCCGTGATCATGACGGCCCCGTCGAACGCGCTCTCAGGAAGGATCGTCGAGATGAAGAGGGAAGGAGTGGACGCGAGTCCACAGTCGTATGCATGGGCTCCGGAAAGCCCGGACAGGACGCCGTTCTTCAGGATATCCGCGGTGAGACGGCTGTCATGTCCCACACCGACCTTCAGCTCAGACGCGGGTTTTCCGGTCTTTTTTTCAAGCCATGCAAGAAATCCTGCCGCAATGTCCGCGGCGATTTCGGGCGTCAGGTTTTTGGGTTCCTTTTCGGTGGCGATAGCGCTTCCGCGTACATCGCTGCCGTTCTGGAGCGGTTTAAAGATCTTTTCGTAACGTTCGTTCATAACGACCTCCCTAAAAAGGTGGAATCAGCCCTCAATCTTGTCGATTCTTCTCTGATGCTTCTCCATCTGGGAAAATTCAGTATTGAGCCAGGTATCTACGATATCCAGTGCAAGGAATTCTCCGGTGATGCCGGCGCCGAGCGCGAGGATATTGGAGTCATTGTGTTCCCTGGTAAGTCTCGCCATTGTCACGCTTGTGCAGAGAGCGCAGCGTATTCCGGAGATTTTGTTGCAGACGATCGAAACGCCTATACCGGTCGTGCAGATGACGATGCCGCGCTCCGCCTCGCCGGAAGCGACTGCCTGCGCTGCGGGGCGGACCATGTCCGGATAATCGCAGGAATCTGTGCTGTAGCATCCGAAATCTTTGACTTCAAGTCCCTTTTCCGTAAGGTGCTCGATAATTTTTGTCTTCAGGTTGAATCCGCCATGATCAGAAGCAATTGCTATCATAAGAAACCTCCTTGGTAAAGAGTGGTTATGTGATTGATTATGAAAATCATAACTGTTATCCGTTCGTCCTGTCAATAAGTGCGGATGCGATGTGCTTCGATATTCTCTGAGCAGGAGCCCGACATACTGAGAAATAATGCGGCCGCTTTGGAGTGTCTGACTTCATCGTTTGAAAAACAACCGGCGCATTCTCGTGTTTTCAAACATGAGCTTCACTGTGCGGCGGGCTGTATTATTCAGACCGATATGATATATTTATCATAGCAGCTTGAACGTATGGATATTGTGTTCGCAACTGCCCGGTTGTGTTCATAAGGAAAGGAAGTGTACCCGGATGAAAGCCGGGGTCATTGGATACGGTGTGCAGGGGAGTGCGGTGGTCTCTATCCTGGAAAAGACATCTGATATTACGGAAATCATTGTGATCGACAGCAGCAGTGACAAAATCAGACGTTGTGAGAAAGTCTCCGATCCGGGGAAAGTCAGAGCCTTTTGCGCTGACGTGGCAGATATTCTCAGAATGAATCATTATCTTGAGGGCTGCGGAGTAATTTTTGACATGCTCACGCCGGAGCTTTCGGAAAGTATATTGAAGATCGCCCTGCAGAATGATGCAAATTATATCAGCACAGCCTTCGATGAGCCCTTCTGGAGCGCAATCATTAATGGTCAGGAACTGCCTTATCAAAAAGAGTTTCAGGAAAAAGGCCTGGTCGCCCTGCTGGGATGCGGGGACAGTCCGGGGCTGGTCAATGTTTTTGTAAAAAAGTACTGTGACTGTTTTGACAAAGTGACTGATATAGAGATGTACGGGGCGTACAAAAAGGGCGCTTCGGGGCTCCTTCTGGGATGGGATCCGGGGTGGTCGCAAAAGCAGGCATATAAAGATTACATTTCAAACCCTGCAGTATTTCGTGACGGACAGTTTATGTTCCTTTCTCCCTTTGCGGAGATCGAGACGAAAGAAATCTATCAATACGGGCAGAGGACATTGGCCGCGCATTCCCATGAAGAGTGCTATTCGCTTCCGCTGAATATCAAAAAGGGTCTGAAGAACTGCATTTTTAAGTATGAGGTGGATCCTGCAGCTGCGCTTCTCTATTCTCTCGGATTCAGGCTTTCGAAAAAAGTGCAGGTCGGGGATACAGAGGTTTCTGTCGTCGAGTGCCTGAACAAACTGTTTGAAGAACAGGGAAGCGTCCCGGCATTGAGCGATGAAAATGAATACACTACAACGATAAATATCCATGGAATTTCCGGAGGAAAAGAAGGCGATATTACTGTTGCCCTGCCTCCGATCTATGCAGACAAAAAGCGGACGGTGGAGCAATTCGGAGTTCTGCATGTCGAGGTCGCGCTGCCGGCGGTCCTTGGAATGAAGTGTATGAAGAGCCTTGATCCGGGGGTCCATTTTGCTGAGGAGCTCATTCCGGCGGAGTTTACGGACTGCCTCAATGAGCTGCTTCCGTATCAGGAGGTCGTGCTCAGAGATACGGCAGGGATTTTGTCCTGAGTGTCTTCCGGATGGAAGACTGCGGAAATATTCTGCTTCGAATGATATTCATCTGACAGTTTCAGTCTGAAAGAAATACACGTATACAGAGGAGGGAAAATACTTGAAAAAACCAATCATTGCAGTACCGATCGGCGATCCGGCGGGTGTCGGCCCCGAGATCGTTTCAATGGCGCTGGCGGACGCCGGCACACAAAGTATTGCGGACTGTATCATTATCGGGGATAAGCAGGTCATGGAGAAGGCGATCGCCATCACAGGCGTATCGCTTCAGATCAATGTCGTGAAGGAACCCGAAGAGGGAGATTACAGGCCGGGCGTTATGAATCTGATCGATCTTTCCAATATTGATCAGTCAGTTTTTGAATACGGAAAAGTGCAGGCCATGTGCGGAAAAGCTGCATATGCCTATATTGCAAAAAGTATTGAGCTTACGATGAACGGAAAGGCGGCAGCAGTCGCGACGACGCCGATCAACAAAGAATCACTGCACGCAGCCGAAGTTCCTTTTATCGGGCATACCGAGATCTTCGGGGCTCTGACAGGTACCGAAGACCCTCTTACTATGTTCGAGACCAATGGCCTGCGCGTCTTTTTCCTGACCCGCCACCTGTCCCTGAGGGATATGCTTGATCAGATCACAAAGGAAAACATTATCGCCTGCGCAGTGCAGTGTATTGAAGCCCTGGAGCGCCTCGGCGTGAAGGACGGAACGATGGCGGTCGCCGGTCTGAATCCGCACTGCGGTGAGCATGGCCTGTTCGGCTGGGAGGAAGTCAACGAGATCACGCCTGCAGTGGAAGAACTGCAGAAAATGGGGTACAACGTGGCCGGCCCGATCGGCGCGGACTCGGTGTTCCATCAGGCGGCTCTCGGAAAATACACATGCGTCCTCTCGCTCTATCACGATCAGGGACACATTGCAACGAAGACGCTGGACTTTGACAGGACGATTTCCATCACGAACGGGATGCCGATCCTTCGCACGAGCGTGGATCACGGCACGGCGTTTGATATTGCGGGGAAGGGAATCGTGAGCCCGGTCAGCATGATCGAAGCAATCAGGCTGGCGGCGAAATACGCACCGAATTTCAGAAGCAGAGAAAGAGGGGAAGACTATGGCTATCAATGATGTGGAACACTGCGAACATACTGAAATACACGCCGAACTGGTCGAGGCAGCCAGAGCGCACATGCCTGCGGAAGATGAGCTCTATGATCTTGCGGAGCTCTTTAAGGTCTTCGGGGATTCGACGCGCATCCGTATCCTTTTTGCCCTCTTTGAAAATGAGATCTGCGTCTGCGACCTTGCGGAGCTTCTCAACATGACGCAGTCAGCGATCTCCCATCAGCTTCGAATCCTGAAGAATGCAAGACTCGTAAAGAGCCGGCGTGAGGGAAAGCAGGTCTTTTATTATCTGGCGGATGATCATGTTCGAACGATCATCAATCAGGGATTGGATCATATAGAGGAGTAAACGGGGATAAAGTTTCTGAGATTTTTACCGTTCGATGAATGCGCAAAGTGGAACATCTCTCTTACGCAGCACGCATAATACTGCAGAATGCGCATGAAAGTCTGAATATTGGTACAAATACGCAGGAAAGTTTTGATGTCGGTATTGACAATTATACAAAGCGTGGTAGAATAAAATCAAACATATGAATAATTGTTCATATGTTGAGAAAAGCAAGCATCGTAAGATCAAAAAAGCTTCAAATACATAAAGTCATCAGAAAACGGGGGATCAAACACATGAAAAAGACTTATAAGATCGATGTCGACTGCGCAAACTGCGCCAATAAGATGGAAGAGGCAACAAAGAAGACCAAGGGTGTCAAGGATGCGACTGTCAATTTCATGGCACTGAAGATGAAGGTCGAATTCGAGGATGGTGCGGACGTCGACGCTGTTATGCAGGACGTCATCAAGAACTGCAAGGTTGTCGAGGACGATTGCGAGATCTTCCTGTAAAGAAAAGCACGAGCCGCTGGAGGAGGGATCCGCAGCGGCTTCTTTTATGGATAAGGTCGCATACTTAAAGGCTGCCTGCAAAGCAAAAGGAAGCATGCTAAAGCGCTGCAAAGTAAAGAACTGCAAAGCAAAGAGCTGCAAAGTAAAGAACTGCAAAGTAAAGCGCTGCAACGTAAAGGGCTGCAAAGTAAAGCGCTGCAAAGTAAAGCGCTTCAAAATAAGGCACAGCAAAATAATAAAGTATAATAAGGGTTTGCAAAATAAAGGAACAAAATCATGACAAAAAAGCAGAAAAATCTCCTCATCCGCGTCATCGCTGCGGGCGTTTTGATGGCGGTATTTTCATTTTTACCGCTGGATGATTATCCGATCGTTCGCTTTCTGCTCTTCCTGATCCCGTATCTGACAGTCGGTTACGACATTCTTCGCAAGGCATTCAAGGGTATCAGGAACAAGCAGGTGTTCGACGAGCACTTCCTGATGGCGGTGGCGACGATCGGTGCGATGGCGCTCGGCGAATACACCGAGGGCGTCGCTGTTATGTGGTTCTACCAGATCGGAGAGCTCTTCCAGAGCTATGCGGTCGGCAAGAGCCGCCGGTCGATCTCCGAACTCATGGATATTCGGCCGGATTACGCAAATATTGAGACAGAAGACGGGAAAATCGAGAAGGTCGATCCCGACGATGTCGAGGTCGGTACGATCATCGTCGTACAGCCCGGTGAGAAAGTGCCGATCGACGGCATTGTCCGTGAAGGAAAGACGACGCTCAACACCGCCGCACTCACGGGCGAGAGCATTCCGCAGGATGTCGTCGAGGGCGATGAAGTCATCAGCGGCTGCATCAACATGTCCGGCGTGATCCGCGTGGAAACGACGCGGGAGTTCGACGAGTCGACGGCTTCAAAGATCCTCGACCTGGTCGAAAATGCCAGCTCCCGCAAATCCCGCTCGGAACAGTTCATTACAAAGTTCGCACGCATTTACACGCCGGCGGTCTGCTACAGTGCTCTTGCGCTGGCCTTGCTTCCTCCGGTCATCCGCCTCATCATGGGGATGAGCCCGATGTGGGGGAACTGGGTCTACCGGGCTCTGACATTTCTTGTAATCAGCTGCCCGTGCGCGATCGTGGTCTCCATTCCGCTCAGCTTTTTCGGCGGGATCGGCGGTGCGAGCAGCCAGGGCATTCTGATCAAGGGATCCAACTATATGGAGACGCTCTCGCAGGTGCGGACTGTCGCATTTGACAAGACCGGGACGATCACAAAGGGGAATTTTAATGTGACCGGCGTGCATCACAGCACAATGATCAATGACACGCTTCTTGAGATCGCAGCCCTCGCGGAGAGCCATTCCTCTCATCCGATCAGCCGAAGCCTTAAGCTGGCACACGGGAAAGAGCTCGATCTCGGGCGTGTGGAGGACGTACAGGAGATCAGCGGCTCGGGCGTCATCGCTGTGGTCGACGGACACAACGTCGCTGCCGGTAATCTCAACATGATGCGCCACGTCGGTGTGACCGGCCGCGAGTGCCGGAGCGCCGGTACGATCGTGCACGTGGCGGTGGACGGAAAGTATGCGGGGCATATTGTCATTTCCGATGAAATGAAGGACACCTCCGAGGAGGCCATGCGGGCGCTGAAATCAGCCGGCGTGAAGAAGACGGTCATGCTGACCGGGGATAAGGAGTCCGTTGCGAAGGCCGTCGCGGAGATGGTCGGAATCGATGAATATCATGCGGGACTGCTTCCGGCGGACAAGGTGCGGATCGTAGAGGAGATGCTGCAAGAGGAGGGAGAGAAGGAAAAGCTTGCTTTCGTCGGCGACGGAATCAACGATGCTCCGGTCCTCTCCAGAGCGGATATCGGTATTGCAATGGGTGCGCTCGGTTCGGACGCGGCGATCGAAGCTGCGGACGTTGTCCTTATGGATGACGATCCTAGAAAAATTGCCAAGGCAATCAAAATTGCGAGAAAATGCATCCGGATCGTCTATGAGAATATTTACTTCGCGATCGGCGTAAAGCTGATCTGCCTTCTGCTCGGCGCGCTTGGAATCGCGAATATGTGGCTCGCGATTTTTGCAGATGTGGGCGTGATGGTCCTCTGTGTGCTGAACGCAATTCGGTGCCTGGCAGTGAAAAGGGTCTGAGAAAAGCAGTGCATAAGAATGAGGCCTCGGAGGGATTGTCCTTCCGGGGCTTTTTTATTCTTCATCGCGCAATACTCGTGATTTTAATCATGAGATACGCGTGCAAAGTGAAACTCTCCTTCATCGTGAGTACAATCTTGCGATGAAGAATAAAAGCCTCAGCTACACAATGCCCACAGGAGCATTGTTACGCATGCTTAGGCACGGCGGATCGCAGCCGCTCAAGGAGGAAGGTGCTTCGCACCCTGCGCGGCGCGGCAAGAACGCCGAGGCGTTCTTGAAGTGCAGGAAAGAAGCAGCGGCTCTCGCGTTGACGGAAAACAAGTTGTTGACAGGTCAGGGCATAAAAGGTACTCTGAGGGCACGAGCAGATTTCTGAAAGAAAAGTGTAAGAGCATAAATTTCAGAGATAAAAATGGTAATGACCATGTATGAGGAGGTTCCCATGAGCAGAACGGCAGCCGTAACACGCACCACAAAAGAGACGGATATAAAGGTGACAATCAATCTCGATGGCAGCGGGCAGTGCAGGATTGATTCCGGAATCGAGTTTTTTGATCATATGCTGAACGGGTTCGCGCGCCATGGACTCTTTGATCTTGAGCTCACATGCAAAGGCGATCTGGAGGTCGATTCGCACCACACGGTCGAGGACTGCGGTATCGTGCTCGGAGAAGCCATCCGGCAGGCGGTGGGAGATAAGAAGGCAATCAGACGGTTCGGGTCGTTCATTTTACCGATGGATGAGACGCTCGTACTCTGCGCAGTAGACCTTTCCGGAAGGCCGTACCTGAATTATGATGTGAAGTTTTCTGTTCCGAGGCTCGGTGAGATGGATACGGAGATGGTCCGGGAGTTTTTCTATGCCGTCTCTTACTCTGCAGCGATGAATCTGCACATGAAGGAGCTCGACGGGCTGAACAACCACCATATCGCGGAGGCGTGCTTTAAGGCGTTCGGGAAGGCGCTTGATGAAGCGACCTCCTATGATCCGCGGCTCGGAGATGCGGTGTGGTCGACGAAGGGAAGCCTGTGATGAAGCTGGCCTTGCTGTGAGAGGTGAGCATTTTGTTCAGGAACGCCTCAGCGTTCTTGCCGCGCCGCGCATGGTGCGAAGTACCTTCCTCTTTGCACGGCGGCATGGTTATTTAGAAAACCGGATAAACACAGAGAATAATATGGAAGATCAATAAAGCCCCATTCGGCTTCATATATCGTAGTTTCCCTCTCAGGCAGCAGGTATCTGAGATGCCGCGTGTCTGCCTGAAAGAGAAAGTACGGTAAGGGCCGGATAGGGCTTTTTGTGTTTATTTTGAGCTTGATTTTGATTTCTGTTTCTTTTTACCGGTTTCCTGTTTTTTGGTATTCGGCTTCTTAGCATCCGGTTTCTGCCAGGTCGGCGGAGGCACCGGAATCGAGTCGAGATCGATCGCCTCAATCTCTGCCTCGAGCTGCCTGCGAACCCGTTCGCGTTTGCGCTTTGACTCCTCTGCCTTCTTTTTGCGCACCTGCTGTACATGTACGAACGAGATACCGAGCGCGATGAGGAGCACGCCAAGGATGGCAAGAAGGACCTTGATGAAGACGTTTCCGACAGTTTTTCCGCTCTTTGTGGCCGGCTTCGAGAAGAATTTCGGAATTCCAGCGAAGAAGGATCCTATTACGCGGAGTCCTCTCACGATCAGGCTGCCGATCCCCTTGAAAAAGCCGCCGACGGCCGAGAGCGCACCTTTGATCAGTCCTCCGATTGCGGAAAACATACTTCCCAGACCTGCGAGGAACCCGCCTGAAGACGCACCGTCTGATTCTCCCTTTTTCGAATCCTTCCCGGAAGCATCTGCATTCTCACCGGACTTGCCATCAACGCTTTCGTCTGTCCCGATACTCTCAGCCTGGCTGGGTTTCGTGATTTCCTGCGGTTTCTCCGTGGGTGTCGGGATCGGTGTCGGTTTGACTGCGAACGTGACATCTACGGTGTGATTTTCCTGAATATTTTCGATTACATAGCGATCCGGATATTCTTCGAGGTCGATCTCCTCTCCGTCGACGAAGACAGAGGAGGTCTCGTATCCTTCCTTCGGAGTGTAGTTGACTGCGTAGCCGGTGCCGCGCAGGACTTGGGCGGAGCCTTCGGTGACGGAGCCGCCGGTGTCTTCCATGATGGCCGCGAGTGCACTGACATTGTATTTGTCATCGGATGCGGTCAGACCGTTCCTGTTCAGGCGGTCGTTTCCGATGCTGCCTTTCGCTGCAGTGTTCCCGTTTGTCGAGGCACCTGCTGCGGCAGATTTTACTTTTCCGTCAGCAGCTGCTGTGGCGGCAGTCTTTACATTTCCGCCGGATCTGACTGCACCGCTCAGTTCAGTCTTCATGGTGTCTGCATTGTAGGGGAGTTTTTCATTTCCCGAATCGGAGAGAGTGGCAGTATCGACCGTCTGCGACGTCACCTCGACGGTAAAATAGTAGGGCAGGACCGTCTGGTAGAAATACACGTACATGCTTCCGTCGTAGCCTGTTGCGGTGACCGGCATGAGAAATACACCCGGTTCCGGCTCACAGATGCTCTCCGGCTCGTAGTGCTGCGCGCCCTGATCGCCCGGATTGAAATAAGCGCTCTGAATCATCCCGCGGCGGGAAATCGAGAAGATGTTGACGTATTCTCCGATCCCCATGCCGAAAGTCAGGGGTGAGATCAGCAGATAATCGCCGTCCACACAGAAATCCTGATAATTCACACCGGGTGAGGTGCTCGTCGGTCCGAAATCGTCGATGATCTGGAAATTCGCGTCGAGACGCTTTATGCTGTAGCCTCCGGAATCGTTGGTGATGATCATGTACTCGTCAGAGTCTTCGAGATACTCGATGCCGAGAATATTATATCCGTCAGCTATCTTGATGGAGTTTTTAAAGGAAAGGGTATCGGGATCCATGACGAAAATGCAGCCGGCATTTTCGGGTCTCAGGGCTGTATAAAGCGCGACATAGATCTCATTGGTGCGGGGGTTATAGGTCATCCCGTTGCCGTGCTCCCAGTCGAAATCATTGACGCGTTTGGCGAGGGAGTACTGCTCGACGTCATTTCCATTCTCGTCGTAAGCCAGCTTGTAATAGGCGGAAACGGTGTCCGGCTGATTGGGATCCTCAGATGTGTTCTCAATAGTGATAATATAGTAGTCGGTACAGCAGATCGACTGGATCACGCCGTGGGCGGATTGGATATTGTCCTCGAAGACGATATCCCACTGCATGTTGTTGAAGGCGTCGTCTCCGGTGATCTCTGCGCTGACGTCTGCCGCGGAAATGCACACAAAAAGAACGACTGCCAAAAGTAAGGCAGTCGCGCGGTAAAATCCTTTTAAAAATGAAAGAAATCCGCCCCTCAAATTCAAGGCCGTGCTCCCCTTATGTGCGAGCCTGCCCATTTGCCAGACAAGAAAGGCAAATAACAAGCATCCGGTTCCCCTTATATGCGGGCCTCCCTGCAGGTCCGTTGATCTGATTTCGCAGTGCTCAAAGCTCCCCAGCTCATGCAAAAATACCGGCAGAAGCCGGTTCCTGAAATATTGTACACTAAAGTGAGAAAAAATGCGACAGGATTTTATGGTAAACACGATATTTTAATCTCTGACGCAGCTTCCGATAAGATATATCTCAGTGTGAGATGCCCCCGCCTCTATAGGCGGCCAACAAATCAGTCTCAGTGGCGGGTGTCAATCCCCCACTGAGATATACGCTCCGTGTACACGATGATCATAATTCGTCCGGTAAATCGGAGCGGTTGTCAGAGTTCGGGATTTTTGGTATTCTGAATCGGGATATCTGACATGCGAATCCCGCACTTTCGTCTCGCGGCCGAGATTGGAAGAAGTCATCTCGTTCTTATTCCGGGCTTTGAGGAAGGCCTTTCATCCCGCGAGCGAAATTGGAAGAAGTCTGGGAATACATCAGCAGGTGAAAAATGGCTCTTGATTATTATATTCATTCCGGCGGAAAACGTCTCCGCTGCGGGTTTACCACCGGTACCTGCGCCGCACTCGCCGCAGCCGGTGCAGTAGCGGGGCTCCTGACAGGAGAACTCCCGGATCATATGTCACTCGTGACGCCTGCCGGGGTTTCCGTCGAAGTTCCTCTCGTCCGGGTGAAGAGCGGCGTCTCTTCCGTATGCGGCGTGCGCAAGGATGCGGGGGATGACCGTGATGCTACAGACGGGATCCTCATCGTTGCGGAAGCGTCCCGTGGGAAAGACGAAAGATCAGAAAATACAATAGCATCCTGTGGGAATGACGGCGGATCAGATGATGCAGAGGGATCATTCGGGAATGACGGCGGATCAGATGATGCAGAGGGATCATTCGGGAAAGACGGCGGATCAGATGATACAGAGGGATCCTGTGGGAAAGACGGCGGATCAGACGATACAGAGGGATTATTTGGGAAAGACGGCGAATCAGCCGATACAGAGGATTTCGGCGGGATCAGAGTTCAGATCGAAGGCGGTCCGGGTGTCGGACGCGTCACAAAGCCGGGTCTTGACCAGCCCGTCGGTGCTGCGGCAATCAACAGCACTCCCCGCAGAATGATCGAAGACGCAGTCCGAAAGGTCTGCGAATCGACAGGATATGAGGGGACGGTCTGTATCTGTATTTCCGTACCGGATGGGGAGAAGATCGCTGAAAAGACATTCAACGGACATCTCGGGATCGAGGGCGGAATTTCGATCCTCGGTACGTCCGGGATCGTGAAGCCGATGAGCATGCAGGCGTATATCGACGCGGTCAATATTGAGATCCGCCAGCATGCGGCGATGGGAAAGAGAAGGCTGATCCTCGTACCCGGCAATTACGGGAAGAATTTTCTGCATGAGTTGCGAGAAGGATCATTCCCTGTACCGGGCATGCAGGATGCGGGGGTGCAGGGCGGGGAGGAGAATTTATTCGGACCGGTCTCTTACGCCTCCCGTGCTGCGGATTCCGAGAGCATTGGTGAGATTCTTCAGGACAGGTCTGTTCCCGTGGTCATGTGCTCCAATTTTATCGGCGATGCGCTGGACTCCGCGGGGATGTATGGCTTCGATGAGGTGCTCCTTGTGGGCCATATAGGCAAAATGGTAAAGCTGGCCGGCGGGATCATGAACACACACAGCATGTATGCGGACTGCCGGACAGAACTTTTCTGTGCCCATGCCGCGGTCTGCGGGGCCCGGACGGAAGTCTGCAGGGAAATCATGTCCGCCGCAACGACGGATGCCTGCCTCGGGATCCTTGAGAGGGAAGGAATCAGGGAAACGGTCATGGACTCTCTTATGACGGCAGTCTGCGGTCATATTTCCCGGCGTGTCTGTGGTTCCGGTTCCCGGAAAGTCTCCCGGAAATGCCGGATCCATGTGCTCGTGTTTTCCAATATTTACGGAATCCTTGGGATACGAACGGTTTTTCCGGACACGCTTGACACGGAAAAATCCTGCGATACAATGAATTGAGCATGAAGAAGAATAACCACGGAGGCATCTATGATCTCAATCGTCGGAGCAGGTCCCGGAGCACCTGACCTCATCACAGTCCGCGGTGCCGGGCGGCTTCGAACCGCCGACACGGTCATTTACGCAGGAAGCCTCGTAAATCCTGCGATTCTCGGCCTCTGCGGAGATAATTCTTCTATATATAATAGCGCGGAGCTGACGCTCGAGGAGGTCATGGAAATCATGCGGCGCGATCACGGAGCCGGCCGGGAGATTGTCCGGCTGCATACCGGAGATCCGAGCATTTTCGGGGCGATCCGTGAGCAGATCGATATTCTGAAAAAGGAGAACATCCCGTTTGAGATCATTCCCGGGGTCTCCAGCTTCTGCGGGGCAGCGGCCTCGCTGGAGGCGGAGTACACGCTCCCCGGCGTGAGTCAGACCGTAATTATCACGCGGATGGCCGGACACACACCGGTGCCGGAAAGGGAGAATCTTGCATCGCTGGCGGCGCATGGCGCGACGATGGCCATTTTTCTGTCGGCGGGCATGCTTTCTGAAGTCTCCGCGGCACTTCTTGCCGGCGCGTACACGGAGGAGACTCCGGCGGCAATTGTGTACAAAGCGACGTGGCCGGAAGAAAAGATCGTTCACTGCACCGTGGGAACGCTTTCTCTTGCAGGAAAGGCCGGAGGGATTTCAAGAACAGCGCTGATCCTCGTCGGGGATTTTCTGGGAGGTTCCTATGAGAGGAGCCGTCTGTATGATCCGGGATTTGAAACGGGCTACAGGAAGGCTTTGATCTGCCGGAGAAGAGAATCTGAATAACGCTGGTTTCCCGACGGAAAACCAGGAGCTATATGTCAGGAGACAGACCTTAAAAGATATGATCCATATCATTTCATTTACTGATAAAGGACAGCGCCTTGCGGAGAAAATCGCAGACATTCTGGAAGGGCAGGCCGTTCGATGCGGCGCGGAGCATCCGCTCTCGGAGTGGACCCGGAATTCATTTTCAAAGGGAAATGCCCTCATCTATGTCGGCGCCGCCGGCATCGCCGTGCGGGCCATCGCGCCTTTTGTGCGGGATAAGGCCGTGGATCCGGCAGTCATCGTGGTCGACGAGACCGGAAAATTTGTCATCCCGATCCTGAGCGGTCATCTCGGAGGGGCGAATGTGCTTGCATCGCGGATCGCTGACGAGATCGGTGCGGAGGCCGTGATCACCACAGCGACCGACCGGAACAATGTGTTTTCTGTGGATGACTGGGCGAGAGCGCAGCGCATGCGTGTGGAAAACGTTCCCCTGATCAAGAAGATCTCTGCATGCATTCTGTCCGGCGGGACGATTCGGGTGGAGAGTAAATTTTCAATCGCCGGGGATGTGCCGGAGCATGTCAGCTATGTGAAGCTGCCGAGGACCGGAAGGACTACAGGACAGCCTGCGGAAAAAATCTCCGCAGATCATGAAAAAATTTCTCCGGATCGTGAAGAAATTTCCACGGATCGTAAATGTATCTCTCCGGATCGTGAAGAAATCTCCACAGATCGTAAATGTATCTCTCCGGATCGTGAAGATATTTCTCCGGATCGTAAATTAATTTCCCGGGATTGTGAAGAGATCAATCCGGGAGGAGAAAATGCGCTTCCCAATGTTTTCATCAGTGTCCGCACAGATATCTGCAGTCCGGCCCGCACGCTGCATCTGATTCCCCGCGTTGTCTATGCGGGGATCGGCTGCCGCCGCGGGACGACATCGGATCAGATTGCCAATGCGGTATACGCAGCCCTTGGCAGGCTGGACATTCACCCGTCTGCACTCGCCGGTGTTTCGACGATCGACCTTAAGAAGGATGAGAAGGGGCTCCTTGAATTCTGCAGAGAACAGGAGATTCCCCTGATGACTTTCCCGGCGGAGGAGCTCGCTGCGGTACAGGGGGATTTTTCCTCGTCGGAATTCGTGTCGGAAGTCACAGGCGTTGGCTGCGTCTGCGAGCGAAGCGCGGTCCTTGCGAGCGGAGGGGTCCTCATTTTGCGGAAAATGGTGCGGGACGGTGTGACCTGCGCGCTTGCGTTCCGGGAGCCGGAGCTCAGCTGGAGCCGAGGATGAGGCAGGACCCTTTCGGACAGTATCTCAGAGAGGAAGTACTATGAGCACACTTTATGTTACAGGCATCGGACCGGGTTCCGATGCCTTTCTTACAAATGAAGCCCGGACAGTTATCGAGCAGGCGGACGTCATCTGCGGCTACACGCTGTACGTTGATCTGCTTCGGAGCCGGTATCCCGATAAGGAGTTCATCACGACTCCGATGCGGCAGGAAATCGAGCGCTGCCGTATGGCGATGGAAGCCGCTTCGTCCGGCAGGACTGTCGCCATGGTCTGCAGCGGGGATGCGGGGATCTACGGGATGGCCGGTCCCCTCCTTGAAATGAACGGCCGTTACCCGGACGTCGATATTCAGATCGTTCCGGGAATTACGGCAGCCGTTTCCGGCGCAGCAGTCCTCGGAGCTCCGCTCATGAATGATTTCTGTGTGATCTCGCTCTCTGACCTGCTCACACCGTGGCCGGTCATTGAGAAGAGACTCAGGGCAGCGGCGGCGGGGGACTTCTGTGTCTGCATTTACAATCCGATGTCGAAAAAACGGCCGAACCATCTGGCAAAAGCCTGTGCGATCCTCATGGAGACGAAGCCCGCCGACACTGTCTGCGGATGGGTCCGCAATATCGGCAGGGAAGGGCAGGAATCTGAGATCCTGACGCTCGGCGAGCTCGCCGATGCGCAGCTTGATATGTTCACTACAGTGTTTGTCGGCTGCAGTGAGACACGTGTCCTGAACGGAAGGATGGTGACGGAGAGAGGCTATGAAGTCCGGAAGTAAGGTGACGGAAAGAGGATATGGAGTTCGGAAGTAAGGTGCCGGGCTGATGTCAGCTTCTCAGAGATGGAATCATTGAGAACCTGTTTCTGAAAATCCAGGAAATCGAAAGATAGAAAAGCAGATTTCCGTTAAAAATTTTGAAAATTACAGAAAGAAAAAACAAATCTCCTTTGAAAGCGAGGTCCGCAGCTCATTTTTTGCGGCGGAATACAGCTCTCAAAGGAGATTTTTGTTTTGAGATTTTGCAGAAAAATTTGCTGCATGCTCCGGATCATGGACTTGACGTAAAGGTATTGGCTTGTTCAGAGGTACATAACAACAAATAAAACACACAAAATAATTAAGTTATGGAAATTTTACATAAAAATAAGAGTTATTTTTATGAATGGCAACATAGTCGACGAGTGGACATCGGGAACGGAAGCGCATGAGATCGAAGGTCTGAAGACCAACGAAGAGTACACGCTGAAAGAGACAACAGCTCCGAGCGGATACAAGGTGGCTGCACCGATTGCCTTCACACTGGAGGCGGACGGCACTGTCAAGGTCAATGGAAAAGCCGTCGAGAAGATCACGATGATCGACGAGAAGGTGACGACGACAACGACCAGGTCCGGCGGTCAGGGCAGTGGCTCGAGCAAGGCTTCGACGACCAAGAAGTCTTCCGCAAAGACCGGAGATACGAACAACGTACTTCCGCTCGCAGTGATGGCGGCTATTTCCGCAGGTGCGATCGCAGGTGTCGCTGTGAAAAAGAAAAAAGAAGATGAGGACGCTTCTGAAGAAAAGTAAAATAAAGTCCTAAGTACAGCGAGAGGGCTGCCGCATGAAAATGCGGCAGCCCTTTTTTGGGTAAACTTCGTGTATTATATGCTCCGTGCTTTTCAAATTGCTCTTCTCCTGACAAAAGAGTGTATGCAATATCGAAAGATATATACGTAAAGTCGGAGAATGTCTTTGATCGAGATATCCTCCAAAAAACCATCATTATGGAAAGTGCAAAATATCAGTAGTGCAAAATTCAATAAATGTGACAGAAAATTATCTGAATGTTAAATAAATATTACGTTTATGTGGAGATAAAACCTGAAAACAGCATGATCAAAGCCGAGGATGTTCCCCTGGAGTTTGCATATTTCTTTTTCAGGAAACATTTCTTTCATCCATCTCTATCCTGTTTCATGGACCTGTTCCGATTTTCAAAGAGAATAGTGCATAAAATTGGCTGTATATCCAGCTTATTAAACGTCATATATAACAAAATATGACTGATTTCACTGAACCGGAGAAAAATTAATGAAATTTAAGAAAAAACTTTTTACCGAATATATTCGTTATTATAACGATTACTATAGTTCGCGATATGCATATATTAATATTTTAAAAAAGTTACGAAAATTGTTACGTAATTTATGCAGTTGAAAAATATAAATTTCAGGGTTATAGTTAAAACACGGGAATTTTACACTTAACATTCACAGAAAGGGGATTGTCGCGTAAAAGTGAGTGGTATATGGCGTTTGGCCGTTCCCGGGCAGGGGCTTAATGAACCCGGCAGGGATAAAAGGCCAGCGGCATTTCCGACGGTCGACAACCAAATATGAATAAGATTTTGTAAGGCTGGGGGGACTTAGAAATCTCGAGAAGAAATGTTCCGGAGGCCGCTGGTTTCTGGATTTTTTTGTTTTCCGAACAAGGAAAATGGATTCCGGACTGTGCGTGTCAGACATTTCTGTATTTCATTCTTGAACAGGAAATGTTCTTCTGAGAATTCTTCAACTGCTTTGGAATGCGAATTCACCGGGCAGATGTAACAGTGCAGTAACAGACCCGTATTCCAGATCTGACATATCTTTATTCTTTTCTTTTAAATCTACACTGTTTTAATTACAGCCGCTGGAAGCAGGACTGCCGAAGGCAGGCGTTTTGTCCATCGGCAGCACTCACTTCGCAAATCACGGATATATCACATGACAGATAAAGAACTTCAGCGTCTTCGGCGCTCTGAGCTTCTCGAGATCCTTCTGTCCCAGCAGAAGCAGATCGAATCGTTGAAGAAGGAGCTCGCTGAGGCGAAAGAACAATTAGAGGATCGCAAGCTTGTTATGGCGCGATCGGGATCGATTGCCGAAGCTGCACTTAAGCTGAACGGAATTTTTGAGGCTGCCCAACGTGCAGCAGATCAGTATCTTTTCAGCATAGGAGCGACGGGCCTGTCGAAAAAAAACGGATCCCTCACCGGATTTGACGCGACAGGTATAACGGATGCGGATCAGTCCTGTTACACCCCCAATGTACCAGCACAGGCTGATCCGCTGTCCGATGTCAATGAGAGCCTGCAGGATGATGAAGGTGAAAGCAACGAGCCTGTAACCGATGACAGCACTGTTGATCGTGAATCAGGCAGTCCTTCACTCCAATCACGTACGGGCAGTAAAAAAAGAAAAAAACAGGGAGGGCATTCGTCTTATGACCGAAAGAGTTAAGAAAGCCGACATGCCTACCCTTGAACAGCTTCAGAAAGAAGTCGATCGCGTTCATTACCGACGGGACTTCTCCAGAGTAATGATCAACACGATCTACTCGCTGGTCGTCGTCGCGGCTATTGCAGTCCTCGTCGCAGTGCTCTTGCTTCCGATCCTCAGGATTTACGGGCACTCGATGAACGACACGCTGGACGAGGGAGATATTGTAGTATCCCTCAAAGGAAGTGACTTCAAGACGGGCGATATTATCGCATTTTATTACAACAACAAGATTCTGATAAAGCGCGTCATCGGGAAAGCCGGTGACTGGGTGGATATCGATCAGGACGGCAATGTCTATGTCAACGGAAATCTGATTGATGAGCCGTATCTGGACGATAAGGCATTTGGAGAGTGCAACATAGAGCTGCCATATCAGGTGCCGGAATCAAAAGTCTTTGTTATGGGAGATAACCGGAGCGTCTCTGTCGACTCGCGGAATACTGCGGTCGGATGTGTAGCGGAGGAGCAGATCGTCGGAAAGGTCGTGTACCGGCTCTGGCCCCTCAAAGACTTCGGGAAATTAAAATAGTTAGCAAGGGAGCCGGAGACTTCGAAGAAGTGAAGAGCTCTCTTAAAGCATATAAGGAACAGGATCGCCTGCAGGGCACGCTGGGGAGCTGAACGGAAAGCTCCGGATAAGGCAGTTTTGGAGACGAACCAATTTTTTAAACATAGGGGTGGCATATGGACAAACTGGTGAAATGGCTCGAAAACCTTCTTCGGGCACAGAAGAAATCGAGAGCGTGGAGGACATTTGTTTCCTGCCTTGCGGCGATCGTCGTCTTTACAACGACGTATTCACTGATCCTGCCTGCAATTACCGTCGAGCACAGTGCGACGGAGGATGTGGGCGGTCTTGTTCTGGATGAGGCGGATCCGGGAAGCACGGGAGCCGAGGCGGAAGCGCCCGGAGAAGTCGTGACCGTGGATGCGGACAATGAAACTGAGAATAAGACGACTCAGTCTGCTGCATCACAGACAGAGACGGCGCAGACTTCCGAAAGTAAAGCGGCTGTCGCTGAAGAGGTGAGAGAGCCTGTCAACGGCGAAGTCCAGACCATCGGTGACAAGAGAGTCATGACCCTCACGGGAGAGGATTTTGACGTTGTGGTGAGCGGCGACCTCTCTGTGGGCGTATCTGACAGAACGGTCCTCTCGGTTCGCGGAATTCCGGATGCCGAGGTCGTAAAGAGTTTCAGTGACCGGATTTCGGATGAGCTCCTCAAAATCTTTGTAGACAAGAAGACTACGGAGATCCTGTACCAGCTTGTCTTCACGGATGAGAATCTGGTCGAGTATACACCGGCGGGCTACTTTGATGTGCAGTTCATTTTCCACAACAATACAGTCAGCCATACAGGTGAGAAAATCTATGCAGCCATCTACGATTATCTTACCGATGAAATGGTCCTGGCGGAGAAGAACGGCGACGCATATGAGACACCTGTCATTGCACTGGATGAGTACGGCATCATTAAGGGCATCACTCTGAAGGGGATGCACTTCGACGAGTATTCCGATATCATCACACTCGTCGCAGGTCAGGTAAATGAAGAACTAAAGCTTGCCGCTGAAAAGGCAGCGAACGGCACGGCAACAGAAAGTAAAGCAGGAAATGGATCAAAGCCTGCGGAAAGCAAAGCTGAGAGCGGTAAAGAGTCTGCGGAAAGCAAAACAGAGAAGACTGAGAGCACTGGTACAAAAACTGATTCTGCAGACAGCAAGTCTGAAGGACCGAGTGCAAAGGCTGAAACATCCAAGGAAAGTGAAACAGGCAAAGGCGGTACTCTTACTGCAAGGGGCAGCGATTATACTGTCACGCTCGCCTATGGTGCAGAAGCAAAGATTCCGGCTAACGCGGCTCTTGAAGTTACAGAAATAGAGAATGGCACAAAAGCATATAAGAAGTATCTTAAACAGGCAAAGGCAGCGATGGGCCTCGATGAGGATCAGGAACTTCCAAAGGAGCAGGCAAGATTCTTCGATATAAAGATCATGGCTGATGGAAAGGAAGTTCAGCCGTCGGCGAATGTGAATGTAAATATCACTTACGATCAGCCGGTAGTTGAAGCGGAACCTTATGTGGAAACTAAGGTCGATGCGAGTGCAGTGCATTTCGGAAAAGAGAGCACTGAGGTTGTCGAAGTCAGTGATGTGGACGCCAGACACGTGGAATTCGAGGCGGAGGCATTCTCGGTTTACGGTGTCATTTATACGGTGGACTTTGAGTACTCCGTGAACGGCAAAATGTACCAGTTCAGCCTGCCCGGAGGCGGATTTGTGAGCTTTACAGACCTCGTAGAAATGCTGGGTATAACTGGTGATACGAACTCTGATAAAAACGGGGACGAAAATGGGGCTGAAATCGCAGATAATGCCAAGGAAAATGATGCCAACGAAGAGATAGAAGAGAATGGTCTAAATTCTGATACGAATACGCCGCTCACACTGGGTGATGGTGAAGTCAGTGAGGCCACAAGGAAGTTCGTGACGAATGTTGCTTCTGTAGAATTCAGCAGCCCGAGTCTTGTGGATATCAGCAAGGTTGAGAACGAAATCACAGTCGGTCAGATTAAAGAGGGCCGCAGGCTTGAGTGCCAGTACAGTGCTGAACTGACAGAAGAACAGATTGTAGAGATCAATGCACAGACGGTCGAGGCCGGAGACTGGGCTCTTATCAGCGTACAGCCGTTTACTAGCGAAGAAGAGATAACTGTCACCATGAAGGATGGTGAGGTGTTCACGATCCGGGTGACGGATGCACAGATTAAGAAGACGGTGATCGATGCAAAGGGTGATACCTGGGAAATCACCGTGACTTATGGTGAGGATGCAAAGATTCCTGATGGAGCGGAACTGAAAGTCGAGGAAATTCTGCCAGAAGATGAAAGATACGAAGAGTATTACCGGAAGTCTGTAAAGGAAAACAGTGAAGAGGTATATGCAGATGCTCCGGATTATGAGTTTGGATATGCTCATATTTTTGATATAGAAATCTGGACTGCCGGAAAGAAGATTGAACCGAAGGCAGATGTGTCTGTAAGCATCCGGCTCTTGGACACACCACAGGATGAAAACGCAACGCTTCGGGTTGTTCATTTTAGTGTGGAAGGTCCGGAGGTCATAGATGTTGAGGAAAACAAAGAAAAGGTCGGAGAAACCGAACTTACCTTTGTAACGGATGAATTCTCGGTTTATGCCGTGATAGAAGATGTTGATCATGGAGAGCCGGACCTTGCCAATCGCACAGTCAAAATCAGTGTTGGGGGCAATTATTTAACGAATCAAACCTACTATAATCAAACCCCATGGAGAATCGGAAAGACCAATAACTTCAATCAGGCAGCGGAGTATCAATTCGAAGCGACAGGTACGCCTGGTGTTTACAGAGTCTATACGATGATCAACGGGCAAAAGAATTATATGCATATTAATAGGCAAAGTAATGACAGCGGTAATGTCAATCTAACCGCTCCCGCTACAATGGATCTTCATGTTGTTCAGAACACCGATGGCACATATGGTATTTATCGAAACGAGAATGGGACTAATTATTACCTGAATCAATATGGCGGCGCAGGCGGCACAGGATTCGCCGCATATGCGGACGCTGATGGTGGAGGCAACTCTAAGTTGACGTTTACATCAGTACCTGAGGATCCGGATGCCCTTAAGTCAGGCATTTATATCGTGCTTGCGAAGATTGATGAGTATTACTATATTGTCAACAACGACGGTACTTTGACAAGTGTAGAATACAACGAGACTACGAAGCAGGTCAAGGTTGAGAATCCAATGATGTGGACCTACACGGGGACAAATCTGTACCATAATTCCGATGCGGTTGATCTTGATGGAAACAGGGTTGCATCTGATTTCTATTACAAGTATATTGATCCCAGTGAAGGAACCGGCATATCTGAGGACAATGAAGGAAATACACAACGAGAGGTTGCCGGATATAAAGAGGTGGATGGTAGTCGGGTACCCTATTACAGAATTGTAAACGGCAGTCGTCAGATGCAGTCTCACAGCGCATTGACATATGAGAATAAGCATCTGGTCAGCAATAATGGAGAGTATTACATTGGTGTAACGGAAGAGAATGGCGTGCTGAAACTTGCAGGAACGCAGGACAGCTCGCATGCTGTGGAGATTCTGTTCGCAAGTCCAACGGAAGTACTTCCTGTCGATAGTGGAAACCATACTGTTTCGCATATAGATATTTCAATTGAAGGTACTTCGGAAGTTGACGTGCCTCTTGCATACGGTAAATACTATGATGCTGATGGAAAAGAGATATTGGAAGTTTCTTCCAACAAATCCATTACGCTGACTAAAGAGGGCATCGGTATATCTACGGATGATATGAAGAAAGCGACAATCGTCGCTTATACGAAAAATGCAAGTGGGCAGGCCGTGCCGCTCGATAACGCATTCTATATTACTGGTTATTCGGCAAATGCTGCTACCGAATACAGTACGCCGCAGGTTCGAATTGAAGGATCTTTTAAGGTTGCAAATTTGCCTGTTACTGATCAGGATTGGGGACACAGACTAAACAATAAAATCTATTACAGCGTGACTGCAGTCAAGACTGTGACATTCGATGTGATAGATCCTGAACTGGGACAATTATATGATGCAGACGGGAAGAAATTGACTATAACTATAGATGTTGCTTTCTCGGCCAGTTTTGATTACTGGGATAATAGAAACGAGTGTCCTCCTGTAAAATGGGATCCTGTTTTCTGGCCTCTGGGCAATATTCCCGGAGGTAGCGGTATGGACTTTGTGCTGGGGGGTGATGCGGAGCAGGCGGGATCAAATATTGTAGCCATTGAAATTACAAAGCTTGTGGTAGATGAAAATGGGAACCGCATTAATCCATCAACCTCCACGCCGGTGAATAACTCCTTTGAGATCTGGCAGGATGCAGATGGAAACCCCAACAGTGTTATTGGGATGGGGATTGATGGTGCGCCCATCAATGTCAATTATGCGGATTATACCAATTTGCATTCCAAGAATATTAAGGTAGGTGTAGATGGAATTGGCCTGGTTTATGATTATGATGTGACACCGGGCATGTATTATATCCGCGAGGATCCAAATAGCGTTCGTGACGACATTGTTGATACAGATGGGAATTATTGGGAATATGCCGGTACCAGGATCGAAACGGAATCTCCATGGCGCGATGATTCAGTCAATGATGGAAAGTATCATGTCAGTGGTATTTATACGAAGGACGGAGGAACCTACAATGCTGTCCCAGAAGTATTAGGTAATTATTCAGATATTAATGGCAATACTACATGGATAGATCATGATGATGGCGATAAAGTAAAACCGGTGAGAAATGGTTTTTTGGAGTTCTATGTCTATAATATTTATAAGCCGGTTCAGACAGACATCACTTTGAAGAAGGTTGACAAGGCTAATCTGAATGATTCAGATCCGGATCTGCTGAAAGGCGCATCTTTCACTGTCACGAAGTATTCTGATCAAAACTTCCAGGGAATAGATTCAACCTGGGAGACCTCGGGATCGCAGACAGTAAGCGATGATAAGAAACCGGACGGTACTTATACGCTAAATGGGGAGTTTGTTTTCAGGGGCCTTCCTGCCGGGTATTATCAGATCGAGGAAACGCGTTTTCCGGATGGATATATAAAATTATCAGGCAATCCAAGGTTCAAGGTTGAAGAAAATGCAAGTCACGAACTCGTTGTTACGCTGATTAATAATCCGGATAATTTGCTGCGTCTTGAAGATGATAAACTTACCATTATCGTCGGCAACACCCCCGGCGCTGTCCTCCCGAACACCGGCGGCAGCGGTACCGCCCCCTACACCGTTGGCGGCAGCCTCATGCTTGCCTTCGCCGCCCTCGCCTACATCTTCAGGAAGAGACGGTTCGTGTTGGAGGCATTTCCGAATGAGGAACACCAGTGGAAAGGAGGTGGTCCCCGGCTATGATGGCACCTGAACACAGACGGTCAGTACCCATCAGGGGAACACCAACCTCCAGAGATCGCCTCGCCCGGGCCCGCAGCCCGGCAGCGGCGGCCAGAGCCAAGCCCCGCGGCGCACGAGATGCACCTGCGGGGGCCCCGTCGGGATAGGGCGATGGGGCATTTGTGGAAATATTTGTGGATAACCTGTGGAAAAAGATTTTTTTCGTAGAAAATACTTAAATATCTCGACAAACTCTTTAAAAATTCTGCCGTTTTTCTTTTACTATAGTATGTAACCATTTGCGTAACCGTTGCCAATTATACTAGGGGTCATAGAAGTTCATCAAGTCTGGTGAGATTCCTTCGTGGCTCTACCAGAGATTCACGCAGAAAAATGCTTGAAAGGATGGAAAATACGCATGGCAATGAGAAAGGGGTAGAAAGAGAGGAGAATAGGGCATAATCCACGGGGGACGGATGGCCGAGAGGCGAGTCCGAGAATGCGCCCTGAGCCGATGTATCGGCGGCGATGCCGGAGATGTAACGGCACCTGTCTTGAGGGCTTGAGCATGGCGAAAGTTGTGCAGATTTTTGTTACTAATGTAGCCGGAGGAACACGGACGTGAGAGCGGCGTGGGACAAAGGTCACTGATGTAAGAAGTTTAAGACACAGTAGATTTTTACTAGCATGGAGATTAAGGACTCCAGGAAAGGAAAAGTATGAAGACATTAAAGAAGATGATGGCTTTGGCGCTTGCCATGGTAATGGTACTCGCTATGAGCGCAACGGTATTTGCGGCACCAGCTGCGACGGCACCTAAGGGAACGATTGAAATTACAAGCCCGAAGACAGATCCGAATGCAGATAATACATATTATGATGCATACAGGATTTTTGACATGACCACAAATGGCACGAAAGGTGCTGATGGTAACTATACTGCAGTTGCTTATACTATCAACTCCGCATGGGCAGACTTCTTTAAAGCAGGAGCTCCGGGTGCTGCTTATCTTGTAGATACTAATTCTGGAGACCTGAATTCTATTACTGTGAATGATGCTACAAAATACATCAACATCACAGACTCCAATGTAGCTACTTTTGCGAAAGAAGCATTCGACTATGCGCAGAAGAATAATATCGCTGCAACAAAGACAGAGACTGTTGCTAAAGACGCAACAACTGTAAAGTTTACAGACCTTGATCTTGGTTACTACATGGTATATCCGAGAGGCGCAAGTGTTCAGTCTGGAGATTATACAAGCATTGTTTCTATCACTAACACCGCTCCGGATGGAAAGGTTGCACAGAAAGCTGAGTGGCCGGGACTGACCAAGGTAGCTGATGATATCTCTACTGAAGTTGGCCAGAAGGTTACTTATACACTGGGAAGCAAGGTTCCGGATACAACTGGTTACACCAAATATGAGTTCACCTTCAAAGATAAGACAACTGCAGGTCTGACTTATGATGGAAATGACAGTGTAACAGTTAAGATCGGCGGAACTGAGTTGACAGCTGAAACTGATTATACATTTGCTGCATCTCCGTCAGATGGTAACGATTTTGAACTGACAATCAACCTTCTGAAGAACAACGGTACAACAGCTGCTCCTGAATGGGTCGCAAAATATACTTACGACGCTGCAATTGAGATTACGTACACTGCTACAGTTAATGAAGCAGCCGTAACGAAGATTGACGAAAACCATGCAACTCTGACATATCACAACAACCCGAAGGATGAAGATAGCAAGGATACTACTCCTCCTGTCGAAGTTCCTACATATTCTTCCAAGCTGATCATCAACAAGGTTGATGGTGCAAGCACAACGACTCCTCTGGAAGGCGCTAAGTTTGTTCTGAAAGCTAAGACTATCGGTACTGTAACTGGTGACAGCCACGAGACAGATCTTGCAGTTGGCAAGTATTACTTCTATGACAGCACAGCAAAGGATGTTAAGTGGGTTGAGATTACTGGAACTCCTACCCTTGCAGAACTTGCTGCACGTACAGATATTACAGTAGTTACAACTGATGCACAGGGCAAGGCAAACTTTGATGGACTTGAAGATGGTACATATGAACTGGTCGAGGTTGAGGCTCCTAAGGGATATAACCTTCTGACATCTCCAGTTGAGGTTGTTATTGATGGAGCTGATGCGACTGAAGCAGATCTTTCTCCGCTGACAGTTACTACTCCGGTAGAGAATAACTCCGGTACACAGCTTCCGAGCACTGGTGGTATCGGTACTACGATCTTCTACATCATCGGTGCAATCCTTGTTCTCGGTGCTGGCATCCTTCTGGTAACTCGCAGAAGAATGAATGCTAACTAATACAAAATACCAAAAGAGGACGATAGTCCTGTAAGGTTAAAACTGATCATTGATCAACTGGGCTTCCCTGGGGTGTTTCCCGGGGAAGCCTTTTAACTGTGAGGAAACTATGTGAAAACACAAAATCATTTCGTCAAGTATAGATATGCTCTGACTTCTTTTGTGATATCGAGCATTTTATATTTTTTCTTTTCCATTTCAGGAAGCCTCTATACCTATTCTGACAATATGACAGTGTCAATTGTTGCCAGTGGAATGTATGGCACCCACTTTATGTGTCAATATATTCATCCATTGTTTAGTGTGCTCGTGCGAATCCTGACACCTATCATTCCGACTGCAGATGCGTTTGCGCTTATTGTTCATGCAGTTCTTTTCGCTGGAGTTTATTTGATGCTGCAGGCTGGCACTGAAACATTTTTGACTCCGAGTGACAGAAAATGGGAGATAGAGGATTTTATCAAGTTTGTTCTTTTGATACTTAGCGCAATCTTCTATTGCATTGGAATGAATCTCTGGGGATTAAATTATACAGTTCAGACGGCAGCAATATTGTTTTCAGGAATTGTGGTGTTGTCCTATGCTATGGAAAAAGGCAAGGGTCGGGCATGGATTGTTTTTGGAACTATT
This sequence comes from uncultured Eubacteriales bacterium, assembly GCA_900314565.1. Lineage (GTDB taxonomy): Bacteria > Bacillota > Clostridia > Lachnospirales > Lachnospiraceae > Chordicoccus. The sequence goes on from OMVU01000018.1 coordinate 30,708, forward strand.
CTAATAATTGCAGGTTTCCTGCTCAGATCAGAGACTGTTTTACTATTTATACCGTTTATTTGCTTAGAGGTATTATCAGATTTCTTATACATAAGAGATCGCAACAATCAGAGAAAGCGTATTCGCAGGTATCTCGTTCCTTCCATCATCGCTGGGGTATTGATTCTTGCTTCTGGTTATCTGTTTTGGTCTTTTGAACCTTATGCTTCGGATAGCAAATATAATGAGTATAGAACAATTGTAGAAGATTATCCGATGTCTGCGTACTCTTCTGAAAAAGGGAAACAGGAGGGTATTGATGAGATTACCTATGAGTTTGTACAAAACTGGGGCCTAACCGATACGGAAAGGATCAACACAGAGACTCTGGAAAAAATAGCAAAGATAGGGAGCAAAAACCAGTTCTCTTATACTTTTGGAGGGTTGCGTTCTGCTTTAAAAGAGATGAAAAAACGTGTACTTCACACGGATATTCATTTCCTTGTGCTGGTTATAGTATCTCTCCTGCTTACAGTATGGAATCTGGCCACAATAAAATCTGGCTGGCTGAAGTTAGAGACTGCACTTGCTTTTTTCGGAAGCTTTCTCATTTTGTTATATTTTACCTTTAGAGGAAGAGCATTGCTCCGTGTTTGGCAGTGTGTATTTCTTGCATTTGATAGTGTACTTATATCGGTGTTGATCAAGGATAATAACTATCAGAATGAGAAAAGCACTGCAGATTCCGGTGTCAAAAAAGTTCGTAGAACTCCAATTGGCTCACCTGTCTTTATGCTTCTCTTGTGCGTTGCGCTTTATTTTAGCGTAGGACAGTCTATTGCCCATACGGAGTTTCATTTGCCAATGGGCCCGCTCACAAGTAGAGTGAATGTCGATGACAGTGATTACGAGAAAACGTTTGAAGATGATGCATTATATATTTGGCCTAACTGGTATTTGGCAATTCCTCGATATTTTTCCCAACAGAACAAGCTACCAACACAACGAGTTATCGATCATAATATTGCAATTGGTGACTGGGTGTATGGTCAGGTTTACTTCCGGGATTTTCTTCAGAAGATCAATGCTGAGAATCCTGCAAAGGCGCTCTTGGATCGGCCAAATACATACATCGCCACTGGGGCAGGCGAGCCTTTTATGAATTATATGAAATATTATTATGGAGAAAACCTTGTACTAAAAGTTGTGGATAAAGTAGCGGATAAGGAAATCTGTGAGCTCGTAGGAAACAATTACTAAGTGAAAGGGCATTACAAGTGTTAAGACAAACAGAGAAGCCAATTTTATATATTGTAGTTCCCTGTTTTAATGAGGAAGAAGTACTACCGGTGACAGCGCCGATGTTCAAGGCTAAAATAGAGACTTTGAAAGATGCAGATTTGATTTCTGAAGAAAGTCGGATATTGTTTGTCAACGACGGTAGTAAAGATCGGACGTGGGAAGAAATTAAAGATCTTTGTGAATTAGATTCGGTGTTCTGTTCAATCAAGCTTTCCCATAATCGTGGTCACCAGAATGCTCTTCTGGCAGGTCTCATGGAGGCGAAAGACCTCGCAGATATCACAATCTCCATCGACTGCGACGGGCAGGATGACATTGATGCTATGGATGAGATGGTGCGTCAGTATAACGATGGCTGTGAAATCGTCTATGGTGTGCGGAATGACCGTTCGTCGGATACCTTTTTCAAGCGGACAACAGCGCAGGGGTACTACAAGATCCTGAATGCGCTTGGCGGTGAGGTGGTTTATAACCATGCGGATTATCGGCTTGTTTCTTCCCGGGTCTTGAAGGAGCTGTCAAATTACAAAGAGGTAAATCTGTTCCTGAGGGGCATGTTCCCTATGATCGGTTTCAAATCTACATGCGTAGAGTACTGTAGGCACGAACGTCTTGCTGGTTCCAGTAAATATCCTCTCTCAAAGATGTTCACACTGGCTTTTGATGGGATCACGTCTTTTTCTGTTAAACCGATTCGTATTATCACAGTTCTTGGTGGCGTAACTGTTTTGTTATCTATTGTTCTGATTATTTATGCTTTAATTTCCTGGATTACCGGTCATGTGGTCGCGGGCTGGGCCAGCAGCTTTATCGGTACAACTTTGATCGGGGGCATCCAGTTGATATCACTTGGCGTAATCGGGGAGTATGTCGGCAAGATTTACATGGAGACAAAAGGAAGGCCGAGATACATTATTGAAGAAAAAATAGGTCGGCCTGTATCAACCGAGGCGTATAATATCGAGGAGGAAAATGATCTGCGGGAGTCTGTATAATGAAGGCAATCATTAAGAAAAATGGGATTCTAATTCTTTTCATATTTCTTTTTTTATTCGGCTTGTCCAATATCGGAGGATATGGACGACCGATCGACGAACCGCCGGAACAGGAAATATTACTGATGAATATTAAGGAATACTCATCAATTGCAGGCATTGATTCGGACAGTTCATTGTTTAATGGGATTGATCGTATTAGCGAATCTATTGAACAAGATCATGGGATAGCTGCATATTACTTGTTCATGCCATTGTATGTATTGACCGGTCGCGAGACCCTTTCGTCTATGGCTGCATGGCACATATATACCTATCTAATTTGGTTTTTGGGAGTTATTTCACTTTATTATATTCTGAAAGAATTACACCGGAGTCGCTGGACACCGCTGGCAGGAGTATTGATGTACTACTTCACTCCCAGAATGTATGCTGAGAGCCATTATAATAATAAAGACATTATACTTCTTTCTCTTGTATTTCTTATGCTATCGTATGCAGTCAAAACTTTGAAGCGATGGCATACTAAGGATATCATCGGTTTTGGAATAGCCTCTGGATTCCTGATGAACTGTAAGATAATCGGTATAGCGATCTGGGGTCTTACTGGTATTTTTGCTATAGCATACATGCTAAAATTTGTTGATGCGAAGAAACGGAAAAGTGCGCTTTATGACTTAATACTTGCAGCGATTTTGTCATTGATCGTTTTCTTCTTATTAACTCCAGCGATGTGGCGCTTTCCAGTAAGCTATATACAGTACTGTTTGACGAATGCTACAGGTTTTTCTCGGTGGGGAAAATCCTTTTTGTTCCATGGACGGACGGTGACACCGATTGCAACAGGAGTACCAAGAACATATGTTCTTCAATGGATGCTGTTGACGACGCCTGTATATGTTACTGTGCTATTCATATCAAGCATCATCCTATTTGGCTGGAAGGGGTGCGACTGCAAAGATCTCCAGATAGACAGCAACGGCATTAATCGCAAATGGTTATTTCTTCTTTTTATTACAACTTTCTTATTCCCAGTAATTGTTTCGATCATTAAGGCCCCGTCACTGGTCTTATATAATGGATGGAGACATAATTATTACCTATATGCTTATGTTGTACTCTGCGCCAGCTACAGTATAGACTGGATATTCGAAAAGATAAAGGCGAGAAAAGCCAGGGTCTTAAGTGTGCCTACAGTACTTTTGGGGATCATGGCGCTTGGGTTTATGTTGACCTTTTCTGACATGATGCTTCATCGTTCATATGAATATATGTACTTTAATCCATTGGCAAGAACTGTTGAAGATGTTGAAGGATTTGAGGGAGATTATTGGAATGTCGCTGAGTTACCGGCGATGAAAGCATTTTCAAAAGAATTTGAAGAGGAAATACGAATTGCACCTATTGGGTATGCCGCTGACGGACAGTTCAAAGATGCAAAGATCGGTAATTTGCATATCGTTACCGAAACAGACAATCCGGACTATTATTTATTTAATACATGTATGATGATAGATAAGGACGTTTTGGAAGGATATGAAAAAGTTTACTCTTTCGAGAAATATGAGAGAGAATTGTGTGCTATATTCGAGAAGAAGTAGCGAAGGGGCTCATTATGAGAGAAGCAATTTGAGCCTATGTACCAATGTAGGTCTTCGAATGAATGATATTTGAAGTCATTCTACGTATGGCTCTGTATATTGACTGCATTATTTCTAAAAGGTATCACAGGAGACCGGTATGTCAGTTTTTATCCTTAAACTTATCGCGATGAGCTCTATGATCGTAGATCATATAGCAATAGGATTTGTAAGTGATACACAATTCTTGATGCGTAATATCGGAAGACTTGCATTTATTATTTATGCATTTCTAATTGCAGAAAGCTATTATCACATAAGGAAAGAAAAACATAAGGTTATATATCATGTGTTAAAATTAATTATCCTCGCAATTGCAACAGAAATTCCATATAATTTGTTCGAGTATAATAGATGGAAAGCGCTTAGTACCCAAAATGTTATATTTACTCTCTTGCTTGGACTTTGTGTGCTTATTGCTTCTGACTATGTTCTCAAAAGGATTAATTGTAGAGCTGTTTCTTATCCGATTTGCATTGCAATTTTAGTTGCAGCTTCATCAGCAGCATTTAAAATCAGATGTGACTATGATTTTGGCGGAGTGTTTTTAATAGTTGTATTCTATCTATACTTGAAAAATGCAGATAGATTTAACCTATATCAGAGAGTATTGATACTATTATTAATAGAATCGCTGTTTAGTTTTTTATATATTTGGTCATGTGCTCATTTTGGATCTTGGCCGATCATCGTAAGTTGGTGGAGATCCTTAAAAATGTATGTTTCTGGCGTAACAGCTGCTTTTCTTCTGCTAGCTTTCTACAACCGGAAACTTGGCTACCATAGCAAGTGGTTCAGTTGGCTATACAGCATTTTCTATCCGCTGCAGTTCGTGGTGCTTCTGGTTGCACGGTATTTCATACGAGGATTTTGAGGTCAGTGGCAATTAAGGCCGCTGGCCTTTTTTCTTTGCAGAAACGAGTTCTTGTTGAAAAAGGTAGCTTTTTGATGTATGATATTTGAGTAAAAGTTTAGCTATCACTATGAGGTGAAATCTATGGCACGCCAAAAGAAAAACGGACAGTATTTGAACGTAAAAATCGATATGAATGTGTACCAGAGATTAGAAGAATTCTGCGAAGAAACCGGGTACACAAAAACGGCTGCCGTAGAAAGAGCCCTTACAACCTTGATGAATAACCATGAAGCTGATCAGGAGACTCTTCGGAGAATTGCGGAAGGGTCAGTAAAACTCGTAGAGACCGGGGGTGATGTGCATGCCTAAGACGCCGGAGCAGATTGCCCGGGAGGCGATCGACCGGAGGCTAATTGATGCCGGATGGGTCATTCAGGATATGAACAAAATCAATCTCTCGGCAGCTCTTGGAGTCGCAATCCGCGAATTTCCGACGAGTACCGGGCCGGTCGACTATGCCCTTTTTGTGGCAGGAAAGCCTGTGGGGGTCGTCGAAGCAAAGAAAGATACGGAAGCACAGAATATCACCGTGGTTGAAGGTCAGTCCTTCAGATACGCCAACAGTACCTTCAAGTACCTCGATGAAGGTTATGAGATTCGATTTGCTTATGAGGCAACCGGTACCCTAACGCGCTTTACAGATTTCCATGATATCAAATACCGGTCTCGCTCTGTCTTTTCCTTTCATCAGCCGGAAACGCTCCGTGACTGGATTGCTGCCCCAGACACAGTGCGGAATAACCTGAAGCATCTGCCGGAACTGGATACCACCGGTTTCCGTAAATGTCAGGAGATCGCCATTAAGAATCTGGATACATCCTTTGCCGAGAACAGACCGAAGGCACTTGTTCAGATGGCTACAGGTGCTGGAAAAACCTTTACTGCGATTACTGAATCCTACCGACTGCTTACTTACGGGAAGATGAACAGGATTCTTTTTCTCGTGGATACGAAATCTCTCGGAGTACAGGCAGAGCAGGAATTTCGTGCATATGTGCCAAATGGGGAGCAGCGGGTCTTCTCAGATATCTTCGGCGTTCGGCTTCTGAAGAAATCTGTCATGTCTCCCTCCAATCAGGTCTATATCAGCACGATCCAGAGAATGTATTCTATCCTGAGGGGCGAGGAACTGTCCGAAGAAGACGAAGATATAGAAGATGAGATTGACCGCGATCAGGAGAACAGGCCGCCGGTTACTGTCGTCTATAATAAAAAGTATCCGCCGGAATTCTTCGACTGCATTATCGTCGATGAGTGCCACCGGTCGATCTACAACGTGTGGTCACAGGTTTTGGAATATTTTGATGCCTTTATCATTGGCCTGACCGCAACGCCGGAGAAGAGGACATTTGCGTTCTTTAATCAGAATGTGGTCAGCGAATACTCTCGGGAGAAGGCTATTATTGACCGGGTGAATGTCGGCGAGGACATCTATCTGATCAATACTGAAATTACTCAGAATGGTGCTATGATCATGAAGCGTCTTGCGGAATATCGGGATCGTCTGACCCGGGCAAAACGCTGGCGTCAGATGGATGAGGATATGGCCTATAATCCGGGAATGCTGGATGTGGATGTTGTGAATCCGAGTCAGATCCGTGCTGTTATCCAGACTTACCGAGATAAAGTATTTACAGAGCTGTTTCCGCGTAGAAAGAACGTACCGAAGACACTGATCTTTGCTAAGAACGACAGTCATGCCGATGATATTGTCCAGATTGTCAGAGAGGTATTCGGTGAGGGGAATGAATTCTGCCAGAAGATTACCTGCAAGGCAAAAAAAGCGGACGAGGCTCTGAGCAATTTCCGTAACCAGTTCTATCCCCGCATTGCAGTGACGGTCGAAATGATCGCCACTGGAACGGACGTGAAACCGCTGGAATGCCTGATCTTCATGCGTGATGTCCGGAGCAAGGGCCACTACGAGCAGATGCTCGGTCGTGGAACCAGGGTGTTGAAACTGGAAGACCTGAAGATGGTTTCCGGTGATGACGCCACAGAAAAGGATCACTTTGTCGTGATCGATGCCGTCGGCGTAACAAAATCCAAGAAGACGGAAACAAGGCCGCTGGAGTATAAGCCCCATGTGAGTCTGACAGAGCTTATGAAACGGGCATCGCTCGGAACGAAAGATCCGGAGATCCTTACATCACTGGCAAATCGTCTTATACGGCTGAGCAACAAACTCACGCCGGAAGAACTGGACGAGTTTGAAACAAAAGTCGGTAAGCCGATCAGTACAGTGGCGGAAGACCTGCTCAATGCTTTTGATGAGGATGTTGTCGCTGCAAGAGCCGGGGTAACGCTTGATCCGGACAGAGATCCAAGCCCGGAAGAACAGGCGAAGCTGGATGCTGCTCAGGAGGAACTGATCAAAGAAGCGGAGCATCCTTTCAATGATCCGGATAACCGGGATTATATTGAGGATGTCCGGAAGAAACACGAGCAGATCATCGACAATGTGAATATAGACTCGGTCACATATGCGGGCTGGGACAAAGACCGTGAGAGCAATGCCGATCAGGTAATCAGGAGCTTTCATGAGTTTATCGAAGCGAACAGGGACGAGATTCTTGCGCTGCGAATCATCTATGACCAGAGATACGCAGACCGCCCGATGGCGATCAAGAAACTGAAGGAGCTTTACGAAAAGCTGCAGCAGGAGCATATCACCATTGAACGGCTTTGGGAATGCTATGCGATCAAAAAGCCGGACAAAGTGAAACGCGGCACGATCGGGCAGTTGTCGGATCTGATTTCCATCATCCGTTTTGAGATGGGCTATGCAGATAACCTGCAGCCATTTGCTGACAAGGTGAACTATAATTTCATGCAGTGGACACTGAAGCGGAACGCCGGTGCTGTACATTTTACAGATGAGCAGATGGAGTGGCTGCGGCTGGTGAAGGATCATATTGCTGCGAGCCTAAGCATCAGCGCGGATGATCTGGACTATACGCCGTTCGACCGGAAAGGTGGGCTCGGCAGGTTTTATGAAGTGTTCGGTGATCAGTATCTGGAGATACTCGACGAAATGAATATAGAATTGGTGGCGTAAGGGTATGGATTATTTCAGGATAGATCAGATATGTGATGTCAACCCGCCGAAAGACATTTCACGTTTTAAAGGAATGGAAATCTCGTTCATTCCGATGGATGCTGTTTCCACAACAGGAGAAGTAGACATAAGTCGATCAATATCCGGAGATGGAGTTAAGAATTATTCTGTGTTTCAAAACAGAGATGTGCTTTTTGCTAAGATTACTCCGTGCATGGAAAACGGCAAAGGTGGGATAGTCGATGACTTAAAGAACGGCTTTGGAGCCGGGTCTACAGAGTTTATAGTGATACGCCCGGATGAAAAGAAAGTGATTTCTGAATGGATTCAGCTTTTCTTATCTCAATCATCTTACAGGATAGAATGCAAGAATCACATGACTGGGAGCGCCGGACAGAAAAGAGTCCCGCCTAAATTTATTGCTGGAACTGCCATTCCTGTTCCATCAGTCGATGAACAGCGTCGTATCATCTTCAGAATCGAGGAAATGTTTTCTGAACTGGACAATAGTGTAAGCACATTGCAGAAGACGAAGGCGCAGCTGGCTGTTTATCGGCAGGCGGTGCTTAGGGAGGCGTTTTCGGCTTGTAATGTCTACATTAATATTGAAGACATATGCGAGTCAGTTTCTGACGGCGATCATATGCCACCTCCGAAAGAAGAAAACGGGATACCGTTTATCATGATATCAAACATAAATGGAAATACTATAGATTGGACGGATACAGCATTTGTTGGAAAAGACTACTTCTATAAAATTGATAATAAAAGAAAGCCCCGTAAGGGAGATATTCTGTATACTGTAACGGGCTCCTTTGGTATCCCAGTGTTAATTGATTTCGAGAAGGATTTCTGCTTTCAGCGTCACATTGCATTGTTAAGGCCAAAGAAGATAGTAGATCAAAAATATTTGTACTATGCATTGATGGAACCTGGGGTTTATTTGCAAGCTGTAAAAAAAGCAACCGGAACGGCTCAAAAAACTGTTGGTTTAACAGTTTTAAGAAAAATATCTGTGCCGTATGCTGAAAATATTGAACAACAACAGCAGATAGTATTCGAAATCGAATCCCGCCTCTCCGTCTGCGATTCCATCGAACACACCGTGGACACCGCACTCCAGCAGGCGGAAGCGATGCGTCAGTCCATTCTGAAACAGTCTGGAGCAGCTGACCTATCTCATTTTCCTGAAGATGGCGGATGAGTATTCTAAACCGCCCTACAACCGTGATAGCGGGATTCCTGCTGGATGCACTTGGCAGGATATGCGGACGCTCAAGGGCACAGAGTTGGAAGACAAATACAAAGCCATACTGGAGACCCTCGGAAAGCAGAGTGGGCTTCTCGGCAGCATCTTTTTTCAGTCATCTAATAAGATCAGCAAGGCCGCTATCCTGAAGCGAGTGGTCGACATGATTGACGGTGAGAAATGGGTGTCCATGTCCTCTGATGTAAAGGGTGACATCTATGAGGGCCTTCTTCAGAAAAACGCGGAAGATACCAAGAGCGGTGCCGGACAATATTTTACGCCTCGATCGCTGATCCGGACGATGGTGCGGTGCATGCGCCCGGAACCGGGAAAGACGATCGCAGATCCCTGCTGCGGCAGCGGCGGTTTTTTTCTTGCTTCACAGGATTTCATCGCAAATGAATACAGGGAAACACTTGACCGGGAGCAGAAGGAGTTCCTGAAGAATAAGACTTTCTACGGAACGGAGCTGGTTCCGACTACCTTTAAGCTCTGCCTGATGAATTTATATCTGCACAATATCGGTGATATCTACGGAGATGTACCGGTCAAGCAGGCGGATGCGTTATTGACAGATCCCGGGTATCGTGTGGACTATGTGCTCACGAATCCGCCCTTCGGGAAAAAATCCTCCATTACTTTTACGAATGAGGAAGGGGAGACCGAGGACGAGGATCTTGTTTATAACCGGTCTGAGTTCTGGACGACCAGCTCCAACAAGCAGCTGAACTTTGTGCAGCATATTTATACGATCCTGAATTCTACCGGAAAGGCAGCAGTCGTCGTGCCTGACAACGTGCTCTTTGAAGGTGGGGCCGGGGAAACGGTGCGGGAGCAGCTTCTGCAGAACACCGATCTGCATACGATACTGCGTCTGCCGACCGGCATCTTCTACAAGCAGGGCGTTAAGGCGAATGTGATCTTCTTTGACAAGCGGCCTGCCAGCCCGGAGCGTCAGACAAGGGAGGTCTGGATTTATGACTTCCGGACAAACATACATTTCACATTGAAGCAGAATCCGATGAAGGAGAGCGATCTCGATGATTTTGTCGCTTGCTTCAATCCTGAGAACCGACATCAGAGGAAGGAAACCTGGTCGCAAGAGAATCCTGACGGCAGATGGAGAAGGTTCACTGTTGATGAGATCTGGAAGCGGGATAAAAAGAGTCTGGACATATTCTGGGTGAAGGATAAGAGCCTCGCCGATCTTGATAACCTTCCGGAGCCGGATGTGCTGGCGGAGGATATCATTGAAAATCTGCAGAGTGCGCTGGAAGGATTTCAGGCGCTGCAGGCGAAGCTGAGCAAGAAAAGCCAATAAAGGAAATAAGCATGAGTAATCAAGTACCAGAGACTGAAGAAAAAAGAGTCTGGGGCATCCATACGAAAGACGACAATCTATTTTTGAAGGGAAATGTCATCGCACTGGGCTGGCAGCAGATTGGAGATCTGAGCCTTATAGCTCCCGACAGAGAATCGTTCAAAGAAAAATACATAGCTGCTTATCCAGATGCAAAGAAGGGATCTATTCCAACTGGCGTCGGCATGCTGTTCCGGTTTTGCCATGAGGTGCAGGTCGGGGATTATATTATCTATCCTTCAAAGATTGACCGCATGATCAATATCGGCGAGGTCACCGGCGACTACAAGTATGTTCCGGATGCGAGTGAATATGTTCAGCAGCGGAGCGTCAAATGGCTGAAGCATGTGCCGCGTATGTCTTTCTCTCAGGGTGCTTTGTACGAGATCGGGTCGGCGATGTCATTCTTCATGGTGAAGAATTATGCTGATGAATTTTTGGCGGCGCTGGACAAGGGATTTGCGAAGAGTATATCTGATGGCGAAGAGGATGACACGGTTGGTGCCACCGCAGACGATATTATTGAAAGCACCAAGGATTTCATCCTGAAGGAGCTGAGCCGTCAATTAAAGGGATATGATCTGGAACAATTCGTCGCTGATCTGTTACAGGCGATGGGTTACCGGACAACTGTGTCTCCGCATGGTGGTGATAGCGGGATCGATATCACCGCTTATAAGGATGAGCTGCCGCCGCGAATTCTGGTGCAGGTAAAAAGCCAGGACAGCGATATCAAGGAGACAACAATCCAATCTTTGAAGGGTGCCATGCGCGAAGGAGATTAGGGTTTGTTCGTCACATTGTCAAACTATACGAAGAAAGCGCAGAAATATCTGGAGAACACACCGATTATCCGAGGTATCAACGTAACAGAGCTGGTGGATCTGATCCTGAAATACTATGATGATCTGAGCGAAAAGTACCGGAAGATGATCCCTCTGAAGATGGTCTATATTCCGGTTCCGAAAGAGGAATAGTCACACATAAGAGCAGCCCGTCTATGAAAAAACCTGACGGGCCAGTGTAATAACTGACCTGTCAGGCATAATATTCATATTCAGTTGTTTGCGGGTTACTGGATGATTTCTTCGTCTCTGAAACATACGCCCTGAGCAAATGCCGTCCGGTAAGCTTTCACGACGGTCTCGGTATGGTCGGCGCTGATCATATCGATCAGCTCATTCAATTCTGCCCTGTGGGCTTCAGAGATGGCGGCGCGGAATTTGGAAAGCCTGCGGTTAATCGCTTCCTGCCGGTTAATATATTCTTCGGTCTGATAATAAGACTGCATGGTCTCGTCCATGGAGTCCACAATATAAGTTGCAACAATAGATGACATTTGGGATTCCTCCTCTAATGATAATTTTGGGGTTTCAGCCACGGTAGCCGTGCCGTTAAGTACAATGCTCTGTACTGATTTCTTTTTTGTCTGTACTGTTCTGAGCTTTTCTATGTTTTACTGTGCTTTGCTGTTCTGTACTTTTTTGGCTTGCTTTGTCGTCGCTTAATTAGGATATAGCTAATATATAATTATCATTGTCGGAGACAGATTCAGTGCTGCCTCTGTCCTGGCGGCGGAGTAGATGGCACCGTCTGGAAACGGAAACATGCTCCAGATATACCAGGGTGAGAGATTTGACTGTGACGCAGATGATGGATGCATAGTAGATCGCGGATTTGGGATCGTAGGTAATCACAACGATGACCCAGTCGCGAACGTTGTAGATGCACTGCATCAATATGCGCAGGAAATGACGGATGAATCTATAGGAAGCCCGTTCAATGCTTTCCATCAGTGGCCGTGTGTATTCCTCCATAGTTTCGGCAAAGGCCGTAAGTGCACTGCTTATATTTTGGACAGCTTCTTCCATGACGGGCTGAATGCTCTCGAACGCTTTTGCAATTGCCGCAGCGATTTTGCTGCAGTCGAATGTTAATACCTCCTCCCCAGCGTTTTTTGTATTTATAACGATTTCCATGTCTTTTCTCACCTCCTCCCTCTTCAGGATTTATATGTGTAATCTGTACTAAGGTACAGAAATACTGACGTTTGCATCGGTAGTATAGCACGCAATCATGTACTTTTCAATAGCAGAAAACACAATATATAGTGCTTTTGCGAGACTATACCACAATATATGGTATAATCAGATGAAACGGGACTTACGCGGCTTCCTGATAAGAGGCCCGAACGCAAGTCCCTTATTTCATGCTGCAATCTTGAAAAGACGCAGCAGGTATATTTCAAAATCCGTATATTCCATCGGCCCGTACTGTACCCATTTGCGATAATAGCAGTAGGAGTTGTAGGCCGCATCATCCGTTGTCACGAAAATTTTGGCAACATCGTCGGTGATTATTCCGGGCGATCAGCCCATGCGCTGAAGCGCGTTCAGCGCATGGAAATCGCCGCTTAGCAAAGTCTGACCGCAGTTCAGCCCAGGCCGTCAGGCATGGGATAAGTACTGCCGCATGTTTACATCGCCGGTTTCTACCCAGGTGGTGTTGTGCGCGAAGCGCTCTACGATAGATTCGGCGTAGGTTCCGCTGCGAAGGCGCTTCACCCAGTCCTCACGCTTGTAAAGCGTGCAGAAGATCGTGGATGTGCTGTCAAAACGGCGTTCTGTCAGTTCAAGAAGGAACTCGACATCTGCCTTGGACAGTTCCGGCATCAGCCATTCGTCCAGAACCAGTACCTTGAAAGCTGCATACTTGTTCAGTACCTTGTTCTTTCCGCCGGGAAGCAGCGACTTCTCAGCGTATTCTTCCAGTAGATCCGGGAGACGGATATATCTGGTCTTGTGCTGGTTTCGGCAGGCTTCTTTTGCCATTGCACAGCCAAGGAAGGTTTTTCCTGAGCTGGGGTATCCCTGGAATACGATGCTGCGGCAGTCATCAACGAACCGGCAGCTGGCCAGATCGGCGATAATGCCCCGGTTCAGCGGACGTTTATCGATGTACAGGATGTCATGGATATCCGCCTTTGGAAGACGAAACTTCGCGTTCTTGATCAGTCTCCGCACTTTTTCGTTGTATTTCCGCTGGTAGACACTGTCCGTCAGAAGTTGGAAGCGGTCATCAAAGGGAAGCGCCAGTGTCTGCGGATCCTGCTGTTGTATTTCGAGTTCCTCTATGAATTCGCCGACATTCAGAATGCGGAGCTTTCTCCTGGTCTCATCATTCAGCATCAGGATCGCCCCCCTTCCGGTAGTAATCGCTGCCGCGCAGATAACCCATGGAGGAGTCGTCGGTGGAGGAAGCGGATTCCTGTTGCTCTTTGTAAGTGATGTCTTGATTCGCCGTCAGGATTGCTTTAAGGTGATGGTAACGGGGCACCTTAATCCCTCTGCTGATGGCAAGTTCACAGGCGGTTTCCAGACGGGCATCTGTATACGTCCTGCTGAGGCGGAGAACGGCGAGACAGGGATTATAGCCCTGTTCTTTTATGCTGACACTGCCGTTCTTGATCCGCTCGTCATCCCACTGGACGATGTTGCGGAAGGCCGGAGGCATGTCTTCCGGATGCGTGGAATACTTGTTCTTCATGTAATCCGGAAAGCGGTTGTGCGTTGTCAGACGCTCGCCTTTGTAATAGATCTCCACAAAACGGTCTGTGACCTTCAAATCCACTTTCTTTTTCGCGTACTGATACGGGCAGGAATACCGGTTCTTCTTATACACGACATGAAAGTCGAGGTTGACGGCCCGGCCATAGACCCACTCGGCGATTTCGTAAGGGACATCCGGGAGCGGGCGGAGGAATTCCTTTTCTTCCTGAAGCACCTCATAACGGCTGCCGTCACGCTTCTGGAAAGCTTCATGGTTGAATTTATTAAGCTTATCCGCGACGCCCTTCTTGAGTTCCGCAAAGGAGTAGTACACGTCGTTCCTGCATCGGGCGATGATGGCGGTTGCGATCTTTCCGATTGTTCCTTCTACTGAAGGTTTCTGCTTCGGCTTCCTGACGCCAGCGGGCATGATCGCTGTCATGTAATGCGAGCCCAGGGCCGCATAATCATCAGTCAGTATGATCTCGCCTTCCTTTGGATGAGATACAACACCGGTCTTAAGGTTGTCGCACACGGTCCGTACCGGAGCGCCGCCAAAG
>OMVU01000008.1 GCA_900314565.1 uncultured Eubacteriales bacterium
TCGCTACATGCTCATGCCGCGCTGTCGCGCTATCGTCTGTTCGCAACTTGTGCGGCCCTGTGAGCAAGCTCCCGGCCGCCCAATTGCTCCATCCGGCACCGCTCGTAGATACGCGCAAATTATAGCTTATCGGAAGCTGCAAAGCAACTTTCATAAATATGTTACTCGCAGCCTTGCGGAACGAAGCACCTCACACCGAACTGTATTTCTGTGCCTCCCTGACAGTCCTCGCAAGGAAGTCGATCACTTCGACCGGATACTGTCCGACGGCAGTCTCCCCCGTCACCATGACGGAAGAGGCCCCGTCAAGGACTGCATTGAATATATCGCTGACCTCGGCCCTGGTCGGAACGGGGTTCTTCTCCATGGATGCGAGCATCTGGGTCACGACCATGAACGGTGTACCGAAATGCCTGCATTTTTCTGCAAGGTCTTTCTGCACGGCCGGAAGGGTCCAGAGAGGGACCGCATTGCCGAGATCTCCGCGCGCGATCACGATCTCATCCGCCCATGGCAGCAGTTCATCAATTTTTCTGACTCCGTCAAGATTCTCTATTTTTGCAAAAAGGCGGATATTCGAGCACCCGGCCTTACTGAGGGCTCTGCGCACAGTGATAAGGTCGTCACGGCTGCGGACGAAAGGCTGCATGATCCCGGTCACGCCGAACATACGCGCATCCGCGATATTCGCAAGATCCATCTCTGTCATGGCCGGCCGGGAGATCTCTTCTCCGGGAATTGCAATACTCTTCCGCCCCGAGAGAATGCCTCCCCTCATGACGGCAGCCTGCAGATGATTTCCACAGGTCCTCTCCGCCACAAGAAGGATCTTCCCGTCATCCAGCAGGATCGATGAACCCGGCCGGACTGCGCTGAGTACACAGTCGGGAATCGGAATTCCGCCTTCCCCCAAAGTGACCATTTCTCCGTCCCGCAGAGTAACATCATGAGACAGGGCTCCGATCCGAAGCTCCGGTCCCTGCATGTCGATCAGGAGCTTCGGTATGACACCGGCTTCCTCAGCCGCAGCGTGAAATGTATCAATGAGCGGCGACGATTCGCGTAGTGCCGTGTGCGAAAGATTAAGTCTCATGCCGGTCATTCCGGCCCTGAACATTCCGGTCAGGATCTCTTTACTGTGACAGGCCGGTCCGAGTGTTCCGTATATTTCCATATGCTGCTCCTTTTGAATGATCACGATCTCTGATGGAACGGGCACCTCAAAGCACAGGATGTCTGTTGGGGCTTTTTTATCTCAGTGGGGAAGATCCCTGCTTCTATAAGCGGGGGATAGGTCAATATCCTGCTTGTCTCAGTGGCGGGTTTCAATCCCCCACTGAGATAAACGCCTCCGGCGGATCGCAGCCGCGCAAAGTGGAAGGTGCTTCGCACCATGCGCGGCGCGGCAGCGCGGCAAGAACGCTGAGGCGTTCTTGAAAGCAGGCTGCTGTTTTCCCCGCCGATTCCGGAAGCGTGGGTCTGCCCACACTGAGATAACTATATCATGCATCATGACCAGATGCAAAACTTGACAGAAAATGTAAAGTAAGACAAGATAAAATAAATAGAAATTGCCCACAGCACGAGGAGTCCGCGTGAGAGAAGAGACAGGCAGCTGCGAAACTCTGTGCGAAATGGAATTGTGTGAACGATTCAAACAATCTGCACAAGCCTTAGAACTTCTTCATGAACGAAAGATGTGGAATGAGCAAAAACCGTTCTGTCTGAGCGAAGCGAGTTAACGGTTTTTGCGAATGCTTTTCCACATCTTGAGTGAATGTTAGAAGTTCTTGGCGCGGAAGCCGTTTGAATGTTCATACAATTTCCATGAAGCACAGACGCGATCATTTTTTACAGTCAGACAGGAAATACGGAAGAACTTGCAAAGGAAATCGCCGCCGGCGTCCGGGCAGCGGGCGGCGAGGCAGTCCTCATGAAGCCGCAGGAAGTAAAGCACATCAGGAACTACGACAGTGTAGCCCTCGGATGTCCGGCGATGGGTTTTGAAGAAATTGATGATGACATCTTTGAGCCGATGTACAATGCGATCAAGGACGATCTTCCGCAGAAAAAAGTCATGCTCTTCGGGTCCTACGGATGGGGCGGCGGAGAATGGATGCGGACCTGGGAAAAAGAAATCACCGGATTTGGCGTAAAACTTGTCTGTGACAGCGTGATCTGCTGCGAAGGTCCCGATCAGCTGGTCAGGGAGGAAGCGCGTGCGGCAGGGGCAAAGCTCGTCTGACGAAGAAAATGTATTCGGCTCCCGTTTCGTTTCCGAACCCATCGGGAGCCGATATACTGCTGTCCTGCACGGAAGCCTGGCTTTCCCTGCCCTGAATTTGCATTTTTTAAAAAACAGCTTGCATTTTTAAAAATGCTGTGTATAATAAATAAAGTGTCACGCCGATATGGCTCAGTTGGTAGAGCAACGCATTCGTAATGCGTAGGTCATCGGTTCGAGTCCGATTATCGGCTTATAAAGCCCTGAAATCACTGTTCGTTCAGTATTTCAGGGCTTTTCTTTTTTCAGTTCCCTGCGGAAAGGCCGGAAAAGCTTACGCGGCATGAAAAAGCTCTTCTTCATAAAAAAAAGAGGCACGGAGATCTCTCCATGCCCCTTTCTCAAAGATAGGATTCATTATTCATCAAGGAACATCGCGACCGCCGAAAGCAGCTCGTCCGGCGCGTCCTCGATCTTCCCCGCATCCGCAAGCGCAGCGATCTCCGGCTTGATCGGAATGTGCGCTGTCTTGTCAATTCCATGTTCCCCGGCGATCTCATCGACCTTGCCCTGCCCGAAAACATAGATCTTCTTTCCGCAGTCCGGACATACCAGATAACTCATATTCTCAACAATGCCGATGATCGGAATGTTCATCATCTCTGCCATGCGGGCAGCCTTCTCAACGACCATGGCGACAAGATCCTGCGGAGAGGTAACGACGATGATTCCGTCCACAGGCAGTGACTGAAATACCGTCAGCGGGACATCGCCGGTTCCGGGAGGCATATCGACGAACAGGTAATCCACATCACCCCAAACGACCTCATTCCAGAACTGTTTGACAACTCCGGCAATGACAGGACCTCTCCAGATGACAGGCGTTTTCTCGTCGTCAAGGATCAGGTTCGTGGAGATGACCGGAGAGCCTTTGCGGGTGACAGCAGGGATGATTCCGAGCTCGCTCCCATAGACCTGGCCGCCGAGCCCGAACATTTTCGGGATGGAGGGTCCGGTAATGTCCGCATCGAGGATTCCTGCCCTCTTACCGCTCTTCTGCGCGGCGACAGCAAGCAGTGACGTGACGAGAGATTTTCCTACCCCGCCCTTTCCGCTGACGACGCCGATCACTTTTTTGATGTTGGATGCCGGATTCGGTGCCTCGAGAAGGCTCTGCGGAGCTTTTCTGCTCGGACAGTCGACGCCGCAGGATTCGCAATCATTTGTGGTACAGTTTTCTGCCATAGTTATTTCTCCTTTATTTAAGACCGTCTTTTATAAGAGGAGACTTGTGCGCCCAGATTAAGCAGACGCTTAAGGACTGAATCCTCTCCGACCGGTCAGTTGACATAAAATTTTTCCTCACCGCGCAGACAGGAAGGTGCTTCGTACCCTGCGAGGCGCATCAAGAACGCCGGGCGTTCTTGATGAAAGGTTCTTCAGAACACATCTTTCCACTCTTTTATATTTGCACTGTCAAAGCGGAGCGGTTCCCCGACGATGACCTCTGTTCCCTCGTCGGCGGCCTTTGTCACAGTGAAGATATTTTCCTCGACCTTGAACTGTTCTCCTTCATCCCCGTCCACAAGACCCGTGCGAAGGGCCATCGATACATAGGCGGTTATTCTCCCCAGATGGATCGGATTCCACATGAAGAAGCACGGAACCTCTTTATCCTCCCCAACATAATCGCTCATCTCAGAGGGAAGCCCCAGACCGATCAGCTTCACAGAAGAACCGGTATCTCTCAGTGCCTGCGCAGCACCCTGCATGGCGACAGTGCTGAGACCGCAGATCACCTTGATATCGGGATCTGCTTTAAGGAGAGAGGTGGTCTGGTCATATGAAATTCTGTAATCATCATCCCCGTAGGCAATGTTCGAAAGTGTGAGACCTGAATACCTGGAATCCGAATCCAGCAGCTTTTCAATTTCAGAGATCCAGTTTTTCTGATTTGAAGATGTGATAAATGAAGACACGACGGCAAAAGAGCCCTCGCCTTCCGAGATGTCGAGGATCTCATTGAGGAGCATCTCAGACATCTGTCCTCCCTCGCACTCGCTGATATCGAGCATTCTTCCATCCGGCGTCGCAGGCGCATCGAAAGAACAGACGCAGATCTTCGCGTCGATCGCCTTTTTGAGCACCGGCTCCAGAGCGGCCGCGTCGACCGGGGCGATCGCGATACACGCGGCCTTTTCCCGGATAAGCTTTTCCACATACGCGATCTGCTCAGTGACAAGCCCGTGTTCCGGATGATAAATTACACATCCCTTCCCGGAATCCTCGATCACTTCCTGAAATCCCTGCGCCATCCGCATATTATAATCATTGCCTGCGGATTTTGTTATGATCACATACTGCTCGCTCGTCTTTTCGGAGATATCGATCGGTTCGTCCGATCCTGAAGAATTCTTCCCTTTCGCTTTGCCGGCACCGCATCCGATACAGGAGACGATCAGAAAAAGCACCAGCACGATCGAAATAATCTTTTTCATGGGGGATCCTCCATGCAATGCGAATCTGTTTCAGGTCACTTGACCACACGTACCTTCAGAACGCCCCTGATCGCCGAGAGTTTTTCCGCCACTTCATCCGAAATGGAGGAGTCTGTGTCAATTACACTGTACGCATAATCCCCCCGCCCTTTATTGTAGAAGTTCGCTATATTGATATTCTCTGCGCCGAGGATCTTTGTTACTTCAGCGATCATATTCGGAACATTGTGATGATTGAGCGTGCATCTCCCGACAGAGGAGCAAAGCCCTGCATCACATTCCGGATAATTCACGGAATTTTTGATATTTCCGTGAAGAAGATATTCCATGACTTCGCTCACTGCCATCTCCGCGCAGTTCTCCTCGGATTCGGCTGTGGATGCTCCGAGGTGCGGCGTGACAAGTGTGTTCTTTGCTCTGGCGACAGCCGGCGTCACAAAGTCGGTCACATATTTCTTGACTTTACCGCTTTCGAGAGCAGCGATGATCGACGTCTCTTCCACAAGGGCGTCCCGGGCAAAATTCAGCAGCACAACGCCGTCCTTCATCTGCTCGATCGCAGCTGCGTTGATCATTCCCCGCGTGTCCTTGGACAGCGGAACGTGGATCGTGATATAATCACACTTCTCATAGATCTCATGGAGATCATCGACATGGCGGATATTGCGGGAAAGACTCCAGGCAGCTTTTACGGAAATGAACGGATCGTATCCGTATACTTCCATCCCCAGATTTGCAGCGGCATTGGCGACCATAACGCCGATCGCGCCGAGACCGATGATGCCGAGCTTCTTGCCGGCAATCTCGTTTCCCGCGAACTTGCTCTTCTGCTTCTCCACTTTCTTCGGGAGATCCTCGGTATTCTCCTGCTGTTCAAGCCACTCGATCCCGCCGACGATATCACGGGAAGCCAGGAGCATTCCGGCGATGACGAGCTCCTTTACGCCGTTCGCATTCGCGCCCGGTGTATTAAAGACAACGATACCTTTTTCGGAGCACACGTCGATCGGGATATTATTCACGCCCGCGCCGGCTCTCGCAATCGCCTTCAGGTTATCGCCAAATTCCATATCTTTCATATTCGCGCTGCGGACTAAGATCGCATCCGCGTCCTGCGAATCTGTCTGAACAAAATCTTTCGTGAATTTCTTTGTGCCTGTTTCGGAAATGTTATTCAGGCAATGATAAGTATACATTCATTTCTCCTCATTAAAAAATGTTCTGTCTGCCGTTCGGCTTCCTGCGAGCCCGCAATAGGGCTCCTTTCATAGAATACGGCGCCTTTCCTCATCTAATGCAGCGTTTTTGCACGTAAAAAGAAGCCGTGACGCACTTCTCTTATGATAAACACGCAGACCTTTAATTTCAAGCACTATTCATTCATATCGGTAAGGGGATCTTTGAAATCATCCCCGTCGAAGGCATTTTCAATCGGCTCTCCGGATGGCGCCATCGGAAAGACCATATCATCCTCGTCTATGACGCAGTCAACAAGGACCGGCCTTTCAGCGCCGAGCGCTGTCCGGATCGCTTCGGGAAGTTCCGACAGATCCCGGACCCGCATCGCCAGAGCACCCATTCCCTCCGCGATCTTCACAAAGTCTGCGGAATCAGCCAGCACTGTATTCGAGTAACGGCCTCCGTAGAAAAGATGCTGGAGCTGCCGGACCATTCCAAGTACATGATTGTTGAGGACGATCTCTACCACCGGAATGTTATATCGCACCGCAGTCATGAGCTCCTGCATATTCATCCTGAAGCAGCCATCTCCCGCAATATTGACGACAGTCCTGTCCGGGAAAGCCGTCCTGGCACCGATCGCAGCGCCAAGACCGTACCCCATCGTTCCAAGGCCGCCGGATGTGAGAAGTGTTCTGGGCTTCTCAAATTTATAGTACTGGGCTGTCCACATCTGATGCTGTCCGACATCCGTCACGATGATCGCATTTCCTTTTGTCTGGCGGTACAGTTCCTCGATGACAGACGGCCCGGTCAGTTTCGTCTTATCATATTTCAGCGGGTATTTTTCCTTCATCCGGTTGATTACCCGGATCCAGTCAGAGTGTTCTCTGCGGCTGATCTGCGGATTTAATCTCAGAAGGATCGAGCGAAGGTCTCCGATGACACTCATATCCACAAGGATATTTTTATTGATCTCAGCCGCGTCGACATCGAACTGCACGATTTTCGCCTGTTTTGCGAACGAATCCATCTCACCCGTATCACGGTCAGAAAAACGAACGCCCGCGGCAATGATCAGATCACACATGTGGGTCGCTCTGTTCGCAGTCTTTGTCCCGTGCATGCCCACCATACCCATATAGAGCGGGTCATTCCCCGGAAAGGCCCCCTTGCCCATCAGGGAATCACATACGGGAATATGCGCCTTATGCGCGAGCTCCAGAAGCTCCGCAGCCGCATTGGATGCGACAGCCCCGCCGCCGACGAACAGGACAGGCCGCTCCGACGCATTGATCATTTCCGCGGCTTTTCCGACCGCTTCATCCCGGATCGTTGAAGTCCGGGGACCGATCATCTCCGGTCTCCTGGGCGTAAAGTCCGCAAACGCCTCGGTCACATCCTTGGTAATATCGATGAGAACAGGACCCGGCCTGCCGCTCCTTGCAATTTTAAAGGCTCTCCGGATCATCTGCGCCAGCTTTCCTATATCTTTGATAATTACACTGTATTTTGTGATGGGCAGTGTAATTCCGGCGATATCCACCTCCTGAAAGGAATCTTTTCCAAGAAATGAAGTTCCTACGTTGCAGGTGAACGCTACGATCGGGACCGAATCCATGTAGGCGGTCGCAATTCCGGTGACCAGATTGGTCGCTCCCGGTCCGGATGTGGCCATCACGACGCCGACTCTGCCTGTGGCACGGGCATAGCCGTCCGCCGCATGGGCGGCTCCCTGCTCGTGAGAAGTCAGAATATGCCGGATCTCCGGATGTCTGAAGAGCGAATCATAGATATTCAGGATCGTACCGCCGGGATATCCGAAAACTGTATCAACACCCTGCTCTTTCAGGCATTCGATGACAATATCAGCACCACTGAGCATCATTTTGATTTATTTCCCTCCAAAAGTTCTTATGTAAAAAGGACGGTCCTGCGACCGCCCTTATATGACTCTTTATTTCTTCTTCAGATCTACAGACTTTTTATCCTTATCCGTATCTGCCTTGGTCTCCACCGCGGCGTCGGCCTTCTCGACCTCAGCGATCGCCGTCTTTCTCATCGGGATCCTGCAGTTCTTGTTGTTTCCGAATTCGACAATGACGTCTTCCTCTGTCACATCAAGGATCACACCGTAAAAGCCGCTCGTCGTGACGACACTGTCTCCGACTTCAAGGTCGGAAAGCATGGCGCTGATTCTCTTCTGTTCGTTCCTCTGAGGACGAAGAAGCAGGAAATAGAAAATAGCCACGATCGCAACCATGTAAATGACCATAAGCAGTGTCCCATTGCCTGTCGATGCTGCCGCGATAAAATTCATAATAATGTTTCCTCCGAAATATTGTAGTTACTGATGTTTTCCGGACAGAACCGCTTTCTGCCCGCAGTGATACCATAATACACAATTTAATATGGAGACGCAAGTCTTTTTCTGATGAAAGCACACTTAGGGGGACACTGTCTGACCTGATCAGCATGAAAAACGTTCGCCCACTGTTCCGAAGATCAATTTCCGGTTTTGCGTGACCGCTCCCCTTCCTCGATTCCGGCAAGCTTCCTTTTTTTATACTCACTGAAATTTCCGGCATCCAGGGAATCCCTGATCTCCTCCATCATCGTATTGTAGAACCACAGATTGTGCTGGACGCAGAGCCGCATTCCGAGCATCTCATTCGCTTTCAGAAGATGACGGATATATGCTCTTGAGAAATTCCTGCAGGTCGGGCACCCGCAGCCCTCCTCGATCGGAGCCGGATCCGTCTCGTACTTTGCGTTGAACATATTGAGATGTCCGTGATTCGTGTAGACATGTCCGTGGCGGCCGTTCCGGCTGGGATAAACGCAGTCAAAGAAATCGACCCCCCGCTCTACGCTCTCGAGTATATTCTGCGGAGTCCCCACGCCCATGAGATACGTCGGCTTATTGTCGGGAAGATACGGGACGACCTCATCGAGCACATGGTACATCTGTTCATGCGTTTCCCCGACGGCAAGACCTCCGACCGCATAGCCGTCGAGGTCGAGTTCGGCGATCTCTTTTGCATGACGGATGCGGATGTCGTCATAAATCGCTCCCTGATTGATCCCGAACAGCATTTGATGCGGATTCAGGGTGTCCGGGAGACTGTTCAGTCTCTTCATTTCCTCCTTGCAGCGCACGAGCCAGCGGGTCGTGCGGTCGACCGATGCAGTGACGTATTCCCGCTCCGCAAGGGCATTCGGGCACTCGTCGAAGGCCATCGCGATCGTGGAACCCAGATTCGACTGGATCTGCATGCTCTCTTCCGGACCCATAAAGATCTTATGTCCGTCTATATGGGAGCGGAAAGTAACCCCCTCCTCTTTGATCTTGCGAAGGGTGGCCAGCGAAAAGACCTGGAATCCGCCGGAATCCGTGAGGACCGGACCCTGCCAGTTCATGAATTTCCGCACACCGCCCATCGCCTTCACGATCTTGTCGCCGGGGCGGACATGCAGATGATATGTGTTGCAGAGCTCTACCTGGGTCTTGAGACCGACCAGCTCCGGCGAAGAGATGCCGCCTTTGATCGCAGCCGCAGTGCCGACATTCATGAATACGGGAGTCTCGATGACTCCGTGGACGGTCGTGAGGCGGGCGCGTTTGGCGCGGCCCTCTTTTTTCAGCAGTTCGTACATATATTTCTCCGTATGGTAATGATTTTTTTCTGATTCAGGGTTCGGGCTTTCCACAGTATAGCACTTCTTTTTATTATGTGAAACACCCGTGCCAATCTGTCGCTTGTTTTTTTCCTACCTTAGAAGTATAATACCTAAAGTTTAACGATAATTAAGAAATTAAAATATTACGGGAATAAGATAAGAACGCAGAGGCGTTCCTGATCATATTGACACAGAGGTGAGAACGAACTTGAAAAACTATACACTTGGAATTGATATTGGTTCAACGACCGTAAAGGTCGCTTTGCTGGATGACGAGTGCAATCTTCTCTTCTCGGATTATCAAAGACACTATGCCGAGATCCAGGAGACCTGTGCCCGTCTCATCGGCGAAGCCTACGATTCGCTGGGCGATCTCGAAGTATCCCCCGCGATCACCGGGTCCGGCGGACTGACGCTCGCAAAGCATCTGGGTGTACCTTTCGTACAGGAGGTCATCGCGGTCTCCACATGCCTTAAGAAAAGATGTCCCACAACTGACGTCGCGATCGAGCTCGGCGGTGAGGATGCCAAGATCATTTATTTCGAGAAGGGAAATATAGAACAGCGTATGAACGGTATCTGCGCAGGCGGAACCGGGTCCTTTATTGACCAGATGGCAGACCTTCTCCGTACGGATGCCGCCGGCCTCAATGTTTATGCGAGGAGCCATCATTCGATCTATCCGATCGCTGCCAGATGCGGTGTGTTTGCAAAGACCGATATTCAACCTCTGATCAACGAGGGCGCAACAAGGGAAGACCTTGCAGCATCCATTTTCCAGGCTGTCGTCAACCAGACGATCTCCGGCCTTGCCTGCGGAAAACCGATCCGCGGCCATGTCGCATTCTTAGGAGGTCCGCTGCATTTCCTGGATCAGCTGAGAGAGCGGTTCATCGATACGCTGAAGCTCGATGAGGAGCACAGTATCGTTCCCGATAATTCACACCTGTTCGCCGCCCAGGGCGCTGCGATGGAGTCTGAGAACGCAGCCAGATCCGAGGCCCGGACAAACGATGTTCCCTATGTTCCGGGCATGGAGAAGACGACGCTCCACGCTCTTGTAACGAAGCTCGAGAGCGGGATCAAAATGGAATTCGAAGTCTCCCGCCTCGATCCCCTCTTTAAGGATCAGGAAGAGTACGAAGAATTCCGGGAACGGCAGGACCGCTATAAAGTGGAAAAGGGAATCCTTGCCTCCTACAGAGGAAAGGCCTATCTCGGCATCGACGCGGGCAGCACGACGACCAAGACCGCGCTCATCTCAGAGGACGGAAAACTCCTCTATTCCACATACGGGAGCAATCAGAGCAATCCTCTCCAGACGTCGATCGATGCGATCAAGGAGATTTATGCCCACATGCCGCACGGAGTCGAGATCGCAGGCGCATGCTCGACCGGTTACGGTGAGGCGCTGATCAAATCCGCGCTCATGCTGGACGAGGGGGAAGTCGAGACGATCTCTCACTACTATGCCGCTAAATTTTTTGATCCTGACGTCGACTGCATCCTGGACATCGGCGGACAGGACATGAAGTGCATCCGCATCAAGGACGGTGCGGTCGACGACGTCATGCTGAATGAGGCCTGCTCCTCCGGCTGCGGTTCCTTCATCGAGAACTTCGCGAAGACGCTCAATTACTCGGTGCAGGATTTCGCGAAGACAGCCCTTTTTGCGGATCACCCGATCGATCTCGGAACGCGCTGCACTGTCTTCATGAACTCAAAAGTCAAGCAGGCGCAGAAGGAAGGAGCCACTGTTGCGGATATCTCCGCCGGCCTTGCTTACTCTGTCATTAAGAACGCCCTCTATAAGGTCATCAAAGTTTCGGATGCGTCCGAGCTGGGAAAGAACATTGTGGTGCAGGGCGGAACATTTTATAACGACGCGGTCCTTCGAAGCTTCGAACGCATCGCGGAGTGTGAAGTCATCCGGCCGGATATTGCAGGAATCATGGGCGCGTTCGGTGCGGCGCTGATCGCAAAGGAGCGCAAAAATGAAAATCGCGGCTCCAAAATGCTCAGCATCGAGGAGATCAATAATTTCACTTATACAACGTCCATGGCCCGCTGCCACGGCTGCACGAACAACTGCCGTCTCACGATCAACAAGTTCTCAGGCGGCCGCCGTTTTATCTCCGGCAACCGCTGCGAGAAGGGTCTCGGACTGAAGAAAAATAAGGATAATCTCCCGAATATCTATGATTACAAGTATCAGAGGATCTTCGGCTATGAACCGCTGAAGGATGCTCCGAAAGGACGAATCGGGATCCCGCGCGTCCTCAATATGTTCGAGAACTATCCGTTCTGGTTCACTTTCTTTACGAAGCTCGGTTACGAGGTCGTCCTCTCTCCGACATCCTCAAGAAAGATCTATGAACTGGGAATCGAGTCGATCCCGAGTGAATCCGAATGCTATCCGGCCAAGCTCGCGCACGGTCATATAAAGTGGCTGCTGGATCAGGGCGTGCAGAACATTTTCTATCCCTGCGTGCCCTATGAGCGCGAGGAGTTCGAGGGGGCTGTCAACCATTACAACTGCCCGATCGTCACTTCCTACGCGGAAAATATCAAGAATAACGTCGAGGAGCTCAAGGATCCTTCCATCAACTTCATGAACCCGTTCCTCGCCTTTACGGACGAGAAGATCCTGACGGAACGACTGGTCAGCATTTTCTCCTCGATTCCGAAAAAGGAAGTTCGCGGCGCGGCCAAAGCAGGATGGGCGGAGCTTCGGGCAACAAGGCGCGACATTCAGAAAAAAGGCGAGGAGACGATTCAGTATCTTGAGAAGACCGGCCGGCACGGGATCGTCCTCTGCGGACGTCCGTACCACATCGATCCGGAGATCAATCACGGCATACCGGAGCTCATCAACTCCTACGGGATGGCCGTCCTCTCCGAGGATTCCGTCTCGCATCTTGCAAAGATCGAGAGGCCGATCCGGGTCAATGACCAGTGGATGTATCATACAAGGCTGTATGCTGCGGCGAACTTTGTAAAGAAAAAGAACAATCTTGATATTATTCAGCTGAACTCCTTCGGCTGCGGGCTGGACGCCGTCACGACGGACGAGGTACAGGAGATCATGTCCCAGAGCGGAAAGATCTACACCTGCCTGAAGATCGACGAGGTCAATAATCTGGGCGCCGCGAGGATCCGCGTGCGTTCGCTCCTTGCAGCGATCAAGGTCAGAAAAATGCAGAATACGGACATCGACAGAACGATCCGGTCTTCCGAATTCCGCAGGCTGCCTTTCACAAAGGAGATGCGTGAGAATTACACGATCCTTGCCCCGCAGATGTCTCCGATCCATTTCCGGCTGCTGCAGCCGGCCTTCAACTCCTGCGGCTACAATTTCGTCATTCTTTCAAATGACAACAGGCATGCGATCGATGAAGGCCTCAAATACGTGAATAATGACGCGTGCTATCCGGCTCTTCTGGTCATCGGCCAGATCATGGAAGCAGTTCTGTCAGGAAAATACGATACGCACAGGATCGCCGTCATCATGACGCAGACCGGCGGCGGATGCCGCGCTTCGAACTATATCGGCTTTATAAGAAGAGCTCTGAAGAAGGCAGGACTGGAGTACATTCCGGTCATCTCCCTTAATTTCAACGGCTATGAACCGCAGCCGGGCTTTAAAATCACAGCATCGGCAGCTGTCCGTCTTGTTTTCTCGGTCGTTCTGGGAGACGTTCTCATGAAGTGCCTGTACAGAATGCGGCCGTATGAGAAAGACAAAGGCTCTGCCAACAAAATGTATGAGAAGTGGAACCGCCGCTGTGTGGAGTTCCTCACCGGCAGACATGTCGGCATGAAGAAGTTCAACCAGCTCTGCCGCTCCATCATCCATGATTTCGACAATCTCCCGATCACGGATGAAAAGAAGCCGCGGGTCGGAATCGTCGGCGAGATCCTCGTCAAATTCTCACCGGCGGCCAATAATCATCTGGTCGAGCTGCTCGAGCGGGAAGGCGCCGAGGCCGTCGTTCCGGATCTCATCGACTTCTTCAACTACTCTTTCTACAACCTGAACTTCAAGGTGGAGAATCTGGGCTTTAAGAAGTCAGCTGCAATAAAGACCAATGCCGGGATTGCTGCCATCGGAATGGTGCGCGGAGCCGCTTCACGGGAATTTGCAAGAAGCGTTCACTTTACGCCGCCCGCGGATATCCGGAAGCTTGCGGAGTGGGCTTCCCCGATCACCTCGACCGGAAATCAGACCGGCGAGGGATGGTTCCTGACCGGCGAGATGCTGGAACTCATCAAGAGCGGTGTTCCCAACATCGTCTGCATCCAGCCCTTCGCCTGCCTGCCCAACCACATCGTCGGGAAAGGCGTCATCAAGGAGCTCCGGGCCAGGTATCCGGAGGCCAATATTGCAGCGGTCGACTACGACCCGGGCGCATCTGAAGTCAATCAGCTGAACAGGATCAAGCTCATGCTGACGACGGCGGAGAAACGGATGGAGAAGCAGACCGGTTAACGGCAAATGAAATAAGGGCAGACTGTAAATCGGGACTTCATGTGCGATTTGCGGTCTGCCTTGCTTTTACGGAGGAAAAAATGAACGTCGGCACGATCGTCCTACATGGAATCGATAAGGAAACGGCAGAGCGTTACCTCGGCTACGGAACATCTTCCGCAGATCCGGTCACTGCAGAGCTCCTCAGAAAATGCGAGAAGGAACTCCTCCCGGAAATTCAGGCGCGCTATGTCTATAAAATATTCGATCTGACAGATGGGCAGCCGGTGGGATGTTCCCTCTGTCTTCCGGGCAACTCGATCAGAGAGCACCTGCAGGGGGCTTCCAAAGTGCTCTTTCTGTGCGCCACACTCTCCTCCTCAGTCGACCGTCTGATCCGGAAAAAACAGATCGGCAGCATGGCGGAGGCCATGGTCACGGATGCGCTCGCATCCGCTGCGGTCGAGCAGGTCCTTGACGGGGCGGAGGCTCAGATCTTTACGAAGCATCCGTTCCGGGAGCATACCTGGCGCTTCAGTCCCGGCTACGGAGACCTGCCGCTTGAGATCCAGGGAGCATTTCTGGATCTCCTCGACGCGCCCAAAAGGATCGGTGTCTGCGTGAGCACGAGCCTGCTCCTTGTACCGACCAAATCCGTGACCGCGATCATCGGGCTCGGAGAACATATAGAAAAAAAGAACCGAAAGACCTGTGAGATCTGTACCCTCAGGGGAAACTGCAGCTTCCGCTGTGGCGGTACTGTATAGGCTCTTGCGAAACTCTGTGCGATATGGGAATTGTTTGAACGATTCAAACAATCTGCACAAGCCTTAGAACTTCTTCATGAGCGAAAGATGTGGAATGAGCAAAAACCGTACTGTCTGAGCGAAGCGAGTTTACGTTTTTTGCGAATGCTTTTCCACATCTTGAGTGAATGTTAGAAGTTCTGAAAGGAGGATACCATGACTGTAAAGGAGCTCTTTTTGAAGGACTATATTATTCTGGACGGCGGCATGGGTACCATGCTCCAGGCCAAAGGCATGGAGACCGGAACAATTCCGGAGACACTGAATATCCTGAAGCCTGACTGGATCATCGATGTACACAGACAGTATATCGAGGCCGGCTCCAATATCATTTACGCAAATACATTCGGCGCGAACCGCTGCAAGATGGAGGGGACCGGCTTTTCTGTTGACAACGTCGTCTCCGCTGCGGTCAGGAACGCAAAGACCGCCTCCGACGGGCGCGCCCTCGTGGCGCTCGATATCGGTCCGATCGGTCAGCTTCTCGAGCCGACCGGAGCTCTCTCCTTTGAGGAAGCAAACGATATTTTCAGTGAGATCGTACAGGCCGGTGTGCGCGCAGGCGCAGATCTGATCGTCATCGAGACGATGACCGACCTCTATGAGACGAAGGCCGCAGTTCTCGCGGCAAAAGAAAACAGCACACTGCCCGTCTTCGTCACCATGACCTTCGAATCCAACATGCGGACCTTCACCGGCTGCTCCGTATCGGCGATGTGCCTGACGATGGAAGGCCTCGGTGTGGACGCAGTGGGCGTCAACTGCTCTCTGGGACCGGCTGAGCTCATTCCGATCGTCCGCGAAATCGCAAAGTGGACAGCTCTTCCGATCATCGTAAAGCCGAATGCCGGACTTCCGGATCCGGTCACCGGGACGTACGACGTCATGCCGGACGATTTTGCAAAATACTGTCGTGAAATGCTCGACGCCGATATCCGGATCCTCGGCGGATGCTGCGGAACGAATCCGGATTATATCCGTGCATTGAAGGAGATGCTCTCCTCCCCGAACTCACATGTGAACAGGAAAGATAAAGCAAATCCCGGAGATCTCGCCGTCTGCTCTCCGCTCCGCACCGTTGTCGTGGACAGGCCCAGGATCATCGGCGAGCGGATCAATCCGACCGGGAAAAAACGTTTTAAGCAGGCTCTTCTTGACAGAGATATGGACTATATCCTCTCGCAGGCAATCGAGCAGGTAGAGGCCGGCGCGGAGATCCTTGACGTCAATGTCGGTGCGCCGGGAATCGATGAGAAGGAGATGATGATCCGGACCGTCAAGGCGATCCAGTCCATCGTGGATGTCCCGCTGCAGCTGGACTCTACGAAGCCGGATGTTCTGGAAGCCGCCCTCCGGATCTATAACGGAAAGCCGATCATCAATTCAGTGAACGGTGAGGACGCCGTCCTCGACAGGATCCTCCCCCTGGCTGCAAAGTACGGGGCGGCCGTCATCGGTCTCACGCTCGACGAGAACGGGATCCCGCCGAAAGCGGAAGAACGCTTTAAGATCGCAGAAAAGATCCTTGACCGTGCGAGATCCTATGGAATCAAAAAGGAGGATGTCATCATTGACTGCCTCGTCCTCACCGTTTCCGCGGAACAGAAAGCTGCCCTCGAAACGCTGAAAGCCGTCCGCATGGTCAAAGAGCGCCTGGGTCTGCGCACAGTGCTGGGCGTATCCAACATTTCCTTCGGGCTGCCGAACAGGATCAATATCAACACATCCTTCCTCACGATGGCACTCTATGCAGGACTTGATCTGCCGATCATGAATCCGAATCTTCCGGCCATGATGTGGGCGATCAAATCTTTCCGCGTGTTGGCGGCGATCGACGAGAATTCGCTCGAATACATTTCCTATTCGAGCGCGCACACTCCGCCGGAAGCGCGTGTCCGCGAGCTCACGGAGGAAAATGAAAAGCTGAAGGCAGCGCGCGACCGTTCAGCGGAGCACCCGGCAGACTGCACCTGCCCGAGATGTCAGAGCGTCCTGGCAGCAAAGATGGAGTGGCTCGCCGCTAAGCTTAGACAGGGTTCGCCCATCGGCGAGGGAGGTGCCGGCTCCCGTCCCTTTCAGGAACTGACCCGCGTCCCGGACAGTTCTGAGACACGCGGATCTGTACCTGCTGCAGGGAAGACTGTGCCTTCTGCAGGAGCGGCTGTTCATTCAGCAGGAGCGGATGCGCATTCGGAGGGAAGTCACGGCGAACCCAATAATCTGAACAGCTCTCCTCAGGACAGATCCGATCCGCCACGCACGACCGGGATCCTCAAAGCCATGGAGACCGGCATGAAAAAAGACGGACGGCAGATCACCGTAAAGCTTCTGCAGAGCACGGAACCGATGGTCATCATCAATGATATCCTGATACCCGCGCTGGATACGATCGGAGAACGCTTTGAGAAGGGAAAGCTTTTCCTCCCGCAGCTCATTCTCGCCGCGGACGTTGCCAGTGAATGCTTCGATGAGATCAAGACCCATCTCGCAAAAGACGGAGGCGGGTCCGAGTCCCGCGGACGCATCATTCTGGCCACCGTCAAGGGAGATATCCACGATATCGGGAAGAACATCGTCAAGGTCATTCTGGAAAATTACGGGTATGAAATCATCGACCTTGGCCGTGACGTCGATCCGGGCCTTATCCTGGAGACAGCCGTCAGCCGGGACGTGAAGCTCATAGGCCTCTCAGCCCTTATGACGACGACTCTGGGGGCGATGGAAAAGACTATCCGCCTTCTCCGTGAGAATAATGTCGACTGCAAGATCATGGTCGGCGGCGCGGTCCTCACGCCTGATTACGCGAAGAGGATCGGCGCGGATTATTATGCGAAGGACGCAAAGACCGGCGCGGACATCGCGAAAGAGGTCTTTGGATAATTATTCATTTAAAAGTACTTCCCCCGCCTGCGGCTGCGTCCGGAGGCGGGGGTTTTCTGTACACCTGCAAACAGAGTAAGCGCCGGCAATAATGCCGACGCCTGTGACAGCGCTGCCGACAGGGATTTCAGCTGATATCACTCTCACCCGGTGCATGGAGCAGCATGCAGGCAATCTGATAGCGGAGCCTGTCAGCGGGACTGTCCAGCTCATTGCCGAGCAGCTTTCGGATATTGCCGAGCCTGTAGACAGCGGTATTGCGGTGTGTGAAAGTCCGCTTCGCGACGGCTTTAATACTTCCCCCGGTCTCGAGATAAATTTCCAGCGTCTCTATATAGTTCGTACCGTGTTCTCTGTCGTAGATGAGCAGCGGCATAAGAAGTTTTTCTCCCATCTCTTTTCGGAGCAGAGGATCAGGAATCAGGCACAGCATCCTATAAAGGCCCATATCGTCGAACCAGATCATTTTCTGCTCTGACTCTGCAGCCATGCGCACGGCAGCTCCGGCCCGCCGGTAAGCCAGATGCAGATTTTGGATATCTTTCATTGGACTCCCGATGCCCACACAGATCCTGTGATCCGGCATCCGGATCTCAAGTCTTTTCACGAACCGGTCCAGCAAATCGCGAAGATGATCCTCGGGAACATCGTTGGTCACCATGACAAAGGCTGCATCATAATAGAAGAAAGACGCGTTGTGGCTGATCGATTCAAGATAAATCTGCAGCTGGAAGCTGATCCTGCGCCGTTCCACGGTATCCATCGTATCAAGATTCCCCGGCTTAATAAGAACGACCTGGAAAGTTCCGTCTACATCAAAATAAGGCAGCAGTCTCTTTCGACAATTTTCCGTATCTTCAGGGGTCTTTATGGCCTGAATCAGTGCGCCGGATATTTCATCGTCCGTGATTCCCTGCAGCAGGATCCGCATGCTGAGGTCTTTTATCATATCAAAGAGCGGTATGTCCCACGGGACGGTCATGAGCGGGAAGTCATTGTCTTCACAGAATGCCCGTACCTTCCCGGGGATTTCCATTATATACATGCCGGTGTTGATGATGAGCCCGGAAGCCCCGAGCCCGCTGAGTTCCTTTACAAGCTCAAGCTGCTGCTCCGGCTGTCTGAAACCCAGTCCGGTGGTCACCGCCAGATCCTTGCCTGCAAAATTCTGCAGAATCGTCATATCTTCGATCATGAGGATCCAGCTGATCGAGTTTGCCCAGCCGTTCCTTCCTGCTTCCAGTTTTATCTTGTAGCGTGACCCTGATACGGTCATCATGTCCTCAATCGTAAATCCCATAAACGTCTCCTTTTTATTGTGCAAATTGACGTAATTAATGATAATTCTTCAACAATTCCTGAGCAGGCGTCTCCTGTATATGTGCTATGAGCACAAATAAGCACCGTGAGATTTGAGGCGGGAGGCCGTAGAAGTGGGGTGAAAATCGTATATTATATAGTTATAAGATACAAGAGTAAAAACAATTTAGCAAGATATTAGCAGAATCTGCAGAAAGAGGGTCTATTATGAGAAAATACTCAATGGAATATTACATGATGAACGACACTACATTTTACTGCCCTGAATGGCAGAATCCTGATATGACGGACAGCTGCCAGGTCGTAGAGAGTTCCGAGAACATGAGCCGTATTGAAAAGTTCTTCCGTGAGCTGTTTGGCTGACCGGAAAAATTCAGACGGGCTTTATGCCGGCGCAATGGAGTGCGAATAAAGATATGAGAGAAGTCTTCCGATCGGAGGGCTTCTTTTTTTTCAGGAAAAGTTTCACTTTGCGCATTCATCTCAGACTCACATCACGAGAATTCTGCGTCAGAGATTAAATTTATTTATTCAGTTCCACAAAATACCGGAAACAGGGGGCTGTTATTTAGTGCAAAATACATAAACGATTGACTTTTAACGCGTCACTGTATAAAATTCTTATTGAGCCTAATTTTGAGCTGTCTGTTTTCTGTGTCGACAAAGGAAACTTTCTGTGTTGATTTTCTTTGCGAAGCACAGAAATGGTGCTGTACAGGTACGTGTTAACGCATAAAGCGTTTCGCAATAAACAAAACAAGGGAGGAACTAATAATGTTCAAGAGAAAAAAAGCGCTCGCTGCGTTGCTTGCAGGGGCAACATGTATCGCAATGCTGGCAGGCTGCGGTGGATCTGCATCTTCCGGCGGATCGGCATCAGGCGGATCGACATCAGGCGGATCGACATCAGGCGGCGGTGCACAGACCACTACGGTCGGAACGGATACCTATTCCATGATCGATAACTTCGATGTCACCACACTGGACTATGTCTACAACAACAAGTCCTCTAACGGAGATTACACCAGCAACTTCATCGAAGGCCTGCTTACGCAGGATCGGCACGGTAATTTAGTTGCCGGTATGGCAAGCGAGTGGTCATCCAATGAGGATGCTTCAGAGTGGACATTCACGATCCGTGACGACGCTACCTGGACTACAAGCGAAGGCGAGGAGTATGAAGCTGTCACGGCGGAAGACTTCGTGACCGGCCTTAAGCATGCAGCAGATTCCAAGTCCGAGACTCTGGGTCTGGTCGCTGACCTCATTAAGGGACTTCGCGAGTACTCCGAAGGAACAGGCTCATGGGATGATGTCGGTATTAAGGCAGACGGCAATACTCTGACCTACTCACTGACAGGCCCGTGCGCATACTTCGATGGTATGACAACATATTCCATCCTGTATCCGATCAACGCAGAGTTCCTTGAGTCCAAGGGGAGCGATTTCGGTGCCGTTACACCGGATTCCATCCTCTACAACGGATGCTACATCCTGTCATCGCTGGTCCCGTCACAGGAAGTCCGCTTTGACGCCAACCCGAATTACTATGACAGCGAAAACGTACATGTAAAGCATGTCGTTGTTACTTATTCCAATGGCGAAGATCCCGCACAGGGCTTCAACATGTTCGTGAACGGCGAGACGACGGCTACCACCATCAACTCCTCTCTTCCGGATGTTGTAGCCAAGGCCGACGAGCTGTATCCGGACAATCAGTACAAGAGCCTGACGACATCCACATCCTACTGGGGAGCCTTCAACTGGGATCGCCGCGCGTATGCTCTGTACAATGATCCGTCTGTCGCTACTACCTCCAAGACAACAGATGCGCAGAAAGCCGATACCAAGGCTGCTATTCTGAACGCCAACTTCCGCCGCGCTGTTTATGCCGCTTATTCAGGTCATGCCGTTGAAGCGATCACCATGGGTGAGGAGCGCGCAGATGACGTTCTCCGCAACACACTGGTTCCGTACACATTCATGTCCACAAGTGACGGACGTTCGTATGGTTCTATCGTAACTTCCGAACTGGAAGCCCTCGTTCCGGAATATGCAGGCATCGACCTCAATGACGGCCAGGATGCATGGTACAATCCGGAGCTCGCAAAGACATTTGCCGAAAAAGCAAAAGAAGAGCTTGGCGCTACAATTTCCGAGTGGCCGATCCACCTGGATGTCCCGGTCTACGCTTCCAGCGAGAACCAGAAGAACATGCAGCTTGCTATGCAGAAGTCCATTGAAGACGCGATCGGCGACTATGTCAAGATCGATCTTCAGTTCCTCGAGGGTGATTCCTCTGTTTACTATTCAGCATTCTACAATCAGCCGGACGGCGTCTCCAACTCCATCGACCTCGTGTTCGGTGCCGGCTGGGGTCCGGACTACGGCGATCCGAATACCTACATTCACTGCTTCGACATTCACGACGGCGACATGCTGAACTACTCCGGTATCAACTATGAGAGCCAGGGCCAGGATGATGAGCAGAAGGCTGCTCTCGAAGCGATCGGCCTTACAGAGATCCAGAAAGTCGTCGACGAGGCCCGTGCTGCAAAGGGCGACGAGCGTATCGAGCTCTTTGCCAAGGCTGAGGCTATGCTGCTTGGTCAGGGAATCCTTCGTCCGTACAGCACGAGCGGTGCTTCTCTTACTGTCAGCAAGGTCGTCCCGTTCACAGCTGCTTACGGCATGTATGGTCAGGCTTCCTACAACCGTGTACCGTACTTCAAGTACATGGAGCTTCAGGAGGAGCCAGTCCTTGCAGCAGATTATGAAGCCGCCAAGGAGAAATGGCTTGCCGGCGAATAATGACATGTGTCATTTTCAAAAGTTAGCTTACTGAACTAAAAAGAGGGGGAGCCTGTCGGATCGAATTCGCCGGCTCCCCGTTTTTATCTCAGTGGGAGAAGGCCCCCGCTTCTTAAGCGGCAGGTCATGACAAACTCGTCTCAGCGGAGGTCTGGTCTCCCACTGAGATAAACGCTCCGCGAAGATACGCAGGGATCCGATTTGGAAAATATCGGTTGACGCTGATCTTAAATCCCGCGCTTTTGTCTCGCGGGCGAGACTTGAATGAAGAGGGATAGTTAGTTCTATGAGTAAAGGATATATTTGGAAGCGGCTCCTGCGGTCGCTTTTGTCTATCATGATCATCATGCTTATCGTCTTTACGATGATCTTTACGCTGGTCCCGCGTGAGAATATTTTCTTCGAGGACAGCACCTATCGTAAACTGAGCAGTAAGTCAGACGATAAGACTGAATACGTATATTCCACCTGGGAAAAGCTTGGATATCTCGACTATGTGAGAATCAATGACTATTGCCAGGAACTTTACGGTGCCGGCAGTCCGGAAATGGCGAAGGCAGTTGAACCTGATTCCAAAGAAAGTCAGGATTTTGTGGAATTATATACATCTAAGGGTTACACAGTAGAAAAATATCTCGGAAACGGGCGCTATTATGCCTACAAGGATATCCCGGTCATCAAGCGAATGGGATCCTGGCTTGCCCACCTCATCGTGATCGACACACCGATGTCCGTTAAGGATGAAGCGAATCCCGATCTTAAGAGAGGCATTTCCCTCGGCAGAACGCCGTCCGGAGGTCTGGCGGTCATCGGCAGCGGGACGACTTACAAGTATCTCTTCTATACGAACAGCAAGTTCCCGTGGATCCACCAGAATTTCATCCGTCTGAATTTCGGCGTTTCCTACCCGACTTATCAGGGCCTCGATGTCATACGCGTCCTCTTCCAGTCTCAGGGCGATGAAGCGAAACGCCATGTCATCTATGAGACAGGTCTTGAGGGCGAGTCCGGCATCAATTTCGGAACCCTCAAGTACAAGGAAGTCCTCGACAAAATGGATACAAAGAAGTTCCCGGATCACTATGCGGACTACGAAGTCTACAGAAAACAGCCCTCTATGATCGGAACGTCCTTCCGCATGGGCATTATCGCCATGATCCTTGCCTACTCGCTCGGCCTGCCCTTCGGTCTTCTCATGGCGAGACGAAAAGACAAGCTTGCGGATAAACTCGGTATGATCTATATCATCTTCATCATCGCGGTTCCGTCTCTGGCTTATATCTATCTCTTCCGGTATTTCGGCACGATGCTTTTCAACCTTCCGTCGGTCTTCACTACCTACGGACCGGGAGACGCGCGTTCGTGGGTACTGCCGGTCATCTCTCTTGCCCTGCCGTCCATCGCCAGCCTTATGCTGTGGACACGCCGCTACGTGGTCGACCAGATGAGCGCGGACTATGTCAAGTTCGCCAAGGCCAAGGGTCTCAGCCAGGGAGAGATTTTCCGTACGCACATCTTTAAAAACGCAATTATCCCGATCGCGCAGGGAATCCCTGCATCTCTGGCAGGCTGTATCACCGGCGCCATCATCACCGAGGCGATCTACTCTGTCGGTGGTATGGGTAAGATGCTGCCCAACGCGATCAAGCAGTATAACAACGTCATGATCATCGCCCTTGCATTCATGTTCTCCACAGTATCCGTACTTTCGGTCCTTGCCGGAGACATTGTATTGACAAAGGTCGATCCCAGAATTTCGCTCAGTGAGAAGGCAGGGAGGTCGTAAATGGATATGGAAAATACCAATCTGTTCGAGTTTGCGGAGTATGACGAGCTCGAATCCGAACACATTGCCGCGCCCCGGTACTCCTACTGGAAATCTGTCTGGAGAACATTTTTCAAGAACAAGATCACTGTCGGTGTCGCGGTTCTGCTTCTGTGCATCATAATATTCGCGCTGATCCAGCCGATGATGTCCGGCTACAGCCCGATCAAGACGCCGAACATCAACAATTCTCATCTGAAGTTCCTGAAGCCGTCGCCCGAGCATATCTTTGGTACCGACCACGTAGGAAATGAAGTCTTTGACGCAGTCTGGGCCGGTGCGAGGAACTCCATCATCATCAGCTTTATCTGCACGGCCATCAACATGCTGATCGGTATTCCGATCGGTGCGCTCTGGGGATTCTCGAAGAAGATGGATCGCTGGATGATCGAAGTTTACAATGTCATCTCCAACGTTCCGTTCCTCCTTCTGGCCATGATTCTTTCCTACGTCCTCGGCGCAGGTATGAGATCTCTGATCATCACGATGACCTGTACGGAGTGGATCTTTGTCGCCTACTTCATACGAACACAGGTCATGATCATCCGTGACCGCGAGTACAACCTGGCCTCCAAGTGCCTTGGAACCGGCACATGGACCATGATCATGAAGAACATTCTTCCGTATCTGATCTCGGTCATTATGACTTATGTATCCAGAGAGGTTCCTTCGCTCATTTCCTACGAAGTGTTCCTTTCTTACATGGGTCTTGGTCTTGGCACGACAAACGCGTCTCTTGGTCAGTCCATCGCCATGTATACTTCGTACATGAACGGCTATCCGCATCTTTTCTGGATTCCTGTAAGCGTTCTGGCTATCATCTCGATTTCGCTGTATATCGTAGGCCAGAGGCTTGCTGACGCAGCCGATCCGCGTACGCACATGTAACATGCAGGAGGAATATCAATGTCAGAGAATAGAAAAATTGTATTGTCTGCCAGGGACATTGAGGTCCAGTTCAGGGTCAGAGATCATTATCTCACAGCGATCCGCAACATCTCGCTGGACCTGTATGAGGGAGAGACCTTCGCGATCGTAGGCGAGAGCGGTTCCGGTAAGTCAGTTTTTACAAAGACCTTTACAGGCATGCTGGAATCCAACGGAAAGATTTCCAACGGTTCCGTCATGTTCCACGGGAAAGATTTGACAAAGCTGAAGACAGACAAGGACTGGGAAGGCATCCGCGGCGCCAAAATTTCCACGATTTTCCAGGACCCGATGACTTCACTGAACCCGATCCGCACGATCGGTTCTCAGATCACCGAAGTTGTCGAAAAACATCAGGGCGTTTCCAAGGCCGAAGCAAAAAAGCAGGCGATCGAGATGATGGAGCGCGTCGGCATCAAGGATGCGGCAAACCGTTTTGACGAGTATCCGTTCCAGTATTCGGGCGGTATGCGTCAGCGTATCGTTATCGCGATCGCACTCTCCTGCCATCCGGAGATCCTGATCTGCGACGAGCCGACGACGGCTCTGGATGTTACCATCCAGGCACAGATCCTGCAGCTGATCCGCGATCTGCAGAAGGAACTGGGCTTCACGACGCTCTATATTACCCACGACCTGGGCGTTGTTGCCAATGTCGCCGACCGCGTCGGCGTCATGTACGGCGGCCAGATCATCGAGTACGGCAATGTCGAGGAAATCTTCTTCGATCCGCGTCACCCCTACACCTGGGCGCTGCTCTCCAGCCTGCCCCAGCTGGGCGTCAAGGGTCAGGACCTCTACTACATCGCCGGCACGCCGCCTTCGCTTTACAATAAGATCCAGGGCGACGCATTTGCACCGCGCAATGAGCACGCCCTCAAGATCGACTTTAAACAGGAACCGCCATTCTTTAAGGTGAGCGACACGCACTACGCGAAGACATGGCTCCTTGATCCGAGAGCGCCGAAGCTTGAGAAGCCGGAGGTCATCAGGGATCTTCATGAAAAGATTAAGAAAATGACAGATAAGGGAGGAGCGTTCCATGTCGAATAATGCTAATGACAGAGAAGTAATTGTGTCCGTCAAGCATGTGGACATATCGTTCGATACCGGAGGAAAGAAGAAATTTAAAGCCGTCAGCGATGCGAACTTCGACATCTATAAAGGCGAGACATTTGCGCTCGTGGGCGAGTCCGGATCCGGCAAGACCACTCTGGGCCGCGCTATTATGCGCATCAACCCTTGCAGCGCCGGCGAAATTACATTTGAAGGAAAGAGAATTTCCGGTAAGATTTCCAAAGAAGAGGACCGAAATGTGGTCCGCAGCATCCAGATGATTTTCCAGGATCCCGCGGCGTCGCTGAATGAGAGAGCGACGATCGAGTACTGTGTATCGGAAGGCCTTCTGAATTTCCATCTGTACAAGGATGAAAATGACCGTATCGCCAAAGTAGACAAGGCTCTTCAGGATGTCGGTCTTCTGCCGGAGCACAAGTCCCGCTACCCGCATGAGTTCTCCGGTGGACAGCGCCAGCGTGTCGGTATCGCCCGCGCCATGGTCATGGAGCCGAAGTTCATCGTTGCGGACGAGCCTATCTCCGCTCTGGATGTCTCGATCCGCGCACAGGTCCTGAACCTGATGAATAAGCTGAAGGCAGAAAAGAATCTGACCTATCTCTTCATTGCCCACGATCTGTCGGTCGTCCGTTTCATCGCGGACAGGATTGCTGTTATCCACCTGGGTGAGATCGTTGAGATCGCGGAATCAGAGACTCTTTTTGAGTATCCGCTGCATCCGTACACGACAGCGCTGCTCTCGACGGTCCCGATGCCGGATCCTCTGATCGAGAAGAATAGAAAGCATAAGGTCTACGACCCCAGTGTTCTCGACCAGTCCGGTGCCCCGCGCGAGATGAAGGAAGTTCGTCCCGGTCATTTTGTCCACTGCACACCGAAGGAATACGATGAGTACTGCGCAAAGGCAGACAGGCTTGAAAAAGAAAAAGGAGTCCGTTAAAGGACTCCGTAGGCAATGACTGCCGCGATGATCAGGTATAAAATTCCGAGAAAGAGAGGATAGTTAAATGCTGCCTCTCTTTTTTTTGTCTGATCCTTTTTATATTTCTCGTAGTTCATCGTTTCGTTCGGCTTCATACCCTTCCGCATGACGAAGCTGCTTATGTCGAAATCGCCGCGCAGGGCCAGCGCGTAAATAATGCCTCCGATGAGGAGGACCATCGCAATGATGGTGGTCGCATCGGTAAAGAGCAGCAGCCTGTCACGCTCCGCGGTGATGGCTCTGACCGTCGGATAGCCGAGCGTTATGATCACGTGCGTTATGAGAACGCGGGGATTTATTTTTCTGAACTGTTCTATCAATTTACAGTACCTTCCTTTGTGTTTTACTGCGTCTTGTAGAATTATATCACAGAAACGAAGCCTGGCAAGGAGATGCCTGCAAAGTCACAGTGTCAATGCTGCCCCATCGGTGAAACGACCTCCCTGTAGATCTTTCTGAAGAAGATCAGCGAGAGGACGAGGGACACCACCTCCGCGATCAGGAATGAGAACCAGACATTGGTGACGGTCCCCGTCCGGGCCAGGAGCCAGGCCGAGGGAATGAGGACGACGAGCTGTCTGCACAGCGAGAGGATCAGCGAATAAATGCTTTTTGAGAACGCCTGATAGATCGATCCCAGAACGATGCCTACTGCAGCCAGCGGAAAATGGAAACTGATGATCCGGAGCGCCGGGATACCGATGCTCTCCATTTCCGGGGAGGCGTTGAAGAAGCCCAGGAGCGTCTCCGGAATGGTATTGAAAAGGACCGTACCTAAGATCATGATGACGAAAGCCAGCGTCAGTGAGAACCTGAGTGCCTCGTCGATGCGGGATTTCTTCCGCGCACCGTAATTGTAGGCGAGCACAGGAATCAGTCCGTTATTCAGCCCGAAGACCGGCATGAAGACAAAACTCTGCAGCTTGAAGTAAACGCCGAACACAGCTGTCGCAGTCGTCGAGAAGGCGATCAGGATCAGGTTCATGAGATAAGTCATCAGAGAGCCGATCGAGATCATGAGGATCGAAGGTATGCCGACCGCATAGATCCTCCGTATGATCTCTCCTGAGGGATGCAGGACAGATTTTAAAGAGTAATGCAGCTCTGTATTCTTCCTGATATTAAAATAGAATCCGAGCAGCGCTGCGATGATCTGCCCGATACAGGTGGCGATCGCGGCGCCGGCCACGCCCATCGCAGGCATGCCGAGAAGACCGAAGATCATGATCGGATCCAGGATGATATTGATGATCGCACCGGTCATCTGGCTGATCATGCTGTACACCGTCTTACCGGTCGACTGGAGAAGCCGCTCGAACATCATCTGATACATGATCCCGGCGGAAACACAGGTGACGATGCGCAGATATGTCGTCGCCATCTCCGCGATTTCCACATTGTCCGTCTGTGTTCGGATAAAGGCTCCCGCAAAGAAGAACCCGATCACAAAGAACAGGACAAAATTACAGAAGGCAAGGAGGACCGCCGAGTTCGCGGCCTTATCGGAGCGGTCGAAACGCTTTTCTCCCAGCGACTTGGACAGGATCGCATTGACACCGACTCCTGTACCTGAACTCACTGCGATCATCAGGTTCTGCAGCGGGAATGCGAGCGTGACGGCAGTCAGCGCCTGCTCGCTCAGCCGTGCGACGAAAATGCTGTCCACGACGTTATAGAGCGCCTGGACCAGCATGGAAACCATCATCGGCAGCGACATTGATATGATCAGCCTTTTGACAGGCATGACGCCCATCTTGTTTTCTTTTCTCTCCACCCTTTTTCTCCTGAAAATACAGCATCCCCGGCCTTGTCACCGGGGATCTTTAATCTGTTACTCAGTCATCTGAATTGTTCCCGTCATCCGCAAAGAGCGCGTCGACGAAGGCATCCGAATCAAATCTCTGCATATCGTCTATCTTTTCACCTACTCCGATATACTTGACCGGGAAGCCGAGCTCGGACTGGATCGCGATCGCGATCCCACCCTTCGCTGTTCCATCCAGCTTGGTCAGGACAATACCTGTGATCGCAGTGACCTCCGCAAATTCCCGTGCCTGCATGAGAGCGTTCTGCCCGGTCGTCCCGTCGAGAACGATCAAAGTCTCCAGATGTGCGAAACCGTACTCTCTCGCTATGATCTTGAAGAGCTTGCTCATCTCCTTCATGAGGTTATTCTTGTTGTGCAGACGGCCTGCCGTGTCGACGATCAGGATATCCGTGTCACGGGCTTTTGCGGCCTGGATGGCGTCGTAGACGACCGCTCCCGGATCACCGCCGTCCTTTCCCGTAATGATCGGCACTTTTGCGCGCTTCGCCCATTCGGTCAGCTGCTCTGCAGCGCCGGCACGGAACGTATCCGCTGCGGCGATCAGGACAGACTTGCCCTGCCTGCGGTAGAGGTTCGCCAGTTTTCCGACCGTGGTAGTCTTTCCGACGCCGTTCACGCCGATCATGAGGATCAGTGACTTCTGATCCTCAAAGGCGAAATCAGCCTCGTTGACGCGCATCTGATCCTTGATGGTATCCATGAGGACCTTTTTGACTTCCACGGTATTCTGGATATTCTCATTGATGACGCGTTCCTTGAGATTCGAGATGATCTCATCCGTTGTCCGGACGCCCATATCGCTCATGATCATGATCTCCTCGAGCTCCTCGTAGAAATCATCATCCACAACGTCGTAGGAAGAAAATACCTGATTGACGCTGTTCGTCACATTAAAACGGGTCTTGGCAAGACCTTTTTTCAGCTTGTCGAAAAATCCCATAGTTCACCTGCTTTCGTTCAAGACTCTTATGAGCTCAGCTTATCCTCGATCAGGTTGACCGAGACAAGCGCTGAGACTCCCTTCTCCTGCATCGTAATGCCGTAAAGCCTGTCGGCGGCGGACATCGTTCC
Source organism: uncultured Eubacteriales bacterium (assembly GCA_900314565.1). Classification (GTDB taxonomy): domain Bacteria; phylum Bacillota; class Clostridia; order Lachnospirales; family Lachnospiraceae; genus Chordicoccus. Next base: position 29,578 of record OMVU01000008.1, read on the forward strand.
GCGCCTATGCGTAATGATAATAAACTGCGTATTCTTTGTCAACTTGTGCAGATACTCGGCGAACCGGATGACATTGTGGTCGTCGAGCGCCGCTTCGATCTCGTCCAGAAGGCAGAACGGAGACGGCTTCAGGTTCTGGATCGCGAAAAGAAGCGCGATCGCGGTAAGCGCCTTTTCTCCGCCGGACAGCTGCATCATATTCTGGAGCTTCTTGCCCGGAGGCTCCGCGATGATAGCGATCGAAGCTTCCAGAACATCTGTCTCCCGGTCGATCTCGAGTCTTCCGGATCCGCCTCCGAAGAGGGCCCGGAAAGTCCGGTCGAACTCTTTGCTGATCTGGGCAAATTTCTCGTTGAACTGTCTCCGCATTCCCCGGTCAAGCTCTGCAATGATGCCCTCGAGCGTCTTCTCGGACTCTACGAGGTCTGTGTGCTGGGCGGACAGAAATGTATGCCTCTCCACGAGATTCTTATAATCCTCGATCGCGTTCACATTGACGCTCCCGAGCTTTCTGATTCCGTCTTTTACCTTTGAGATATCACGCTTTAAAGCCTGAATATCTTTCAATTCCGGATTGCGGAATTTTCTGGCCTGCACAGGCGTCATCTCGTACTCATCCCACAGATAGGCGATAGAGACCTCGAGGGCCTCCTCGATCTTTTCCTTCTGGGAATGGAGCCGGAAGCTTTCACGGTCCAGAGCGGTCTTTGTCTCGCTGAGCTCATCACGTCTTTCAAAAAATGTCCGATGACTCTCAGATAACTCTGTCTTCCGCGCAGTGAGCGAAGTCTGCTCACGGGCATTGTCAGAAGCTTCCGCCTCTGCGGCACGGATCGTCTCCTCGATCTTTACGATATTTCCCTGCTTTTCCTCTGCCTCACGGCTGTCTGAGATAAGATTTTCTCCGATCTCGGCGTCCTCTGCGCGAAGAGCCGCTGCCTCCTCGGAAATTCTCTCCATATTAGAGGAAATGAACCCCTGCTCCTGCATGAGGGACTGGATGCTCAGACGGATCGATTCGAGCGCAGTGCTCTGCTCATTTCGTTCTTCCGTGAGTTTAAGAGCCTTCTCCTCGAGCTCTCCTGTCTTCTCCGTAAGCGCTGCTTCCGCCTCCTCCGAGGCCCGGAGCTCATCTTCAATAGACCTGCTCGATTCCCTGATTTTCCTTACCTGCTCGTCGATCTCCTGATTCTCACGGTCCAGAGCCGACCGGTCGAGCCGGTTCATGCGGATCTGATCCTCCGCCTGTTTGATGGACATCTGGGCAGTATTCTCACGGATGGATTCTCCGTGCAGCTTGTTACCGATACGTACGATCTCATCCCGGAGCGCATTTCTCTCCGTGCGTTTCCCATCGATCCGGGCTGAGATCTCCTCCATCTCTTTCGAAAGCTTTTGCACTTCATGATCCAGCTCTTCGATCTCCCGCTTCCTGCCGAGGAGATTTTCCTTATTGTGGAAAGCACCGCCTGTCATCGTTCCGCCCGGCGAGAAAGACTCGCCCGCGAGGGTGACCATATAAAGCGTATGCTGATATTTCTTTCCGAGCCTGATCGCGTGGTCGATCGTATCGACGACGATCGTCCTGCCAAGCAGCTGGGACCGAAGGTCCTCGTAGATCTCCGCACAGGTCGTGAGGTCGCTTGCCAGACCGATGACACCTTCCTCGGAGAGGACTTCCTCCCGCACGGCATTCCGGCGGGGACGGACGTTGGTGAGCGGCAGGAAGGTTGCCCGGCCGTACTTATTCTGCTTCAGGAATTCGATGTAATATTTAGCGGTATTTTCGTTGTCGGTAATAATGTTCCGGATACTGCCGCCCAGGGCGGTCTCGATGGCAATCTCATACTTTTTCTTTGTGGAAATGAGATCCGCGACGACACCGTGTATTCCCGGATTCTTCTTTTTCTGTTCCATGACGCGGCGGATCGCGTTCCCATACCCCTCGTAATGCTCGTTCAGCGTGCGCAGCGAGTCGAGACGGGAATTATCTCTGTGATAACGCGTCTGAACGTCGTCCAGCAGTGCATTGGCGTCGTGCAGCTCCTCCTGGAGTTTTGCGACCTGTCCCTCTTTTACCGCCGATTCAGCCCGAAGGGCTTCGATATGCTTACGGATCCCTTCAAGATTCCCGTTCGCGAGCGTTACCCTGTTTTCCGCTGCCTGTTCCTCCTCGGAGAAACGGAGCATACGCGTCTGCAGCTCTGCCCTGCGGATATCGATCTGTTCGAGAAGCGCACCGTAGCGCTGCATTTTTCCCTTGACGGTAGAGCGGCTGTTGAGCATCCCGATAACGTCGTTCTTTGCTTTCGCGATTCCGTCATTGCAGGAAGCCAGTCTCTGCTCGATGTCCTGATATTTCTTCTCTTCCTTTTTCTCCTCGCTCCGGGCTGCTTTCAGCTTTCCGGATAGCTCTCTGAGTTCTCTCTGATAGTCTGTGCGTTCCGCATCCTTTTTCTGGAGATCTTCGCGGATCGCGCTTCTCCTCGCGGAATAATGCTCTGAATTCAGATGGACCGTATTGATCTGTTCCTTTAAAAGGTCGATCTGGCCGCGGAGCTGCTCTCTGATCAGGAGGCTTTTCTGGTTCTTCTCCGTGAGGTCTGCGATCTGGAGGTCCAAGGTCTGCAGTTCATTTTCAATGGCATCGTACTCGGATTTTGTCGCAAGGAGCTGATCGTCGATGTCTTTGAGCTGTGCGTCTGTGACATCGATCTTATCCTGCAGTTCCTTAAGACGCCCTCCGGCCTGCTCATCCTGTACAAGATAGAGATTGATATCGAGCTCTTTTAAGGCTTCCTTTTTATCGAGATAAACTCTTGCCGTCTCAGACTGTTTTCTCAGCGGCTCAAGCTGGCTCGTGAGCTCTGTAAGGATATCATTTACCCGGAGAAGATTCTGCTGTTCGTCTGCGAGCTTCTTGAGCGACGCGGCCTTCCTGCGCTTGAATTTGACGATCCCGGCAGCCTCATCAAAAAGCTCTCTCCGTTCATCCGCTTTCCCCGAAATAATACGCTCGATCTGACCCTGGCCGATGATCGAGTAGCCTTCCTTCCCGATCCCGGTATCATAGAAGAGTTCGTGAATATCGCGAAGACGCACGGCCGCATTGTTGATCCTGTATTCGCTCTCCCCTGAGCGGTAGAGCCTTCGGGTCACGGTGACTTCCTCATAGGAAGTTTCCAGAGCGTGGTCGCTGTTGTCAAATGTAATGGAGACCGCGGCAAAGCTCTGCGGCTTTCTTGCTTCGGTCCCGGCAAAAATGACATCCTGCATGTTCCCGCCGCGCAGCTGCTTTGCGCTCTGTTCACCGAGGACCCATCGGACCGCATCCGCGACATTGGATTTTCCGCTGCCGTTCGGACCGACGATCCCGGTGATGCCCTGATGGAAGTCGAACGTCATTTTGTTGGCGAAGGACTTGAAGCCCTGCATTTCTATCTTCTTTAAGTACATAGGGTTCCTGCTTTCATTGTCCCGAGGGCAGCCTTGGCGGCCTTCTGGGAGGCGGCTTTTTTCGTGCGGCCTTCTCCCCTGCCGGCTTCCTCTCCGTTAATGAGAACGCTGATCGTGAACGTCTTGGCATGGTCAGGGCCATCCTCCCCGACGAGGACATATTCGATCTTTCCGCCTTCCTGCTGGACCAGCTCCTGCAGGGCGGTCTTATTATCCCTGTAAAGGTCTTCTTTTCGGAGATCGCCCAGAATGTGCTCCAGAATAAAGGTCCGGGCACAGTCAAAGCCTCCGTCCAGATACATGGCGCCGATAAGGGATTCGACGGCATCGGATATGATGGAGTCCTTCAGCCTGCCTCCCATCTGTTCCTCCCCTCTTCCGAGACGAAGATAATCAGGGAGACCTAGATCCCTTGCGCAGATTGCAAGAGAAGGCTCACAGACCATGCTTGCCCTCGTCGTCGAGAGCTCACCTTCCCCTTTTTCCGGATATTTTTTAAACAGATACTCGGAACTGACTGTCTCAAGGACTGCATCGCCCAGGAATTCAAGACGCTCGTTGTGCCGGACGTTCTCTCTCCGGTGCTCGTTGGCGTAGGATGTGTGCGTCAGTGCTGTCAGAAGCAGCTTCCTGTCTTTAAAATGATATCCTGTGATTTCCTCAAGCAGGGATAAATCCGTTTTCATTCATTCCTCTTTCTTTACTGCGAAAAACGTGCGGCAAGGACTGCCCCGGCAAGATCGCCGACCGTGGCGTCCGATGTGAACTGCTCCATGTCGAGCGCAACGTCAAAGGTCTCTTCCGTCTCAATTACGATACGGCAGACAGTGAGCGAATCCGCACCGAGGTCTTCATACAGTCTTGTACGGGCCGAAATTCCTTTCGGATCAAGGCCCAGGGTGCGTGCTGTAATTTCAATGATTTTTTCGTTTTCCATAATCTGTTTCTCTGACACGGGATTTCAAGAACGCCTCCGCGCATTCATCTCAGACTTACATCACGAGAATTCTGCGGCAGAGAATCAAGAACGCCTCGGCGTTCTTGCCGCGACGTGCGCGGCGCGTTAGCGCCTTCCGCTGCGCACGTCTGCGATCCGCCGGAGGCTTTTAATCTCTGACGCGGGTCTGTAACCCATGTCAGAGCCAAGTATCACTTTGCGCATTCACCTCAGACTTTCATCACAAGAATGAAGCGTCAGAGATTAAAAAGGCTGCCGCCCCTTCGGCGGCAGCCTTCCGGTCTGCTCATAGATTCATCATCCGGCTTCTCGCCTGATGCGTTAGTCTTCCTGTTTTACGATCTCTCTTTTATTGTAAGATCCGCAGGCTTTGCAGACACGATGCGGCATCATAAGAGCACCGCATTTGCTGCACTTGACTAATGTTGAGTTAGCCATCTTCCAATGGCCGGCTCTCGATTTGTCACGTCTTGCAGAACAATGTTTATTCTTTGGACAAATGGACATCGGTAACACCTCCTTATCCTTTAGACACTTCGGATATTATACCGAGTGAAACCTTTGCTTGTCAATAACTTTATTGAAAAACTTTCATGACCGTACAGGGGGTGTACCAATCAATGGGGCCTGCGCCTGTAAGCAGGCCCGGAAATCACTCAGTTTACTTTATGATATGCTTTTTTCAGGCAAGGCCTGCGACCCGGACGGTCTCGCGGGCGATGGCAAGCTCTTCATTTGTCGGAATGACAAAGACCTTGACCTTCGAATCCTCTGTGGAGATCTGGACTTTCTTTCCGCGGATAGAATTCTTCTCCGGATCGATCTTGATGCCGAGATATTCAAGATTCTTGCAGACATCTGCACGGACTGAAAAATCGTTCTCGCCGATACCGCCGGTAAATGTGATGGCATCCACACCGTTCATGGCAGCTGTGTAGGAACCGATGTACTTGATGACTCTGTACTTGAAAGCCTTGAGCGCAAGCTGAGCTCTCTCATTGCCTTCTGCTGCCGCTTCTTCAAGATCACGGAAGTCGGAGGAAACACCTGAAAGGGCTGCGACACCGGACTTCTTGTTGAGGATCGTCAGAACTTCATCGACAGTAAGATTCTCGCCGTTCGCGATCGTCTGGACGACTGCCGGATCCATATCGCCTGAACGTGTTCCCATGATCAGGCCCTCAAGAGGCGTGAGGCCCATGGAAGTATCCACGCACTTTCCGCCGATCGATGCGGAGATGGAAGCGCCGTTGCCAAGGTGGCAGACGATGACTCTCTGGTTTCCTTCCGGAAGCTTTCCGAATTTGATCGTCTCACCGGATACGAACATATGGGATGTGCCGTGGAAGCCGTAGCGGCGGATAGAATATTTCTCATAGTACTTCGGATCGATACCGTAGAGGTAAGCGTACGGCTCCATCGCCATGCCGAAGGTCGTATCGAAAACAGCTACATTCGGCTTGCCGGGCATAGCTGCCTCGCATGCCTCAATACCCATGAGGTTTGCCGGATTGTGGAGCGGGCCGAGCGGGAAGCACTCTTTGATGACTTCCTTGACCTTCTCGTCCACGAGAGTGGATTCCGTGAACTTCAGTCCGCCGTGGAGTACACGATGACCGACTGCGGAGATCTCATCGACTGTCTTTACGACTCCGTGGTCTGCATCGACAAGAGCGTCAAGGACGAGCTTGATCGCCTGCTTATGGGTCGGCATCGGGGATTCGACAACGTAGTCTTCCAGTCCCGGGACCTTATGTGTCAGCATGGAGCCTTCGATACCGATGCGTTCGCATAAACCCTTTGCCTTTACGGATTCATCTGCCGTGTCAATGAGCTGGTACTTGAGGGATGAGCTGCCGGCGTTGATAATTAAGATTTTCATTCTGTATTTCCTCTCTTTAAAATATTCAAGTTTATCTGACGGTGCCATTCGAATTCCGTTTGCGCTGCTCGCTCTTTTTACCGAGCCGATGCTTTTCGCATTCCGCCTGCGCTGAATGGCTTACTGCATCTGCGCCTGAACGGCCGTGATCGCGATAACGCCTACGATATCCTCTGCAGAGCATCCGCGGGACAGATCGTTGACCGGAGCAGCGATTCCCTGTGTCATCGGGCCGTACGCTTCTGCCTTTGCAAGGCGCTGTACGAGCTTATAGCCGATATTTCCTGCATCGAGGTTCGGGAAGATCAGAGTGTTCGCATGTCCTGCGACCTTGCTGCCCGGAGCCTTGAATTCTCCGACCGACGGAACGATTGCAGCATCAAGCTGAAGTGTGCCGTCAAGTGCGAGATCCGGATTCTCTTCCTTTGCGATCCTTGTAGCTTCCTCGACCTTTGTGACATCGTCATGCTTTGCAGAACCCATTGTGGAGTAGGAAAGCATCGCGACCTTCGGCTCATCGCCTGTGAGCGCTCTGTAGGAGTCAGCAGAGGACTTTGCGATTGCTGCGAGCTCTTCTGCATTCGGATTCTGATTCAGACCGCAGTCTGAGAAGACGAATGTTCCGTTGTTGCCGAATTCGCAGTTCGGAACGTTCATAAGGAAGAAGGATGAGACAAGCTTCGTGCCCGGAGCAGTCTTCAGGATTTGAAGGCTCGGACGAAGTGTGTCAGCTGTGGAATGGCATGCACCGGATACAAGACCGTCAGCATCGCCCATCTTGACCATCATAACGCCGTAATATGTATACTGATTGAGCATGATCTCTCTGGCCTTCTCGACCGTCATGCCCTTCTTAGCGCGAAGCTCAGCGAACTTCTGCACATATGCTTCAGTCTTATCGGACTTGGCCGGATCTACGATCACTGCGCCTGTGATATCACAGTCAGCTTTATTTGCTGCGACTTCTTCCTCAGAACCGATAATAATGACTTTTGCAAAACCTTCTTTAAGGACCTGCTCGGCAGCCTTATAAGTACGGATATCTTCTGACTCCGGGAGAACGATTGTCTTAAGATCCTGTTTCGCGCGCTCTTTGATCGTATCAATAAAACTCATTTCTACTCCTTTCGATTCGGCCTTCATATACTCTTCGGAGACCTGAGTACTGCGGACAGCTGCGTCCCACATCATTTTCGGATCATGAACCCGGTCATCTGATGCAGTTATGCTTTCACAGATGCGCAAGCACCAACAGGCTTTTCCTGAGCTCATGCCACGATTGTCAACGTATTAATTATACAATTTTCGAAATTTCATAACAAGAGGATTTATGGTATAATTCCGCCATATAAAGTACTAAATGTAGTACAAGAAAGGATTTTGACCTTCAGTAAAATGAAAATCACCGCAGTCATCGCCGAATTCAACCCGTTCCACAACGGCCATAAATATCTGCTTGAAGAGTGCCGCATCCGCACGCAGGCAGATGCAGTCCTCACAGTCCTGAGCGAAGACTATGTGGAGCGCGGAGCACCTGCAGTAGCGGACGGATATTTCCGGGCGAGGACGGCTCTCCTTCAGGGTGCGGATCTCGTTCTCTTTCTTCCGTCCCGCTTTGTGCTCCGGTCAGCCGAAGGATATGCGCATGCTGCGGTCTCCCTGCTCGACAGTCTGGGCTGTGTGGACAGCCTTGTCTTCGGCTCTGAATGCGGGGATATTTCTCTCCTCAGAGAATGCGCACTGAGCCTGTCCGAGGAAACGGATCTCAGAAAAGAGATTCTTCGGAAAAATCTTCGGGAAGGTCTGTCCTTTCCGAAGGCGAGAGCGCTCGCCTACCCGGAGTATGCCTCCCTCCTCGACTCTCCGAACAACATTCTCGGAATTGAATACCTGAAAGCACTGTATTCCATGCGGTCTGCAATCGAGCCCTGCACCGTGAAAAGGATCGGGCCGGCGCACAACGATATGACTCCCGGAAAAGAGTACGCATCGGCGTCGGCAATCAGAAATCTGCTGGCAGAAAGATCGAACGACGGGCAGGAAAGCACCCTCTCTCCCATCCCGCACCGGGTATGCTCCGAAGAAGCGATCCCTGTTCCGCACTGTCTAAGCTCTGAGGAACTTCTTCCCATCCCGGAAGTGTGTCGGGAAGCCCTCCTTGCCTATTGTAAAGAGCACAGACTAGTCACTTCGGACGATTTCTCCCGGCTTCTCGGAATCCGGCTGATGGAGCTCGGATCACGAGAGGATCTCCTTCTCTATCCGGATGTAGACCGTGATCTCGCAGGCACGATTTTTTCAAATCGGTTCACATACACCGGTTTTACCGCATTTGCAGATCTCATAAAATCAAAGGCCTATACAATGACGAGGATCCACAGGGCGCTCCTTCGGATCGCGCTCGATCTGCGGGCAGATGGTCCCGCCCGTCCCCTTTTTGCCAGAGCGGCAGGATTTACGGCACAGGGTGCTCGTCTCCTCGCAGAGATAAAAAAACACAGTACCATCCCGATCCTTACGAAAAATTCCGAGACGGAAATCCTCACCGAAGAGGCGCGCAGACTCTATGACGAGGAAATCCGCCTCGCAAACATCTACAGGCTGATCCGGGAAGGAAAATCCGGCAGGGCTCCTCAGAATGTATTAAAGACCGGGCTGATCCGTGTGTGATCAGCCCGGTCTTTTTGATACTGTGTTTTTGAAGGTGCATCGCACCCTGCGCATCGCGCGTATCTCACGACTGAAGCCGCAGGATACGCACGATGATGAATAAAGCTGTTTAATTTTTAAAGCTGTGGATCGGCGCAGGGATCCTTCCCCTGCGGTTCACGAACCGCTCGCATCCGAAGGAATTGACCGCCATGACCGGCGCATGGCCGAGGAGTCCTCCGAACTCCACGCGGTCTCCTACTTCCTTTCCTTCTGCCGGAATCAGGCGGACAGCAGTCGTCTTCTGATTGATCATGCCGAGTGCCATCTCGTCCGCAATGATGCCGGAAATCGTCTCCGCCGTTGTCGAACCGGGGATCGCAATCATATCAAGTCCTACAGAGCAGACGCATGTCATGGCCTCAAGCTTCTCGAGAGAGAGTGCACCCGCCTCAACCGCCTCGATCATTCCCTGATCCTCGCTGACAGGAATAAAGGCACCTGAAAGACCTCCGACGTAAGAGGATGCCATAACACCGCCCTTTTTCACCTGGTCATTCAGAAGGGCGAGGGCTGCAGTCGTACCCGGCGCGCCGGGCTGCTCCAGACCGATTTCCTTCAGGATATCCGCGACAGAGTCGCCGATTGCCGGTGTCGGCGCGAGCGAGAGATCTACGATCCCGAACGGGACGCCCAGTTTCTGTGAAGCCTCCCGCGCGACAAGCTGTCCGACACGGGTGATCTTAAAGGCCGTGCGCTTAATTGTCTCACAGAGGACCTCAAAATCAGAATTTCTGCACTCCTCGAGCGCATGCTTGACAACACCCGGTCCGGAGACACCGACATTGATTACACTGTTCCCCTCTGTGACGCCGTGAAAAGCACCTGCCATGAAGGGATTGTCATCCGGCGCATTGCAGAAGACGACGAGCTTCGCACATCCCAGTGAGTCACGGTCACGCGTCTCGAAGGCAGCTTCCTTGATCATCTGGCCCATCAGGCGGACTGCATCCATGTTGATACCGGTCTTTGTGGATCCGACATTTACGGAGCTGCACACCCGGTCTGTCAGGGCGAGCGCTTTCGGGATCGAGCGGATCAGATTTTCGTCTGCGGTCGTCATCGCTTTCGAGACAAGGGCAGAGTATCCGCCGATAAAGTTCACGCCTACGCTCTTGGCGCATTCATCCAGCGTTTTCGCGATCTCCACAAAGTCCTCGGGACACCGGCAGGCCGCTCCGCCGATCAGCGCGATGGGAGTCACGGAAATTCTTTTATTGACGATCGGGATACCGTACATCGACTCGATCTCTTTTCCGGTCGGGACGAGATTTTCGGCTTCCGAAAGGATCTTCTTTCTGATATTTTCACAGAGAGTCGCAAGATCTCCGCTTATACAGTCGAGCAGAGAGATCCCGAGTGTGATCGTTCGCACATCGAGATTCTCGTGCTTTATCATTTCGTTGGTCTCGTTTACCTCAAAACGGGTAATCATGGGCTTCACCTCTTAAAGATATTCAGATACGGTGCATCATCTCAAAAATGTCCTCATGCTGCGTATGGATATTCACCCCGATCTCCTCTCCGATCTGATGGAGCTCATGTCGGATCTCCGCAATGGATTTCGACGACTTCGACGTGTCAGTGATCATCATCATATTGAAGAAACCGTCGACGATCGTCTGAGAGATGTCAAGGATGTTGATTTCATTGTTTGCAAGATAGGTACAGACCTTCGCGATAATTCCGACAGCATCTTTTCCTACGACGGTGATAATTGTCTTCTGCATATTCCCTCCTTAAGAACCGGTCCGATAAGAACGTTCCGGCATCCTCTCTTTTTCCTTTTATGCGCCGGCATTACCAGACGACAGACTCAGAGATCCTGTCCCTGTGCGCGATCGTGATATTAAAATCCTTAGAGTTATAGGGGTTATCCCCATTCGTTACTTCCTGGCTGACCGTCTCGTACGCCAGGGCTTCATAATTATTCTCGTGTGAGAGATGTCCGAGAAAGACATGCCGGATATTGTCGTGCAGCAGGCCTCCGAGAAGCTGTCCGCAGGTCTCATTGGACAGATGACCGTGCTCGCTCAGAATACGGCGCTTCAGATAATAAGGATACCTCCCGGCCTCCAGCATATGCACGTCGTGGTTCGATTCGAGCAGCAGGACATCCAGATTCCTGAGATTATCCACAGTATAATCGTCAAAGCAGCCCATGTCTGTTGCCACGGCACAGGTCTTTTCGTCATGAATGATCCTGAATCCTACCGGTTCGGCAGCGTCGTGAGAGATCCTGAACGGATGGATCCTGAGATCTCCTATTTCAAAATCCATGTCCGCGCAGATCACATGCAGGAGATCTGTCGGGATCTTCCCGATGGATGTACTCCCTTTTATATAATCAATTGTTCCCTTCGTCGCGTATATCGGAAGACCGTACCTTCTCGCAAGGACTCCGATCCCCTTGATATGATCCGAGTGTTCATGTGTCACGAGGATCCCGTCCATATCCTTGGTCGTCATATCGATCTCATTGAGACCGCGCTCGATCCTTGCACCGGAGATCCCGGCATCCACGAGCACTGAGGTCGTATCACTTCCCGCATAAATGCAGTTCCCGCTGCTTCCGCTGGAAATACTGCAAAATTTCATAAATAACCTCCATAAAATGAGCTGTACTGCAGGCGTGCGCAGTAAAAGGCACCACGGTGCCGCACACATCGCGCAGGAACGCCGAGGCGTTCCCGAAGTGTCTCACGCATTTCTTATAAGCAGGGAAAGCCGCTCATCGATCTCTCGAAACGCTTTTTCCGGCTCTCCGCCATTGTCGATCTTTACGCTGCAGCCGGCTTCGAACGCTTCTTCCGACAGCTGGCTCGCCATCATATTGCGGATCCGTGTCATGTCGTAGCCCCGGCTTTCAGCCAGTCGTTTCGCCCGCACGTCTTCGCTCGCATAAATATACCACAACTCATCGCAGATTTCATCATAATGCTCTTCAATTAAGAGGGCTGCTTCAATGACGTACACCCCCTTGCCTCTTGTTCTCGCCTCCGCCGTAAAGGCATCAGAGGTCCTGCGCACGGCGGGATGGATGAGTCCGTTCAGGGCTTTTTTCATTTTTTCATCGGAAAAGACGATCCGGGCGATCTGTGCGCGGTCCAGTCTCCCATCCGGAAGGACAATGTCCTTCCCGAAAAGGGCGATGGTCTCGTCATAGCACAGGCCTCCGATCTCAAGCATCTCCCGGCTCACATCATCGAGCACCAGGATGTTCGCGTCCCATTTTTCCTGCAGATACTTAAGGACGCTGCTTTTTCCAGCCCCGACGCCTCCCGTCACTCCGATGACGATACTCTTTTTCATTGATGCAATGAGTTCTTTTCGCTCATTTTCAGTCATGTCAATGTACCGTTTTCAGTTATTTCGCTTCGTACCAGTCGCTTCCGATATGGCAGTCCGTCTCGAGCTCGACCCTGAGCGATGCGGCGGCTTTCATTTCCTCCTCGAGGATCTCTCTGGCCTTTTCCGCCTCCTGCTGCGGCGCCTCGATCAGAAGCTCGTCATGGATCTGAAGGATGAGCTTCGATTCCATTTTTTCTGCAGCAAGCCGCTTAGCCACACGGACCATGGCGATCTTTATGATGTCCGCAGCAGTCCCCTGGATCGGACTGTTCATCGCGACACGCTCCCCGAAATTTCTCTGCATAAAGTTCGAGGACTTGAGTTCGGGAATCGGACGTCTGCGGCCGAACAGGGAGACGGCATACCCCTTCTCCTTCGCCGAATTCACGAGATCGTCCAGAAATGTCCTGATCGACGGATAGGTAAGAAAATACTGGTCAATATAATCCTGTGCTTCCTTCCGGGAAATGGAAAGTCCCTGTGAGAGACCGAAGCTGCTGATTCCGTACACGATCCCGAAATTGACGGCCTTGGCGTTCCGTCTCATCTGGTCTGTTACCTCACTGTAGGGCACGTGGAAGACCTGCGACGCCGTTGCCGCATGGATATCCTTGGCTTCCCTGTAGGCTTCGATCAGCTTTTCGTCCCCGGACATGTGCGCCAGGACTCTCAGTTCGATCTGGGAATAGTCCGCGTCGACAAAAACGCAGCCTTCCCTCGGATAGAAACATTTCCGGATCCTTCGGCCGAGATCTTCGCGCATGGGTATATTCTGAAGGTTCGGGTCTGTGCTGGACAGCCGGCCGGTCGCGGTGATCGTCTGGTTAAAGGTCGTGCGGATACGGCCGTCCTCCTCGATACAGGTCAGGAGTCCGTCCGCATAAGTCGATTTCAGTTTTGAATAGGTCCTGTACTCGAGAATGTCCGCGACGATCTTATGGTCAGGTGCCATTTTCTCCAGGACATCCGCAGCCGTCGAATAGCCCGTCTTTGTCTTCTTTCCTCCCGGAAGCTTCATTTTCTCAAAGAGGATCGTTCCGAGCTGCTTCGGGCTGTTCAGATTGAACTCTTCTTCCGCTTCCGCATAGATTTCCTCCGTCAGTTCACGGATCCGCACGGAGAGCATCACTCCATACTCAATAAGCGCCTTGCGGCTGGCCAAAATGCCTTCCTTTTCCATCTGTGCCAGGACACAGGTAAGCGGCATCTCTACACTTCGGAAGAGGTCTGCCATATTTTCACTGTCCAGTTTACTGAGAATCGGATCCTTCGCATTTCTGGCGGTAAATGCTGCATACCCGGCGCAGAGCGCAAGATTCTGTGAAAGATCCTCCGTCTTCTCCGTCTCCTCTGTCTCAGTCATTCCTGCGATCGGGAGCGTCATCTGCTTTCCGTTCCGGATCGCCTTCTTCTCCGCTTCCTTGAGCCAGGCTGCCGGTCCCTTTTTCCCGATAAGCTCCTCGCGTGTCTTCACCGTCATGCCAAGGTATCCGGTCGCGATATCACCGTAATCCCAATCGGACCTCAGCGGATCGATCAGATAAGCGCCGATCACACAGTCCGTCCACTTCTCTGCGTCCTGAAGCCCGAGGAATCTGGCCGCATCCTTGACATTACAGGAGGCGATCTCTTCTGCCGCCCGGCATACGGTAAGAAGAACATCCCGTGCCGCATCGGCGGAAATTTCCTCTCCGATCCTGAAAGCGTACGTCTCACTGCCGGAAAATGCAGCGGCGTAGGGCACACCTTTCTCCATAAGAACCTCAATTCCGGCCGTGCTTTCGTCCCTGCGAAGAGCTGCAGCAGCTTTTTCTCCTGCGCTGTTCAGTTCTTCTTCAGTTTTCAGGAGATGTACAGAAACATCCTTCTTTGCATTTTCCGTCTCCTTCTCCTCGAAAAGATAGAAAAGGCTCCGGAAATTCAGGCTCCGGAACATCTCATACGATTTCTCGTTGTAGATATTTCCCAGACGGAACGCGTCATAATCTGCTTCGACCGGTGCGTTGAGACGGATCGTCGCAAGATCCTTGGAAAGCACAGCGAGGTCATAATGATCCTGCATGGCGTTCTGAGCTTTCTTCGGCTTGATCTCGTCGACGTGTGCATGCGCGTTCTCGATCGAGTGATATTTCTCTATAATGGCAAGGGCCGTCTTCGGCCCGACTCCGGGAAGCCCCGGGATATTATCGGAAGAATCACCCATCAGAGCCTTCATATCGATGAATTCGGACGGTGTCACGCCGACCGTTTCGGTTACGTCCGAGGCGAAATAGCGCTCATAGGTCGTCTGACCGGCCTTTGTCTTCGGAATAATGATTTCCGTCCGGTCCGTTGCGATCTGCAGAAGGTCGCGGTCTCCGGATACGAGGGAGACTTTCAGCCCTTTCTCCTCGGATCTTCTGGAGAGTGTCCCGAGGATATCGTCCGCTTCCCACCCTGCGATGGAGATATGAGGGATCTCCATGCTGTCGAGAAGTCTCAGGATCACGGGCATCTGCTCGTGAAATTCCGGCGGTGCAGCCTGACGGGTCCCCTTGTAAGCCGGATACTTTTCGTGGCGGAAAGTCGGCTCGGACCGGTCGAAAGCGACAACGAGATACTCCGGCTTCTCCTCCTCAAGAACCTTTCGAAGGATCGAGAGGAAGCCGTAGACCGCATTTGTGTGTGTCCCGTCGGGAGCTGTCATTGCGAGCGGCATGCCGTAAAATGCACGAAACATGATGCTGTGTCCGTCGATCAGAACAATTTTTTCATCCATTTTTATCCTCCAGGCTTATTGAGCCGAACCATCTGTATGCGACAACATTCCGACCCCGATTCAAGAACGCCTCAGCGTTCTTGCCGCGCCGCGCATGGTGCGAAGCACCTTCCACTTTGCGCGGCTGCGATCCGCCGGAGGCGTTTATCTCAGTGGTGAGACGAGCAGGATATTGACCTATCCCCCGCTTATAGAAGCGGGGATATTCCCCACTGAGATAATACGTTGATTTTCCGCGGTAACCGCAGCGTTCCTTTTATCTTTTGAGCAGCGACTGTATGTGCTCCAGAACGCTCTGAATTCCGGGAAGGCTTATCTTCAGGGCAATTGCTATAAATATCAGTACATTGGAAATGGTGATCAGGGTCCGCGTCCAGATCTTTGAAAATTTGGTGACCCAGATACGGTTCCGGTTCCTTTTTATATCGTCGACCAGGCTTTTCCGCATATCATAGGATCGTGAGACATTGCGCTCATCATCCAGATACTGCAGGGAATAGTCGATGATAAAATAGGTCTCCAATTCATCATAACAGTCCGGACAGTTCATGACATGATCCAGAAAGCGCGTACATTCCTTATCGGACATCGTGCCCTCGATATACGCCTTTACCTGATCTTTCGCCTCCCGGCAGGTCATCTTCTCGGCGGCCATGGCACACCCCCTATTACTGCAAAGTTTTGTATTCCGGCTGAAAACCCGGGATGACTATCCTGCAGCCGATCATGCCGGACTGACATTCACGTGCAAAATATGTCTCCACTTTTGTTCCATACATGAACAAAAGGCCCGGAAACAGATGTCTCCGGGCCATAAGCTGCCGGCGGTGGGGATCGAACCCACACATCCATACGGATAACAGATTTTGAGTCTGTCTCGTCTGCCAATTCCGACACGCCGGCTTATCAGGTCAGGACATCTGTCCTGACCACATTATAATAGCAGAAAGGTCCTGCCGTGTCCACTTTAAATTACGTGCGGACAGCCACTTTAAAATACTTTAAAAGGAAATGCTGTCTGCCGTAAAATCAATGAAGTTCTGACAGAAGCTTCTCATAAATCGGAAGATTGCTGAAGGTCGCAAAGTAATCCTCTGCCCTCTCAGCCCGCCGGATCTCCTCAAATGTCCCGTCCGGATGGAGCAGGACCTCGGCGCTTTTCAGCTTTCCGTTGTAGTTGTATCCCATCGCAAAGCCGTGCGCTCCCGTATCGTGAATATAGAGAAGATCGCCCATATTGATCTTCGGGAGCATTCTGTCGATCGCGAACTTGTCGTTGTTCTCACAGAGAGATCCCGTGATGTCATACATGTTGGTGAGGGGAGCATTTTCCTTGCCCATGACCGTGATGTGATGGTAGGCACCGTACATGGCAGGCCGCATCAGATTCACCGCGCATGCATCGACGCCGATATACTCTTTATAGGTATGCTTTTCGTGGATCGCGCGTGTGACGAGCGCTCCGTAAGGTCCGGTCACATAACGGCCCATCTCCGTATAAATAGCAATGTCTCCCATTCCCGCCGGAACAAGGACATCCTCATAGGCCTTTCTGACGCCCTCACCGATGAGCATAATATCATTCTTTTCCTGTCCCGGCTTGTAGGGAATTCCTATGCCGCCTGACAGATTGATAAATGTGATATGAACCCCAGTCTCCCTCTGGACCTCAACAGCCAGCTCAAAGAGGAGCTTTGCGAGCATGGGATAATACTCATTGGTCACGGCATTGCTGACAAGGAAGCTGTGGATACCGAAATTCTCGACCCCGTTCTCCTTCAGGATCCTGAATGCGTCAAAGAGCTGGGAAGTCGTCATGCCGTACTTCGCATCGCCCGGCGTATCCATGATCCCGTTGCTGACCTTGAAGATTCCGCCGGGATTATAGCGGCAGCACATCGTCTTCGGGAATTTGCCGACTGCTTTCGCGTAGCTCTCGATCATCGTGAAATCGTCAAGGTTCACGATCGCGCCGATCTTATCCGCGTAGACGTATTCTTCATCCGGCGTGTCATTGGAGGAGAACATGATGTGTTCTCCGTCACAGCCGACCGCCTTCGCCATCACAAGCTCTGTCATGGAAGAGCAGTCGCAGCCGCATCCTTCCTCAAGGAGCAGGGAGAGAATGACCGGATTGGGCTCCGCCTTAACGGCAAAGTACTCGCGAAATCCGGGATTCCAGGAAAAGGCCTTATTGATCTCGCGAATATTCTCGCGAAGTCCCTCCTCATCATAGATATAAAATGGAGTGGGGATCTTTGCAGCGATCTCCTCGAGTTTTTCTCTGGTGACGAACGGCTTTTTTTCCATAATAATCTCCTCCCGCGCGGCATTTAAAGTTTTCCCCGACACGCCGTCTGCCGTGCGTAAACGACGATGGGTCATGAGTTTCCTGAAGGAATGATCTTACCGCTGTTCTCCGTTATTCGACCACAATGACCGACATCATATTGGTGACGCTGACACTGTCCTCGCTCAGATTGGAGACCGGATCTCCTGCAGTCACGACAATAAGATCGTCCTCTTCCACGAATCCGTACTTCTTGCAGGCCTCGACCGCATGATCGACAAGCAGATACTGATTGCGCTCTTTCCTGCCCTTGAGCGGTGTCACGCCCCAGTAGACCTGCATTCTCCGGACCATCTCTTCGGACGGACTGACCGCGTAGATCGGAATATCCGGACGGAAATTCGACATAAGTCTCGCAGTCGTGCCGGAAAATGTCGGAATAATGATCGCTTTCGCCTTCAGCGCCTTAGCGGTAGCGACCGTGGCGAAGCAGACGGAACTGGAGATCGTGTTGCTTTCCATTGCAGACCGATGTCTCGTAAAATGCCGTTCATCCATATAGGCCTCAGAATCGACAGCGATCTGGCTCATCAGCGTGACTGCTTCCACAGGATACTTTCCGACTGCGGTCTCACCGGAGAGCATGATCGCATCTGTCCCGTCATAGATCGCGTTAGCCACGTCAGTGACTTCCGCACGGGTCGGGCGCGGATTTCTGATCATGGAATCCAGCATCTGCGTCGCCGTGATGACCGGCTTATATGCCTTGTTGCACTTCTGGATGATTTTTTTCTGAATGTGCGGTACCCGGTAAGACGGGATCTCAACGCCGAGATCGCCTCTTGCGACCATGATGCCGTCAGATTCCGCGATGATATCATCGATATTGTCCAGAGCTTCCGAGCATTCGATCTTTGAATAGACGGGGATCGTACTTCCATGATCTCTGACAAGCTTCTTGATCTCGCGGACCGCATCGGCATTGCGGATGAAAGAAGCTGCGATAATATCAAATCCGTTCTCGATGCCCCAGAGGATATCATCGATATCCTGCTCCGTGACTGCAGGCAGACCGATGCTCACACCGGGAACATTGCATCCCTTTTTCTCGGCGAGCATGCCGCCGTTTTTGATCCTGCAGAGGATATCCTTCCCGTTGACTTCGATGACCTCAAGTTCCATAAGGCCGTCGTCGACAAGAATGGTCGTCCCTTGTTCAACTTCCTTATAAAGATCTTTGTAGGAGATTGAAACGCGCTCTGCTGTACCGACGCATTCCTCGCAGGTAAGGATGATGTCATTTCCCGTTACCAGCTCTACCTTCTGTCCGTCCTTTAAAAGACCGGTACGGATCTCCGGTCCCTTGGTGTCGAGAAGCATGGCGATCGGCTTTCCTGTCTCCTCCCGCGCCTGTCTGATCACATTCATGCGGGCCAGCTGCTCTTCATGCGTTCCATGGGAAAAGTTGAAGCGGGCGACGTCCATTCCGGCTTCAATGAGCTGTTTCACGAGCTCAATATTTTCCTCCTGCGGTCCCATCGTGCAGACGATTTTCGTTTTTTTCATTTGCATTCTCTCCTTGTTCATAAATGAATTCAGCAGCGATCACCTGGAAATATCTCTCCGTATTTCCTCCGACAAGTGACAGAACTGCAGGATCATTCCGGGTCTCTTCCCGCGTGATCCGTGATGATATGTTTATGTGTATATAAATGATCCATACAGTACTCGTGATTGCCCTCGCACTTCGTGCAGAAGCGGAATTCAAGCTCCGGGTCTGTGAGCTCCGTCCTTCCGCAGATCACACAGCGGTGCCTTGCGGTCTTTCCGTTGGGTCGGGAGACAGGAACAGCCCCCTCCCTCTCACGGACGCTCCTCACATTCTGCGCGAAACGGGCACGGTTCGCGTCGAGCGACTTCTGAAAATCCCTTCTGCGCTTCATCTCCTTCGGGGAATAGTGTTTGAAATCCCTCGTCGAGAAGAAGAAAATGAAGAAATTGAGAAGCGACGCCACAAATGCGATGATCGGGACCAGATAATACAGGTTCCCCTGCAGGACAAAGCGGATGTACGATCCGCAGTCATACAGCATCATGACAAAATAAAGGATCCCGAGCCATTTTACCTTAATGGGAAGAATAAAGTAGAGATACACCCTCGCGTCCGGAAATGTCGCGGCAAAGGCCAGGAACATCGACATCACAAGATAATATGTGCTGAAGAACGCTCCAATCAGGACCGGCTTTCCGACAACCGCAGAAAAAATAAAGTAACTTAAGAAGCAGGCGATAAATGTGATCAGCATGCCTCCGAAGATATATACGTTATAGCGAAAAGTTCCCCATGTGCGCTCGAGCGAAGTGCCGATCGACATATAGAAGAACAGCATGATCACTGTAAAGATGCCGCCGAGAAAATCTCCTCCCATCTGATAGGGCGGGATCAGGATCCAGGTGACGATCCTCCAGAGCTGCCCTCTCAGAATGTAAGCCGGTTCAAGCGTCATATAGGAAAATACCTGCGGACTGATCATCTGCAGGATATAGCCGATGACATAGCACCCGATCATGAGCATGGTCAGATTCGGGATTGCCCATTTCCCGATTTTTCTTTCAAGATTATTTAAAAATTTATTCATTAAACTACCTTTCTGAGTGCACGTATTTCTAGTACAGTATATTTGTTCTGTCAGAATTCGTCAATTGAACAATGTTTATTCCTGCGGATTAAACGAAAGTTTTTCCCGCGGATCGAACAAAAGGTTTTTTCCTGCAGTTATCGGACAAACGTTTTTTTCCGGTGGAAATAATTTATAAAGTCAGTTATACTTTCCATGTTCGGAGGTTGCACATGATTTTAGATGTTCAGAAAATTTCAAAGACCTTTCCCGGAAATGAAGTGCTCCGGGAAGTCTCCTTCCATATAGAAGACCACGAAAAAGCCGCCCTCGTAGGCATAAACGGCGCAGGGAAATCGACGCTTTTAAAGATCATCATGAACGAGATGCCTGCTGATTCAGGCTCCGTCACGCTTGCGAAGGGAACCAGGATCGGCTATCTCGCCCAGCATCAGGATCTGACAGGGAATAACACGATCTTTGAAGAGCTGATGACCGTCAAAAAGGATATCCTTGCTCTCGATGCGGGAATGCGCGAATCCGAGCACCGCATGACGGAACTTGCCGGGGAGGAACTCGAAGCGGAGATGAAGCGCTATGCTGCCATGCAGGAGGCTTTTGACCGGCAGAACGGCTACGCTTATCGCTCCGAAGTCGTCGGCGTACTCAAAGGCCTCGGGTTTTCCGAGGAGGATTTCAGTAAAAAGGTCTCAACACTCTCGGGAGGCCAGAAGACCCGCGTAGCCCTCGGCACGCTCCTTCTCACCGCTCCCGATATCATCCTGCTCGATGAGCCGACCAACCATCTTGACATGGGCTCGATCGTCTGGCTGGAGACCTATCTCCTGAATTACCGCGGCGCAGTGCTTATTGTATCCCACGACCGCTATTTCCTGAACCGTGTCGTCACCAAAGTGATCGAAGCGGACCGGGGCTCCTGCCGTACGTATCTGGGCAATTATGACGAATACAGCAAAAAGAAGGAAGAGATACGGCACGCCGAATATCTTGCCTACATGAAGGCGGAACAGGAACGGAAGCATCAGGAAGCTGTCATCGCAAAACTCAAACAATTTAACCGGGAAAAATCCATCAGGCGGGCGGAGAGCCGGGAGAAGCTTCTTGCCCGCATGGAGATGCCGGACAAGCCGCTCCCGGACAATGCCGTGATGTCACTTCGCTTCTCTCCCCGCTTTGAATCGGGAAAAGATGTCCTTACCGTGGAAAATCTCGGGAAAAGCTTCGGATCCGTGACCCTCTTCCGTGACATGTGCTTTGAAATCAAAAAGGGGGAGCATGTCGCGCTCATCGGGAATAACGGAACAGGAAAGTCTACTCTTCTCAAGATCCTGAACGGTGTGGTGCCGGCGGATCAGGGATCCTTTACACTCGGGGCTAACGTGACGATCGGCTATTACGATCAGGAAATGCACGTCCTCAACATGGACAAGACGATCTTTGACGAGATCTCCGACGATTATCCGGAGCTCACGAACACGAAGATCCGTACCGCGCTGGCAGCCTTCCTCTTTACCGGAGAGGACGTCTTAAAGTATATCCGCGATCTCTCGGGCGGTGAGCGGGCCCGCGTGTCTCTGTGCAAGCTCATGCTTTCGAGCGCGAATTTCATTATTCTTGACGAGCCGACCAACCACCTCGACATTGAGTCGAGGGAGATCCTCGAGACCGCCCTGAATTCTTATTCGGGCACTCTGCTCTACGTATCTCACGACCGGTACTTCATAAACCGGACCGCGGGAAGGATCCTTGATCTCACGCACAGCCAGCTCCTGAACTATATCGGGAATTACGATTACTATCTCGAGAAGAAGGAGACTGTGGAAAACGCATATCTCGCTCCCGCAGAAAGCGCTTCCTCCCAGACAGGCGAAACGGATTCCAAAGCGAACTGGATCGCGCAGAAGGAGGAGCAGGCGAGGATCCGCAAGCGCGCAAATGATCTTGCCCGCTGTGAAGCACGGATCGAGGCTCTGGAGACGGAAAATGCCGGAATTGACGAGCTCTTCCTTGATCCCGACGTCGCCAGTGATCCGCAGAAGTGCATTGATCTCGGTAGCCGTAAAGCAGAAATCGAAGAAGAGCTGGAAGGTCTCTACGAGCGGTGGGAGGAGCTGCAGGAAGAGCATTCAAGAACGCCTCGGCGTTCTTGACGCGACGTGCGCGGCGCGTAAGCGCCTTCCACTGCGCACGTCTGTGATCCGCCGGAGGCTTTTATTCTTCATCGCGAGATTGTACTCACGATGAAGGCAAGTTTCACTTTGCGCGCGTATCTCATGTCTGAAGACACGAGTATTGCGCGATGAAGAATAAAAATTCACGCCGGGACGCTGAGAAAGGATATAGAGATACAGTTTGACTGACCGGCCGCATCAGATAATACAGTACAGGCACTTGCGAAATTCCATGAAGCACAGCTTTTCGCAATCGCCTGTAAAATACAGTAAAAGGGAAGATATCACAGCAGGTATCTTCCCTTTCCTTTTCGTATTCTTTAGTATGAACACCGAAGCGTTCCAG
Source organism: uncultured Eubacteriales bacterium (assembly GCA_900314565.1). GTDB lineage: Bacteria > Bacillota > Clostridia > Lachnospirales > Lachnospiraceae > Chordicoccus. The sequence goes on from OMVU01000008.1 coordinate 52,138, forward strand.
ATTCGTATGCACCGTTCACGAAGATCACATCATCGAATCGAGCGTCCCCCGCACGGCCTTGATGAAATCGAGCGTGGAAAGCTTCTTCTTGTTCGGAAGATCGCAGATGAGGGCAAGGTCTCCCGTCATCTTCCCGCTCTCGATCGTCCTGATCGTCGCTGCCTCAAGCTTATCCGCAAACTCCGAGAGCTCCTGATTTCCGTCCAGCTCGCCGCGCTTTCTGAGGGCGCCTGTCCACGCAAAGATCGTCGCAACGGAATTCGTCGAGGTCTGCTCACCCGCAAGATGCTTGTAATAATGGCGCTGGACCGTCCCGTGCGCTGCCTCGTACTCGAAATATCCATGCGGAGAAACGAGGACGGAGGTCATCATGGCAAGAGAGCCGAACGCGGAGGACAGCATATCCGACTGAACATCGCCGTCATAGTTCTTGAGAGCAAGAACAAACCCGCCCTCATTCTTCATGAGACGTGCAGCCACATCGTCGATCAGCGTATAGAAGAAAATGATCCCGGCTTTCTCGAACGCATCCTTGTACTCTTCCTCATAAATGCGCTCAAAAATCGCCTTGAACTCGCCGTCGTAAATCTTGGAGATCGTATCCTTTGTTCCGAACCACAGGTCCTGTCTGACAGAGAGCGCGTAGGTGAAGCAGGATCTCGCAAAGCTCTCGATCGACGCGTCCAGATTGTGCATGCCCTGGACGACGCCCGGACCCTTGAATTCAAAAATCGTCTTTCTCGTCACTGTCCCATCTTCGGCCGTAAAGACGATCTCGGCCTTCCCGGGTCCTTCAATGCGCATCTCGGTATTCTTATAGACGTCACCGTACGCGTGTCTCGCGATCGTGATCGGCTTCTTCCACTTTTTGACGACAGGATCGATTCCTTTCACCAGAATCGGCGCTCTGAAGACAGTCCCGTCGAGCATGGCGCGGATCGTCCCGTTCGGGCTCTTGTAAAGACGTTTCAGATTATATTCTTTCTGGCGGGCCGCATTCGGAGTGATCGTGGCGCATTTGACGCTGACACCGTATTTCATGTTGGCGTTGGCTGCATCGACCGTGACCTGATCGTCCGTCTCATCTCTGTGCTTAAGACCCAGATCATAATATTCCGTGTTCAGATCGATATATGGAGAAAGGAGCTCGTCCTTGATCATCTGCCATATAACACGGGTCATCTCGTCTCCGTCCATCTCGACGAGCGGTGTAGTCATCTGAATTTTTTTCATAACTGTCCCCTCCTTTATTCCTTCTGCTCAAAGTACAGGCCAAGTTCATTCATCGCGTCCCTGCAGACATCATAAAGCTCTTCATTGGTGATCACGGTCACACGTCCGTTCTCATACTGCGTATCGACCCATGCCTTGATTCCCGTGACCAGATCTGAATGCTTATCGATCACGATATCAGTCGGAACGTCATAATGTTTGTTGACCCAGTGTGCGATTCCGGCAAGACCTGACGTGTTGGAAATCAGGACCTCAGCGGGACGCTTCAGGAATTTTTCCGTGTCAAAGATGTTATAGATCTCTTCATTTTTCAGAAGCCCGTCCGCATGAATACCTGCACGCGTGATGTTAAAGCTCTTTCCGACGAACGGCGTCCTCGGCGGGATCTGATAGCCGAGCGACTTCTCGTAATACTCTGCGAGTTCCGTGATGACGGTCGTGTCCATCCCGTCCAGAGTGCCGCGGATCTGTGCATACTCAAAGACCATCGCCTCGAGCGGAGTGTTGCCCGTGCGCTCTCCGATGCCGAACAGGGAGCAGTTGACGCCGCTTGCGCCGTACAGCCAGGCCGTGGTGGAGTTCGTGACTGCTTTATAGAAATCATTGTGTCCGTGCCACTCAATGAGCTCCGAGGGGACACCGGAGTGGACCATAAGACCGTAAATGATGCCCGGGACGGAACGCGGGATCACGGCTCCGGGGTAGTTGACGCCATAGCCCATCGTATCGCAGGCGCGGATCTTGATCGGAATACCATACTGGTCTCTCAGCTTCATGAGTTCCAAACAGAATGGAATGACATAGCCGTAAATATCCGAGCGCGTGATATCCTCAAGATGGCAGCGCGGGCTGATTCCCATCTCCAGGCATTCCTTTACGATGCCGAGATAGTGTTCCATGGCCTGACGGCGGGTCATATGCATTTTATAATAAATGTGGTAATCGGAGCAGGAGACCAGAATCCCTGTCTCGCGCATTCCCATTGACTTTACCAGCTCAAAATCCTTCTTGCTCGCGCGGATCCAGCTGGTGACCTGCGGAAATCTGTATCCTCGCGCCATGCACTTCTCGACTGCAAGTCTGTCCTTCCTGTCATACAGGAAGAACTCGCAAGCTCTGATCTTGCCGCGTGGACCGCCGAGTCTGTGCAGATGGTCATAAATCGTGACGATCTGGTCCGTCGTATACGGAGCTCTCGACTGCTGTCCGTCCCGGAACGTCGTGTCGGTGATCCAGATGTCATCCGGCATATGGTGAGGAACAGTCCTGTCGTTGAAAGCAATCTTCGGTACCTCGTCATAGGGGAACAAATTCCGGAATGTATTCGGCTGTTCGAGATCGACCAGCGGATACATATACTCTTCAAGCTGAAGAAGATGCGTGTTGTGATTCATGTAGACAGCTCTGTTCTCTGCTTTCATAATAACTCCTCCTGTCTGATAATATGTGTCAGGTAACTGCTGATTCAGCTGTCGCAGGTCTCTATAAGAAGCCTGAGCGCACAGTCCGCCGCCTGCGCCCTGATCTCGCTGCGGTCACCCTTGAGATTCAGCTTCTTTACGACCGTCCGGTCTCTGAACGCGCAGGCTATATAGACAAGCCCGACCGGCTTTTCCGGCGTTCCGCCGCCCGGACCGGCGATCCCGGTCGTCGCTATGCCGCAGTCCGTTCCGCAGACATCGACACACCCGCGGGCCATCTCGTAAGCCGTCTCATGGCTCACCGCTCCGTGCTGAAGAAGCGTCTCGTGCTTCACATGAAGATATTTTTCTTTTGCTTCATTTGAGTAAGTGACGATTCCCTGCATCAGTGTGCCGGACGCTCCGGATACATTGACGATCCGGGATGCGCACATGCCTCCCGTACAGGATTCCGCAGTCGTGAGTGTAAGATGCTTCTCAAGAAGCAGCCGGACCGCTGTTTCTTCAAGGGAAACTGTCCCTGTAATCTTATCTTCAGACATAATTATTTCTCCGAACTGGAAATGTGCATGATAAGGGAGCGGACCGCATCAGATAAGGTCATCTGCTCGTCTGCTCCGTTTTCTAAGCCGTATGCGCTTAGGACTGATGCGCGCCATGCTCCTGATCAAAAAGTTTTCAGGGAATGAATTTACTTCTGAGATGCAAGCACCTGCTTATTCTTTGCGATATAATCCACGAGCGAGATCACGGTCAGCGCGCATGCTATGTACATGATTACTGTCGTGAGCATCTGTACCCACGGAATATCGAAGTTGCAGATCATGAGAATGACCATCGCCATCTGGCTGACGGTCTTCGTCTTTCCCCACCAGCTCGCCGCGATGACGATCCCGTTGTCGGAAGCGATCAGGCGGAATCCGCTGATGACGAACTCGCGTGCGATGATGATGATACAGATCCAGCTCGGCAGTCTTCCGAGATCCACAAGGCAGATCAGTGCAGAACATACGAGCAGTTTATCTGCGAGCGGATCCATGAACTTTCCGAAATCCGTGATCAGATTATACTTGCGCGCGATCTTGCCGTCCAGCATATCCGTGAGGGATGCCGCGCAGAAAACAGCGAGCGCGGCCCATTTCATCCACCCCTCTCCCCTTCCGAGAAGTAGAAAGACGACGAAGGGAACAATAAGGATCATTCTCAGTACGGTGAGTTTATTCGGTAAATTCATTTTCTATCTCTCCTGTAAGATCATAATGAGAAGCGCCCGTGATGCGGACTGTCACAAAATCTCCGCTCATTAGCTCTTCAGTCTTCGGGATAAATACGTACCCGTCCACACCGGGTGCGTCACCGTAGGTACGGCCTTCATAGATACCTTCTTCGGGAAGTTCTCCCTCGATCACGGCTTCCATCCGCGTCCCGATCCGGGCTTTTCCGCGTGCCAGGGAAATCTCCTGCTGGATCTCCATGAGCTCCCCGCGGCGCGCCTCCTTTACCTCTTCGGGAATCTGCTCCTTCATTCTTGCAGCAGGGGTATCTTCCTCCTGCGAGTAGGCAAAGACACCGAGACGGTCGAATTTCATTTCCGAAACGAACTCTTTGAGACGCTCATGGTCCTCCTCCGTCTCGCCCGGAAAACCGGAGATCAGCGTCGTGCGGAGGAATATTCCCGGTATTTCCTTCCGGAGCGTCCCGACGAGCTCGCGAAGGTCGGCCTCCGTCGTGCGCCGGTTCATGCGTTTCAGAACACGGTCCGAAGCGTGCTGGATCGGCAGGTCGAGATAACGGCAGATCTTTTTCTCCGCGCGGATCGTCTCGATGAGCTCCGGATAGATCTCCTCCGGATAACAGTAGAGGATGCGGATCCAGTGCAGCTCTTCGATCTGACAGAGCTCACGAAGAAGCAGGTGCAGCGACTTCTGCCCGTAGAGATCGAGACCGTAGAGCGTCGTCTCCTGTGCGACCAGAATCAGTTCGGTCACCCCGTCGCGGGCAAGGCTTTTCGCCTCGGCGATCAGCTTTTCTTTCGGAACACTTCTGTAATGTCCGCGGATCTTCGGGATAATGCAGTAGGTACAGTTCTTATCACACCCCTCCGCGATCTTCAGGTACGCATAATGACCTCCGGTAGAGACCATTCTCTTCGCCTTGATGACCTCATCCCGGCTGGCATCCTCAAGAAGAATACTCTTTTTCCCGGCAAATGCGTCATCGACCGCCTGCGCGATCCCGGCACGGCCGGTCGTTCCGACGATTGCATCGACCTCCGGGATCTCCTCAAGGATCTCCTCCTTGTATCGCTGGGCCATGCAGCCGGTGACCACAAGGACTTTCAGGTTCCCGGTCTCCTTCAGGTCAGCCAGTCCGAGGATCTCCTCGATGCTCTCCTTCTTGGCCTCCTCGATGAAACAGCAGGTGTTGATCACCGCCGCTTCCGCTTCATACTCGTCATCCGTGATCTCATACCCGTGTTCGGTAAGGATGCCGAGCATTTCCTCGGAGTCGACAAGATTTTTGTCGCAGCCGAGGGAAACCATATACAATTTCATAAAAAACCTCCATCGTATCCCCGCGCGTCATAAAGAAGACGGGACAGGTTTTTTCACTCCCGTCCCGTCGCCTCTTAATCTTTATGTCTCTTCCGGAAGGATCTTAACTTCGCCCTTATAAACCTCTTCCACCGCAATGGAGAGCGGTTTTTCTTCCGGTGTCGTTTCAACGAGCGGTTCGTCTCCATCGATCAGCTGGCGGGCTCTTCTTGAAGTCGCCATAACGATCGAGTAACGGCTTGATACGACCGGCACGGTACCGTCTTCAATCTCAGAATTAACGGCTGCAATCATTTCCTTATAGGACGGATGAATCATCATAGTCAGTTTCCTCCTCTCATCATGTCCGAAAGCTGCTTGTTTATCTCATCGATCATATCCTGTCTGTGAACACTTTTTTTGTGGGCAGCGCGGATCAGGGCATGAAGCTCTTCGACTGCACGGTCCAGGTCGTCATTGACCAGTATATAATCATATTGCGGCATATAGGGTGCCTCGTCCACAGCCCGGCTGAGGCGTCTCTCAATCTCCTCTTCGGACTCGGAGCCCCTCCCGAGAAGGCGTCTTCTGAGCTCCTCCGCACAGGGAGGGGTCACAAAGATCCGTTCCGTCTCAGGCATTTTTTCTTTTACCTTCTGCGCGCCCTGTACTTCGATCTCGAGAATGACGTCCTTTCCGGCGGCCATCATCTCCTCGACATACTTCTTCGGCGTCCCGTAGTAGTTTTCTCCGTACCTGGCGTATTCGATGAGCTCGTCATTGCGGATCATCTCCTCAAATTCCTCCCGGGAAATAAAGAAGTAGTCCTTTCCGTGCTCCTCGCCCGGCCTGGGTTTTCTCGTGGTCGCAGAGACTGACAGGGCATAATTGTCATATCGGCGAAGGAGTTCCTTCATGATCGTCCCCTTACCGGCGCCCGAGAACCCGGACACTATAAAAAGCAAACCCTTTCCTGCCATATTCCCTCCACTTGTCATTCGATATTCTGGATCTGTTCCCTGATCTTTTCGACATCGGTCTTGAGCGCGATCCCGAGGTTGGAAGTCGCGAGATCACCGGCCTTCGAGAGGATCGTGTTCGATTCGCGGTTCATCTCCTGGGCAAGGAAATCCAGCTTTCTGCCGACGCTTTCCTTCTTTTCGATCTCGAGGGCGACCTGCTCGATATGGCTCTTCAGCCGTACGGTCTCCTCGTCCGTGCAGATCTTGTCGGTGTAAATGACGACCGCAGCGGCAAGCTGTCCTTCGTCGATGGTCCGGTCTCCCAGGATCTCCTCGATCTTATCCGAAAGCCGCTTCCTGTAATCTGCAAGGATCTCAGGTTCGCGGGCAATGATCTCATCCACATTGGCCTTCATGCCGGAAAGCTTTGAAATGATATCGTCGTGCAGCCGCTTTCCTTCAGCGATCCTGGCTTCATCGAACTTCTCGCATGCGCTCCTGACTGCAGTCATAAGCTGGGATTTCAGCTCGTCCTCGTCGACAGGCGTCTGCCGGAGCGTGATGACGTCCGGGAACCGTGCGATGTCACAGGCCCTGATCTCTTGGGAGACCCCTGCAATGTTCGTGATCTCTTTCAGAATATCCGCGTACTTTGCGGCCAGCGCCTCAGAGAGGACCGGCTCGCTGTTGCTCTCCGCATAGGTCTCCTCCGTTACGAAGACGTCGACCTTCCCGCGGCTCACATACTCTTTCAGGATTCCCCGGACATCCGCCTCAAATGCGCTGTACTTCTTCGGAAGCCGTATATTGCAGTCGAAGTAGCGGTTGTTCACGGATTTCATTTCCACTGTGATCTTACGCAGCTCATTTACAGCCTCGGCGCGGCCAAAGCCTGTCATACTCTTAATCATGGCGACCTCTGTTACTTACATTTAATCTAAGTTATATTACATCATTTCACAGGGCTCGTCAACGTCAAAGCGAAGGTCTCATTGTTTGTAAAATAAGACCGATGTGATATACTGTGTGCATATCGTTTGATTTCAGAAACATTCGCTCGAATGAGACGGAGGAAACATACATGGCATTTGACGGAATCACGACCGCCGCGGTCGTGCACGAATTGAATACAAAACTTTCAGGAGGAGGCATCAGCCGCATCGTTCAGTCAGAGAAGGATGAACTGATCCTCACGGTAAAGAGCAACAAGGTCACCTACAGGGTCCTTCTCAGCGCTTCTGCTTCTCTCCCGCTCATCTATATTACACCCTTTAATAAGCAGGCTCCGCTCACAGCCCCGAATTTCTGCATGCTGCTGAGAAAACATCTGCAGGGCGGGCAGATCCTCCGGGTACACCAGCCTTCCCTTGAGCGCGTCATCCTGTTCGATGTACAGCACCGCGATGAGCTCGGAGACCTGTGCATCCGCAGACTCATCATCGAGCTCATGGGCAAGCACAGCAACATTATTCTCACAGATGACAGCGGAAAAATCCTCGACAGCATCAAGCGCATCCCGTCACAGGTGAGCTCTGTCCGGGAGGTGCTTCCGGGACGGCCCTACTTTATTCCGGGTGCAGATGCAAAAAGGGATCCGCTCACAGCGGACCGTGCTGTCTTCGGGGAGGCGCTTAAGGAAAGCCCCTATGATCTGGTAAAAGCCCTCTACATGTCCTTCACGGGACTATCGCCGATCGCTTCCGAGGAGCTCGTCTACGAGGCCGGCCTCGAAGCCCGCAGGAAGGCTTCGGACCTGAGTTCTCATGAGGTCGACGCGCTTTTTGGCGCATTTCAGAAGCTCACAGACCGGATCCGGGAGGGAAACTACGCTCCCTGTATTTTCTATGAGACGGAAATCCCTAAGGAGTTCGCGGCTTATCCGCTCATGCTCTATTCACATCTGGATACCCGGACGTATGAATCTGTCAGTGAAATGCTCCTCTCCTACTACGGGGAGAAGGAATCGGCTGACCGTATGCGCCAGAAATCTGCGGATCTCCGGCATCTGGTCACGACTGCCCTCGACCGCACAAATAAGAAATGTGCCATTCAGGAAAAGCAGCTCCTCTCGACGGAGAAGAAGGACAAGTACCGTATTTACGGGGAAATGCTCAATACCTACGGGTACGGTGCCCCGGAAGGAGCGAAATCCATAGAGGTCATCAATTACTATACCAATGAACCGCTCACGGTCCCGCTCGATCCCACGCTCAGCGCAAGCCAGAACGCGCAGAAGTATTTTGACCGCTACAACAAGCTGAAGCGCACAGCGGAAGCCGCGGCCGTCCAGCTCGAGGAATCCCGTTCCGACAGAGAACAGCTCGAGTACTGCCTTACGGCGATCGACCTTGCGGAGTCCGAAGCGGACCTTAACGAGATCCGCAGAGAGCTCACCGAATTCGGTTTTCTGCAGAAGAAAGGACCTGCGAAGAAGGGAAAAGCCCGCGAGGAAAAGGCGCAGCCGCTGTCTTTCATTTCCTCGGACGGGTTCACCATGTACGTCGGGCGTAACAATTATCAGAATGAGGAAGTCACGTTCCGAATCGGATCCGGAAATGACTGGTGGTTCCACGCAAAAAAGATGCCGGGCAGTCACGTCATCGTGAAGACCGGAGGCCGGGAACTGACAGACCGTGCCTACGAGGAGGCAGGCTCGCTCGCAGCTTACTATTCGAGCGGGAGGAAAGCGCCGAAGGTCGAGATCGACTATACGCAGCGGAAGAATCTGCACAAAAAGAACGGAGGGAAGCCCGGCTTCGTGACTTATCACACGAATTATTCGCTCATGGCTTCCCCGGATATTTCTAATTTGAAGAAGGCTGACTGACAATGAGGTCGTGCCTCCACTTGACGATTGCCGTCCCTATGATGACCGCATACCCGATGAAGCTCGCAAAATCCGGGATCTCACCGAACGCGAAAAAGCCCAGGATCGCGGCAAAAAGGACCTGTGAATAATCAAATACGGAAATTTCTCTGGCCGGGGCGTAGGAATACGCCGCGGTCACATTCATCTGTCCGACCGTCGCGGACACACCGGCCATCACGAGGCAAAGGAGCTGCCGCCATGTCATCGGTGCGAAATCCAGGGTCATGAACGGGAGACAGCACACACAGGAAAATACGGAGAAGAACAGGACGATCATGGGCTTTCGCTCTCCCATGAGACCGAGCTTTCGGACAAATGTGTAGGCAGTCCCTGCGGCGACTCCTCCCAGCACACCGACGAGCGCGGGAAGGGATGCGATCCCGGCGGACGGCTTTATGATAAAGGCCGCACCGATGAACGCCATGATGACGGTCACGATATCAAAAAGCCCGGGTCTCTCCTTCAGAATGAAGATCGACATGACGATCGCCGCGAACGGGGACAGCTTGTTCAGCATGTTCGCATCCGCGATCGCCATATTGCTGATCGCCCAGAAATTCGCGAAAATGCCGATCGATCCTACCGTACTGCGCGCAAGGAGCGCCAGAAGACACCCCTCATGGATCCTGATTCCCTCCCCCGAACGGATGACCATAAAGAGGGAGACAAAGCAGGCAACGAGGTTTCGAAAGAACGCCTTTTCCATGACGGGCAGGTCACCGGACAGTTTCACAAAAAAGCTCATCATTGCAAATCCGAACGCTGCGAGCAGGATATGTAATATCCCTCTGGATCTGCTGCTCATATTTTTTTCCATCGATATTTCCCCGGAAACTCAAATAACAAGTGATTGTGAAAATCTGCTCTTCATGTAAATTGTATGAACATTCAAACGGCTTCCGCGCCAAGAACTTCTAACATTCACTCAAGATGTGGAAAACCATTCGCAAAAAACGTTAACTCGCTTCGCTCAGACAGAACGTTTTTTGCTCATTCCACATCTTTCGTTCATGTAGAAGTTCTAAGGCTTGTGCAGATTGTTTGAATCGTTCATACAATTTCATTTCGAGCAGAGTTTCACAATTGTCCTTATAAAAATCCAAGAACGCCTCGGCGTTCTTGCCGCGACATGCGCGGCGCGTCAGCACCTTCCAATGCGCACGTAACGCGATCCGCCGAAGGCCTTTATTCTTCATCTTGAGATTGTACTCACGATGAAGACAGGTTTCACTTTGCGCGTATCTCACGACTGAAGTCGCATGTATTGCGCGATGAAGAATAAAGCTGAAAAAGGGACCTCCGTGCAATCGATTCCGCACGGAGGTCCGAATTTATTATTTCACGACGAAATTCAGGATCTTTCCGGCCCTGTAAATCGTCTTAACTACGCGCTTTCCTTCCACGAACTTCGTGATCTTCGAAAGAGCAAGGCCTGCAGCGGAAGCCTCCGCCTCGTCCGCATCGACCGCGATACGAAGCACGTCTCTCGGCTTTCCGTTGACCTGGACGCTGATCTCGACCGTAGCTTCGATCGTCTTCGACTCGTCATATTCCGGCCATGCAGCGAGGGAGAGATATCCCTCTCCGCCAAGCATCTCCCAGATCTCCTCTGTAAGATGCGGAGCGAACGGATTCAGCAGCTTGAGGAAGTCCATGAACTGGCCTTTTCCGACATTTTCGGCTGCCTCAAAATCATTCATGAGCGTCATCATGGCTGCGATGCCCGTGTTGAATTTCATTTCCTCGATATCCGAGGAGACCTTCTTGATCGTCTTGTGGAGCTTGCTCTCAAGGCCCGGATCGTCCTTCTCGGAAAGGTTCTCAGACATTCTGAGGACTCTCTCCAGGAAGCGCTTGCAGCCGCGCACGGAGCTCTCATTCCACGGGGAGGAAGCGCCGTAATCACCCATAAAGAGGACGTATGTGCGGAGCGTATCCGCACCGAACTCCTCGACGACGTCGAGAGGATCGACGACATTGCCGAGCGACTTGCTCATCTTAGAGCCGTCAGCTCCGAGGACCATGCCCTGCGCGGTTCTCTTTGCATACGGTTCGTACGTCGGCACTGCACCGATATCGTAGAGGAAGTGATGCCAGAATCTGGAGTAGATCAGATGGCGTGTGACGTGCTCCATACCTCCGTTGTACCAGTCAACCGGCAGCCAGTATTTGAGCTTATCGGGATCTGCAAATGCCTTGTCATTGTGCGGATCGATATAGCGCAGGAAGTACCAGGATGAACCGGCCCACTGAGGCATTGTATCTGTCTCGCGCTTTGCATCCCCGCCGCACTTCGGGCACTTGCAGTTCACGAAGCTGTCGATCTTGGCAAGCGGTGATTCTCCGTCCTCGCCCGGCTTAAAGTTCTCGACTTCCGGAAGTCTGAGCGGCAGCTCTTCGTAGGGAACGCCGACCATACCGCATTTCGGGCAGTGAACGATCGGGATCGGTTCGCCCCAGTATCTCTGGCGGTTGAACGCCCAGTCTTTCATCTTATACTGAACGCCGGCCTCGCCGATCCCCTTCTCCTCGAGATACTGAATCATGCGATTGATGGAGTCTTTCTTATTATCATAACCGTTCAGGAAATCAGAATTGACCATCTCACCGTCTCCGGTGTAGGCTTCCTTCTCAATGTCCCCGCCCTTAATGACTTCGATGATATCGAGACCAAATGCCTTGGCGAAATCATAGTCTCTCTGGTCATGACCCGGAACTGCCATGATCGCGCCCGTGCCGTATCCCATCATGACGTAGTCAGCGATAAAGAGCGGGATCTTCTTTCCGTTGACCGGATTGACTGCGCAAATGCCTTCGACCTTGACGCCTGTCTTATCCTTGACCATATTGACACGCTCGAACTCGCTCTTCTTCTGGCATTCATCGCGGTAAGCACGGATCGCATCCATATTGGTGATGCGGTCCTCGTTGCTGTCGATCAGCGGATGCTCCGGCGCGATGACCATGAAGGTCACGCCAAAAAGCGTATCCGGTCTGGTCGTGTAAATTCTGAGATCCTCATCCGTACCGTCAATCTTGAAGTTGACGAACGCACCCCTTGATTTTCCGATCCAGTTCTCCTCCTGGGCGCGGATATTCTCCGGGAAATCCACCTGATCAAGACCGTCGAGCAGCTTGTCCGCATACTCTGTGATGCGGAGATACCAGACTTCCTTGGCTTTCTGGATGATATCGCTGTGGCAGATATCGCATTTTCCGCCCTGGCTGTCCTCGTTGGACAGGACGACCTTGCAGGACGGGCAGTAATTGACGAACGTCTTATCTCTGTACGCCAGCCCATGGTCAAAAAGCTTCAGGAAGATCCACTGTGTCCACTTGTAATAGTCTTCATCCGTCGTGTCGACCACGCGGCTCCAGTCAAATGAAAAACCTACGCGGCGCAGCTGCTCGGAAAAATGCTGAATATTCTTATCCGTGATGACACGCGGATGCTGATTCGTCTTGATCGCATAGTTCTCGGCAGGCAGACCGAACGCGTCGAAACCGATCGGGAACAGTACATTGTAGCCCTGCATCCGGCGCTTGCGGGATACAACTTCAAGTCCGGAATACGCCTTGATATGGCCTACATGCATGCCGGCGCCGCTGGGATAAGGAAACTCGACAAGGCCGTAGAACTTCGGCTTGTCGCTGGTATCTTCCGCATGAAAAACACCGTCCTCTTCCCATTTATCCTGCCACTTTTTCTCGATTTCCTTGAAGTTATATTTCATAATGACCACTCCGGCGGCAGTACCCTCCCGGAATCCCTGCACACCGTACCTCCTTTATATGAATTGTAGCGAAGTTTATTAAAAGAAAGTTTATCATCTCGCCCTGTTTTTTACAACACCTAAAGTTCGCACGAACTCTTCCGGTGCATTCTGACAGTTTTCCGAAACTTTCCCGGCGTAAGCCGAAAGTACCCCGGTTCTTTCCCAGCGCAGCCCGAAGTACTCCCGGTGTGACGGTTGCATCTGAACTGTCCGGGATGTTATCAGCCCGACATGTATTGTGAAGGCATCTCCCGGATCATGAGAAATGCCCCGAGATTCCCCCTCCGTCCTTTGCTTGCGCGGTGCGAGAACAGAAGATCCGCATTGCAGGCTGTACAGAGATTGGACATCTCGATGTTTTCCTCCCTGACACCGGCCTCCGTCAGCACGGCTTTGTTCGCAGCCCAGAGATCGAGCAGGAACTTCCCGTTCCCCTTTTCGATGAGGAACTCCTTCCTGAAAAACCGTGCGACATCCTCTCCGACCTCATACGACTCCTGACAGATCGACGGTCCGATCCCGCACAGGAGATCCTCCGGTCTTGTCCCGTACGCTTCCTCCATGGCACGGACCGTATGCGCGCCCATCTTGTGTGCCGTCCCCTTCCAGCCGGAGTGGGAAAGTCCGATCGCCCGGTGCCGCGGATCCGCAAAATAGAGCGGAACACAGTCCGCGTAAAATGTTGAAAGAACGCATCCCGGTTCATCCGTGATAAATCCGTCGACATCCGTCCATTCGAGCGGCCGCAAAAAACCGCTTCCCCGGTCCTTCCTGCCGACTCTTCTCACATTGGTCGTGTGAGTCTGGTCAGAGAGAATGACATCCTCCGCCGCAAATCCGGCAGCGGCTCCGAGCCGACGGAAATTTTCCCGCACGGTCTCTTCATTTCCCGGGCCTTCGCGCCCGAAAGAGAGATTCATCGAGGCAAGATGCCCTGTGCTGATCCCACCCATCCGGGTCGAAAAAACATTGAGGCACCAGTCTTCCTTATCCATCTCCGGAAATGAAAGCCATACAACATCCCCGTTCCGGTGAACGCTCATCCGGGAGGCATTCTGATCATGCCATATAAAATCCATCTGATCCTCCATACTGACTGAATCAGGCGTTTTGCTCAACGCACTTCAATAAAAAGTATGAACCAAATCCGGTCTCAAAGGGAAAATGCATTCCGGATCAGCCGGATGCTGCCATTTTCCGAGATTCCCACCGCATCAAACCTGCACGGGGTATCCGTCTCCAGGCCGTTCTCCTTCAGATAAAACATCGCGACCCTGAGGATCGTCCGCTGTTTGCGCGCGTTGACCGCTTCCAGGGGATCTCCCCTCCTGCCGTTCGTTCTGTACTTGACCTCAGTGAAGACCAGGTACCGTCCCTCTCTGGCTACGATATCGATCTCCCCGATTCTGCAGCGATAATTCATCTCGAGAATTTCAAATCCTTCGCTCTCGAGATATTCGGCTGCGACCCGCTCCATCTCCGTACCGACTCTGCGCCTGTTCAATACTACTCAAGCCTCCGCAAAAGATATGTTCCTCTCAGACATCCACAAAGTGGCCAATTGAAGACCTGTTCCTCTCAGACATCCACAAAGTGGCCGATAAAGGTCCTCCGATGGATCTCACACGGTCCGTATTTCTTCAGCCCTTCGATATGGGCGGCTGTCCCGTAGCCTTTATTCTTTTCGAAAGCATATCCGGGATACATCTCCGCATACCCGACCATCATCCGGTCTCTCGTGACTTTGGCGACAATACTGGCCGCGGCAATCGATACGCTCTTGCCGTCACCGCCTATGATCGGCACCTGGGCGATCGGCACGTCCGGGATGGTCACGGCGTCGTTCAGAAGAATATCCGGCCTGACCGTGAGCCGTCCGATCGCTTCCCGCATCGCCTCGTAAGTCGCCTGCAGGATATTTATTTCATCGATCCTGGCAGGCGGAATGATCCCGATCCCGACCGAGACAGCCTTCTCCATGATCACATCATAGAGCATATTCCGCTTTTTCTCGGACAGCTTCTTTGAGTCATTCAGGTACAGGATCTGCTCGTCTTTCGGAAGGATCACCGCGCACGCAACGACAGGACCGGCGAGCGGACCTCTTCCGACCTCGTCAATTCCGCAGATGTACGCACGGTCAGAAAACCGGCGCTCGTAGGTCATCATAGCCTCCGTACGCTCGATCTCCTTCGCAAGCTTCGCCGCAGCCTTTTCTTCTTTTTCACGCTGCTTCTGCAGCTGCTTTTCCGTCAAGTTCTTATTCCCCGCTTATGATTCGGAAGAATCCGATGTGATCGTAACAAGCTTTTCCGGTGCCTTCTCAAGAGAGATCCGGCCAAGAATTCCGGACCTGTACTCGTCAAGCAGAATGGACGCGGCCCGACCGTAATCGATCTCTCCGCCTTTGCGCAGACATCCTCTCCTGCGGCCGATTTCTTCCAGATAAGCAAGATCCGTTCCGGTCTCCTCCGCCTTATAGCGAAGGGCCAGCTTTCCGGGATATCCCTCCCGAAGTCTTTTGATGAGCACGAGAGCAAGATCCTCCTCATCAAGAATCTGATCATTGATCGACCTGATCAGCGCAAGATTTTCGCCGACCGTCCTGTCCTCGAACTTCGGCCAGAGAAGACCGGGTGTATCGAGAAGCTCCACTTTTCCGCCGAGACGGATCCACTGCTTTCCTCTCGTCACGCCGGGCTTGTTCCCGGTCTTTGCCATCGCCTTCCCGGAAAATGAATTGATGAACGTCGATTTTCCCACGTTCGGGATTCCCGCCACCATGGTACGGATCGGACGTTCCTTCATGCCGCGGGCTCTGTCCCGCTCGATTTTTTCCCGGCAGGCCTCTGTGATCGAGGGCATAAGGTTCTTAACAGAGCCTCTGTTCCTCGCATCGGTCAGCACCGCGACCAGCCCCTGATCCTTAAAATAACGGAGCCAGCGGGCGTTCTCCTTCTCGTCGGCGAGATCCGCCTTGTTGAGGATCAGCAGTCTCGCCTTTCCGGACGCAAGCGCGTCGATGTCCGGATTTCTGCTGGAGACCGGCACGCGCGCGTCAATGATCTCGATCACGAGATCCACAAGTTTTATATCTTCCTGCATCTGACGAATCGTCTTCGTCATATGTCCCGGATACCATTGAATGTCCAAACTTCACCTCTACTATTCCTTAGGAAGGCCGTCCGAATGAGGAGCGCGGCGAAATAATGAGCCACACTTTTCCGAGAATATCGCTCCGCTTGATATTGCCTACATCCGTATAACGGCTGTCCTCGCTGTTATTCCTGTTGTCGCCGAGCACGAAATATTCATCTGCTCCCAAAGTGATCCCGGCCTCCGCCAGACCGCCGAACGTGATCGCGGCCACTTCCCTGTCCTCAATATACGTCTGTCCGTTGATGAGGATCAGGCCGTCCCGGATCTGGATCGTCTCGCCGGGAAGACCGACCACGCGCTTCACATGCACAGAGGCATCCGTGCGCTCTGAATTGCTGTAGGCGATCAGATCGCCCCGCTTCACCCTTCCTATGACATAGGACGTCCGGTTGATCAGGACTTTATTTCCGGCCTGAAAAGTGGGATCCATGGAGCTTTCCTGGATCGTAACAGAAGAACAGAAAGCAAATGCAAACACTGCGGAGAGCGCCAGCGTGATGACGATCTCAATGACCCACACCGTGATGCTGCGGGTCTTCCTGTTGTACCAGATACTCTTTTTCTCGGGCCGTACCGGCTGTCTCACCTTGCTCATAAAAACTCCTTACAACGAAATTGTGGCAGAACACTTAACAAGTACATCAGGCTCCTGCAAAACTCTGCGCGAAATGGAATTGCCTGAACCGGTAAATATGCAAAAGGGGCCGCCGCATTAACGAACCCTTCCTTCGGCATATACCCACCAGAGCCTGATAAAGTATATACCGCGGAGATTTTCTTAATGCGACAGCCCCTTTCTGCCATCCTATTGAAAATCCTGACACAGAGTGCCGTGCAGAGGCTGCGATCAGCGGATGATTTCCTTGACCTTTGCTCTCTTGCCGGTGCGCTGTCTGAGGTAGTTGAGCTTTGCTCTTCTGACCTTACCACGGCGGACAACAGTGATATCCGCAACGTTCGGAGAATGAAGAGGCCATGTCTTCTCAACGCCTACACCGTTGGACATCTTGCGGACCGTGAATGTTTCGCGGGCTCCGCCGCCCTGACGCTTCATAACAACGCCCTCGAAGATCTGAATTCTTTCGCGGCTGCCTTCCTTGATCTTACCGTGTACACGAACTGTATCGCCTACGCGGAACTGCGGAACTTCGCTCTTCAGCTGTTCTGCTTCGATTTTCTTGATAATGTCGTTCATTTTTACTTTCTCCTTTATTTTTCGGATGTTCTTAATACAGTTCGTAACAGAGGACCATCGTTTTTACAACGCACAATATTTTACTATGATTCGGTTTTATTTGCAAGATATTTCTCAATAAACATGCGCTCTTTCGGGCTGATATGGGCTTTCGGAAGAAGATCCGGCCGCCGTTCCGCCGTTCGGATCAGCGACTGCTCCCGTCTCCAGGCATCCACCTTGGCATGATCCCCTGAGAGCAGGATCGGCGGGACCCTCCTGCCGTTCCAGACCTCCGGTCTCGAATACTGCGGAAATTCCAGAAGACCGTCCCCGAACGAATCGTCGTCCGCAGACTCGCTGTTATGGAGAACACCGGGGATCATCCTGGCGACTGCGTCGATCATGAGCATGGCCGGCATCTCTCCGCCGGTCACAATGAAGTCGCCGATCGAAAACTCGTCCGTCACGATCTCCTCGATGACACGTTCATCGATTCCCTCATAGTGCCCGCACAGAAAAACAAGACCCTTCTCAATCGCCAGCTCCTTTGCCGCCTGCTGATCAAAGACACGTCCCTGAGGAGTAAGGTGAATGACACGCGGCTTATAGTCCAGACCTTCTGTGACCGCCATAAATGCGTCATAGATCGGCTGGGCCTGCATTACCATGCCCGCACCGCCGCCATACGGATAATCATCCGTCTTGCCGTGTTTACTGTTCGTATAATCCCGGATATTGACCGCATTCAGATTGAGGATCCCTTCCTCGATCGCACGGCCGATAATACTGTTCATGAGCCCTGACCGAATCATGTCCGGGAACAGGGTAAGTACATGAAAATCCATTCTTTCTCCGTCCTTCCTGCGCGGTACTTCCCTCTTTGCGCGGCTTCGATCCGCATATGGCCGTCATTACTGCCGCGTGTCTGTGACCCATGTCAGAGTCAGGTACCGCTTTGCGCATTCATTCAGGACTTCCGCCACGGGAAGTCTGCGTCAGAAATCAGGATCAGATCTCCGGCAGAAGATGCACAGTGATCCTGCCCTCTTCCGGCGCAAGCTCTTTTACACAGTCGTCGATTTTCGGGATCAGAACTTCCTTCCCGTCCTTCTTCTTTACCACATACACATCGTTCGCGCCTGTCTGCAGAACGTCCACGAGCTCTCCGAGCTCTGTCCCGTCCTCCAGATAACAGGTACATCCGATCAGGTCCCCTATGAAATACTCTCCCTCCGAGAGAGGAAGGGCATTTTCCCTGGTGACCATGAGAGGACATCCGCGCAGATGCTCGACGTCTTCAATTCTGTCGAGCCCCTTGAATTTGAGGATCGGACGTCCTTTAAAATATTTTACATGCTCAATTGAAAGGGGCCTTGACCTGGCCCCTTCCACTAAGATCACTTCATCCAATGTATCGAATCTTTTCGGGTCATCACTTGTCAGAAAGACTTTGACCTCACCTTTCAGTCCATGAGTCGTAGTGATCACACCGACTTGCAGCATATCAAGCATATTTCCCAAATACTCACTGTACGATATCCACAGTGACTCTCTTATTTGTTCTGGTCGACGCAGCTTTTACGACAGAACGGATCGCCTTTGCAATCCTTCCCTGTCTGCCTATGACTTTCCCCATATCCTGGGAAGCTACTTTCAGCTCCAGGATAAGGTCGTCGCCCTCTTCCCTCTCAGTGACAACGACTTCATCGGGATGATCGACCAGAGCTTTGGCAATGACTTCTACTAACTCTTTCATTTATTCTCCCTGTAATCCTGGAAAAGTTATAACTGCTTTATTTTGTGATCCCTGCGATCTTGAGAAGCTTCGCGACTTCCTCTGTCGGCTGTGCGCCGTTTGCAAGCCACTTCTTTGCGGACTCTTCGTTGATCTTGTAAACGCTCGGATCCCTTGTCGGATCATAGTAGCCAAGCTCCTCGATGAAACGTCCGTCTCTCGGAGATCTGGAATCAGCTACTACGATTCTGTAAAAAGGTGCCTTCTTCTGTCCCATTCTTCTCAGTCTGATCTTAACCATGATATAAATTCCTCCAAATAATATAAATATAAAAATGAAATATAGTACAGTCCTGACTTCGGACCGTTGACAAGCACATTAAAGCTTTGCTTTTCCTTTATCCTTCATTCTGCGGATCCGGGAATTTAATGTGCGCTGTACACTTTTTTCTTTTGCCGGCTGATAACGGCCGAAAATTGTCATCATCCGCAGGATCTCTTCCCTTTAGAGGGGCATCCTGTCAGAAGGGCATCCTGAATCCGCCGCGCTTTCCGAAAAGCCCGCCCATACGTCCGGGTTTTCCGCCGCCCATCATTCCGGGCATCTGCTTCATCATCTTTCTTGTCTGCTCGAACTGCTTGACAAGGCGGTTGACTTCATTGATATCGACGCCGCTTCCTTTTGCAATTCTTCTCTTCCTCGAAAGATTCAGAATATCCGGATTCGAGCGTTCTTCCGGCGTCATCGAGAAAATGATGGACTCCGTTCTGTGAAGCGCCTTCTCATCGACCATACCGGAGATATCCTTCATCTTTGTGTTCATCCCCGGAAGCATGGAAAGAATGCTCTCGATACCGCCCATCTGACGCATCTGGTTCAGACTGTCGAGATAATCGTCGAAACCGAACTGGGCTTTGCGGAGCTTCTCATTCATCTCCGCGGCTTTTTTCTCGTCAATTCCTTCCTGCGCCTTCTCGATCAGGCTCAAGATGTCGCCCATTCCGAGGATACGGCTTGCCATACGGTCCGGATAGAACTGTTCGAGATCCGAAAGCTTTTCACCCATGCCGACGTAATAAATCGGTCTGCCCGTGACAGCCCGGATCGAAAGCGCCGCACCGCCTCTGGTATCGCCGTCGCACTTCGTGAGGATCACGCCGTCGATCCCGACTTTCTCGGAGAATGTCTTCGCAACGTTGACGGCTTCCTGTCCGGTCATCGCGTCGACGACCAGGATCGTGGCATCCACATCGACCGCAGCCTTGATATTGCAGAGCTCCTGCATCATGCTCTCGTCGATCTGCAGACGGCCTGCCGTGTCGATGAGGACCATATTGTTGCCGTTCTCCTGCGCATGCGCGATTCCGGCTTTTACGATATCGACGGGATTCTTTCGGTCTCCCATCGTAAAGACCGGCACACCGACTTTTTCACCGTTCACCTGCAGCTGTTTGATCGCCGCCGGCCGGTAAACGTCAGCCGCAATAAGCAGCGGGCGCTTGCCGTTCTTCTTATACTTTCCGGCGAGCTTTGCCGCCGTCGTCGTCTTACCTGCACCCTGCAGACCTGCCATCATAAGGACCGTCATGCCGTTCGGCTTGACAGGAATCTCCTGCATGTCGGAACCCATGAGCTCGATCATCTTCTCATTGACGATCTTAATGACCATCTGCCCGGGATTCAGACCGCTCATGACGTTCTCGCCGATCGCCTGCGCCTCAACATCCTTCGTGAACTTCTTGACGACCTTAAAATTGACGTCCGCCTCAAGGAGAGCCATCTTGACTTCCTTCATGGCCTCGTGGACATCTTTCTCCGTCAGAGTTCCTTTGGCGCGGAGCATCTTGAAAACATTCTGCAGTTTTTCTGTAAGGCTCTCAAATGCCATATATCAGAGTTCCTCCAGTATTTCTTCAGCGAGCTTCCGGATCTTCTCATCCTCCGTCAGCTCCTTGATCTCGTTGACTTTCCTTTTCAGAGAAATGAACTTCCGCACAAGGCCCAGCTTCTCTTCATACTTTCTGAGCGCCTTCTCCGTCCGACGCACCATATCGTGTACGCCCTGTCGGCTGATGCCCAGCTCCTCTGCGACCTCGCCGAGCGACAGATCGTCGAAAACGACCTCCTCGTATACTCTTCTCTGATGTTCTGTGAGCAGCTCTCCATAGAAATCATAGAGGAGAGACTGCGCGTATATTTTTTCCATGAGTGCTACTATACGGCAAAACAAAAAGGGTGTCAAGCAATTTTTCTTTACAGGCTGAAAAGATTCTGCGCGCAGCCTGTACATTACTCTCTCCGGAGCGCCTCAATCGGATCAAGCTTCGCCGCCTGCACGGCGGGCATCGCCCCGAAGACGACCCCGACTGCCATGGAGAAGAAGAATCCGACCAGGATCGCCCAGAGCGGAAAGACCACATCCATGTCTGAGATGTACGCCAGAATAGAGGCAATCGCTATGCCGGCAAGGATTCCCAGGATTCCACCGAGCGTCGTGAGGACGACTGACTCTGTCAGGAACTGGAGCATAATGACCTTTTTCTTTGCTCCGAGCGCCTTCTTGAGACCGATCTCCGGCGTTCTCTCTGTAACAGAGACCAGCATAATGTTCATAACGCCGATTCCGCCGACGAGAAGCGCGATGCTGGCGACCATGATCAGCATGTTCGACATCCCTTCCTGCTGTTCCTGCTGCTGACGGATCGCTGCGGAGAAATCCTCCGCCTCATAATAGATCCTCTCCGACCGAACACCGGTCTGCAGAGCTCTCTGTGCTTTGACGCCCGCAGACTGCATTTTTTCAGATTCGGCTGCGCGCACTGCACATGTCTCGGGAAGATCAAATCCGAACGGAAACGCAAAAGTCGATTTCGGCATATACATCTCCGGACCGTCCTGCGTCATATAGTTGACATAATCCGAATATGTCGATATCTTGGGCTTGAAGGCATCCGAGCGTTCGCAGACGCCGACGATCGTATAGATTTCGCCTTTGATCTCGATTTCCTGGCCTACAGCTTCCTCTTTGCCGAAAAGATTCTCCCTTGCGACCTGATTGATGATCAGGACCTTTTTGATCTTTGAAAAATCCGTACTCTGAAAAGCACGCCCTTCAGTGACAATGCTTCCCATCGTCAGAAAATAGTTCTCATCAATGCCCAGAAGATCACAGGGGATATCCTTATCGTTATATCTGACTGTCTTCTGGTCATACTCCGAGACGTTATACTTCAGGAAATATGTGGCATATTTTACTTCAGAAATATTTTTGATCCGTTCCTTGATCTCATCGCTCACGGGATACAGACCATCCAGTTTTTCATAGCCGCCCGTCACATTGTACTCTGATCCGGAGCTCTTTAAAGAAATATATACAACATTATTTCCTCTTCCGCGGAGATTCTCCGCCAGCCGCTGGTTCGTCCCCTCGATCAGCGATACGATCGTCATGATTGAAGCGATTCCGATGATGACACCCAGCATGGTGAGAATAGATCTCAGTTTATGGGACCAGATTCCCTGAAATGCAAGACGTATATTTTCACTCATTGGTCACCACATCTCCTTTAAGCTTTGCAAAAGTGGTTTTCTGCGTCTTTGCCCCCTCTTCGATTGCCGGGCCGTACGGGAAAGCAATGTAATCTTCCGCTGTAATGCCGGAGGTGACAACATAGGATCCGAGTGCATTCATAGCGGTCCTCATATAGCTGGAAAGGACCTTATGCGTGCTGACAGTCACTTCCGTCTGTTCAAGGACTCCTTCTTCATTCCGTTTGTAGACATAATACCTGCCTTCCTCCTGGAAAATGAACGCGTCGTTGACATCGATCCCGTGCTCCGCCTCTGTCTGCGGCAGCGTGAAACCGTACATGCAGGGCAGGACCGCGCTCTGCATATCCTGCATCAGCGGGCTCTCAAGCTTTACCGTAACAGAATAGGTAGCCTGCGTGGAACTGTCATAGGCGATCTTCTTCATGCTGGGGCCGATCGGGTTTTTAGAGACTTCAATCACTTGCCCGTATTCACCGCCGGCAACAACGTACTCAAGGGAAGTCATATAGGGGAGATCATTTTCCGGAACGCCCATATAGATAATATTAGATCCGGTGGATGCTACCGTGACGATCGCCTTTTCACTTTTTTCTGCACCTTTTTCGGAGGATGTCGAAGAGGACTTAAGGACCGACTTATCGACAGACTTTACCGTCCCGTCAAAATTTGCCTTCCTTGTCCCGCTCTCCAGATCGCTCGATGCCTGCTTGATCTGCAGATTGATCTCAGTGAGATCGATCTTCTTTTCCCTCAGCGTCTTTTTCTCATTCTCAAGAGCCTCCGCAAGAGACTCCGGCGAATAACTGTCGGAGGGATTGACCAGGTGAATTGTGGATGTGGCATTTCCGGTCGAGGCGCTCGCTGTCTCCCCGTCCGTGGTCGTCACAGTGCCGCTCGTCGCAAGGAGAAGCAGGCCGGTCGATCTGTCCGGCACGCCTTCCATGCGCAGACCGGAAACTCCATCCGGAATCCCTCCGGATTCGGTCCCTGTACTCTCATCGGTCCCGGGTCCCTCCGGCGCGCCTGTCGGCTCAGGTACTCCGGTCGGTTCCGGAATATCCGTCGGTCCGGGCGTTTCAGTCGGCCCGGGTGTGACCGTCGGTTCCGGAGTGATCACTCCTTCTTTTCTGATCTCTTCAATCTTCTCTTCAATCAGAAGCAGATCTTTCCTGGCAGTCTCCATCGATTCTTTTGCAGTCTGCAGAGCTTCCGGCGGAGTAACGGTCCCGCTCTTCGCATCTGCGACCGCTTTTTCCGCTGTCTGAGAGACCAGGAGCGCATCTTCGTAAAGCGTTTCCGCCTCTTTAAGCAGAGCCTTTGCTTCTTCCGAGACCGCTTTGTCCCTGACGGCATCGATCTGATGCAGGGCATCGTTCGTATACGTTGCTGCGAGTGTTGCATAGGCATCTGCCAGATCAAGCGCGTTATCGGCATTCAGCTTTCCGGAATTCAGCACTGCGATCCAGCTTTCCTCGACTTCCCGGAGGTTGGCTGCGTTCAGCATCCATTCCTGCTTCAGATCTCCTTCCGGGGTATCGCCGTCACGGATCTCAAGCGCAACATACATATCAGTGCCGCCTGCCTGTTCTCTCAGGGAATCGATAAATCCCTTCGTCACCGCAGTACCCTCACGGCAGAGAAATCTGTATGGATTTGTGATCGTGCCGAGCGGATCGTCCTCCGTGTCAAATGCTAGATTATAGGCTTTGGAAGAAGCATCCAGAACACTGTAGACTGTCGTATCGTAAGCCGGCTCTTCTTCCTCTCCCGGTTCCTCATCGCCCCAGTCTTCGTCACCGCCTTCATATCCCTCTTCAGACGTCGGTGTGATGCTGTTCAGGATCTCGATATTATGCGTGGCGGCGTCGATCTCCAGCTGGATCTTATCTTTTTTCAGCTGGTATTCCTTATACATATATTCAAGCTCCGCCTTGTCGAAGACAACAAGCGGCTGTCCTTCTTTGACGTCCTCTCCCTCCTCGACAAGGATCTCACGTACCGTAACGCCGGATATACGATTTACCTTCTGCGTTGCTCCTTCCGCGGAAACTCCCTTTGTCTCGCGATATGTATAAGAGTCCTCGCCCATGTTCGTGGAGAGTTCAGAGACCTGTACCACCTGCGCAGGTCCGATCGTCCCTGCGCGAAGGAACTCCACGATAAAGAACGCTGCGACTGCACAGACAGCTATGAGTCCGGCTACAAAATATTTATTATGCAGGAGTCCTTTCTTTTTCATACCTGATTTACCCCAATTTCCCGTTCTTTCCTCTTCGCAATGATCATCGGATCATTCTCTGCGTCAAGATTCAGGACACCATCCCTGATGATCGCGATCCTTTTCGCATGCGCGGCGATATCGATATCATGTGTGATCATGAGGATCGACATGCCTTCGTCGTTCAGGGAATGAAAAAGTTCCATGATCTGCCTACCGGATGTGGAATCCAGAGCACCGGTCGGTTCATCTGCAAGGATGAGCTTCGGATTGTTGACGATCGCCCTCGCAATAGCCACCCGCTGCTTCTGACCTCCCGACAGCCGGGACGGCTCATGATTCACGCGGTCCTCCAGTCCCACCTTCTTCAGAGCCTCAAAGGCCCGCTCCCTGCGTTCGTCCCGGGGAACCTTCGCGTAGGTCAGGGGGAGTTCAACATTTTCAAGCGCTGTCTGTCTTGCCAGCAGCTGATAGTTCTGGAAAACGAAGCCCAGCTTATAGAGGCGGAGATCAGAGAGCTCATCGTCCGTGCACTTTCCCACATTCACACCGTCCAGAAAAAGCTCACCGCTGGTCGGCGTGTCCAGACAGCCCAGAATATTCATGAGGGTCGATTTTCCGGATCCGGACGGTCCCATGATCGCTACATATTCGCCCTCTTCGACCTGAAGATCGACATTCTTAAGGATCTGTACGGAAGAATCACCTATAGGAAAACTCCGGCATATTTTTCTGCAATCTATGATCATACTTACGCCCTCCGTCAGACAGCAGAAGTGCTGCTCTCACCTGTTTCCTGCTTCTCGTTTCCTGCTTCTTCCGTCTTCTCGTTTCCCGCTTCTCCCGGCTTAGCGTTTCCCGCTTCTCCCGGCTCTGCTCCGGAAGCTGTGGAAGCCTCCGCAGAAGGATCTCCGATCTTGCAGCTCATTCCCACTGCAAGGTCATCGGATGGGAGCACGATCGCGTCTGTCAGCCCGAGCCCGGACAGGATCTCATATTTTCCTTCGCTGTCCTTTTCCCCAAGCTCCACTTTCCGCTTTTCGAGGAGGCCTGTCCCATCGTCAGCCCAGACATACGGACTGGACTTTCCGGCATCCACAATATAACTCGGATCGATGAAAATACGTTTATCCTCCTTCTCATCTGTCTTCCTCGTGACCTTTACATGCTGCCCGCTGACCATACCGTCGGAAGTATCCAGCGTCACATATGCCAGATTGGTCTGCTGGGACTCTGACGATTCCTTGCTGTCCGTATTCTCTGTCAGCACTGCTTTCCTGATCGTACCGGTCCACGTCTTGCTCTCATCTGTCCGGCTCTGCACAGTGACTTCCATACCATCCTCGATCGAGTTGAAGTCCAGCTCGCCGAGCGACAGCTTGACCTGAAGGTTCCCGCTCTTTTCGATCGTAATGACAGCGCCTCCCATTTGGGACGATTCACTGTCCGTCGAGGACTGATTACCATAGTCTGCCTTCGTCACTTTTGAGACTGTACCGTCAATCTCGCACAAAACAGTAGCATTATTGATCTTATCGCTTGCCTCAGTCACTGCCTTCTCAGCCTTCTCGAACGTCAGCCTGGCTTCCTCAAGGGCGAGCTCCGAATCCCGAAGTGTAAGTTCTGCCGCAGCCCGGGCACCCGAGTCAGCCTCATTGAGGGCTTTCTGCGCGTCATCTCTTGCTTTCTGTGCCGACTCCAGCGCAATTTTCGCCCGGTCCCGCGCGATCTCCTTGGATGTCAGGGAATCCTGCAGGGCATTTACATCATATTTGAAGAGAGGTGTCCCGACGGTTACCGTGTCACCCTCCTTCACATAATAATCCGAGATCCGGTTCCCATCATCGTTATTGACCGTCACTTCTCCCTGTGTAACGACAATACCGGCATAGACATTCTGCCCGAGGAGAAGCTTGTCCATGAGCATGGATACCGGTGTCACATAGACCACTGAGTCCCCTTTATCTTCCTTCCGGAAAGCCTTAACAATAAAAAAGACGGCCACACACAGAGCGGCCACGATCAGGGCCGCGATTATCCACTTCTTTCTATTCCCCTTCTTTTTAGAAGCTGCCATCTGATACTCCCTTCAAACTAATTACTGCTGTGTCGGCTATTGCGAAAATCTGCTTCATGGAATTTGTATGAACATTCAAACGGCTTCCGCGCCAAGAACTTCTAACATTCACTCAAGATGTGGAAAAACATTCGCAAAAAACGTTAACTCGCTTCGCTCAGATCAGACAGAACGGTTTTTGCTCATTCCACATCTTTCGCTCATGAAGAAGTTCTATGGCTTGTGCAGATTGTTTGAATCGTTCATACAATTCCATTTCTCAGAGTTTCGCAAGAGCCTCTGAAAATTTACCGGCAATTGTGAAAGTCTTCCCGGAATGGAATTGTAAAAGAACAGCGTTTTTACAATCACCCAAACTGACTTACGCTGCCGGTATCAACCAAAATTATCAACGCACTCAAGTATACCGTACTTCATGCAGGTCATTCAATTGAACAACTGTTAAATTAAGTGAAAAATCTGTGACGCTTACTTTGCATCCCATGCCAGAGGGCAGTTTCACTTTTCCCATTCATCTGACGAATAAATCACGAGAATCCTGCGTCAGGGATTATACAGTCACACACGTCTCCTGTAAAATTCGGCGACCTCCTCCGCACGGCTCGTCATATTCAGGAGAAGCGCGTCAACGAGCACGAGCGCCGTCATGCATTCCACAACGACAGCAGCCCGTGCCCCGATGACAGGGTCGTGGCGTCCACGGATCACAAGATCGATCTCCTCGCCGGCTTTGTTCACGCTTTTCTGCGGTCTCGCGATGGACGGAGTCGGCTTAAAGTACACAGTCATTTCTATATCTGCTCCGTCGGACAATCCTCCGAGAATTCCTCCGGCATGATTTGTCCGCGCTGCCACCTTCCCCTCTTTGATATAAAAAGAGTCGTTATTTTCACTTCCCCGTGCGGACGCAGCTCTGTGACCATCCCCGATATCGAGCCCCTTCACCGCACCGATCGAGAACATGGCCTTCGCGAGATTTGCGTCAAGCTTCTCAAAGACCGGATCTCCTACGCCGGCCGGCATACCTGACACCGTGCACCGGACAACAGACCCGATGGAATCCTGCTCCTCTCTGCACTGTCTGACAAGCTCTTCGGCAGCCTCTGACTCCCCGGCAGGAACATCTCCCACCCGGTCAAGTGCTGCGTGGCACTCGATTCCAAGCATACGCAGCAGCTTCTGCGCGATTGCTCCCGCAGCCACACGGCCGGCGGTCTCTCTTCCGGAAGATCTTCCTCCGCCTCTGTAATCGCGAAATCCGTACTTTGCGTCAAATCCGTAATCCGCATGCCCGGGCCTGTAGCTCTCTGCAATATTTCCGTAATCCCGGGACCGCTCATCCTTATTTCTGATCAGCATCGAGATCGGCGTGCCGGTCGTCTTCCCGTCAAAGACACCGGACAGGATTTCCACCTTATCTTCCTCATTGCGCTGTGTCGACATCACACCGCCATTGGGTCTCCGACGGTTCATGTAAGGAGTGATATCCTCCTCTGAAAGCGGTATTCCCGCCGGACAGCCGTCCACAACGACTCCGAGTGCTTTTCCGTGAGATTCCCCCCAGGTTGTAATCCTGAAAACTGTTCCAAATCCGGATCCGGCCATCTGTTGATTCTCCTTTTATCATTCAAGTTTGCTTCGGCGTTCCTGCCGCGACGTGCGCGGCGCGTCAGCGTCTTCCTCTGCGCACGTAACGCGATCCGCCGAAGGCTAAAAAATACCGCACCATGCAGATGGCAACAAAGGCACAGCTGCACGCTGCGGTATATGATCCAAGTTTCACTATGCGATTTGCTCCCGATCTCAGGTGAGCGGTGCGTAAGATCTTACTCTCTTTTCAACTTCCGCTTCCGCCTCTGCCTCCGAAATATTACGGATCTCTGCCGGCGGCTCCTCAATCTTATGGAAGATCATGCAGTTCGGAGTATCCAGCTTCTGCGGACGTCCCTTCATCGCAATGACACCCTTCTCGTAGTTGATCTTGAATGTCGTGATCGTTCCCTGACCGTTGTTGACGACCGCGATATGCTGCTGATCCGGGAAGAGCGCGATATCCTTCGGATATGCTCCGGATGTCGGCAGGGCAAACAGTCTGTCAAGTTTTCCTGTCTCCTTGTCGATCTTATAGCAGGCGACAGAATCGTCTCCGGATGTCGAGCAGAATACATATTCCCCGTCATAGGAGAGGCGCATGGCAGACGCTGCGTCATGCGGATCCCTCTCATTGGAGAGCGTGGATACTTCCTGAACGAGCTCAAAGCTCGGATATCCGTTCTTGCCGATATGATAATCATACACACGGATCTCATTTGTGATCTGGCAGAGAACATATGCGTGAAGTCCGTCTTTGCTGAAATGGATGCTCTTCGGTCCCACTTCCTTGCCCATGCGGAGAACATCGACTTCTTTCAGCTTATTGAGGCGGTGATCGATCTGATAGATCACGACCTGATCCAATGCTTCATCCACTGCACAGAGGAAATGATTATCAGGAGTGATGCGCACGCATGTTACATGCGGTCTGAAAGAGCGCTCGTTGATCGCTCCCTGTCCGCGATGATAGACACCATCCATGACACTGCCGAGACTTCCGTCCCTGTGTGTGTGGACAACAGTGACTTTGCCGTCATGATAACCGGCGACAAAGAGATACTTGCCCTGATAGTCCGTGGAGAGGTGTGTGCCTCTCATGCCATCAATATCGACCTGATTGATCGAATTAAGGTCTCCGTTCGGAGCGATTTCATACACTTCAACGCCTTCATCAGCAATTGAATACAGGAATTTACCGCTTCTCGAAGCGATAAGGTAGGAGGAGTTGTTTACCGGAACAACTCTGCGAAGATAAAGCAGGCCTTCCTCAACATCTACGTCATAAATATGGATACCTTTGCTTTTTCCATTCGTATAAGTGCCGACATAAGCGACATACTTTCCTGCAGCCATAATCTTCTCCTTGTAAAAGAATCAAAAAACAGTTCAGCCCGAACGAACCCAAACAAGAAAGAACAGTCCCCTCCTCATTGTATTGGTGATTCTGCATAAATTTGGGAGCCAGAATCGAATCCGATTAGCTGAAAAGCTACATATCGTATTCATTATATTACAAAAGAGCTGTATTTTCTACAGTTTCAAACGACGAATTGTACTTTTTTGCCAACGTATTTCACATCATCTGATCCGTTCCGGGAACCCGATCTTCTTATGTACTTTTCTCAGTGTCTTATTGGCGTAATACCCCGCCTTCTCAGCATTATTCTTAATGATGCCGTCGATATACGACTTCTCTTTTGAGAGCTCCGCACATCTCTGCTGAAGGGGCGCGAGAAGCTCCACGACGCTCTCTCCGACCGCTTCCTTCAGCTGTCCGTATCCCAGACCGGAGAATTCAGCGACTGCTTCATCCGGAGTCTTATTGGTGCATGCGCAGTAAATATCGATCAGGTTCATGATACCGGGCTGCTCCGGACGGTAGCAGATCGTCGCCTCGGAATCCGTCACCGCACGCCTGAATTTTCTGCGGATGGTGTCCGGGTCATCCATGAGATAAATGCTGGCGTTCGGATTCTCATCCGATTTCGACATCTTTTTTGCCGGATTCTGAAGACTTCTGATGTTCGCTCCTGCCTTCCCGATATACGGTTCGGGAATCGTGAACACATTGCCGTAAATATTATTGAACCGGTTCGCGATATCCCTCGTGATCTCAAGATGCTGTGTCTGGTCCTTTCCGACCGGAACGAGATCTGCCTGATAGAGAAGAATATCCGCTGCCATGAGGACCGGATAAGCGAAGAGGCCGACGTTGATATTGTCCGCATGTTTCGCGCTCTTATCCTTGAACTGGGTCATACGGTTCATCTCGCCCATATATGTGAAGCAGTTGAGGATCCATGCGAGTTCCGCATGCGCGGATACATGGGACTGATAGTAAATACAGGCTTTCTCCGGATCTATTCCTGCTGCTATATAGAGCGTGAGCAGCGCACGGGAACGTTTTCTCAGCACTGCCGGATCCTGTCTGACTGTGATCGAGTGCTCGTCGACAACACTGTAAAAACACATGTACTCATCTGCGAGAGAGACCCAGTTCTTCAAGGCTCCGAGATAATTTCCGAGCGTGAGATTTCCTGTCGCCTGCATGCCTGAAAATAAAACCTTCTTGCCATCCAGCATAAAACTTTACCTGCCTTCCTTATAAGGAAATGATTATTTCCTTCTATAAATACTCGTGTTACTTACCCGGCCTTCCCACATGCATCTGTGTGGCCTCCAAAAAGAAAATCCAATGTCACATACCCATTCCGGAGCCCGGACCCTATGCCGCATAATATCCGAAAAGAAATGCAGCGACTACCGCAAAGATCACAATGACCCAGTTGCACACCCTTGTCAGGATACGGTCGAGACCGGTCGCATTTCTTCCTGCAGCGCCGCAGATGGCCATTCCCGTGATCGGATACAGAATGATCGTCGGGATGAAGCAGAAATTCATCGCGGAAACGATGGGATTTCTGAGACAGAAAACCGCGTATCCGATCAATGCTCCGAGATAGCCGACCCCCGTAAAAACTTTGACCTCCCTCTTCATGCGATGCCCCATGAGCGAGCGGATCCACATAACGTGAAAGAGAAGACACAGGAGTATGTTCATAAAAAGAAGGAGCCCGGCCATAATATAGGTAGGCCTCAGTTCCATATTAATTGCGTTGTAGTCAAAAATCGATGTCTTCAGCGTCTGCGCCCAGATATTGTACAGATACTTTCCGCCGGAATCGATCTGCAGATCCGAAAATTCATTGATGGAAGGAATCCTGATGCGCATCCATCCGGAATACTTTCCTTTAAGCATCTCCCAGGACTCATAGCTGAATTTCCGGTAAAAGAGCGGAACTCCGAACCGGATGAAATTGTAGACCGGCCACCAGAGCGCTCCGATCCCCGCAATAATGAAAAACCTTGTGAACGGAGCCCTGAAAAACTTTTTATACGGAGCTTTCAGGGTCTTTCTCACGAAACGCTTATCCCGCACTGCCAGGACCATCACGGAGAGAACAGCCGGAAGGATCGCGCTCGCGGCATAGGAAGTGCTCATCCCCAGCCCGAAAAAAACTGCAGTCCTCGTTATGTGCCTGAGCTCCTTCGTTCGGTACCAAGTGATCGCATTATTGAGCGCGAAGGTACAGAACATAAAGCACATGGCCTCCGCCGAAAAGGATGCTCCCATAATGTAAAATGCAGGGAAAAATGTCATGAACAATATGGACGCGACCAGCTCCCGCCCGACAAGACCGCACTTCCTCAGGATACCGATTTCAGACAGTGATCCGGCTGTCACAAAAATCGCATTAAAACACTGCAGCGTATGCAGGCATGTTCCGATCTTCCAGCCGGCTGCGCGATGGAAAAGATCGAGAAAGAGGGCGCATAAAATATGAAAGAGCGGGGGCGATTCAAATCCGCTCACCGTTCTCGGATCAAAATCAGGGAGCCGGTGATTCTCGAACAGATACTGAATCACTCCGAGGGTCCCCTCATGCGCCTGCCCGGGTTCCAGATACGTCCACATGCCAAGATTTCTGGCCTGAAAGGTATAGCCGGTGCTGATGTCAAATATAATTTTCAAAAAAAAGCCGATCATGATCACGAATGCGATCCAGAACTCATCCGGGAAACCAAGGATCCGCTTTGTCGTATTATCATCCATAAAAGCTATTGTATCATGCTTCGGGCTCATCCACCAGTCCGGGAATTTTTCAAGATAATTTCAGAACGCGTCGTCGTACAGCGCCGCTCCGCGCCATATATTTACAGGTAGTGTATGAACAGCCCGCTCCGCAGCTTCGGCTCGAACCAGGTGGATTTCGGCGGCATGATCTTCCCGGCATCCGCTATGTCCATGAGATCGTCCGTCGTCGTCGGGTACATTGCAAACGCTGCCGCCGCACCGCCGTCGACCAGGCGGACAAGCTCACCAAGCCCCCGGATCCCGCCGATAAATGAAATTCTTGTATCTGTCCGCGGATCGCCTATCTGAAGAATCGGCGCAAGCAGATTTTCCTGAAGGATCGTGACATCGAGCCGGCCTACCGGATCCGCTTCATCGAACGTGCCTTCTCTGGCAGTCAGTCTGTACCATTTCCCGTCAAGATAGAGGCTGAACGTATGCTTGCTGACCGGCCGGCAGACGGAAAGTGTCTCCTCGTCAAAGACCTCATGATCCTTCCGCATGACCGGCAGTTCGCTGATCTCGAAGGAGTCTTCACAGGCCTTCAGGAAGGACTCCGGATCCATCCCGTTCAGGTCTTTCACCACCCGGTTATAATCAAAGATCCTGAGCTCTTCGACCGGGAACAGGACCGAAAGAAAGAAATTGAACTCTTCCGTTCCGTCATAATCCGGATGCTCCGCTCTTCTCTTTTCCCCCACACGAACCGCGGAGGCAGATCTGTGATGTCCGTCCGCGATGTAAAAGGAAGGGACATCGCCGAGCTTTGCCTGAATCTCCGACTCCACAGAATCATCGTCGATCACCCACACAGTATGGCGGATTCCGTCAGACGATGTGAAATCGTAAAGCGGCGCATGTGCTTTCATCCAGTCTCCGGTAATGGACCGAAGACCGATCGTGTCCCGGAAAGTCAAAAAGATGGGACCTGTGTTCGCATTCAATGTATCGACATGACGGATACGGTCCTCCTCCTTATCCGCCCGGGTCAGTTCATGCTTTTTGATGACATTATTTTTATAATCGTCAATCGATGCGCAGCCGACGAGGCCGGCCTGCGCCCTGCCATCCATGATCTGCCTGTAAATATAATAGACCGGCGAGCTCTCCCTGACATTTACGCCTTCAGCGAGCATCCGCTCCAGGTTCTCGGCGGCTTTCTCATAGACTCTCCTGTCGTAGATCCCTACGGACGGGTCGAGATCGACCTCTCCTCTGTCCACATGCAGAAAAGACCACGGATGACCCTTTACCATTTCGCGGGCTTCCGTACTGCTCATGACGTCATACGGAAGCGCCGCAACTTCACTCACATATTCTTTCGCCGGTCTTACGGCTCTGAAAGGTCTGAAAACAGCCATTTCTTATCCTTCCTAATTCAGGAACGCACAGGCGTTCCACTTTTCGCATTCCTCTCAATACCCAAATCACGGGAATTCTGCTTCAGAGATTAACACGGGGCATTCAGCCCCTGATCCCGCTCTTTACGTGCGGCATATCAGGATATGAACGCCCCGTCTCCTCTTTATCGTCAGTTCCCTGCGGGACTTCCGACAGCTATATCCTGTTTTGACTTATTTCAGGATTCCGCCCGTCTCAGTGGGCAGCAGCGAACTCCTTCATGTACTCGACGAGCGCTTCCACACCCTCCTTCGGCATCGCGTTGTAAATTGAAGCGCGCATGCCTCCGACCAGTCTGTGGCCTTTCAGGTTGGAGAATCCGTGCGCCGCCTGTCCCTTGACAAATTCAGCGTCGAGTGCTTCGTCTCCTGTGCGGAATGTCACGTTCATGAGGGAACGGTCTTCCTTCGCAGCCGCAGCCTTATAGAAATTCTGGGAATCCAGATAATCATAAAGGATCGCGGCTTTCTCCTCGTTCCGTTTTTTCATTTCCGCAAGACCGCCCTGCTCCATCAGATAATCCGTCACAAGCTTGACAAAATAGATCGGGAAGCAGGGAGGCGTATTGATCATGGACCGTTTCTCCGCATTCAGCGCGTAATCCCAGATCATCGGCGTGATGGGCATCGCGTTTCCGATCAGATCCTCGCGGACGATCACGATTGCAAGACCTGCAGGCGCAAGGTTCTTCTGAACGCCGGCATAAATCATGCCGAACTTCGATACGTCTACCGGCTCGGACAGGATGCTGGAGGACATATCCGCTATGAGCGGAACATTTCCGGTCTCGGGAATATAGTGATAAACCGTGCCGAATATAGTATTGTTCCAGCAAACATGGACATAATCCGCATCTGCGGAAAGATTAAGCTCTTCCTGTTTCGGAATCCGGCTGAAGTTCTCTGACTTTGTCGACGCGGCTTCCCGGGCATCCTTCAGGTACTTTTTGCCTTCCTTGAGCGCGGTGCCGGAGAAATTTCCGCTCACGATATAATCAGCGATTCCGGACTTGTTTCCGAGATTCATGGGCAGAGAAGCAAACACGCCGCTCGCGCCGCCCTGCAGAAACAGGACCTTATAGTTATCAGGGATTCCCATAATTTTCCGCAGATTCTCTTCCGCGGCGTTGATGATGTCATCAAACACTTTGGATCTGTGGCTCATCTCCAGAACGGACATACCTGAACCGCCGCAGTTCAGAAGTTCTTTCTGTGCTCTCAGCAGTACCGGTTCCGGCAGGATCGATGGCCCTGCAGAAAAATTATAGATTCTTCCTTCAATCATCGTTAAAGCCTCCTTAGTAAGTGTTCCTTCATATATCAAATCCATATTATAGGACACACTGTGCTCTATTGGCAAGAATAAAAAAACAGCGGATCCGAAGTCCCCCGGAATCTCCGGATCCGCCCGCTGCGAACCCCTCACTTTTCATTCCGACAATATTTCGGAACTATTCGCAGCACAGACTATAGGAACAGCGCGGCACCGTATAAGATCAGAAGTTCTCTCAAACGGTTATGCGCTTTAATTTCTTCATGATGAAGCCAGATTTTCTTTGCGTGCATATCTCATGACGTAAATCACGGGTATTGCGCGATGAAAAGTAAAAATGGCAGAGATTATCCATTTCAGAAAAGTATGATAATCATATCAAAAAGATATGGTCTCCTAATTACCGATGATAATCCTAAAACTACATAAGTTCCACAAAAAATGAGAAAACTTTTTTCACAGTAAAACTTTTCAGACCTTAGATTGAAACCGTTCACATAATTCCGTTTCATGCACAGTTTTGCAGACGCTTTCTATATATTTTCGCAGACGCTCTCTGCACAGTTTCACAGACGTATTCTGCAGAGTATCGCAGACGTATTTTACAGAGTGCTGCAAACACCTTCTATTTATAAGAAAAAGCACTGTCAATGGAAACATTTAAAAAATGTCATCCATACACAGCGCTCTCTCCTTTTCCATAAAGCGACGGTCCGCTGATATTCCATTCGCAAGTCTTCAGGCAGCTGCCTTCTTCAGATCCGGCAGATAAGCCCGGTCACAGACGGTGACCCCGTTTCTCACCGTATAATACTCCTCAAGTTCATTCTCCGCATCATAATCCGCTTTGCGGATCAGGGCGATCGAGTACATCCCGGTACTCGCCTTGTCCAGCCCCTTCGGATGTGCCGAGATCAGGATCATATATGTCTCCTTCGACGTCTTCACTTCATAGGAAGCCGTAAAAGCTTTTTTATACCGCTTCTCTTTATTTTTCTTATCAGATGTCGACCCGTCCACAAAATCATATTCTGAAAGCTTCCCGTCATACATCTTTACAAGCCGCTCGATGTCCCGCTTAAGATTCTTATCGGCCTTCGTCACATCCGCGGCGAACATATCATAAATCGCCTCCGTGTCCTCCTTCTCCATCGCTTCGAGCAGCGGGATCAGGTAATCGTTCTCCACCGAGTAGGATTTCCCGAACCCGAAGATCGATGAAATAAAAATCATCACCGCACTACATAGTGTAATAAAGCTTCTTACTGCGTTCGTCAAAATAATAGCCTTCATTTCTCTTATTCCTCGCACTTCTTCTTACGCCGTCCCATGCCTCGGGTTTATCCGAGAAGTCCATCTCGTAAGTGATCTTTATATCCTCGGCCTTGATATTCTGCTGTCTCGGGTCGAAGGATGTGTTCCACCAGGTCTCTTTACCGTTATTATTCCAGGTCCGTCTTGTTCCGTTGCCGTAATCGATCGTCATTTTCATCGGGATTTCCATCTCAGTGTCGACTGTACAGAAATCGTCGGTCATCTTGTTTCCCCTGTAGATGCCGGACTCGCCGCCCGCTCCGAGGTTCATATACTCCCCTTTCCAGAACCAGAGCGTGTAGGGCTGTCCGTCCACCTCGAACACGAAAGTATCCCGCTCCATATCGCAGAAAGCATCGAATAAGACATCGTATGCGTCCGTATATCCTCCGGCTTCCTGCCAGCATCCGAAATGCTTTCCCGCAATGTCGATCGGGAACCCGTTGGTATCAACGTGATAGCAGCCGTCATATCCCTTCTTGAAATCCAGCGAGGCAAAGAGCGGATCCATGACACCGGACCAGGTCAGCATCTGCCAGACATGATAGGAGCAGCTCCCGTACTTCCATATATCAATGAGATTCTCCAGTGTACTCTCCGCCAGCTCCTCATCGGAATCATCGCCGGAAAAAGCGTTGATGGGAAGTGAACCTCCGTCAAACCTTCCGTAATGGCTCCCGAAAAAATAGGTGAGCAGCTGAGGAACCGTCATATTTCCGAATTTATAGCGGATCCGTTCCAGAGTCTCTTCCGCGCCGTCTACGACCCGCTCAACACTCTTTCCGGTGCTTCCGGCCTTACCCACGACCTGTCCCGCCGCTTTCGCTCCGGCCATCACACCATTCTCCAGATTGCCTGCCAGCCCGCCCACAGCGCTTCTGGCTGCCGAAGCCGCAGCTCCCGCGTTCTTAGCGGCCAGGCTCATCGCTTTTCCCAGCACGGAAATGACAGACAGCTCATTGTTCTGATACAGATGAGAGATCGTTACAGCCGCCGTTCCGAGACTTCGTGCTCCCCGCTCGGCCTCATTGAGCTCTCTGAGGGCCTGTGCAAAACTGATCTTTTCTCCGGCATAGATCATCGTCTGCGCGCTGTCCCGGCTGATTTCCATGACCTGCCTGCTGATATCACTAAGTTCCCTTGCCGTCAGAGTCAGCTTTGTCCCTCCCGAAATAAGATTTTCTGTTTTTACTGAAAGTCGTCCGCCCATGGCTGCACCTCTTTCACACAATGTACTTTCGCTGTGCTCTGTTTGATTACAAAATGATCATACCACGTATAAAGAGTACGATCCTTCCTCACGACGAATGGCACGGAAAACACGATAAATGACTTCACGCAGGATTATACTCACAATGAAGACAGGTTTCACTTAACGCGCGTATCTCATGATTAAAATAACGAGTATTGCGCGATGAAGACGAGTTCCACTTTGCGCGCGTATCTCACGGCTGAAGTCGCGAGGAAAAGCGCGATGAAGCATAAAACCTCTGTGATCTTCGATGAACGCTTATAGTAATTTTACCACAGGATTGCTATAATAGTCATATGGAGATGGCATATCGTCGGCAATCGGCCTGTACGCAGGAACCATCCGGGTCGACCTGTACACAGGAAATATCTGGGAAAGGATCAGGCATATGAAAAAGGATATACGGCAAATTGTGATCACCGGCGGCCCCTGCGGCGGCAAGTCCACTGCTGTCGGCTGGATTCAGACCAACCTCGTCAAAGACGGCTGGAAAGTCCTCATCATCCCGGAGACAGCCACGGAATTCATCACGGGCGGCGTCGCGCCTTGGACCTGCGGCAGCAATCTCGACTATCAAAAGTGCCAGATGGCGCTCCAGCTCGAGAAAGAACGCCTTTTCCGGAAAGCTGCGCTCTCGATGCCTGATGAAAAGATCCTGATCGTCTGCGACCGCGGCGCGCTGGACAACAGAGTCTATATGAATGATGAGGAATTTGCTGCTGTCCTCTCCGAGGTAGGCCAGAACGAAGTCGAGCTTCGTGACCGTTACGATGCAGTCTACCATCTCGTGACAGCGGCCAAGGGCGCGGTCGAATTCTATACCACTGCGAACAACGAAGCCCGTATTGAAACGCCCGAGCAGGCAGCCGCCATGGACGACAAATTCATCGATGCGTGGACCGGCCATCCCCATTTACGGATCATCGACAACCGGGGGAATTTTGCAGAGAAAATGCAGCACCTGATCCGGGAGATCACTGCATTCTGCGGATGTCCGAGTATGGTCAACAATCGCCGCAAGTACCTGATCCGTTATCCTGACACAGAGAAACTGATGTGCATGAGAAGCGCGCGGAAGCTGGAGATCACCAAGACTTATCTTCACGCTCCCGAAGATGAAAGCATCTGGCTCAGAAAAAGCGGTTCGGGAGGTCACTATACCTACATGGAGATCACACGGCGCTGGCCGGTCTCCGAGGAGAGGATCGAGGTAGAGCGAAGGCTCACAGCGGAGGAATACCTTCGTCTTCTGCAGGAGGCAGATCCCTCCTACAAGGAGGTGACGAAGACCAGATATTGCTTTGCTTACAGGAATACGTATTTCCAGATCGATCTCTATCCCTTCTGGAATAACCGGGCGATCGCAATCGTCGAACAGCTCAAAGATACCGATCGGAAAGTCGAGTTCCCTGACTGGATCGATGTGGTGAGCGATGTGACCGATGATCCGGAATATAAGAATAAAAAAATAGCGAGTCTCTTCTGAAGAGACTCGCTGTTTTTTATTCTTCATCGCGCTTTTCCTCGTGTCTTCAGACATGAGATACGCGCGCAAAGTGAAACTTGCCTTCATCGTGAGTACAGTCTTGCGATGAAGAATAAAAGCCTCCGGCGGATCGCAGACGTGCGCAGCAGAAGGCGCTTACGCGCCGCGCACGTCGCGGCAAGAACGCCGAGGCATTCCTGAAGTCAACCCGGAATGTGTATTCTTCTTAAGACCGGGATCAGATGCTGTTTCCGGGAGCGCGGCCGCTATTTCCTCCGGGGCCCATGCCGGCTTCTCCTCCGGATGCCATGCCGCCTTCGCCACCGAAACCGCCCTGCGGTGCGCCGCCTCTTCCGCCGCCGCCCATTATGGAATTTGTGAGCTGCGTAACGGTCTGGCCGTTGACTGTCACGTTCCCTCCGGTCATCTGTCCCACTCCGTCGAAGTCGAATGCGAACTGTGCCGTGATATCGATCGTGCCGCCGTTAATATACAGATCGCCGTTGGAATCGATCGCGTCCGTGTCGCCCTGTCCCATGTTGATCGTCATATTTCCGCCGTTGAACGTGAGGACAATATCATAGGCATCGGATTTCTGTCCTGCGTTAATACCGTCATCAGAGGCCGCAATATTGATCGTCCCGTCATTGATCTCGACCTGCGTCGACTCCAGACCTTCCGCTGCATCGATATCCAGCGCTCCTCCGTCGACCGTGAGCGTCGTCGTCGCACGGATCCCGTTCTTTGCGGCATCAATATTGATCGTTCCGCCGCTTATATACACGGATCCAACGGTATCGTCTTCATCATTTTCACAGTGGAGACCGTCTTTCTGTGAGTTGATATTGATCGTTCCGCCGCAGATTGAAATCGAGTCATTGGCCTCGAACGCATCGCTCGTACTGGTGACTGTATAAGTCCCTCCTGTGATCTTCAGATCATCCTTGCCGGAAACGCCGTTGTCCGTTGAGCTGATCGTAAGCGATCCCACGCCGTTCAGCACAAGATCATCCTTAGAGAAAATGACAGCATCCGTGTTCGTATCCCCGTCTTCCGTAAAACTTCCGGTGACGGTCAGCTGATTTGTGCTGTCGGTCGTCGTCACAAAGACCTTATCCGCCGACTTGACATAAATGGCCGGTGTGTCTGTATTGGTGATGTTCACACCATCCAGAACAAGCTGAACTTTTTCAGAACTGTCTGCATCGACAATGATCGAACATTCTTTGGCCGTCCCTGTAATGACATAGACGCCTTCTGCGCTGATGGTGATATCCTGATTATCCGCCACTGTGTATGTGACCGCATTTGTCAGATCCGCTTCCTGCTGAAGATCCCGTTCCGTAAAAATGTCAGCTGCTGCCGTGCTCTCTCCGGCACTTCCTGAAGAAGTTCCTTTCGAACTCTCGGCAGTCTGCGTATCTCCGTTCGCTGCGGAAGCCTCCGATCCGTTACCTGCCGCTGCTTTTCCGGATGCCGAAGCATTCTGAGAAACCGTTGTCTCAACAGCTCCAGTGTCTGAAGCAGTCGAGGCTGTTCCCTTCACACTGCCGCACCCTCCGAGGATGACTGACGCTGTAAGAAAAATTGCGAGTGTCCTTGCGATATACGTCTTCTTCATAACATTATCTCCTCATCTTCAATGCCTTCCGAATCAGGCCCGGGGAATATTGACCGTCTGTTTTTGCAGTGCAGATATCCCGTCCATGTCTTCTGTTCTGTTTCATTTGGTATGATGAGATAATACGGTCTGAATTTGAACGAATTGTGTTCACTTCCGCAGCAATTTGTGAAATCACGACAAATCGGATCAGTTCTCCGGCTGCTTCGGCTGCACCCCTGTATATTCAATAATGTAGTCATTGATCTCCTGTACTGTCTGCGAAGGCACATACTCCGGATCATCGAAGAGGAACGCGTGCAGCGCAGTCACATTTACCGCAAGGCCCTGCGGCACGACATAATCGTTTCCGTCCACGATCGGTGTGTCCTGCGTATACGGAAAACCGGTGCTTCCCTCCAGCTTGTAATCGATCATGATCGGTATAAGATCCATGACCTCATCATACTGAAGACTCGTTTTCATAAAAGTCCGCTCACTCGTATTCATGTTCATGATCTGCACCGCAAGATCCAGAAGCTTTGAGATCCCGGAACTTTTCGCCTTGTCGACAAGCTTGGAAATGACATATCTCTGCCGGGCTGTCCGTCCGTAATCGTAGTGATAATCATTTCCCTCTTCATCATAAAATGCTGCATCCCGGATCCGGCAATAGGCAGTCGCCTGCATTCCGTCCAGATGAACATCGCCCCATTCCGTAAGCTCCGTAAATGCTCCGACCCCCTCAATCTGCATATCACTGCCGATCTTATTGATGCGTCTCATCTCGAGATCCGTGATCTTGATATCAACACCGCCCATGAGATCGATGATCTCCGCAAGACCGCTGAAATTCACGACTACATAATCGTCTATATTCAGATCGAGATTCGTATTGAGCGTAGACAGAGCTGCCTGCACACCGCCGAGCGTATAGGCGGAATTGACCTTTCCGTAAAACGAAGATCCGTCACTCCTCATGACCCTCATGATCGTATCGCGGTACAGGGAAGCCATACGGATCGCGCCCGTATCATTGTTGATACTCACGATCATGATCGTATCAGACCTCGTCTCGGAATCAAACTCAGAACCCCTGGCATCCACACCAAAGAGAACAATGTTCTTAAATCCGGTGAGTTTCTTCGCCGCCTCCTCAGGCATTACGATCTCCTCTTCCTTAAAATCTGCGTCGCGCACCTTCTCTTCAAAATTGTCGCCCACTTTATCCTCGATGACATCTCTGACCACCTGCTTTTTCGAGAGTGCCTTGACAATCTGCAGTTTGACGGAAGACGGTGCCAGCTTCAGAAAGACGAGTCCCAGAACTATGATCGATGCAAGAACGATCCCTGTTATCTTTAGAGTTTTTTTGTATTTCTTCATAGATTACCTTACAGAATACCTTTTCACTTAATTTAAGACGTGCCCGCTGTCGAACTCAAAACTCGAGCCTGAACAGCAAAATGGCCATGCTCATAACCGGCTGCTATGTTTCATGACCATCTTTATAGCAGCAGTCACGCGTACTGCGCGATGAAGAATAAATCTATACACGCTCACTCAATATTCGGACGGATCCCCGAGCTCTCAAGAAGCCAGCTTACATATTCCGGATTCTGACAGAGCAGCATGATCGGAGCTGCCGCGTCTCTTCCTGAGATCGGGAAGGATGCCCACGGGTGTGCTTTATAAAGCTCCGCAAATTTCATGATCCCGCGCTGCACCGACGGAACATCGATCTTCTCCTTATACTCTGAAAAATCAAACTGACCGTCCCCGGCAAACCCGCGAAAAGAGTGCTTCGCGGAACAAAGGAGAAGCTCCAGGACCATATTGTGACCTGCCGCAGGATCGTGCATTTTCCAGATATCCCTGTTCTCCGAGGCCGAAAAAAGATAAGAAAAGAGCTTTCCGTCCGCCATCTCCGTGATGGACGCCCCGTAATCGCCGCTCCTTGCACTGGCTGTCCCGGCCAGCAGACCGTACACATCACAGTCTAACTTCCAGACATCGCAGAGCATCTTCCGAAGGGTGATCGCCCCGCTGCCGACCCATCCTGCATCGACGACGGCAATTCTCTTTCGCCTTCCGGTCGGCTCCTCCCCGCTGCCGTGGATCTCCTCGCAGTGCCGCTTTTCAGTCGGCTCCTCTCCGTTGCCGGAGATCACCTCGCAGTACTGCTTTCCAGCCGGTTCCTCCCCGCCGGCGAGGATTTCCTCGTAGTAGCGCTTTCCGGCCGCGATCTCCGTCTCATAGTGCGCGCACACCTCTTCCCAGTGCTCATCGAGGAATGACATGAGATCTTTCGAATTCCGTGCACTCAGTTCAGTCTCAGGCATATATTTGCCTCTGTGAGGGATGATCCGGGACATGGCTTTCCCGGCTGTCCGCCCTTCATTTCCTTTCGCCACATCATATCCTTCCGGTTTCGGATATTCTGAGAGGAACATCCCGAGCATATCACGGATTTCCATCGTATCAAAAATATCGGCAAACGTATAGCCCTGATCCACCTTATGTGCGACCATCCTCTGCATGAAATGAGACTTCATAAGGGAAGCGCACATTTTCGTGCCGGCAAGGCGTGACCAGAGAGCATATCTGCATTTTTGAGCCTCTTCCGGGTACAGATATTGATATACCCGCATAAGAATCTCACCGTCCCGGGACAGAAACAGGATCCGGTCGATCCCCCTCGCCTCTGCAAAGGAATGGATGAACCTGCAGTACCCTGCAGCAAAAAGCCCTCCGTAAATGAAACCGAATTCAAACTCCCGGGAGAACCTTCCTGTCCCGTTGTGGAGATATCCGTTTACGATCGAGGAATACATCGATCCGATGAGCGGAGACAGATCCTTCGTCCTGTAGGGACTGCCGGCTTTCGTCACATTCTGATAGTGAAGGCTCGCAAAGCCTTTTCTGTGCGCCTGCCTCACATCCGAACCGGGATCATCCCCGACCTGAATGATCCGGGCAGCGGATTCTCTGCGGATGACATCATAGAGACTGCCGTCATATTTGGACTTTCTGTAATCACAGGAAACATAGTACGCGGAAAACTCCGGATACCCGCAGTGAAGAAGAAGTTCCCGGATCCGTTCCTTTCCCAGGTACATGTCCGAGCAGACGATCATTCTTTTCCCACGCCGCAAAAGCTCCGCAGCGACCTTCTGAAAATAGGGGTTCCCGGCCGCAAACCGGATCTCTGTCTCAAATTCAACTCGCATCCCAAGGGCAGCGTCGATCCCCGTCATGCGCTCCGCTTCCGTCCAGATCTCTTCAAAACTGACCTCATAATCGCCGAACTGCGCGTGCCGCTTTCGTCTGGCCTGCTGCTCCGCCTCAATTCGAACCCGTCTGAAGTCCGGATAATCGAACTTCTCCTGCAGGGC
Organism: uncultured Eubacteriales bacterium; assembly: GCA_900314565.1. Classification (GTDB taxonomy): domain Bacteria; phylum Bacillota; class Clostridia; order Lachnospirales; family Lachnospiraceae; genus Chordicoccus. Next base: position 96,300 of record OMVU01000008.1, read on the forward strand.
ATAAAAAACATCGGTCGGTTCAGCGACTTTCCGAAGAATCAGAGTGTCGAACACATCGAACGAGATCACGTCATACGTCTCCAGCCGATCCGCCATTCTTTTCGGAGACATTTTTCGGGTCAACTCCGATTCAGAACCCACGACAATTTTTCTTCCCTCGTCAGGACACAGTACGGAATCTGCCCGGAGTGCTTCATTTTTCAGAACATAATACTCAAAATTCAGCGCACCGAGATAGGCGAGCGAAGGGAATTTTGCGTGACCGCCCCGATATTCCTGATAGCGTTCCCGGATGCCCGGCACCCGGTCCACCAGTCTGTCATGAAGTTGTCGGTGAAAATCTCTGCCGGCCATAGATACCTCATTTTATCTCTATTGCAGTCCAGTATCTCACTGGTATTAGCGTTTACGCTTATCGGACAAAGAGTCCTTTTCTAAGATAACTTACCGCCTTATAAAATGAAAAACTTATGCGGTGCCCGATCGATGCAGACTGTGCATGATCAGAAGAGCCTGTTCGCTCAGCACTTCGCACGCAGGTCGCCTCGAACCAGGCGCTCTCATGCACTGTTCCCTTCCGGATCCCCAGGGATGTGAGCAGCCTGTTCACAAAATGATTCTCCTTCAGATACCTGACCGGAAAAACGGGCGCGACCTCCCGCTCCGTCTCGTCGAGGAGATCATCCGAAAAAGGAAGGCAGCCGAAATATTCCGCCTCATCCGGATCCGGATTCCACATAAATTTTTTCAGTCTTCCCGTCAGTTCAGGCGTCAGGATGCCGTCAAATTCTGCCGGAATCTTCCGTGCACCCGGATGTTCCCTGTCTGTTAGTTCATTCATATATTTACAGATGTACTGATCAAGCTTCTCCGCGATCCCGTTCATCCGACAGGGTTCAAGAATCGGCTCCATACTGTATCGGACCTCCCCATCCTTACCGGATGTCTTCACCTTCCGGTACCCGCTAACAGTCCCGTGATCTGCCCGGACAAGGGCCTCGAACAGGCTGTTCGAAAAGAATACTTTATTAAAAAGCTTTGTCTTCGGTCCAAAATAAAAACTGTGATACCGTTCCGGATCCGACCCCTTCGGGATCTCGAAGAGTCCGAAATAAAAGCCCTCTACGGGATCATCGATCCCGCATCTTCTTCGTATCTCAGCGATACTTTTCTGTGTCGTCCCGGTCCACCCGCTGTCAACGATCCCGATTTTTTCCGCGTTCTCATCGCAGGTGCCGGCTCTTTCTGACTTTCCCAAGCTCCCATAGCGAGCGCTGACTCTGTCTGATTTTTCCTTACTTCTATCGCAGGCGCCGATCCCTTCCAAAAGTCCCTCCTGCCTGAAATAGGCGCAAAGCGGCTCCCATGCCTCCTCCGACCGCTGTTTCAGAAGGTCTTTATACGCGCCGCTCCCGGCGAGGCGTGCCCTGACTTTCTTAAGCCCGGAATACGGGATCACCTCATCGAGCGCAAGATCCGGGAATGCAGCCTGCATTTTTGGAATATCCTCCGCCCTGAATCCGGACCGCATGAGGATCTTTCGGAACGTGACATCGATCCCGCCCCGGGTGACGTGGGACAGGGCTTCATCGACATTTTCCGAATACATGGGAACTCTCAGCGAATACCTCGAGCAGTACAGATACCGGCATTCTATATCAAACTCACAGGATTTTACAAGCCTTATCGCAGTCCTGTAAGGAAGATATCCGTCTCTCGAAAGAAAATATAGTCGCTTTATGCCCCTTGCCTCCGCCTCTTTGAGGATCCACACAGTGAAGGCTGTCATCAGAGGCGCGAAGATCTCCTGAAGGACTCTTTCCCCGGACATCACATGTGTGCTGTCGGCTCCCGGTCCTCCGGACGGGTTTTTGCGATCCCACCCTATCCCTCCTGTCCGTATGCGCTGGGCGATTCCCGGAAAAAGCGATGCAATGCCGACGAAAACAGGCTTCACAACATAGAAAACCGTCTTCGGGGAGAGTATCCCAAGTCTCGCAAACCCCTGAATTCTGATGAGCATCTCGAAGAGGCACCGACGGAACGAGCGGGACAGCGTCCTCTCCTTCTCACGATACAGAAGAAGCGGCTCCTGCAGATTATATCCGCGAAGTCCCTCGCTGTGCAGCCGCATGAAGAGCTCATAATCCTCAGCGTGTGCAGTCAGTGGGGAGACATGATAGAGTCTCTTCGGAGAATTTGTCCGCGCATGCTTCCCTGAACTCTCAGATATTCCGGAAAACTTCGAACGCTCAGCAGACGAAGAACCCGCAGGCGTTCCGGAACATTTCGAACGCTCAGCAGGCGGCTCTTCAGGACAGGCAGAAGAAAAGAACACTTCCCGGCGGAACATGACAGCCGGATGAATATACGGGGAAGAATGCAGAAAGCTGCGGGCATCCGGCATCTCGGGACGATACGCGCTGCCCCAGACCCGTTTTCCCTCGAAAAGATCTGCGGCGCTGGAGACCCACATATACTCAGGATTTTCGCGAAGAAACTTTACCTGTTTCATGAATCTCTCAGGACGGGAAATATCGTCCGCGTCCATCCGCGCGATAAATTCCCCACCGGCATGGAGTATGGAGCGATTCAGCGCATACGCCAGACCCCTGTTCTTACTGTTCCGGGAGACACGGATCCTCGAGTCACACGCGGCAAGCTTCTTTATGTTCCGGTATGTTTCCTCCGTGGAGCCATCGTCACAGATCAGGAGCTCCCAGGATGAAAGCGTCTGCATTCGGATGGATCGCACCGCGGCTGACAGCTCCGAAAGATCCGGTTCATAAGTACCCATGACGACGCTCACAACTGGGTTCCTGTCTCTATTATTTAGTTCTTCAGAATTCTCCCTCGTCCCCATGAATGTCGCTCATCTCCCGATATATGTCAAGCATTTTGCGGGCAGTCCGTTCCTTCGAAAACTTCTGCGTCGACCGTATACAGCACTCTGCCATTTTCTCCCGCTCTGCCTCCGTCATCTCCATGATTTTCCGAATTCCCGATGCAAATCCATCCGCATCCCGCGGCTCACATACATACCCGTTCAGGCCGTCAGTCATATATTCCCGGGTCCCTCTGTTATTCGCAGCGATCACCGGGACGCCCATTGCGAGCGACTCAAGCGCAGCCATTCCGAGCCCTTCCCGGATAGACGGAAAGACCGTCACGTCGGCTGCCCCGTAATAATCACGCGTCTTCCTCTGATACGCAAAAAAATGAACATCCTCCGAAAGGCCAAGCCCGGCCGCGTACTGCCGCGCCTCATTCATAAAATATCCGTCCCCGCATATTCCATAAATAAGTCTACTTCCGCCAGGACCGGCATCCTGTTTCAGCTTGAGGACTGCCCTCATCGCTGTCACATGATTCTTGTTGCGGTTCAATTCTCCGACAGATAAAACGAAAAAATCATTCGGTCTGATTCCGAGTTTTTCCCGCATCTTCGTCTTCTCAGCCTTATCCGCCGCACGGAACTTTTCCGGATCGAGTCCCACGCCGGGGATATAGCAGACTCTCCCTCCCTTTTTGAGCCGCATCTTCTTTGCCGCCGCATAGTCCTCCCTGTTGATCACGATCAGAACATCAGTCAACGGCGCAAGCAGGTATTCGACCGCACGATACAGCACATTGTTCAATATGGGCGCGCCCTTATAAAAATGAAACCCGTGTGCCGTATATATGACCTTTGGATGACGTTTCGAAAAATGCCCGACCAGCCTTCCCAGTACTCCGCCGACAGGTGTGTGGCAGTGGATCAGATCGATCTCTTCATTTTCCACGATATCCATAAGCCGGCGGAACGCGTCGAAATTCATGCGCCACATGTAGGGCGAACGCGCAATGGGAATATCGTGATAGATTACACCCATCCGGGCGAGCTCCCCCAGATCATAATGATGCCAGTCCTCCGCGCAGTTCGATGCATAGTGGACGATAAACCCGAGCGACTGCAGAAGATGAACATTTTCAAGTTCGAATTTCCACAGAAAGCCGGATTGATGAGTTAATATTAACGCTTTCTTCAAGTAATTGTTTCCCCTTTATCTGAATCAGATAAGAACTGAATTTCCATGAGCTCCTTCGCATACCGCTTTCCCCACACGTAGTCATACTGGAGCAGGCGGAATGTCTCATACGCCTTCCTCTGCGCCTCGTTCATCGCGGAAATCCCGGCATACCTTCCATCCGTACCGACGACCACCTGACTGTCCGACGCGCCGTAGGCATCTTTCATCAAAGCGACATACTGCCTGAACGGGGCCATCGAAAGCCCGTACTTTTCCATCACGACCGGAAAAAGTTCTCCCATCCCCATGAGTCCCATATTTCCCGTCATCTTTCCGGAATTGCTCCACACAAGGAAAGGCACCTTATGTATCTCACAGTCATAGAGAAGAGGATCCGCGTGCCAGGATGTCTTCTCCAGCATCCGGTCATCCTTCGGTCCCGCATTGCTCACATGATCCCCGAAAAAGATCACGACCACTTCCCGGTCGACTGTCCTGAAATAATCGATCAATTCTCCGAGCGCCCTGTCCGCCTCATGGAGACCTGCCACAAAATCATCGATCGAACCGCGTGCAGTCTCGCCGTACACTTCAGACTGATAACCGACTCTGCCCGGCTCATAGATCAATCTCTCCCAATATCCGCCATGATTCTGCATCGTCACGGCAAAAATGAACTGCCCTTTTTCGTCCCCTTTTTTCTTCTCATACTGCGAAATGATCTTCGAAAAAAGCTCGGCATCCGAGACATAGCCCCGGACAGGATCATTCATCTCAAAGGCTTCCTCAAAATACAGTTCATCGAATCCGAACCTGCGATAGGCATTCTCACGATTATAATTGGAGGCAGTGTACGGGTGCATGGCTGCCGTACTGTATCCCTGTGCTTCCAGATCACTTACGACTGTGGAGAACCCGTCATCGATAAAACTCCCGTACACCATGTAGTCCTCAGGGAAGAATTCTCCGCTGAAACCGGTCAGGAACTCGAACTCGCTGACTACCGTGCCGCCACTGAAGACATGAGAAAAGAGTTCTCCGTAGGCAGCTTCCGAGCAGAGCGCTCTGTAACATGGAATGACATCCTCATCGAAGGTAATCGTATCCGTGCGGGTGATATCCCAGAAGGACTCGCTCATCACTGCGATCATGACCGGCGGCTCCTGCTCTGTCCCGGACGGTACTCCTTTCGCCTGCCCGCTCTCTCCGATTTTTTCATTTACCAACGTCGCAATTTCATCCATTCTTTCCCTGCCGTATCCCTCCGGCCGGGCAGCCTGAACGAAATAATAGCAGTATTCCAGAAAAGCGGATAAAAAACCTCTCTGCCGGTAATAATCGTTGACGCGATACACCCGATACTCCGAATCATTTGATTCCACCTTGCTGTCGATAAAGCTCGTCCGGACATACAGGAAAGCGAGTGCGGCGAAGCACAGGCAAAGAGCGGCCCGGATCAGCAGCATTCTGCGAGATTTCTTCACGGAAAAGAGCTTTTCCTTACAGACATACATAAGGAGAACTCCGACCAGCAGGAACTCGACCGTCACGAGCCAGGCCATGGCCGTCATGGAAATCTCATAATTCCCGGCGACGCCCGCCGCTTCCAGAGCCATCGTATAATCCCACGGCAGAAGCGGCATTCCCCGGTTCAGGAGCTTTACATTGCTCACGACGCACAGAAGATCCAAAAAGAGAGCAGTGATCAAAAAACCGGGCCATATACGATTGAACAGAATAAAAAGGGAAATCAGAGCAAGAAAAATAAAGACTGCCCCGCGGAGAAAACTCTGCGGCTCGGCTCTCAGATACTCAAAAAACACTGAGCCGTCATCATACTGGATCAGACTGATCCCGGTAAGAATCAGAACACTCAAAAAAGCGCATAGCACAGTCCATGTGCATGCGCTGCGGACCTTCTCCGGAATTTTGTGCTTCCTGCTCCACAGAAAACAGGAAAGTGAAATGAGAAAAAGCGTAAGGATCTGCAGCCACAGATGTCTCTCGGGAAAGACAAACACACTCGGATCGTATCTGAACCAGTATGTATCCCAGTCTGCCTTCTTAAAAAGGTCGACCCGTTCCCTCATCTCTCCGTCGATCAGGATCTCCGCTATACCGGATCCCACCTCCGATACCATCCCGACCTTTAAGGAGTGCACATCCTTCAGTTGGACAGTGATGGACTGCGGATCTTCAAACTCATACACGCGCAGGTAATCGTTCAGGGAATCGTATGTCCAAAGACTCCCCTCATCGATCTTCACCTGCGCAAGATTGATATCCCGTCCGTTTACGGCGATATGATTAAGACGCACATAATTACTCTTCGACGCCTCCTGCTTTTCCCCGGTCGCCACGATCGTAAGCGTAATGTCCCGGTTCAGAGATTTCAGATAAAAAGGTCTCAGAACTGTAAGTCCGGCCACGAGGAGAAAATATATTCCGACTACCACAGGCAGGTCCTTCAGGACCCCCTGCAGCTTTTTTCGCCGGTCAGTCAGTTCACTTTTCCTGTCCGTCTGTTCGCTTTTCCTGTCCGTCTGCTCGTTGTTCCTGTCCGTCTGCTCCTTCAAATCACTCTTCCTCTGTCTGCCTCTGTTCAGATGTCCGAAAGGCTGCTCCCGTCCGCTGACTCCCGCACTTCCTTCTCATCGATCATAATATAGAACCGGCCCCCTATGGTCTTCGCGATTGCCTCATTGGGCTTCACACCGGAAGCCGATGAATTCCGGGGAACATAGAGATTTACGGTTTCCGAATCATCCGTCTCCGTACTCTGCGTAAGATTGGTGCCCGGTGTTTCTGTGAATAACTCCCCTTCTTCCGTGTCCCGATCGACCCTGACACGGGGCAGATCGTCAGGGAGCGCATTTACCGGATTTGTATCTCCCGTCCTGTCGGAGACTGCACCGGAACGGGATGTATTCTCCACAGTCTTATCATATTTTTCCGTATCCTGATCGACCTGAGCCCGATACGGAACGACTGCGACAGCAGAGAGATTATCTTTTTCTCCTCTTGTCTTATCCAGCTCGATCAGATAATTGAGCCGCATATGGAGCTCTCTGTTCTCTTTGAACTGCCTGCCGCCCAGATAACGGATCAGCTCATCGTCCGTCAGGTTATGCCAGAATCCGTCCGAGCAGAGAAGGAACGTATCTCTCTCCCGGTATTTTCCCTTATAGAACAAGGGGTGTATTTCAGGGGTCACACCGATACACTCGAGCAGCATATTTCTGCGCCGGTCGGTCTTCGCCTGCTCCGGCGTGATTTCCCCCCTTCGTACAGCCTCAGCCACCACGCTTTGATCTCTCGTCATCTGATATACCTTATCAGGCGTAATAACGAGAGCTCTGCTGTCGCCCACATGCGCCATGAAGTATTCATTCTCCACGAACAGGACAGCCGTCAGCGTGCTTCCGAGAGAGATCCCGTGATTCATTCCGTATTGCACGAGTTTTTCATTGCAGTCATAAATGATCCTTCCCCACTGTTTGAACAGCTCCTCATAGGAGAAATTCACATCATAAATGAAATACGGAAACTCGCATTTGAACCAGTTCTCGAAAGTCTCGATCAATATCCTGCTTGCCAGCTCACCGTTCTCGTATCCTCCCATTCCGTCGCAGACCAGCGCAAAAAGGACTTCCCCGCGGTCTGTCGAAGCCTTAAAAAGACCGATGCTGTCCTGATTGCTCTTGCGATGAATGCCGATATCCGTATACAGCGATTGGAAAAAATTCATATTATCCCTCTCCGTTCAAAAGACGGTCATCGATAGGCACGTAGACCACCTGATGGGAACCGATCAGAAGCTTCATATACGCTCCGAGCCTGCCGCAGCTCCTTCTGGCTTCGCCGTTCACCTTGAAAGGAACGCCCGGTTCCGGAAGGATCGAAATGGCTTTATACTGCTCGATCGTCGCCAGCAGAGTCATATTCTCCATCTGACTGGAGAAAATGAGGCACATCCCCTCGTAATCGTATATGAACATCGATTTTCTGCACAGCTCGATACTGTGATCTTTCTGGATTCCGTTCTGCAGGACGAACCAGCCCCGGACAGGGCCTTCATTTTTGAGCGGAAAGCTCTCCCACTCATCCTCTTCCTCATATGAATCATCGGACTCCCAATAGCCGCCTGCTGCTTCCCCCGAAGAAGCGGCAGAAAATGCTTCTTTTCGGGCAAACTGATCCGATTCCCCGAAAGCAGATCCATTTTGAGCGGGATGATTCGAACCCTTTAAGGTCTCGCCCAGCGGCTGCGACGGAATCGTACTCGCTGCCGGATCGTCTGTGTCTTTCTGTACCGGATCCTTAATTACCGCCTCTTCACCCCTGTCGGAAGATTTTACTGCTGCTTCCTCTTCTTCGGGAGATTTTACCGCCTCTTCACCCGCTTCGGGAGATTTTACCGCTTCTCCATCCGCTTCGGGAGATTTTACTGCTTCTTCACTCGCTTCGAAAGATTTTAACGCTTCTTCTCCCTCTTTGGGAGATTCCTTATCTTCCCCTGAAGAGGATCCGTTCATGCTCTCTGCCAGTCCCATGGACGTATCAATATTCCTGGGATCCGGCACCCCGTCCTTCGTGAAGAACGGAATCTTAAATTCCGGAATTTCCTCTTCGTCAGATGGCTCAGATTCCGCTCCGCCGTCTGACGGTAAGAATTCCGGTCCGGATTCCGGATCATCCTGAAATGCCTCTGAATCAGATTCCGGGGCATTCTGATACACCTCTGAATCAGATTCAGGATCAATCTGAAATACTTCTGATCCTGATTCAGGAGCGTTCTGCAAAGCCTCACCGGGAAAGCCTTCGGCTGACCGGGAAACTCCCGCCTCTGCCTCAGAATTGTCTGCTCCGGACGATGTCTCCTCCCAAGGTCTGTCTGCTCCGGACGCTGCCTCTGCTTCAGGATTCTCTGTCCCGAAAGACATCTTTGCCTCAGGACCATCACTCCGTTTCGAAGTTCCTTCGAGTGATTCGAACGGCCTGTAATCGCCCTTCAAAGTCATATCATCTGAGAAAAAGCTCCCGGAATCAGCGCCCCCGAAAGGCTCTCCAAACGGGTAACTCCCGCCGGTCGGTGCCGGTCCTGTTCCGGCGACCGTGGCGCCATAAGGATCATCATCCGCACCTGACGGCCCGAAAATGTCCACAGGTTCTCCGGCGAACCCGGTATCCGGCACACCGATTTCCTTCCGCTCCGTCTCGATCTTACTGCAGTAAGGACATGCGTCATAAAGTGACGCGTCATAAATATGATTGTTGCTGCAAAAAACGATCCTGGGTCCGCTCATAACTTACTCCTTATCCGCTTTCGCTTTATGCCGGCTCCTTATGCGGCTTCACCAGGAGCCATGACTCGAGCCTCGAATCCTTCACGTCGCTGTAGTTCCGCACTAGCAGAGGATTTCCGTCCGCCGTCCCGTCATCCTTCAGATCATATCCGACGACATCCTCATTATACGCCTGCAGCAGATATCTGTTGTAACTCACATAGACGATCCTGAACAGCTGGTTCTTACTGTCACTCTTTTTTCTGACATACAGGTTCTTTGTCGCCTCGTCGAACTCAAGGCACATATCCGTCCCCTGCTTATCGCAGTAGACCCTGTAACGCGTCTCGCTTCCCGTCGGCTCAAATCTGAACATGAAAGGTGCATCCGCTTCGGTCAGCCATTCCGACTTATACACGACAGCCGTCGGCTCCTTATAATACTGGGGATCGTCATTGATGCAGACCGAGGTCAGTCCGTCCAGAGAAGAAGAAATATTGAACGTCCCTTCGATATCGCCGACCAGATCGCCCTCGTGATACACGATGACGTCCTTCTCGGACTCATCCTTCTTATTCCAGATCATGTACCACTGCTGCGACTCGTCCGCCTCATCGTACTCCGCAAGGACTGCTTCATTTCCTTCCTCCAGCTTGCCGTCCTTCGGAGCCAGGACCTGGCCTGATGTGGTCTTCAGGATCACCTTATCGCGGTCTTTCTCATCGTCATGCCCGCAGAAAATGAACGTCCACTTCTCCGTCCCCAGTCCGTATCCCTGCGAGTACTGGCGGATCGTTGTACCGATCTCCTCCACATCCGTCTCGATCAGACTGTTCGTATGCGCAGCCCGCAGCTTATACACTTCTCCGTTCTTATCTGTTACAAAAAAGCGGTTCTTGTTTGCTTCCTCATATTTCTTCAGTTTAACGGCTGTCCCGTCATCGCCGAAACCGCTGTCGACCCCGATGATCAGGTCATAATTTTTCACATTGCGGAAAATATATGTCCCGGGTTCGACCTCCATCTGATCTCCGATCTTATACTCCGGTTCTTTCGCTGAGACGACGGAAGACGAACTCGAGTTCCCGCCCGGCTTGACAGGAGCCGGTTTTCCGCGTCCGAACGCAAGAAATGCGATGGCCACGCCGACGACCACAGCGGCCGCCGCGACAGCAGGGATGAGAAAACTCTTTCCCTTCTTTACATTCATCGCGTTCCAGAAATCCTCGACCGTCTGAAAGCGGTTCGACGGATTTATTTCCATTGCCTTGAGGAGCGCGTTCTCCTGCGCTTTCGACATTTTCACGCCGAAGGCAGTCGGTTTCATGAGAATGGCTCCGCCCTGTCTTTGGGCCGCATCCACCGGCCTCTCTCCGGTAAGGCAGAAGTACATCGACGCCGCGAGCGCATAGACATCCGTCCACGGGCCGATCATACCGTTCACATCCCTCTGCTCGATCGGAGTATACCCTTTTTTAAATGAGATCTGTCCGGTCTCTCCGTTCGATCCCATTTTCTTTGCCCCGCCGAAATCCATCAGCTTCGCTCTTCCGTCCCGCAGCACCATGATATTGTCCGGGCTCACATCCATATGGACCACCCCGAACTGATGGACCTTGGTCAGTGCATGCCGAACGGGGTCAAAAAGACGCATGGTCTCGTCGATCGTCAGCCTTCCCCGTGAGATCTGTCCTTTCAGTGTATCGCCGTTCAGATATTCCATGACGATATAGGCCGTATTCTTCTCCTCAAAGAAATCCTTGACGTTGACGATCCCCTCATTGTCCTTTTCGTTGAACATGGCGAGAATGCGGGCTTCATTCAGGAAAAGCTTTTTATTCTCCTCAAAAAGGCCCTGATCCTCCGGCCGCACACAGACATTTGATCTTGCGTCGCGGTAACAGATGTTCCGGATAAAAAGCTCCTTCACTGCGACGACGACCTGGAGCGTCGCATCAAGCGCAATATATGTCCTTCCAAAGCCGCCTGCGCCGAGCGCGCGGCCGATAATATACTTTCCGTTGAGCGGAGTCATCGGCACCAGTTCATTCTCCGAGGGAACATAGTCCTCGTTGCGGAACCCGCAGTACGGGCAGGTCCCGCCCTCAGCGGGTTTCTCGTGCATACAGTTAAAGCATATTCTTCTGAAATCCATATATCGTCCTCCGATGACCTGATCTCAAAGGTCAATACAGTCCGTCACCGTTCCCCTGCCGGTGACAAACAAAAGTCCATTATCGCCATTCTTCCGAATTATTTCATACAAACAAACTTACACTATCGTCAATTTCCCAAAAAGTTTTTCATTGTCACGTTCGGACAGCACTTACCGTTACCTTACGGACAGTCTCCTGCAGTTACTTTCCGAACAGTCTCCTGATATTTATTTTAACCTTCTCTGTAAAGAATGACCAGTCTAATATCATCCAGACCAGCCCTCTTTTGACCTGAGGACTCCTGTTCACGATATCAAGGATCCTCTTTGCGTCCGATGTATCGGGAAGTGTTGACAGGATTTCTTCCTCTTCAGTAAGAGAGCGGGCTCCGGCTGCAGATCCCGCCTTCTCTGCACGGTCAAGTTCGAGAATCGTTCTTTTCACGAATTCTCCGATATTGATCTCCTCACGCGCTCCGAAGACCAGGTCCTCAAAATACGATGCAGAGAATACCTGCAGGTCCGCCGGGTCCGGACAGCGCAGCAACCCCTCGAACGGCATCGAGACCTCCTCCCCGGAAAAGTCGAGGACTTCCGGAAAATCGTGGAACTGATTTCCAAACTCCTCAACGAATGAGAGCGCTCCTTCCTGCATTCTTTCGACCACGAATAGGGCCGGCACGATATGACGTGGCCTTTCAAGAAGCGGTTCCCCGGCTTCGTCAAAGCCATAACAGCTTCCGCCCGTATCCGAAAAAATATGCTCTCGTATCAGACCGGACACCGCCGGGCGGTAATCATAAAAGCTTCTGATCCTGAATCCGCCATATGCTCTTGCCCGAACTGACGTCTCATAATCCTCATGGAGAAAGGCCGCATCCACACGCTTCCCTGCCGCAGCGTAGACCGCGCTCTGGATACGCCCGCTGTAGCCCATATCAAAGGCAAGGCTTTTATCCGGAATGCTCCCGTAATACTTTTGTACTCTGCGAACAGCTTCCCTGTGCTTCTTCGAATCATACAGATTCCCGAGGAAGAAGTCGATAAAGTCATGAAACTCCTTCAGACTTTCAAATGGCTTTTCCGGATCGATCTTCTCCTTTCTGAGGAGTGACGAGAAATACGGGGCTTTCATTTTTTCCCCGTCGGCGGCAAAAGAAAGCACCTGTACAAGCGTCATCGGCGTATGTGCACGGTACTCGATGGGCATCTGGTAAAAATTTACCCGCTCCCGAAGGAGGATCGGCATGACTGCCTTGCGGGAAGCCTGCATGTAAGTAAAATTTCGGAAATCTGTCTGTTTCTGCTGACCGAACGGATCAGGAGATCCCGAATGCTTCGGCCCGACATATGCAAGATATCTCTCAAATGCCTTCATCGGCAGGTATCCGTCCCTTGCGAAAAAGACGAGATGCTCATATCCGTACTCTGACATGGTCTCATGAAGCCATTTTGAAATACCGAGCATATGCATTCCGAGCGGATAAAACCCCATAAAGTACGGATCCATATTGAAATCCGTCTCGGCATTGAATGTCCTGTACGGATTGTCGAAATACATATTCGCGGCGATCGCAAGCATACAGCGGTAACCAAGGTTCTTCATGAGCGTTCCGCCTGTCCGGTTCCCCGCAAATACGGTTTCTCCGATGCTTCCAAGGCGGTTCGTCCGGCAGCCCTGAATTTTGTTCTCAAAGACCTCCCGCGCCTTCGGAAAGAAGATGCTCCTGACTCCTGCCTTCCCGCTTCCGAGAATATCGCTCTTCCATGTATCCCCGATGTGGAAAAGATCACCCGGATTGACTGCAATCTTCGAAGCAGCCTTCAAAAAAAGTCCGCCATTATATTTCAGCTTCCGGTACTTACAGGAAATGAAAATCTTCTCATACCCCGTAATCCCGCATTTTGCAAGGATCTTCCGGATCGTCTCCTCCTCCAGATACATATCCGAAATAAGTACGACACGTTTCCCGACTGCCTTGGCGAACTCAAAAAGCTCACAGCCGCTCCTGCGGACACTGCAGAACCTGATCTCAAGCTCTTCCTCCAGTTCCCTGATCCGGTCTGTCGTCTCCTGCCCGATCCCGTAGTGCTCAGAGATAAAAGTATAGATCTCTTTCAGGGTGATATCTTCCCACCCGTACTTCGTACCGTAATAATCCCGGGCCAGTGCCTCCCCTTCTTTTCGGATCTGAGAAAAGGAAATAAAGGTACCCAGAAGTTCCTGTGCCTTCGGATTCAGGAGCATAAAGATGTCCGACGGATCATAGAAGGGCCGTACCACGAGCGTATCAAAAATATCAAAGCTTACGTATGGCTCCCGGCTCTCACGAATTTCTCTCTTTATGTTATCCAGGCCGCCGTTCCAGGGCGTTTGGACGCTCTCAAAAAAATAGTCCTCCCCGGCCCCACTCCATCTCCCGGAAATACTCCCGGAAACATCCATATTTCCGCCGTATTCGAACCTCTCAAGGATTTTTGAAGCCTTCTCCGCTTCCTCTCCCTGAAAAACGCCTTCGGCCAGACTGCGCCACATCCGGGCGTAGTGGGCGCGGCCTCCCTGAAATCCTCTTTTCACCACATCGGAAACACCGTTTCCTTCAATATTTGGGTTCACCTCACCGGAAGCGCCGCTTCCTTCAATGCAAGAGTGCACAGCATCGGAAGCACCGTTTCGATCCAGATACGCGCCCACCTCATCGAACACGATCTGCATATCGTGCATGTTCTTCCTGAATTTCGAAAAAGAAATATCCCTGGCGTCCGTCGAGGCATTTTCATTGACACAGTAAAAGTACACTGCGCTGTCCGCAGTGGCCACCTTCTTCGCATGCAGAAAAAGGATCGACGAGAAGAAGATATCCTCCGTCATCACGACGTGCTCTTCAATCTTCTCATATTCGGGCATGCACAGATCCCACAGGCTCTTCCGATACAGCTTGTTCCAGACCGTATGCCAGGAATAATTCTGGAGCTCCTGTGAGAAGAATGCCTTCTGAACATCCTCTCCGACCAGTTCATCAAACAGGAACGCGCTGTCATGATAATTATAGATATATCGGTTTTCGCCCTCTTCCCGGACAGTCCCCCCGATCACGATGTCCGCAGATGTCTCGACAGCCCTCGAAAGAAGGACCCTGTAAAAATCTGATGATACATAATCATCGCTGTCCACAAATGCGATAAACTCTCCCGATGCTTCCCGTGCACCCAGGACTCTGGCACGGAGAAGACCCGCATTCTCTGAAAAGTCGAGAAAGCGGACAATCGGACCGGACCCGGCATTCGAATCGGGAGCTGTATATTTGTTTATCCTCTCACGGATATCCCCCTTCGATCCGTCGTTCACAACCAGGATCTCAAGATCCGGGTACGTCTGCTCAAGGAGGCTGTCCATGCATCTTGTGAAATATTCCTCCGTCCCGTACACAGGAACGACGACCGATATGAGCGGTCCATGTTTCCGTTCATTCATCTGACTTTCCCATCCTCTTAAGGAGTCCTCTTCCAAAGAGGCTCTTTGACAGCTCCTCCCTGTATCTCAAAACTTCCTTCTTTGCTTCATTTTTCAAAAGAACAGCTGATTCTGCCTCCCGCGACAGGCTGTCGCAGCGGTCAAGCAGTTCCGCAATATACGCGTCTTTCCCCGCAGTATTTTTACCATACTCCGCTACAGCGCTCCGGAGTTCCCCGATATAGCGTTCCTTTGCATCCGTGTCTTTCTTATAGTTTTCAAGGCCGACCTGAAGATCTTCAATAAACAGATTCTTCGCAGCCGTATCCTTTGCATATTCCTGAAGACCGTTCTCAAGCTCAGCAATATAGTGATCTTTCAGCGCCAGATCGGTCTGATACCCTTCGATTCCCACACGGAGTTCACTAATATATCGGTCTTTTTTCTCCGCATCTTCGGTAAATTCCCCGATCGCGCCAAGAAGCTCATGAATATACTGTTCCCTGGTGCCGGCATCCTCCCGATAACCGGCCAGCCCGGATTCGAGCTCTTCTATATACGCGGTCTGTTCCTTCGAATTCTTCTCATACTGTGAGACCGCTTCCTCAAGTTCACTCTTCTGACCCTCGAGTTCTCTTACCCGTTCCTCTAACTTTCCGGGCGATTTTTCAAGCCTTTCGATCCGTTCCTCAAGAGAATCGATATACGCGTCCTTTCCGGCTACCGTCGAAGCATACTTCTTCAGATCTCCCTGCAGCTCTCCAATATATTTATCCTTTTCGCCAAGCGCGGCATTGAGGGTCTCGGTATCCTGCTGCAGCTCCGCAATATAGTCTTCTTTTCCGCGGACCGTCTCCCCGTAACGGGCAATCTCCGTATTCAGCAATTCAACCTGACTGATCAGCGAATCACGGTACTCCGTAAGATCGCGGATCTTGAAGAAGTTCTCCCTGATCACTTCCCGGTTCTGATTATCTGCATGATTTGCGAGCATCTGATAATGATCGATCGAGATATTCTCTCTGAGCTTTTGATATTTTTTTTCATCAAAGCACAGAACACCCAGCCCCAAACTGAACGGAAACTCCAGTGTCAGGGGATACTGCGACACGAGCTCTTTCCAGAATACATGCGATCCCATCACTTTCCCGAACACCTCTTCCTCCGAGATGTCGTGGAAGAAAATCACTCCGTCCTTCTTCACTTTGTTCTTCCAGGTCAGAAAATCATGCTTCACATCCTCGTACAGATGGGAACCGTCGATATGGAGAAGATCGATCGAATCATCCTCAAAGAGCCGGACAGCTTCGTCAAAAGTCATCCGAAGCATGTGCGCACCTTTATCAGAAGTGGTATCCCCCTTGTGCAGGTCCTTATCAGAAACGGTATCCCCCTTGTGCAGGTCCTTATCAGAAATGGTATCCCTCTTGTGCAGATCCTTACCAGAAGAATCTTTTTCGAAGGAAGAATTCCAGCCTGAAAAGCACGTATCCTGAATTTCTTTATACTGCCCGTAGATATCCTCCCGGTAATCATTTTTCGTAAAGGAATCCCCTTCCCAAGTATCGACTGCATAGAAGGAGCCCGCAATCCCGCCGTCTTTCATCGCCTGCAGAAAGGCAAAAGCCGAACAGCCGTAGTAGCTCCCGAGCTCGACGATACAGGAAGGTCTTTCATTTCTCACATAATCGTAAGCAAAAGCGCGGTGTCCTGCCCACGGTAAATACCTGAGCAGACCGGGATTATATTCATCCGCCTCGAATTTCGGAGAATAATATCTAAAGTTCTGTAAATTCCTCAATTGATTTTCCTCAATAACTTCCGGTCCATCCAAATCTTTCTATCCTGAAGTGATATCTTCTCACAGCTCTAAGAGGCTGATTCATCCCCGTTTTTAATCCCGAAGTGATATTCTAAGAGTACTCAGATTTTCGGTTCATCCCTCTTTCTCGAGCCGGAAGTTCTCCATCTCATTATTGAAGACGCCGTAGATCAGCTTCCCGTGCGTCGTATTGACCAGATGGATCGCCTGATTGATCCAGCACTGTTCGACCTGGTTCAGGACCTCATATCCCTCACCGATCCCCAGCGTGATAAAATAATCCCCTTCCCGGACCTCAGGCCATGCGAACTGGAAGGAGACCATGCTTCCGCCCTCCTCGAGCGCCGTATCGGCATATCCGGAAGTCATCGATGTCTCCCCGAAGGTCTCGTTGCCGAACATATCACGCACCTGATATCCGACAATAATACTGTCCATCGGGCGGGTCGACCGCACGAGCATCCGCACATAAACAGTCTTGCCTGCCTCGCAGTATTCGGCAAACGGGACCTCATCCACCTGGTAATAAAAGCTCTCAAGCACAGCATCCATTTTGCCTGAATACTGACTCTCTTCCGGCCGCACCAGCTTATCTGCGGTAATTCTCCGAAAACCGTCCTCGATCTGCTCCCTCACCTTCCCGCTCAGAACGCTGCCCTGTCTGATCTTGAAATATTCCGTCACGGCCTGACCCGCTTCACCGTCAAAAATCAGCACCCCGTTATTGAGCACCAGAAGTCTCTTGCAGAACTTCGTGATCGAGTTCAAATCGTGGGAAACGATCAGCACCGTCGCATGTTTTGACATCTCCCTGATCTTCTGATAGCACTTCTGCTGGAAGAACACGTCTCCAACGCTCAGCGCCTCGTCGATGATCAGGATATCCGGCTCTACCGTCACCGCAATGGAAAAGGCAAGTCTCACGAACATCCCCGACGAATAGATCTTCACTGGCTGGTAAATGAACTCCCCGATGTCGGCAAATTCAAGGATCTCAGGAAGCCGCTTGTCCGTCTCCTCCCGGCTCATGCCCATAAGGAGCGTGTTCAGATAAATATTCTCAAGACCCGTGTACTCCGGATTAAAGCCTGCGCCGAGCTCCAGCAGGGCTGCGATCCGGCCTTCCGTCTGAACACTTCCGGACGTAGGCTGTACGACACCGGTCAGGATCTTCAGCAGTGTGGATTTTCCGGACCCGTTCAGACCGATGATCCCCACACACTCTCCCCTGCCGACTTCAAAGCTGATTCCCTTCAGGGCTTCGAAGTCCCTGTGGTAGCGGCGTCCTGTCACGGAGAAGGCTTCGCGGATCTTATCCAGCTTCCGACGATAAAGCGGATACTTCTTTATTAAGTTCGAGACCGAAACGACCGTCTCCATCCTTTACACCTCATCCGAAAAGAAGAAGCTGTGTTTTCTGAAAGTTCCCATTCATTACATCTCATCCGCAAAGAACAGACTGAGCCTCCTGAAAGATCCCATCCATTACACCTCATCCGCAAAGAACGGGCTGAGCCTCCTGAAGACGACCCGCCCGAGGATCCAGATCAGGAGAGTTATGACCCAGAACGTAATTGTCTCTCCCGGATTCTCCCAGAACCACCTGTGAAAGATCATGCTGTCCCGATAGCCGTTCACAATATAATGCATCGGGTTGACCGAGAGGACTTTCCGGACCGAAAGATCGACCATCGTATCCTCATTCCACAGGATCGGAGTGATCCAGAAACCGATCTGGATCAATACATTTACGAGGGCATTCATATCTTTGAAAAATACAGTGACTGCTGCGAGAAGCCACGTAAGCCCGAGGCCAAGTGCGCAGACAGAAAAAGAGTAATATATGATCTGAAGGGCATACGGGGTAAGTCCGTAGCCGTAGACCAGGAACATCACAAGAAGAAAGACCACAAAAAAGGCATGCACAAAAAGCGCCGACAGCACCTTGATGATCGGAATGCGGCCGACGTCGAACTTTATCTTTTTCACGAGAAAGCTGTATTCCACCAGACAATTGCATCCCTGCGTGACCACATCCACAAAGAAGATCCACGGGATGTAGGCTGCGGAGAACCAGAGGATATAAGGGGCGTCGCCGACCGGCAGATTCTTGAAGCCCCTCTGAAATACGTACCAGAAGACCAGGATCGTGACGAGAGGCATCACAAAGGCCCACACGATCCCCAGCAGGGAGTTCGAGTAGCGGGACCGGATATCATTTTTTGCAAGCTGAAGAATGGTGTTCAATTTGTTCTTCTCCTGAATAATCGTTCCTTTAGTAATGCACAAAAGAGAAGCAGCCCGGATATCCTGTTCGGCAAAGGAAATCGAAGGCTGCTCCGGATCACTCCATCTCCTCGTGATCGATTATCTTCTCAGACAGCATCTCCCACTCGCTGAACCTTGTAACGCCGTGTGCGACCAGATCGTTATATAACTTCTCTTTCTCTGCTCTCCGCTCTTCCGCCGTCCCGGAAAACTCACTCAGCCGCAGCATCGCCTTTACGTATCTCCAGGACAGTTCGCTCCGGACAACAGCGTTCAAAGTACGCTCGTTCTCACAGGATTCCCTTGCAAGATCCCAGTATTTGTCGATCTCATCCGCTTCCTCCTGACTGATGGAAAAGCAATTTACCATCTTGTGATAGATCGAGAAATATGAATCCTTTTTCCTGTCATGAATTGCCTCTATGGCAGCCTTCACGTACCGGCCTCCGGCTCCGTAATAATTATCGCAGAACATCTGCATTTCCTGATCCACATCACAATACGGATCGCGCAGAAGCCTTGCGATAAGATAAGCCCTGAGCTCACCGAATTCGGCATCACATTGATCTATGTAATAGTTTCCCTCCTCAAAAACTCCTTTCATGCCCATCTCGTAAAAATACTGAATATTTTTCTGGAGCACGTCAAAGTCAGGGAAAATTCCGATGGTAAAGGAATAGTTCGTCGCGTAATCCCATATATACATTCTGTCGCAGATCGCGCACCACTCTTTAAGATCCGCAGCGAGAGCAGCATTCTCAGGGCAGTCCGGATCATTCAGCGCGTGGCTGTAGCACCCTTCAATCGTGCAGTATCTCACGATGACATTCTCTTCCGGAACAATATTCTTCGGAGCCTTCCTCGAATACTTATAGGCAAAGGTATCGATCGCTATATTATCATACCCTTTTTCCTTCACCTCTTTCGCGATCCGGTTGACAAATGAAAGAATAGAGCCGGCATGTGAACCGCTGGCATTATCCAGCGCACTGCACTGCTCACATTCACAAAAACTCTGATTGTCGGCCTGTGACAGGGAGACGATCTGAAGGGCTGCATTCGGATCCCGCTTCTCTTCCAGAAGCTGAAAGACCTCCGACCGCACGATGTCATAAACGTCCTCGTTCGTAAGACAGAGCTGATCCGGCACTCTCTTCCCGTCATGCAGGGCAAAATACTCCGGATGGTCCGCAAAATATTTATCCCTTGAACAGAACTCAGTAGAAAGTGTATGGCAGAAGTTTCCCAGGTAATCTATGTCTCCTCCCTGCGCGCCAGTAAGATTCCGGTGCGATCCGCTGTTCAGCCCGTTCATCATGGAATAGAGCGGATCCCAGGGACTTCGCCAGTCCGTGTCCGTAAATTCAAAATACGGGTCGTACTGAACTTTCTCTTCAGGGAGGCTGACCGTATCCGCAGAGGATGACATTCCCGTATAGACCGAAAAAAACCTGTAGCCGCAGTAATCCATGAGAAATCCGCAGACACCGTAAATCGTTCCTCTCGACCCGGCGCCGTAGATGGCAAGGCCTTTGTCGAACGGAGTGAGAAAATACGAGCCGTTCGTTTTGCCGTCGACCTCTGAGGTGTCAAAGGCAGCGGTCTTTCCGATATAAAAACCGTATCCGTTGAAGGGCTGGTTCTCATCAATACGCGGACAATCTTCTCCAAGAAGCTGCGAAAGATACTGTGAGAGCATGTCCGCCGCCGTGATTTCCGTCTCCGAAGGGGCGGCCGAAACAATTACCGCATATCCCTGATCCGGATCCGCCTCATCCCGGCCCGGACTCTGTGTACTCTCTTCCTCGGTATGCTCTTCTTTTCCGTTCTGATCAGCTCCCGATTTTCCTCCACAGGAAGTAAGAAGGGCAAGGAGAAGGCAAACCGTAAGATATCTGATGACCCAGGATTTTTTCATCCACATCTCCCTCACTACGGCTGCAGATGTAATTCTCTGCGCCGGTACCTTTCCTCTTGCTGCCTGAAAGGCGTCTCCGAAGAACGCCTGCCAATCATTTCCAGAAATAATTCATGATTTTATCCAGCTCGTCACGGTCCATCGGCATGTCTTTCAGCTTTTTTCTCTTCTCGATCAGATCATCGACCTTTCCGATCACTCTTGCCGGATTTCCTCCAACAATCGCACCTTCCGGGACGTCTTTCGTCACAACACTGCCCGCTGCCACGATCGCATTCGGGCCGATCTTCGTATTATACATGATGGTCACGTCGGACCCTATGGCTACATTATCGAAAATCTCGATCGTTCCCATATGATACTCAGCGAACTCCGTACCGAGCTCGACTCCGATCTTTCTCGACAGCATATCATTGATCACGTCGTGTGTGATGAAATTGACCCTGGCAGCGATCACGATATTATTATGCAGCTTCACCATATACGGCTCTTCCGGAATCGATCTGGAATACCAGTATACGTTCTCGCCGAATCCCGCGAACATGCAGCTGTCTGCAAGAAATTTCGATCTCTTCCTGCCGCTCATCGCAACGATCCTGGCCTTTATGGCAAGCATCTGCTTCTGATTATATTTCTTTACTACTCTTTTAGGCATACTTCCACACGCCTCCATTCTCATTCAGAGTGTACTGACCTTCCTCTGCTGTTTTTCCCGAAAAAAGAAACACACAGGTTTCTTACTTTCCGCCCTTCAGCCTTCCGACAAATCCGCGCAGCCTGTCATACCTGTTATATCCAAGTGCCTTCTGAAGCCCTCTGATCACGACAATATGAACGGACAGCTTCTTCTCGACCCAGCTTGCATCCATGTGATGGATCGTGCACGAATTCGGGGTGACCTTCTCATGCCAGTTCTTCACGTCGAATGCGGCAAAGTACTCGATCGGATAGACAGCGATCCCGTCTCCGATCTCCTGGAAAGCATTCCTTGAAAGATCCAGCCCCCATTCCTCCGCCTGGGCGCTGAAGCCCACATTGATCGGAGTCAGATCCATACTGCCGTCTTCCTGAATGAACTTTCTTTCGTGATACTTCTTCTCAAATTCGTCAATAAACGGATGTCCTTTTTCGCAGGCGATAAATGCCGTCGTCAGAGACCTGTCGCTCTCAAACCCGAGAACCATTGAACGCCCCTCAAGATATTCGTTAATGGGCTTGACGACCTCCACATCCGTATCAAAATAGATTCCGCCGTATTTCTGAAGAGCCTGTATCCTTACATAATCGGAAACAAAGGCATACTTCCCTGCCTGATAAGCTTCCTGCACATAGGCAGGCGCCGATGAGACATCAAAATTCTTCTCAGACCACTTTATGATCCTGTAGTCAGGAAGATTTTTTCTCCAGGTCCCGATATATCTCTTTGTACTGTCCGGAAGTTCATTTCCTCCGAACCAGCAGAAATGAATTACTTTGGGAATCATATTTTTCCTCCACGTTCTCGCAATGAACACGCTCTTTGCGCAGCACTCATTCATGCGGATACCCGCGATCCGATGTGCTGCCTGCCTGCGCGTTTACCTTATTTATCTGACGAGCTTCCCGTAAACATCCAGAACATAATCTGCGTACCCATCCGCAGAAAATACGCCGGAAGCCTTCTCCGCTATATACGCATTATCCATTGAGGATACAGCCATCTTCCGGATCTTGTCTCTAAGATCCGCCGCATCGCCTGCCTGCGCAATATAGCCTGTACGGCCATCTTCCACGAGTTCGGGAAGACCGCCGTTCTGCGAGACGATCACCGGGCGGCCCATGGCCTGAGCCTCCATGATGCTGTACGGGCCGTTCTCATACCATTCGCTCGGCAGACAGACACACAGAGAATTGGCTACGATTTCCTTAAGCTTATCCCCGCTCTTGAAACCGAGCAGAAGGATCCTGTCCTCCTGTCCGAGTTTTGCGACGAGCTTCCTGATGCGCTCCTCTTCCGGTCCCGATCCGACAATATAGAGCTTCTGACTGACCTTTGATCTGCTGAAAGCCCTGACCAGTGTGAGAATTCCTTTTTCCCTGCTCAGTCTGCCGAAATAAAGGAAATACTCTCCGCGTCCTCCGGCCTTATAAACCGTTCCTTCAGGCAGGAAATTTCTGGCGTATTCCACCGGGCACTTAAAGACGCCGGCTTCCGTGATCTTCCTCCTGTAAAAATCGGAAGGTGTGATCACATAGTCGATCTTCCCGTAGATCTTACGGAACTTATATACATAGGCTTCCATGGAAGCGAGAATGCTTTTGGCTTTCGACCCCTTCATACAGCCGTTCCTCGCGCAGTGCCAGTAATGACCGTCAAGACAGTCCTCACAGACCTGCCTGTGATGCATCATCAGATAATTCGGACAGACCGATTTCAGATCATGTGCAGTATATACGATCGGAATATGCTTTTTGTGAGCGACTTCCACGATCGATCCGGTAAGCTGGCTCTGGAAAATATTCAGATGAATAATATCCGGTTTCTCTTCGTCAAGAAGCTTCGCGAATTTTCTCGCCGCCTCTGTCGAATAGAGCAGATGCGCAGACGCCTTCGCAAGCTGCATCGGATTTCCGGAGGCATTGAAGTCGACATTTTCCACGAAGTATTTTTCCTGATCGCACGGAACATTCCGTT
This sequence comes from uncultured Eubacteriales bacterium, assembly GCA_900314565.1. Taxonomy (GTDB): domain Bacteria; phylum Bacillota; class Clostridia; order Lachnospirales; family Lachnospiraceae; genus Chordicoccus. Next base: position 119,886 of record OMVU01000008.1, read on the forward strand.
CATCTTTCATCGAGAACCAGATGACCTCATGCCCTCTTTTCCTTAAGAGATCCCCAAGCGAAAAATAGTATGTCTCTGAGCCGCCCTTGACATAATGGAACTTATTTACCAGAAGTATCTTCAACTTGTTTCCTCCTATCTGTCTCTGCTTATCAAATAACGGTGAAAGCATCATGCTCCCTTCGATAAGCCGATTTTCCTGAGAACCTTACCAAAAGAATCTTTCGCAAACCAGACCGTGAAATGATATGGTTCCGTTCTGCCAAATACCAATGTTATGACAACTGCAGTGATCACAACAGAAATGATTCCCTGAACCAGAAACTCCGGCAGGACCGGAAGGTCGATCGCTTCATCGATATAATGCATGGCCACCATCTCGCCCGCAAAGACCAGGGACATCTTTACCCACATAAGCGCATAACCGGCCGCACTGGTCTTAAAATAATCCCTGAACAGAAAATATGTCTTCGCAACGACCTCAATAAGGTATGTGCACATCGTTCCGCATAAAATACCGAGAAGACCGATCTGTCTTCCGAGAACGATCGAGACGATCAGATTCGTCATGGCGCTTATAAAGGAAATATTACGTCCGACAACAAAGTCTCCTGTCAGGAACATGGCATTTTTCAGGGGTTCAAATACGATCGATACAAAACAGAGAATACAGATCATGGCAATCTCAGACATTTCAAGAAGATACAGATTGCCGATCCACATCTTAACGAAAGGCTGGATGCAGACATATGTCCCGACTGATGCGAAACTCGCATACACGTAGAAAATGAATGTCATCCTGTTCAAATTCGTGATCTTTTTCTCATCATCCTCAGTCACGAAAAGATTTGCCATACTCGCTGTCGTCGCGGACATCAGCTTGGCTGAGAGCTGCTTAAAAATCGCTGTCACAGTTATATAATTGGCATAGATTCCGGATATGATCGTATTAACGAGCGCAGAGATCAGCATATTATCTGTAGAGTCGACCACTTTGCCCGCGAAGAGCATGATAAAGAGATTCTTTATATTTGCGAAGACAGACCTCCGATCCTCCCGGGATAGTTTGTCCTTTTTGTTTAAGTACGGATACGTCTTATCCGCTACCCTGGACGCATAGAAATTCGAAGCGATCGACTGGGCGATATTTACACCGAGATAAACAAGATACTCTCTGGTAATTGCCAGCATGACGAGCGCGACCACAGTACCGATGACCCTGGATATCGTAGAGACGATAGTGTACAGATACGCATTCTGATCTGCCTCGAGAAGAGACGCCTTATAGGAAAAGAGATAGGATGTTGCGCTTTGAAATACGAACATCAGATAAGCTATCCGTATATAGGTAAAATCGTATTTATCGATTCCCTTGATCAGAAAATGCAGAAAAGGCGTCAAGGCAGCTCCGATCACCATCGTCGCCACCCCGATGGCCAGATAGGCGGTCCTGAACAGATTCATGAGCTCTGAGACTTTTTTATGATCCCCTTCAGCCAGAGGTTTATACAGATTATAGACGATGGCCGAACCGACGCCCATCTCGGCAAGAGAGATTGCGGAGATGACCTGCGTGAACAGGCTGTTGATAGAATGCGCTTCAATTCCGACAAGGTGGATGATGACAGGCTTTGACACGAAGGTCAGAATCATTGTCACAGCCTGTGCAATCATCGCGAACTTCATATTGCGAACGCTTTTTTCTGTTCTCCCCATTTCCTGACTCATCACTGATTCCCTTTCCTGAACCCGGTACCATCCCGGCCTGTCAAAGCGGTGACTTTACTGAATATAAGTGCAGCTGTCGATCACATAGCCAATCGACTCCGCCCGCGCATACTGCAGCGACTGAAGCATATCCTTTACCTTCTGCGGCGGAGCATTTCCCTGTTCGATCATATAGATCACGGCATCGGCGCAATCCGCCAGGATCAGCGGCGCTGCAGATCTGCCGTACAGCGGACCGTCAATCAATACAATATCTGCCTCGGAAAGATGCTCATCCAGCGTTTTCTGCACATTCTCCGCTGTCAATGTTTCCTCGTTGTCATCAAAGACCGTCAGAGCTGCATTCTTTCCCTGTCCACGAAGTTCTGACTGCAGTTCAAGCGCAATGTCGGACTGCACCTTTTTATTATTTATTCCCTCCAAAAGGAGGACTTTGATCTTCCGCTTCTCTATCTCCTCCAGTATCCTTCGTCTCATACCGACAAATGCCTTCTTATAATCAGAATCACTCTTCTTTTTCTTTTTGACAGGAAGCTGTGCCAGGCAGGGTATCTGCATGATGTCCGAAACATCCTCCGGTGTCTCAAGATTTGACCATAAAAGCGCATAGCAGAAAATAAGTCCCAGATACATAAAGGTGCCAAGAAAAATTCCCAGGGCGATCCAGACGACCGGAGATGCCAGAAATCCCAAAGAAGAAGGAATTTCTTCGGTCTCCGTATTGATGACATCCAGTTCAACATAGCCCATGACCGGAAAAAATGCTTCCCTGAAGCATGCAAATATCGCTTCCCGAATAGCCTCTGCGTCCTCTTTCGAATCTGAAGTGACACTTATTCTGATCAGATTCGTCGCATACGTCACTTCCGTACTGATCGTCCCGTTCATCTCATCATCAGGTTCAAGTCCCATTTCCTCCCTGATGCGCTGATTCATATACTCGCTGCCCATGAGGCCTGACAAAGCGTTGGTAACTGCAGACAAAGTAGCGCCCTTATTCCATCCGAGTCCATTAAGCACATAATTATACTCGATGGAATCTGACAGCAGAACGCCGATCGCAAAGGTCTCTTTTGCAACATATGTTTTTTTTACGATCTTCTTTGAGAGTACCGCCATGCCGCCCGTCACACAGACTGTCATAAAAATGATGAGGGCAAGCGCAAACGGCAGATATCTGCGGGTACTACGCAGGAACGCCCGCAGAAAAGCCATTATATCGATATAATCTTTTTTATCTACAACAGCCTGCTGCTCGTCCGTTCTATCCATTCGTCCTATCAATCCATCCTAATAATCAGTAGTTCCTTCTTCAGACCGCCGCGTCTCAGAATCCATTGAGAACCATCCCCGCAAAATCGGACGGACCGTTCGACAGATCGGCGATCAGCTGATCTTCCGCAAAAAATTCAGCTCTGTCCGGTGCGCAGAGAGCCAGTGAAAAATCAGAAAACGAATTCCAGATTTTCCCATCCCCGGCACCGCCCCAGACACCGCTGTCCACCAGAACAATATCCGCGAGGCTCCCGGCCTCTTCCATGACCCTTTCCGCATCTTCAGGGGTATAAGAAAACTGACTGTCCTCATGCGCATTCCAAAGCCCCGCATACGCAGTCAGTATATTTTTTTCGTTGTGCCTGACACACACATCCTTTACGGAACATCGCCCCAGGAGAACATCCAGGATCCCCTGTTCCGGAAGATTTCCTTCTTTCTCAAGCTTCTTTGTGAGACCGGCAGTATCAAAATCCGCCTCAAGAAGAAGAACGGATCTGCCTGAAGATTCCAGCTCTTCGGCAAGCTCACAGGCAAATTCCGCAGTTCCCTCCCCCTTTGCGCTTGAACTGACCAGAATTGACTTTCCGCCTAATGCATGAAGCATCTGCCGAAGCTCCTCCGCTGTAATCCCGAGTGCATTCTGCCGCAGCGCTTTCCTTTTCTGTCTTCTTCCGGCAAATCCGAACTTACCCGTCGGTGCCCCCGGAATCAGGAAGAACCTTGCGTCTTTATACTGTCTCTGGACAGCGCCCGCTGTTTTATATGTTTTCCGTATCATATACAGGAAGACAAGAAAAGCGCCCGTGGCAAATCCCATAAAAAGTGTGAGCAGCAGCCTGTAGTTAAGAAGCAGGGGAGAATTTGAAGGCTCTTCCGGGATCTTCGGCTGCACCACGATCTCTATTACCCCATTTCCTGTCAGACGGCCGGCCATTTCGTTATAATAATCAATTAACGTGTGGATCGAATTGTAAGCATCCTGTGCGGAAGAGCTCCTTACTGTAATAGATACCAGATTCGTATTGCTCACACAGAAGTTTTCGAAGGTACGATCCTCGGATTCGCCCAGCAGTTCTTCAAGGCCTTCCCGAAATGCCGAACTTCCCAGCACTCCGTTGGCAGCAACCGCAGCATCTATTCTCTCGCTTGAAGAATCCGCAGCAGAAAGTTTATTATCAGGATAAACTGCAACAATAGTGTTCACTTCATATTCAGGTGTATATGCCAGGGGACCGACAATTCCGATCGCAAGATACGTAATGATCATAGCTGCGATCACCATCCAGACATCCGGCAGCAAAGTCCGGATAAGTCCCCGGACACTGATCCCTCCCCACCGAAAGTCATTGAACATACACATTAACCTCCCTACTCTCCAACAACGACGATCATCCATGTTTCCGCCAGAATCGATCCATCTGAAGATGCGGCAGAATAATGGACTTCATACATCCCCGCCTTTGAACTGTCTACGTCAGAATCTATATTCAGCGTATATAAGTCCGGGGAAACGGGCGAACCCGTATTATCATTCGTGACCCCGACGAAGTAATCTTCAGGGTCGAACGATGCTCCCTTACTCAGATATTCTATAGCGGCTGCGAGTGAAACTGTATTTCCCTTCCGGGCAGGATCCAATATGTGCACAGGGAACTCCATATTGACTTCATCGCCGAAGCTGTTAAAAACATACACCGAGAATGTATATTTTCCCGGCACCTTAAAATCCGCATCTGTCTCCGTGATCCTTACGCGCTTTGTCACATCCCCGTCCAGCATGTCGTATGCTCTCGTATTCTGTTTCAGATCACCGCTTGCAGATGATCTCGCGAAAAAGACACAGGGACTGTCAAATATTATCCGCGGAGGCTTATAGTCATTGAATTGGACTTCTCTCGTACATGCATCCCGGTTTCCATCGCTGTCGAATACCACATATTCGAGATCTGCCACTCCCCTGCTTTTGAACCCGGAGAAATTCCCGATCATGATCCTGTCCGTAAGATCTCCGTCCTCCTCGTCAGAGGCAGTCAGCCCCTTAAGGAGATCCGAAGCAGTATATTCGCAGGGAACCGAGAGTTTATCTTTTTCGCTCTTTATAACAGGCGCTTCCCCGCCGCTGTTCCTGTTCAGGACCGCATTGGCCGCTGAACCGGCTATCGTCAAAACAAGTAAAGCCAGAACACAAAGCCTTATGATTTTCATCCGCTGCGAACCTCGCATCAACATTTTTTACCGGCGGCTGTCAGCCTTCCGCTTCGCCGCCGACTCCTGAACCGATTTTATACCTTTGTCATCCTCTGTTTTCGTCTGCCGGTTATTCGCCCCATAGAGCAGAATAACATAGGGGACCATCATTGCCCAGAACCGGGGCGTGAACAGCACTGTTTCCCAGATCGCGTAAAAGAGTATGACCCCGTAAATGACAAGATAATTCAGTCCGTACTTCTGCTTTCTGTTCAGGAAAAGGCTGATGCCGATTATGACCAGTACACAGACATACATGGCAACGCCGAGTCTTCCTGTCGTACAGTACAGGTACAGATAATTCATATCCAGCGAAGACGTATATACACCGAATGCACTGATCCAGTTATTTGCCTCGTTGGTAATAAATGCACTGTTGTCTACATACCCCATGCCGGTCCAGATCGTACCGAGAATAGGGATCCAATGAACATTCTCCGTGACATTGAGACTTCTGTTCGAGGAATCCCATATCTGTCCCCACAGATCCGTCACAAGAGCAAAACCCAAAAAACAAAGAAGGAACCCGATTCCAGTTCTCTTCAGAATTTTCGATGAATCATCCGTAAAATTGTACTTTTCATTTGTTCTTATGATCATCGAACCGCAGACAAAGGCGGCAGCACAGATCATCGGTGTTCTGGAGGAGAGTGAGAGCATGATATACAGAACAAAGATCGTAGCGATCATGATCAGGATCTTCACACGGGAATTGAACAGTTTATTCCGGGAATGATACAGATATACCATGAACATCATGCATAAGGTCAGAAAACAGCTGTTCCCCGCAAAATTCGTGTTCATGAAGCCGAACGAAGCCCGCATGATATCATGCTGAAAAAAAGAATGCACAGCAAGGGCCGGATTCAGAATCAGCTGATCGGTATGGGTAAAGACCTGTACAAAAAGAACCAGCAAAAGCCCGATTCCTGACGACACTGCATACTCTTCCACGCATTCATAATGAATCACTTCCATAGCAGCGCAGAAAAACACCACCAGATAGAGCAGCATGGTCTTCGTATGTTCCATAGTCCACGACAGGACGGTGTAGTTGACAAATACATAACGCCAGAGCAGCGTATGCAAAGTCAGCAGCGCAAACACTGCCAGTACATTCCATCTGCAGGGCATCTTCTTCCGTGTGACGATATCCAGAAGACAGAATAATATGAATACATACTTGAATTTTGCTCCCATGCTTCCCAGAGCAAAATCTGTTGTGCTGAACATGATCCAGGTCATAAAGATAAAATTGATGGCCAGGAACACGAACTTTTTAGTAAATGCCATATCCGATCAACTCTGCTTCACTAATATCATCCTGTACAGCTTTCTCTTCAGAAGCCACAGGAACGGAACATACCGAAGAGTATTTCTCTTCCCTGCTATAAGATACCGATATCCTGCTTCCCTCAAAGCTCTCTTCATAAATGGTGCCGAAGCATTCTCTTTGATATACTGCAGCTTCTCTTCGCAAGGCATATCCGCTCCTCTCAGAAAGAGGCATTCTTCCACAAATTTTCTGCAGAGAAAACCGGAAATTTCCCTGCTCAGTTCCTCATAGCAGCCTTTCTTCCTTGTGTAATAAACCACCCATTTCCGCAGGTATTGATTGTTTACAAGCGTCTTCGGATGAATGATCCTGGAAGCAGAGGACTCCGTCCTTCGATAGAAAAATGCATTCTGCTCCACTCTCTCCACCTTCTCCGCGCAGCAATAGAGCTGAAGCGAAAATGCTGTGTCTTCGCTCAGGCAGAGCTTCTCCGGAAAATGGATCCTGTTCTTTTTGACCAGTTCACGTCTGATCAGTTTGGCACAGGCGCTCCATATGGTCACATTGTCAAGTCCCGCCTCCTCCCGGACAGCGTTCTGATATTTCGCATACTGGAGAACTGCGTGTTTCAGGAGATCCGGATCAACATTCCTGACCTCAAGCGGATCATCCTCTCCCAGAGATACCCCGTCTCCTTCGCCAAGAAAGCGATATTGAAATAAGACAATATCCGCGTCCGTCTCTATCCTGTGGGCTACAGGCAGAAACCCGGGATCCATCACATCATCAGAATCAAGAAAATGGATCCACTCGCATTCTGCCAGCGCAATTCCTTTATTTCTCGCTATAGATACCCCTGCTGCATCAAGGCTTACGGCTTTGATATTAGGGTACTGTGACGAATAATTTTGGCACATGTCCCAGGAGCTGTCAGAGGAACCGTTTTCTACCAGAATAATCTCATCGTCTTCATTCATTCCCGGAAGGACGGAATTTACGCATTCTTCCAGGTACTTTTCGCTGTTATGTACAGGGATAATTATTGAAACATTCATCGTTTTTCCTCTTCACTGGGTTTCAAATCTCGCTGGCGAGACTTGGCGCGGGATCCGAGCCAGCATCAGCTGACATGCGATCAAACCGAACAACCGGATCAATATCCATACCGGCTTTCATACCAAGTCGGATAACAGATTGTTTTCCTTGCTGACGGGTCAGCCGGAAGCAAGGAGGATATACAGATGGCCGCCGGGAAAACGGCGGCTGAATATAACTGATATTGGAATATATACGCAAAAAATGTATGTGTTTTAAAGCACGCTCTTTTTATTTTACCATAAATGAAGTTGATTTTCTTATGTTTATATTTTTCTTAAACTGTTTTATTGAAAACCTTTCGTATAGCCGCAGCTTCATTTGTGACGCATTCTCGAATTCATCGGGTCTTAAAAGCCAACATCGCTTCCCGGATAAATCTTTTTATATTTCCTCTCCGAGCCAGCCGATATACGGGCAGGAATACATAGGCCCATACATGCCTGTAGAAGAACGGATAAGCTTCCCGAAATCCTTGTCCCTTAGGATAGATGCGATGCAGGATATATATAACCCTCGTCTTAAATTGGATATCCTCCCTGCCCCCATCTCTCACTAACCGTTTTCTCATGCTATTATTTCTTGTCCCAAATACACCAGAGCCCAGAATATACTCGAGCATCTGTCTCTCAGAGTATGTCAGCCCCGTATTCAAAGTCGAGTGATATACTATTTCAGGTTCACTAAAAACCTTCTCTGCAAGATGCGCCAGTTCCCGTTCAAATTTAGTAACACGAAGCTTCTGAAATTCCCTATCCAGATACCGCCTGTCCATTTCAAGTCGTCTGTTCAGCAAATATACATCCGCAAGCGTCCGAAGGCCGGTTCCACCGTTATATTCATAGTGCTTGTACGCATGAACAATAAAGTAAATATAAAAATCTTCGTTCGAAAAATGACACTCATATTGTTTATCCGTACTCCTGATCAAGCGGCCACTGATATCAGCGAAATATGCATAAAACTCAGGTAGAGCCAGTCTGCTCATTAAATCCGTATGCATCTCAAAAATATATGCCGGTTCTTTCACATAAACATCATGATTTGATTCTTTATATTCTGTGACATGATATCCCCTCTCGTACATAATATCATGCACTTTCTCCCGATAAGTTGCGTCGAAAAGAATGTCATTATCCCCCATTTCACGCATCCCAAAATCAGGATAAAAATCCGTTATGATGCATCCCTTAAGCAATGCATACCAGATACCTTCCTTCTCAAAACGATCAATAATATGTTTCCGCTCCACATCCATAAGAATGTTCTTCCGGATTACTGCATCTGTGTACATGACCCATTCAGAGGCAAGCTCTTCATCCATATATTCTAAACAACCTGCCTGTTCAAATGACATATAAATAGCCGAAGCAAGCATATGCCTCTTAGCCATCCTGTATACTTCTGATAAATCCATTTTATCAAGCCGGCTCCTGTCCGGAGCCGCAGCATTGAGCATACATGCAGTCAGATATATAAAATCCTGAGCGGCTTTTCTCTCTGTCCTCTTCTCATTCTTCAAAACACATGATCTCCTCATCTATATATCTACTCAAAAGTCCATCGCCATCCGCGCCGATTCTTCCTCTGTAAGTTCCGTCACTTTCGTTTCCATGACCCTGTAGACCCGCTCACACATATTCAGAACGGATGGCCGGTGCGTCGTCACAATACAGGTCTTATTCGGATGGTTCTTGATGATGTTCTTCAGCACCTTCCTCTCGGTCGTCACATCAAGGGCCGACGTCGCCTCATCAAGCAGCAACACCGGAGAATCTCTCAGAATCGCTCTGGCAATCGCCACTCGCTGCGCCTGCCCTTCCGACAGACCTTTTCCTCTTTCCCGCACAGGGGCATTGATTCCTTCCTTCATCTTCTTCACAAAATCCCATGCACAGGCTGTCTTCAGCGCCTCAATGATTTCTTCATCCGTTGCTTCTTCCTTCACCATCCTTAGGTTCTCGGCAATTGTTCCTGCAATCATCGTATTGCCCTGCGGCACATATGCAAACAGATATCTGGACTCCGCATTCGCATCGATAAAGATGTCGTTATAACCGTTTGCAAGGATTCTCACAAACCCCTCATCCGGACGAATCAGTCCTAATAGCAGCCGAATCATAGTCGTCTTTCCCTCACCGGACGGTCCGACCAGCGCGACAATTTCTCCCGGATTTGCTTCAAAGGAGGAGTCCGATATCACCCGTTGATCCTCCTCATAGGAGAAGTCAACGTCATCCATTTCGACTCGGAAGCCCTCCTGCGCATATTGATCCAGTTTAGTGCTCTCAGGAACATGGACTTCCTTGGGCAGCTCCACAAGTTCCCGAATTCTGTGGGCTGAAACAGAACTGGATAGAAAATTTGGGATAATAGAGACCGCATTATTGAACGCAGAAGATAGCGAGCTTCTCTGCTGCAGGAATAAAGTCATCGTACCATAAGTTATTCTATGATTCCATAACAGAAAAAGACAATAGAAAAACGAAATCATCTGAACAAAAAATCCCAAAACAGACATAAAGATATTCGTCGCAATTGTAAATTTATTATAATTCAGTGAGACTTCTCTATACTCCTCCTGCCGCTCCCTCATCTTCTTGCTATATTGTCTGGTGATACCGAAAGATTTGATCGTATCAATATTATAGAAAGTCTCGGACTGGAAGCTCATCATCTTACTAGCAACTTCTCTCGTCTTTTTTCCATATTCTCGTTGCTTTTTTATAATAAATCTGGAGGAAATCAGCATAAACGGTGCACTGATAAATGCAATCAGTGCCATGACCGGGTCATAATGCCAGAGAACCGCAAAAGTCGCCAGAAAATTATAGCCTGCTATGATGATGGTAGGCAGCCAGCTGACCGCATTGTTGGCAACCGTCGTGATATCTACGCTGAAGCGGTTCAGAATATCACCGTTTGAATATTTGCTGAGAGCCATCCAGTCCGCATCAATCACCTTGTCGAAGATATCCGACTGGATATCATTGTAAATGTAGATTGATATCTTTGCGGAAATCCGACTGATTAGGCTTCTCGTGACAAGGCCAAACACAGAGCTTGACACCATGAGTACGACGAGCATCAGGAGTTTATCCGTCTGATATCCTGTCACGATATCGATCAGATACTTGCTGATGATAGAACCCGCCAGCCCCATCGTTGAGCTGAAGATGCCCAGCAGTACATAAAAAAAGATTGCGCCCTTATAGCGGGCGCTGTACCCGAAGATCCACTTCCAGTCATCGATGATTTCGGTAAAGGTTCCGTCATTCAGACGGCCGACCATTGTATTCAAGAAATCGGAATGAAATCTTCCTTCATATTTCTTTTCTTCCATGCGTTCCTCTTCTCAGTACTTTTCCTTACTTCCTTTGTTTGCCCATTCATACTTCCCTGTGCTATCCCGTCAGCCTATCTGGAAAACATTCTTCGTTTGAGGCGGGATCCGATTCTCCACAACTTTCGCTTTACCCTCAATAGAAACATTCGCACCGGATAGAAATCACACCAGAGATGAACATACAGCAGATACTTCTGATCGGTCATCCAGATCTCTTTGCCGTCACGCACCAGACGGACCATCTTCCCGATGATCTCCTCGTCCTTAATATCGTACTCAAGGATTGTATTATTATCTCCGGCTATAATGTACCCATCCGGAAGGACACGAAGAATCCTGTGCAGAACATATTTATTTCCTCGCTTGTATAATACCACATCGTACTTCTCACATCTCTCATCCCCTTTTGGACGAATTTCTATGATATCCCGATGCTGACGCAGAAGCGGCATCATACTCGTGCCCTTGCAGGTATAGACAATATATCCCCGCTCAGAAAGCAATTCTTCGAATGAATACGTTTTCTCCATATCTTTCCAGATATCCTCACTAAAGTATAGTCGGAATCACAAAGAGTTTTCCTAAAGCACAGCCAATGTACCCGAATACTGCTCCTACCACAGTCGGCATATGTAAACACTCTTGCCTTGTTATCCGGACAGCCCGCTGTAAAGAATAGTATAAAACATATTTCAGCGATCAAAAAGAAAAATCGAACGGGCTTGCCATTTATGTTATAATAAAATTCCTTAAGATAGTCGTTTATTCTTCATCGTATTTTTCCTCATGGCTTCATTCGCGAGACACGCACTTAATTCAAAATCATAAAAGCTTTTTCTCTATGGAGGTTTCTTTAAATTGGACGATAAAAGTACATCGCTGTTTAGAAAGAAAAATCTGGAAAAAATAGAATCCCCCGAATCACTGAACGATTACCTGCAGGTCACTTCCCCTGGTGTCTGGCTCGTACTCATCATCTTAACTTCCAGTATTTTTGACACTCAAAAGGTCACTGTTGCCGGCCATCAGTCTTTTGCAAGATTGACAGCCGGCAGTTTTTTATCCGGTATATCCGATATTCGAATAGAAAAAGTTCCGCAAGGTCGGCAGATTCGCTTCCAACATTCGTACATAGCTCGTATAGCTGAAGATGACTCCCGGTTCGTCTAACCCTTCTGTGTGGCCCACACATGAAAAAATATGTCCTTCCTGACCGATATAGGAATGGATTTCCTGCATTTTCCCTTCATCATTTTTCACTATGATATTCATGAGCGTTAGTCCATCCCCGATATCATACAGGTCTACGCGCCGCTGAGATGCTTTATACTTTATCATTCTGCTTCTGCCTCCCCCTTGATAAACGCTAAGATCTCCGCGTAAGAGTGATCACTTTTTATAACGGCTTCCATCAGCTCTTCCTTCCTCATCTCGTTGCGGAGTTTGATCAGCCCGGCAAGCGTTTCTTTCTCTGCTTCGTATTTCATTTTTGCTTTCTCCAGAGCAGCTTTCTGCTGTTCGATCTTCGCATCCAGTGTATCTGTGTCTGCCCTGAGTATTCTTGTCAATCCGGAAATCATTCCGATATTATCCGGATTTCATTCCGGTATTATCCGGACGCGGAAGCGGCCGGCACTGGTACTGATTAGTG